>JAYWBP010000133.1:0-3896 GCA_043781375.1 Novosphingobium sp.
AGATTTGCCGTTCGGGCCTGTGACGGAGCGGCTGGCTTTCATGCAGAAATTACTTGATAATCCTTTCAGCTGAGGGGGAAATTCGATGCAGCCGGGGCAAGACGACGACGCCATGGTGATCGTGGCCGCGCTGGTTTCGCGGGTTGAGGCGCTAGTGGTTGCCTCGATGCTTGAGGCTGGCGGAATTCTCGTCTGTATCGGTGCTGCTGCTCACACATCTGTGGCGGTTAATTCGCTGACGCTGGGTGGCCACCGGCTGTGGGTGCCTGAATCGCAGCATGCAGCGGCCAGCGCACTGATTGTAGAAGTGGTCGGCGAGAATGAGTGGGAGTTTTCGTATGGCTTACGCCGGGCGATCTTCCGGGTCGCCGGCTTTTGGGCCGCGATGTACGGGATTATTGGGGGTTTCGGCTGGTTGACCGGAGACTTTCCCCTGTTTGCGGCGATGCTGGCTCCGCTCAGTGCTCTCTCCACTCCGGTCAACCCGCAGGGACGAGGGGACTATTACCTTGTGGCCACCGAAGACTGATCGGCCTGAAGCTGCGCCGCCATCAGTTCCCACAGCTTGTTCATGGCCTTCATCGGCCGGACCATCACTTTGAAATCCTTGATTTTCCCGGCGTCGTCGAATTCGATCAGGTCGATCCCGTTGACGTGGATCCCGTCCAGCTGGTTGGTGAATTCGAGCAACACGTGGTTGCCGTCGACCAGTTCGCGGACGTAGACAAAGCCTTCGCCGCCGAGCACCTGCGAAGCCGCGCCGAGGTAGGCCATGACCTTGGTCTTGCCCACTTGCGGGGTGTGCACCACCGGCGAATGAAACACGGCATCCTCATCAATCATCGCGCCGAGCAGGGTCAGGTCGCCGTGGCTTTCCATGTACTCGTGCCACTTGGCGAGGCCGTATTCGCCGCCCTTCATGCCAGGTGCTCCTTGAGGAACGCTACCGTACGGTTATCAGCCAGTTCGGCCCCGGCCGCGTCGCGCCGATCGCCCGTCTCTGAGGCGAATCCATGATCGAGCCCCGGGTAATCGTGCAGTGTAACGCGCGGGTGATCGTCGAGCGCGGCATGGATCGCGGCCTGCGCGTCTGCGGTGACGAAGTGATCGGCGACCGGGATGTGGAGCATCAGCGGCTTGGCGATATGGTGGGCCTCGTCGAGCATCTGGTCGATCATCACCCCGTAATAGCCGACCGAGGCATCGACGTCGGTGCGCGCCGCCGCCATGTAAGCAAGCCGCCCGCCCAGGCAGTACCCCGCGCAGCCCACCTTGGCCGCGCCCTGACTGCGCAGCCAGCGGATCGCCGCCTCGATATCGTAAACCCCAAGCGCCGGATCGTACTGCTGGAAGTAGCCGAACGCCTCCTGCAGCTGCTCAGGCACATCGGGATCGAGTTCGACCCCCGGGGCGAAGCGCCAAAAGATATCCGGCGCGACCGCGAGGTATCCGGCCGCAGCCCACTTGTCGCACTTCTGGCGGATCCCGGCATTGACCCCGAAGATTTCCGGGATGACGATAATTCCCGCAACGGGCGCGCCATCTGGCCGCGCGACGTATGTCGGGATCACTCCGTCGTCCTTGAATGAAGCGATCTGCACGGTCTCGGTCATGGCGTGGTCTCCGGAAGCGATTTGGCTTCACCCTAAGCGCGGCGTGGACTTTGTGAAGGGGCTATGCCAGCTTGGCGCCCCTGCGAGGAGCCAAGTGCCATGAAAGTCCATGTCGAGATCGATTGCACCCCCGAAGAGGCGCGCACCTTCCTTGGCCTACCCGATGTCTCGAAGGCCAATTCGGTCTATGTCGATATGGTTTCCAAGGCGATGAAGGGTGCGGGCAGCGTCGAGCAAATCCAGGACTTTGCCAAAGGCATCGCCCCGATGGGCCAGATGGGGATGAAGCTGTTCCAGCAGTTTATGGAAAGCGGGGCGGCATTTTCCGCCGGGGCGGGCAAGAAGAAGGACGACTGAGCTCGCTCAGCCACCCCAAAGTATGAGTGACACCATCTTTGCCTTGTCGAGCGGCGCTCCGCCGGCCGCGATCGGCGTGGTGCGCGTGAGCGGGCCGCAGGCTGCCGCAGCGATGCAGGCGCTGCTCGGCAAAGCGCTCGAGCCGCGCCATGCGACCAGTGCAACCTTGCGTGACAGTGCCGGGGCGGGGATCGACCGGGCGCTGGCACTGTGGCTGCCGGGTCCGCATAGTGCCACTGGCGAAGACACGCTCGAACTCCATTGCCATGGCGGCCGCGCGGTGATCGGTGCGGTTGAGGCTGCCTTGGCGGTTTTGCCAGGGCTGCGTTCCGCCACTCCGGGCGAATTTACCCGCCGCGCGTTCGTCAACGGCAAGATCGATCTGGCCGAAGCGGAAGGGTTGGCCGACTTGCTCGCCGCCGAGACCGAATTGCAGCGTCAGTCGGCGATGGCGATGGCGGGCGGGGCGTTCTCGCGCCAGGTCGGGCACTGGCGCGATGTGCTGCTTAAGCAATCGGCCGCGCTTGAGGCGGTGCTCGATTTCGGCGATGAGGACGACGTGGCTTTGCTGCCGGCGGACTTTGCGCTGCAACTGGCAGTGCTTGAGACCGAGCTGGCGCAGTGGTTGGCACGGCCGCGTGCGGAGCAATTGCGCGAAGGCTACCGAGTTGTTGTCGCAGGTCCGCCGAATGCGGGAAAAAGCACGCTTTTCAATGTCTTGGTGGAAGCCGAGGCGGCCATAGCAACGCCGATCCCGGGCACCACACGCGATGTCCTGACGCGCCCGGTGGCCTATGCCGGGGTGCCGTTCCTGTTCGCCGATACCGCCGGATTGCACGACGGGGTCGATGATGAGGTGGAAGCGATCGGGATCGAGCGCGCGCTTGAGGCGCTCGATCGCGCCGACTTGGTGCTGTGGCTCGGGCCCGAGGGAGCGGGCCCCGAGGGGGCATGGGAAGTGGCCGCGCAGATCGATCGCAGCGATGCCTTGGCCAAGAAGGCGCCGCGTCACAGGATTTCGGCGATGACTGGCGCGGGGATCGCAGCGCTGCGCGAAGACCTGATCGGCACCGCGCGCGCGGCTTTGCCGGGCCCTGGCGATGCCGCGCTTAACGAACGCCAGCACATGCATCTTCGCCATGCCCAGCGCGCCTTGGCGGCAGTACGGCACGAGCATGATCCGCTGTTGATGGCCGAGGCGCTGCGGGTTGCACGGTTGTCGTTCGACGCCTTGCTCGGGCGCACGACCACCGAGGACATGCTCGACACGTTGTTTGGGCGCTTCTGCATCGGCAAATGATGTTCCACGTGGAACACGACAGGCCTTAATGCGCGTGATCGCTGTTTCACGTGAAACACAGCTGCGCTAAGGCGCGGGCGAGATGCAGCAGTTTGACATCATAATAATTGGCGGCGGGCATGCCGGGGTTGAGGCGGCGGCTGTCGCGGCGCGGATGGGTGCCCGTGTCGCGTTGGTCAGCTTCGATCTTGGCGCAATCGGCGCGATGAGTTGCAACCCGGCGATTGGCGGGCTGGGCAAGGGCCATCTGGTGCGCGAGGTCGACGCGTTTGACGGGATCATCGCACGCGCCGCCGATGTGGGGGCGATCCACTACCGCATGCTCAACCGCTCGAAGGGCAGCGCCGTGCAGGGACCGCGGGTTCAGGCCGACCGCAAGCGCTTCAAGGCCGAGGTCCAGCGGCTGCTCGCCCTGCAAGGTGATCTGACGCTGGTTGAGGGTGAAGCAGCGGCGCTGCGGTTCGACGGCGAGCGGGTCCGCGGGATCGAATTGGCAGACGGCACTTCGTTGCTTGCCGCAGCGGTGGTGCTGTGCACCGGCACGTTTCTCGGCGGCGTACTGTTCCGCGGGGAGGAACGCTTTGTCGGCGGGCGGATTGGCGAGGCTTCGGCGCAGCGCCTGGCCG
>JAYWBP010000134.1:0-11647 GCA_043781375.1 Novosphingobium sp.
GCGAGGCTGGGCCTCTTTCACCGACACCACGATCACATCGCCAACGCCGGCAACGCGGCGCTTCGAGCCGCCCAGCACCTTGATGCACTGGACGCGCTTGGCGCCGCTGTTATCCGCGACGTCGAGATTGGATTGCATCTGGATCATCGATCCGGTTCCTTCTCAGTCGGCTTTCCGGGAAAAGCCCGGGAGTTCCAAATTCAACTAATTGCTCAGACGTCAGCTTCGACGGCGGCGCCCTTGCCGGCCTGGACGCGGTCGATCACCTTCCACGTCTTCAACTTGGAGATCGGGGCGGTCTCTTCGATCCGCACGGTTTCCCCAGCCTTGAAAGCATTGTCTTCGTCATGCGCGTGATACTTCTTCGAACGACGGATGATCTTCGCGTAGAGCGGATGCTTCACCTTGCGTTCGACCTTGACCACGACGGTCTTGTCGGTCTTGTCGGAAACAATGGTCCCGACCAGGATGCGCTTGGGCATGGTCTCAGGCCTTCTTTTCGGCCGAGCTGGTGCGCTCGGTCTGGAGAGTCTTGATGCGGGCGATGTCGCGACGCACTTCGCGGATGCGGGAGGGCCGCTCGAGCTGGTTGGTCGCAGCCTGGAAGCGCAGATTGAACGCCTCACGCTTCAGCTCGCCCATGTCCGAGGTCAGCTGATCGTCGGTCTTGGCGCGCATATCCGCAACCTTACCCGACGATTTTGGGCCCGAAGACTTAACGGCTTTCTTGGCGGCCATTACACGGCTCCCAGATGCGAGGTGTCACCCAGGCGGGCGACGACCTTGGTCTTGATCGGCAGCTTCATCGCGGCGCGCTGGAAAGCGACAGCGGCAAGCGGTCCGGGGACCCCATCGAGCTCAAACATGATGCGGCCCGGCTTGACCCGTGCGGCCCAGTATTCGACCGCACCCTTGCCTTTGCCCTGACGGACTTCAGCAGGCTTTTTTGACACCGGCACATCGGGGAAGATGCGGATCCACAACCGCCCCTGGCGCTTGATGTGGCGGGTGATCGCGCGGCGAGCCGCTTCGATCTGGCGCGCAGTGATCCGCTCGGGTTCCATCGCCTTGAGGCCATAGGACCCGAAGTTGAGATCAGTGCCGCCCTTGGCGTCGCCCTTGATCCGGCCCTTGAAGGCCTTGCGGAACTTGTGTTTCTTGGGTTGCAGCATGATACTTACTCTGTTTCTGGCTTAGCCGCGGCGGTCGTTGGCGGGACGGACACCGGAGGTCTGGGCCTCCAGCATCAGCCGGTCTTGCGCCATCGGATCGTGACCCAGGATCTCGCCCTTGAAGATCCAGCACTTGATGCCGATGATGCCATAGGCGGTCAGCGCCTCGGCTTCGGCATAGTCGATGTGGGCGCGCAGCGTGTGGAGCGGCACGCGGCCTTCACGATACCATTCAACGCGAGCGATTTCCGCCCCGCCAAGACGCCCGCTGCAGGTGATCCGGATGCCTTCGGCTCCCAGACGCAGGGCTGACTGGACCGCACGCTTCATCGCGCGACGGAAGGCAACGCGGCGGATCAACTGATCGGCGATACCCTGGGCAACGAGCTTGGCATCGATTTCAGGCTTGCGGATTTCGACGATGTTGAGCTTGACGTCGCTCTTGGTCATCTTGGCCAGCTGCGAGCGCAGCTTTTCGATGTCCGCACCCTTCTTGCCAATGATCACGCCGGGACGTGCGGCATAGATCGACACGCGGCAGTTCTTGGCCGGACGCTCGATCACGACCTTGGAGATCGCCGCCTGAGGCAGCGATTCCATGACAAACTTACGCATCTTGAGGTCTTCCTCAAGCATCGTCGCATAGTTGCGGCCTTCCGCGTACCAGCGGCTGTCCCAGGTACGGTTGATCTGCAGGCGCAGGCCGATCGGATTGGTCTTGTGACCCATGTCAGGCCTCCCCGTCTTCGGTGTGTTCGCGAACCACGATGCGCAGCCGGCTGAACGGCTTGAGGATGCGAGTGCTCTTGCCGCGACCGCGCGTATGGAAGCGCTTCATGGTAATCGACTTGCCGACGCTGGCCTCGGCCACGATCAGCGCATCGACGTCGAGGTTATGGTTGTTCTCGGCATTGGCAATCGCCGAGGCGAGCACCTTCTTGGCGTCGAGCGCCATCGACTTGCGCGAGAAAGTCAGCAGGTTCATCGCGTCCTCGACCTTGCGACCGCGGATCAAAGCAGCCACCAGGTTCAGCTTCTGGGCCGAACCACGGATCTGGGTGCCGACCGACAGGGCTTCGTTATCGCCCACGCGGCGCGGAGATTTTTCCTTGCCCATCAGCGCTTGCCCTTCTTGTCCGCGGCGTGGCCGGGGAATGTGCGCGTGGGCGAAAACTCACCCAGCTTGTGACCGACCATGTCCTCATTGACCGAAACCGGGATGAACTTGCGCCCGTTATAGACGTTAAAGGTCAGCCCGACGAACTGCGGGAGAATGGTCGAACGACGCGACCAGGTCTTGATCGGGGCGGAGCGTGAACCTTGGTCCTGTGCGCCTTCGGCCTTCTTGAGAAGGTGAAGGTCGACGAACGGGCCTTTCCAGACGGAGCGAGCCATATGCCCTTACCTCTTCTTCTTGGCGTGACGCGAACGGATGATCATCTTGTCCGTCTGCTTGTTATGACGGGTGCGGGCACCCTTGGTTGGCTTACCCCACGGCGTGACCGGATGGCGGCCGCCCGAGGTCCGGCCTTCACCACCACCATGCGGGTGATCGACCGGGTTCTTGGCGACGCCGCGGGTCAGCGGGCGTCTGCCCATCCAGCGGGTGCGGCCGGCCTTGGCAAAGTTCTGGTTCGAATTGTCGGGGTTTGAAACCGCGCCAACCGTGCCCATGCAATCGCCGCGCAGGTAACGCTGCTCGCCCGAGTTCAGGCGGACGATGACCATGCCGCGATCGCGACCGACCAGTTGCACATAAGTCCCGGCCGAACGGGCGATCTGCCCGCCCTTGCCCGGCTTCATCTCCACATTGTGGATGATCGTGCCAACCGGCATCTGCGCCAGCAACATCGCGTTGCCCGGCTTCACGTCGGTCTTCTCGCCGGCGACGATGGTGTCGCCCACAGCCAGACGCTGCGGCGCGAGGATATAGGCCTGTTCGCCGTCCTCATAGTTGACCAGCGCGATGAAGGCAGTGCGGTTAGGATCATATTCCAGACGCTCGACCGTCGCGGGGCTGTCCCACTTGCGGCGCTTGAAATCGATATAGCGGTACTTTTGTTTGTGACCGCCGGCGATCCCGCGCGACGTCACGTGCCCCTTGTTGTTGCGGCCACCGCTCTTGCGCTTGCCTTCGGTCAGCGCCTTGACCGGCTTGCCCTTCCACAGCGACGACTTGTCAACGAGGATCAGGCCACGCCGGGCGGGGCTGGTCGGGTTATAGTTTTTCAATGCCATCGGATTAGCCCCGCGCGCCTTCGGTGATGTCGATCGACTGGCCGGCAGCCAGAGTGACAATCGCCTTCTTCACATCGGACCGGCGGTAGGGCTTACCCTTCCAGCGCTTGGTCTTGCCCTTCTGGGTCAGCGTATTCACGTTGGTGACCTTGACGCCCCACAGCGCTTCGACGGCGGCCTTGATCTCAGGCTTGGTCGCGCTTTCGGCGACCTTGAATACCACCGCGTTGAACTCGCTGAGCAGCGTTGACTTCTCAGTGATGTGCGGGGCGACGATTACGTCGTAGTGACGGGTATCGATCCCGCCGCTCGACTTCGCGCTCTTGCTTGGCGACTTAGCCATGGAAACGCGCCTCCAGTTTTTCGACCGCGGCGCGCGTCAGCACCAGCGTATCATGCTTGAGGATGTCATAGACATTGGCGCCGACCGCAGGGAGGACGTTGATCCCTACCAGGTTGCCAGCAGCCCGGGCGAAACCGGCGTCGACTGCATCGCCGTCGATGACCAGAACCTTGTTGCCCCAGCCCGACTTGGCCAGTTGCAGCCCCAGAGCCTTAGTCTTGGCGTCCTTGAACTCAAGGTTCTCGACTATTACCAGACCGTCCTTGGCCTTGGCCGAAAGCGCCATCTTCAGGCCTAGCGCGCGGATCTTCTTGTTGAGCGAAACGTCGAATTCACGCCGACGCGGGCCATGGGCCTTACCACCGCCGATGAAGATCGGGGCAGCGCGATCGCCGTGACGTGCGGTACCGCCGCCCTTCTGGTTGCCCAGCTTCTTGCCGGTACGCGCAACATCCGAACGCTCGCGAGCGGCGCGGGCGATGCCGCGACGATTTTCGAGCTGCCAGGTGACAACGCGGTGGAGGATATCGGCACGCGGCTCGATGCCGAACACGGCATCCGACAGCTCGAGCTCGGCATTCTTGACCGCCTTGCCGGAGCCAATATCGCTTAGAGTGAGGACCTTGACCTTCACGACTTTGCCTCCTCACCGGTGGCATCGTCTGCCGCGGTAACTTCTTCAGCGATTTCGGCGTCGGTCTGGGCACCCGAATGCTGCTCAGCGAGCAGGGCTTCGGCTTCGGCCGTGGTCGGGCCGGTGTCGAGTTCATGCTCGGCGGCGGCTTCGACCATTCCGGCGGGCGCTTCCTCGTGCTCGGGAAGTTGGCCCTTCTTGCCGATCAGCGCGGCAGGATAAGGCGCATCCGAATGGCGCGCGACCTTGACCGAGTCCTTGATCATCATCCAGCTGTTCTTGGCGCCCGGGACCGAGCCCTTGACGAAGATCAGGCCACGCGCGTCATCGGTGCGGACGACTTCGAGGTTCTGCTGGGTGCGTTGCTTGTCGCCCATGTGCCCGGCCATCTTCTTGTTCTTGAAAACGCGGCCCGGATCCTGACGCTGCCCGGTCGAGCCGAGTGCGCGGTGCGAAATCGAGACACCGTGAGTGGCGCGCATACCGCCGAAACCCCAACGCTTCATCCCGCCCTGAAAGCCCTTGCCCTGGGTATGACCCGAGACATCGACCAGCTGGCCGGCAACAAAGTGCGACGCGGCGATGGTGGAGCCGACTTCAAGCACGGCGTCGTCAGCGACGCGGAACTCGGCGACTTTCATCTTGAGCGGGACCTGCGCCTTGGCGAAATGCTCGCGTTGCGGCTTGGCCACGTTCTTCTGTTTGGCTTCGCCCGCACCGAGCTGCACGGCCACATAGCCGTCACGCTCGGTCGTGCGGACCGAAACCACCTGGCAATCTTCCAGCGCCAAGACGGTAACCGGCACGTGCCGTCCGTCTTCCTGGAACAGGCGAGTCATCCCCACCTTCTTGGCGATCACGCCGGTACGCATGATCCATCTCCTACAGAGGCCTGCCGGATCATCCGACAGGCGTGTTCAACCCAAATGTAAGGCGAGCCCCGTCCGGGCTGAGGGCCTTTCCCGAAGGAAAGGCAGACGGGGGACGCATGCCCGGCAGAGCGCCGGAGGTATCCCTGTAGCTTCGTCCCGGACTTGCTCCGAAACCGTTGTCCGCTGGGTCCAACCTGGAGGCCAGCGGTCCCGGGACAAGCCCGGGATGACGTTTTACGCCAGTTTGATCTCGACGTTCACGCCGGCAGCCAGATCGAGCTTCATCAGCGCGTCCACAGTAGCGGCGTTGGGCTGCACGATATCGAGCAACCGCTTGTAGGTGCGCACCTCGAACTGCTCACGCGACTTCTTGTCGACGTGAGGCCCGCGGTTGACGCAGAATTTCTCGATCCGGGTCGGCAGAGGAATGGGGCCGCGGATCAGCGCGCCGGTGCGGCGTGCGGTATCCGCAATCTCGCCAGTGGCCTGATCAAGCACGCGGTGATCGAAGGCCTTGAGGCGAATGCGGATATTCTGAGCTTCCATGTCCACTACCGATGAGAAAGAGCTGAAATCGTAATCCCGCCGGAACCGCCGGGACGCCTAAAAACCGATCGCCGGGGGCCAGAACGAATCTGGCAGTCCCCGGCGAAGCGCGGCCTATATTACTTGGAGATGCTGCTGACAACCCCAGAACCGACAGTCCGGCCACCTTCGCGAATGGCGAAGCGCAGACCCGGATCCATCGCGATCGGAGCGATCAGCTTGACGCCGATCGTGACGTTGTCGCCCGGCATGACCATCTCGGTGCCCTCAGGAAGGATCACTTCGCCGGTCACGTCGGTGGTGCGGAAGTAGAACTGCGGCCGGTAGTTGGCGAAGAATGGCGTGTGACGGCCACCCTCGTCCTTCGACAGCACGTAGACCTCGGCGCTGAACTCGGTGTGCGGGGTAACCGAACCGGGCTTGCAGAGAACCTGTCCACGCTCGACGTCTTCACGGCCAACGCCGCGAACCAGCGCGCCGATGTTGTCGCCGGCCATGCCCTGGTCGAGCAGCTTGCGAAACATTTCGACGCCGGTGACGACAGTCTTGCGGGTGTCCTTGAGGCCGACAATCTCGACCTCCTCGCCAACCTTGACGATGCCGGCCTCGACGCGCCCGGTGACGACCGTGCCGCGACCCGAGATCGAGAACACGTCTTCCACAGGCATCAGGAATGGCTTGTCGGTCGGACGCGGAGGCTGCGGAATATAGCTGTCGACAGCGTCCATCAGGGCGTTGATCGAATCCTTGCCGATAGCGTCGTCGCGCCCTTCCAGAGCGGCCAGGGCCGAACCCTTGACGATTGGAATATCGTCGCCGTCGAAGCCATAATAGCTAAGCAGCTCACGCACTTCCAGCTCGACCAACTCGAGGATTTCATCGTCGTCGACCTGATCGACCTTGTTCATGTACACGACCAGCTGGGGCACACCGACCTGACGGGCGAGCAAAATGTGCTCACGGGTCTGGGGCATCGGGCCGTCAGCGGCGTTCACCACCAGGATTGCGCCGTCCATCTGCGCCGCGCCGGTGATCATGTTCTTCACATAATCGGCGTGGCCCGGGCAATCGACGTGGGCGTAGTGGCGCGCTGGGGTCTCATACTCGACGTGGGCGGTCGAGATCGTGATGCCGCGCTCACGCTCTTCGGGGGCCTTGTCGATGTTGGCATAGTCGGTGAAGACCGCGCCGCCGGTTTCGGCCAGAACCTTGGTGATCGCCGCGGTCAGCGTGGTCTTGCCATGATCAACATGACCGATGGTGCCGATGTTGCAATGCGGCTTGGTCCGCTCGAATTTAGCCTTCGCCATTGTGATAACCTTCTGTTCAACGGAATTGGGATCTGCAGGAAACGGGGGAGCCTGCGGAAACAGGCGCCGCCCCTAGTATGATTGCGCCGGACAGGCAAGCGTCTCTTGACCGAGCCGGCTCGCCGTCAGGCCAGCTTCTCCTTGACCTCAGCCGCGACATTTGCCGGGACCTCGTCATAGTGGGAGAAGAACATCGAATAGTTGGCCCGGCCTTGCGTGAATGAGCGCAGCTGGTTGACGTATCCGAACATGTTGGCCAGCGGCACCATCGCGGTGACGACCTGGGCATTGCCCCGGGTATCGGTGCCCTGAATCTGGCCGCGACGGCTGTTCATATCGCCGATCACGTCGCCCAGGTAATCTTCCGGGCTGACAACTTCGACCTTCATGATCGGCTCAAGCAGCTTGATCCCGGCCTTCTGTGCCGCTTCGCGCATCCCGGCGCGACCGGCGATTTCAAAGGCCAGCGCCGATGAGTCAACGTCATGGTAGGCGCCGTCATACAGCTCAATCTCGAAATCGATGATCGGGAACCCGACGAGCGAGCCCGAAGCTGCAGTCTCGCGCATGCCCTTCTCGACTGACGGAATATATTCCTTGGGAATATTGCCGCCCTTGACGTTGTCGCTGAAAATAATGCCGGTGCCCCGCTCGCCCGGGATGACCCTGAACTTGATGCGGCCGAACTGGCCCGAGCCGCCCGACTGCTTCTTGTGGGTGTAATCCACGTCCACCGGCTTGGCCAGGTACTCGCGATAGGCCACCTGCGGCGCGCCAACGTTGGCCTCGACCTTGAACTCGCGGCGCATACGATCGACGATGATGTCGAGGTGCAGCTCGCCCATGCCCTTGATGATGGTCTGGCCCGATTCATGATCGGTCGAGACGCGGAACGAGGGATCCTCGGCCGAGAGGCGATTGAGCGCGACGCCCATCTTTTCCTGGTCGGCCTTGGTCTTGGGCTCGACCGACAGCTCGATCACCGGCTCGGGGAATTCCATCCGCTCAAGCACGATCGGCTGGCGCTCGGCGCACAGCGTATCGCCAGTGGTGGTTTCCTTCATGCCAGCCAGCGCGACAATGTCGCCCGCGAAGGCCTCGTCGATGTCCTTCCGGTCATTGGCGTGCATTTCGAGGATGCGCCCGACTTTTTCCTTCCGGTCCTTGACCGAGTTCAGGTAGGTGCCCTTGGACAGCGTACCCGAGTAGATGCGGATGAAGGTCAGGGTGCCGACGAACGGATCGTTCATCACCTTGAACGCCAGCGCGCTGAACGGCGCATCGTCCCTGGCGGGGCGGCTGTCCGGCTCGTTGCTGTCCATCTTGACGCCCTGGACGTCCTCGATGTCGAGCGGCGACGGCAGATAGTCGACCACCGCGTCAAGCAGGGGCTGGACGCCCTTGTTCTTGAACGCCGAGCCGCAGACCACCGGTACGAAAGCGTGGGCCAGCGTGCCCTTGCGGATCAGCGACTTGAGCGTGGCGACATCGGGCTCGGTGCCTTCGAGATAGGCTTCCATCGCGTCGTCGTCCTGATCGATGACCAGCTCGATCAGATTGTGGCGATATTCCGCAGCTTCGTCGGCCAGATCGGCGGGGATTTCTTCATAGAAGAAGTCGGCGCCGAGCGTTTCGTCCTTCCAGATGATCGCGCGCATTTCAACCAGATCGACCAGGCCCTTGAGATCGGCTTCGAGGCCGATCGGAATGTACAGCACAGCGGGCTTGGCGCCGAGACGGTCGATGATCGACTGGACGCAGTACTTGAAGTTGGCGCCAGTGCGATCGAGCTTGTTGATGAAACACATCCGCGGCACGCCATACTTGTCGGCTTGGCGCCACACGGTCTCGGACTGGGGCTCAACCCCGGCAACGCCGTCGAAGCAAGCCACCGCGCCATCGAGCACGCGTAGCGAACGCTCGACTTCAATCGTGAAATCGACGTGCCCGGGGGTGTCGATGATGTTGATCCGGTAATCGCCCCAGAAGCAGGTCGTCGCCGCCGAAGTGATCGTGATCCCGCGCTCTTGCTCCTGCTCCATCCAGTCCATGGTCGCGGCGCCGTCATGGACTTCGCCGATCTTGTAGGACTTGCCGGTGTAGAACAGGATGCGCTCGGTGGTCGTGGTCTTGCCGGCGTCGATGTGCGCCATGATCCCGATATTGCGATAGTTGCTGAGCGGATGGCTGCGGGCCATGGTCTGCTTCCTTGGATGGCGGGAGTGCCGGCGAACCTGGCACTCCCCGATATAATACCGAATATTACCGGTTTAAAGACTCAGCCCCAAGCCAAGCCAGCCGGCACGCAAATTACCAGCGGCGCTTTACCACCTGTAGTGCGAGAATGCGCGGTTGGCATCGGCCATGCGGTGCGTGTCTTCGCGCTTCTTGACCGCATTGCCGCGGTTGTTGGCCGCATCCATCAGCTCGGCCGAAAGGCGCGCCGACATCGTGGTCTCGCTACGATTGCGCGCGGCGGTGATCAGCCAGCGAATCGCGAGGGCCTGGGCCCGCTCGGGACGAACCTCGACAGGCACCTGATAGGTGGCCCCGCCGACCCGGCGCGAACGCACTTCGATCTGCGGCTTCACATTGTTCAGGGCATCGTGGAACAGCTGGATCGGGTCGGCCTTGGCGCGCGTTTCCATGGTCTGCATGGCGCCATAGACGATGCTTTCAGCAACCGACTTCTTGCCGTCCATCATGAGGTTATTCATGAACTTGGACAGGATCTGATCCTTAAACTTGGGATCGGGCAGGATTTCCCGCTTTTCGGGACGACGACGACGTGACATTTTATACTAACTCCTTCGGAGTGCGGCGGTCACATCCGTGACCACCTGGCGGCTCTGGCCCACTCCCCCGCCCGGCCACCCAGATGCTACCTTGCAAGAGTAGCCGGGTAGAAGAGTGGGCCGGAGCCGATCACCGCCGTTAGGCGGAAAACTTACTTCGGACGCTTGGCACCGTACTTGGAGCGCGACTGCTTGCGATCCTTGACCCCCTGGGTATCGAGCACGCCGCGCAGCACATGATAGCGCACGCCGGGCAGATCGCGAACGCGGCCGCCGCGGATCAGCACCACCGAGTGCTCCTGCAGGTTGTGGCCTTCGCCGGGGATGTAGGAGATGACCTCGCGCTGGTTGGTCAGGCGGATCTTGGCGACCTTGCGCAGCGCCGAGTTCGGCTTCTTCGGGGTCGTGGTGTACACCCGGGTGCAAACACCGCGCTTCTGCGGGTTCTGCTCCATCGCAGGGACCTTGGACTTGGCCTTCTGCGGAACGCGACCCTTGCGGATCAGCTGGTTGATTGTAGGCATTAAAGACTTCACCTTGTCATGGCGATGCCGCCGAAGGTGAAGGAAACTCCACAGCGCGCGACCGAAGAGCAATCCCACCAGGGGAGCCCGCCGCACACCATGAACCGAAACCCTCCACCCGAGGCCACGCCGCCGGGTTACTTTGGCGAAGAACGCGAGAGACCCGCACGCACCGCCAATGTTCAGCTCGTTCCCCCCGATAGCACCGAGCCATCCGTGGGAGAGCGGGCCGTTAGAGCGAGTTGGGGAAAAGGTCAAGGTCGATGCCTGAGCCGCCTAAGGCTTACATCACCACTTCCGCTCAAACGCCCACTGCACGGGCCGCTTTCCGCATCGTTTGGTCAAGCGTGACAAGGCTATCTCCGGCCAGTGACGCAACCGCGACATGAAGCGCATCGCCTGCGCGCAATCCTAGTGGTGGGAATCTAACACTTGGTGCCCGCGCCTGACGGCGGCGATGATTTTATCTGGATCGGCGGTCCAGATGAAGGGCTTTGGGCTTTCGTTGTGCTCGGCAAGGAAGCGGTTGATGGCTGCCTGAAGGTCGACGAGCGAGTGGAAAACGCCGCGTTTAAGGCGGCGGTTGGTCAGCCTGGCGAAGAAACCCTCGACGGCATTGAGCCAGGAACACGAGGTTGGCGTAAAGTGGAAGGTGAAGCGCGGGTGCCGGCTGAGCCACTCGCGGACCTTGGGATGCTTGTGGGCGGCGTAGTTGTCGAGGATGACGTGGATCGCCTTGTCGGCGGGCACCTGGGCTTCGATCAGGTTGAGAAAGCGGATGAATTCCTGGTGGCGGTGCCGCTGCATGTTGCGGCCGATCACGGTGCCGTCGAGCACGTTGAGCGCCGCAAAGAGCGTGGTTGTGCCGTTACGCTTGTAGTCGTGCGTCATGGTTCCGGCCCGTCCCTTCTTGAGCGGCAGGCCGGGCTGTGAGCGGTCGAGCGCCTGGATCTGGCTCTTCTCGTCGAACGACAGGACGATCGCGTGGGCGGGCGGCGCGACATAAAGGCCGACGACGTCGCGAAGCTTGTCGATAAACTCAGGGTCGTTGGACAGCTTGAACTGCCGAACGCGGTGAGGCTGGAGGCCGTGGGCACGCCAGATCCGGTGAACCGAACTGGCGCTGATGCCCGCTTCCCGGGCCATAAGCGAAGCCGTCCAATGGGTCGTCTCACCCGGCGGTGCCTCATGCGTCCGCGCCACTACCAACGCG
>JAYWBP010000135.1:0-3881 GCA_043781375.1 Novosphingobium sp.
AGGCGGATAACGACGAAGAGCCCTTCGTTCCCGATGACGTTGCATCGCAGACCGCTTCGCAGTTTGCCGAAGAGAACACGCAAGATTTCGTCATTCGGCGCATCAATGCGGGTCTAACCGGATTTGAGTTCGAGCATTTTACGGCGCATTTGATGGAGTGCCTTGGCTACACAGCGCGCGTGACTGAAAAGAGCGGCGACGGTGGCGTGGACATCATCGCGCACACCGACCAACTGGGGTTCCAGCCGCCTATCATCAAAATTCAGTGCAAGCGACAAACAGCGCAAGTTGGCGAGCCGGAAGTCAGCCAGTTACTCGGCACACTGGGAGAGGGCGAATTTGCCCTTTTCGTGACGTTAGGCTCGTATTCCCGGCAAGCGCGCAACCGCGAACGGAACACGCCGCGCTTGCGACTTTTAGACGGCGAACAATTGGTGCAGATGATCCTGGATCATTATCCAAAGATGTCACCTCGCTACCGCACGATGTTGCCGCTAAAGCAAATTTACGTGCCCGATTTGATCGCGGAGTAAGCACATGGGTGGCTGGAATTCAGGACGGCAAGGCGGCAGGCCTGTTGCGGAACAATGCTTCCGGGTGGAACTGCCGTGGATGCTGCGCACCGGGCGCGCTGTTCCGGGTTCGTATATAAGATCGCGCCTATCTTGGAATCGCGGCGGCGAACCATCGGGCAACATCAGCTATGAGGCTAGCATGGCGGACACGGGCGACGAGCGCCTGATCCTAACCTACACGCGAGGCAGCGGGGCGGATAAGGAAAGCGTGCGGCAGGACGTCCGCCTGGTCTGGACCCAGCCGCACTATGGCGGCAGGCGCTGGTGGATGATTTGCCCGTTTACGGGCACGCGGTGCGCGACGCTTTATCTGCCCGGCAACGGTGACCGCTTCGCTTCGCGCAAGGCGTGGAAACTGCATTACACCTCGCAACGCGCCGCAGGGCATGACAAGCCATTTGAGCGCCTCAACCGGCTCCAGCGCAAGCTGGGTTGCCGCGAGGGCTATGAGGAGTGGCTCTATCGACCCAAGGGCATGTGGCACCGGACCTTCGCGCGGCACCAAGCCAAATACGACCTGATTAGCGAACAGTGCGATCGGGTGTGGATGGGCATGATGGGGCGAATGGGAGTGTTCGGAAAGGGGCGCTAAACCGGCGTGGCTCGATTAAAATAACGGCGGAAATTGCGGATAGAATTCACAGCTGGGGGCATATCTGGGGGCATAATGCAAATGCCCGGTAATTTTCTAAATTAGATACAGATAGATAGACGCCACTTGCGGTTCCGTCCCCGGCACCATTGGCTTGCCTGTTCGCCAAATACCGCTGACAGTTGCGCAACCCACAGAAATCTAACATAAACTGGGACGGTCTACCCGCTGTTGCCTGCAGCCGTTCGCCAAAGCTGGGCCGATTTGGGGGCCGATTGAAAGTGGCTAAATCGAAGGGCCCCCAAATGTCGCTAACTGACTCTTCGATCCGCGCGTTGAAGCTGCAGTAGCGGGACGTTATTTGCGCATCGCGCCAACGTCAGCGGCGCCGTCAGTTACTATATCATGCCGCTCTAACGTCGGCGTTATGGTGAAACGGGAACCTGGTCGCTTGGCAATCGCAGCAAAGCGGGTGTTGTTCTGCCGGACCCTGCCCGACCCCAGGCGAGAACAAATCTAATTTTTCCCAGGTATTTTGAAGTCTACTTCATGATAGGTGAAAGCGAATGGAGACCGCGACTCCGGGATGGTTGTCGGCAATTGACAGTTCGGTGTGGTGCAGGCGAGCAATCGCCGCCGCGAGCGACAGGCCCAGTCCCGACCCCGGCAGCGCGCGGCTGCGTTCGAGCCGATAGAAACGCTGAAGAACCTTCGCCCGATCGACCGCTGGAATGCCCGGGCCGTTGTCGTTGACGAAGGCTATAACGCTGTCCTGCTCGCAGCGCAGTCCGACGGTGATCAGACTGTGCGGCGGCGTATGAACCAGCGCATTTTCGACGAGATTGTTGAACATCTGGGCCAGCAGGTCCCCATCGCCTTCGACCGCCAGGTCCGGTTCGATCGAGAGCCGCAACGCTTTCGCCTGATCCTCGATCGCGGGTTGATAGGCCAACGCCACCCGTTCCAGCACGTCGCTCAGATCGACCCGTTTAAACCGGTCGCTTCCGATCCCGGCCTCAAGTGACCCAATCCGCAGCAGCGCCCGGAACATCCCGAGGACTTCGTCGACCTGGTGGGTGGCGTCATCAATCGCTTCCCGATGCGCTGCGAGCGAAGAGCTTGCCCGGGTTGCTTCGAGCCGTTGGCGAAGCCGCGTCAGCGGCGTGCGCAGGTCATGCGCGATGTCGGTCGAGACCTGGCGCATCCCGGTCACCAGTGCCTCGATCCGTTCGAGCATCCGATTGAGATTGGCGGACAGGCGATCAAACTCAGGTCCCATGCCCATGACCGGCAGCCGTTCGGACAGGCCCCCCGTCATCACGACATTTGCGGCCACATTGATCCGATCAAGGCGTCGGACGAAAATCGCGGCGATCAGGAAGCCCGCACCAAGTGCAAGCACGGTGATGCCGATGCCGCTCCATAGTGCGACCGTGTCCAGCCAATCGCGCAGTTCGGCTACATCATAAGTATTAGAACCCACTGCCAAGAGCGATCCATCGCCGAGCGCGACGCCATAGGTTCGCATTTCCGCTGCGCCATCGGATGGGTCGCCGGGACTTTCGCGCTCGGCGATTTTCACTTTGCTCCATCCCATTGGAGCCCGCGGCAAGTCCCCGGCGATGCGGGCGCCATCTTGATCGATCAGCGCATAGCGAAATTCGCGGGCATCGCCTTTTGCCGCGCGGATCGCGTCGATAACCGCGCGACGGCCCTCGCGCCGGGCTTCACTTTGAAGCCGGGTTGCCTCGGTCATCAGTGTATCGGTCGTGACCTGTTGGGCATAACTGGAAACCGCGACATCCACCGCTAAGATCAGGGTAATCGCGCCGACCGCGAACACCGCTGCAAAAAACAGCGCCAGCCTGAACGCACCGCTGCGAAAGGTGCTAGGCACCGGCGTCGATCCGGTAACCCGACCCGCGCACGGTATGGATGAGCTCGCTCGCAAAGCCGCGGTCCACTTTCGAGCGCAGGCGGCTCATGTGGCTTTCGATGACATTGGTGCGCGGGTCGAAATGAAACGACCAGACATTTTCGAGCAACATCGTGCGCGTCACGATCTGTCCAGCGTGCAGCATCAGATATTCGAGCAGCTTGAATTCCTGCGCCTGCAAATCGATCCGCTGTCCCGCTCGAATGGCGGACCGCTTGAGCCGATCGAGTTGGAGATCGGCCACGCGCAACGTCGTCAAATCGTCGCCAAGCGGCGGACGCCTGCCGAGCGCGCTGACCCGAGCGAGCAGTTCCGTCATGGCAAATGGCTTGACCAGATAGTCGTCGCCGCCCGCTTCCAAGCCTGCGACGCGATCATCGACCCCATCCATCGCGGTCAGAAATAATACTGGTGTGCGCACACCGCCGGCGCGGATAGCCTTGACCACGCTCAACCCATCGATCGCCGGGACCATGCGATCGATGATCAGCACGCCGTAATTCTCACCGATGGCATGGAAAATGGCGTCGCGACCTTCCCTGCAGGCGTCGACAACATGCCCCGCCTGAGTAAGGCTTTTCACGACGTGTTCGCGCGTCGCCGCGTCATCTTCAAGAAGCAGGATTTTCATGGTCTGCTCCTTTCGTGCGGGCGTTGCATTGCCCTTTAGACGCCGCAGCAACCCCTCGGGCAAGTTGGGAATAAATTAGGTTGAGGCCACGGTGGGCTGATCATGGGCCGCCTATTGACCTTGTCCAAGGCATTCCGCCTTTCGGAG
>JAYWBP010000136.1:0-3828 GCA_043781375.1 Novosphingobium sp.
TTCAGCTCGCCGATGTGCCAGCGATAGAGGAGGTCGACCAGACAATGGTCGAACTTCGACACAAGCAACAGGACTCGCTCCCGAGCACTGTCGCGGCGAAGCTCCCACTGCATGGCAAGTTCGTTCGCCAGCCCGCCCAGATCTGATTGGAGCGCCGCTTCGCTCGCGAGCGCGAGGTCGAAAACGACGCGCATGAAGAATCGTGCCGTGGCCGTATCGTCATATTGGTCGGCTTCGAGGATATCGCCGTTTGATCGAAAGATCGCGGTCGAGATTTTGGATACGATCCCGCGCTGATTGGGGCATGACACTGTCAGGATGAATTTTTCGGTCATGTTACCTTCGTTTCGAATCAGGGAGGATCAAGCGGCGTCAGCGCCCGAGCGGGACGCCCTCGGCCGCTGCCGCAGTGCTGAGCCAGTGCCAGAAGCTGCCCGCATAGCTTCGCGGGACGGCGATGCCGAATGTGTCGGACGAAATGCGCCAAGCCGTGACATTGATGTGCGCGATCACGCTGCTCACACAGGAATCGTAAGCCGCGAGCACACTGCGGAGATCGATAAAGATGCCCTTCTGCAGGACATTGATCGCCGCCGCGCCGCGCAACCGGAGCAAGGCGTAGCTGTCACCCTGATCGAAGGTGGCGGCTACGTCGTCCAGATCGGGCAATGCGACAGCATCGTCATTACAAAAAATCAGCCATGTGCCGGGTCCGATCTTCAGGACCGTGGCATCGGGGTCATTCCGTGCGAAGGCCGACAGTCGCTCGCCAGCGGCACCTTCGGCACCGCGATGCGCCATTGTTACCGCCGCACTGACAGGACCCCAAGCCTCGATCCGCAACCCGGTCGGGCCAGAGGCATCAAGGTTCGAGAGCAATGGAGCGAAGGCGCTAAGACCGTCAAGCACGGAGACGCGCTCCCGCTGGGTCGAAAAAGACGGGGCTGCATACCTCGACCTCGACGCTGGTGCCGCGTACTGGGGAGGCTGCGACGACAGTCTCGCCGATGCGATCAGACCCATGCTCCAGCAGGCCGAGACCGATCCACTGATCGAATACGCCGGAATAAGCCACCGATGTGACATGTCCGTGGCTTCCGCTCGCAGTCTGCACGGCACGGGTACGGAACAAGTGCGAGCCTGCGCTGAACCGCTGCGTCGGATCAGTCGGCTTAAGGCCGACAAGCATCTGTCGCCCCGGCTCGATAAGTGCGGGCCTTTCGGCCATCGCCCGGCCAATAAAATCCTTCTTCTTTGAGAGCATCCGACCGAGCCCGACATCGTGGGCAGTCACTTGGCCGTTGAGATCGCCGCCCGCGACGTGGCCCTTTTCGATGCGCAGAATACCCAGCGCCTCGAGACCATAAGGGATGCAGCCATATTTCTGCCCGAGCACCGAGAGCGCGCGGACCAATGCGTCGCCTTGGTTTGTGGGCACGGCGATTTCATAGGCGAGCTCGCCCGAGAAGCTGAGGCGGAAGAGCCGCATCGGGATTCCGTCCCAATCGCCCGCGAGCACCCCCATGAACGGGAATGCCTCGTTCGACAGATCGATAGCGGGTAACAGGTCCTGCAGCAGTGCCCGCGACATCGGACCGGCAACCGCGATCTGCGCCCAGCCTTCGGTAATCGAGCAGGCATGCGCTTGCAGGTCCGGCCAGGTGACCTGCAGCGCGAAGTCGATGTGCCGCATCACGGCGACCGCGTTCACGGTCGTGGTCGTGACGACGTAGCGATTTTCGTCGAGACGCGCGACCGTACCGTCGTCGAAGACGAAACCATCCTCGCGAAGCATCAGCCCGTAGCGGCATTTCCCAAGCGGCAGCGTGGACATCATATTGGCATAGAGCCGATCGAGCAGCAGCGCCGCGTCGGGACCGGCCACCTCGATTTTTCCGAGCGTCGACACGTCACAGATGCCAACCGCCGAACGCACCGCTTTCGCCTCGCGAACAGCGCTGTCTAGCCAGTCCTTATCACCCGGCTGCGTAAACCACTGGGCGCGTTTCCAAAGACCGGCATCCACGAAGCTGGCGCCATTTTCGGCTGCCCAATTGTGTGTCGGTGTCAGCCGTGTCGGCTTTAAATGCGCGCCACGGTGAATCCCCGCAAGCGCACCGATCGCAACGGGCGTGTGCGGCGGGCGCGCGGCAATCGTGCCGACCGCCGCCATATCGGTTCCGCGCTGCTTTGCTAGGACAGCATGACCCACCACCTGCCCCGCCTTGCCCTGATCGGTCGCCATGCCGAGCGTCGTATAGCGCTTAAGATGTTCGACCGAACGATAGCCCTCCCGGTCGGCAAGTAGCAGGTCGTCGACCGTCACATCATGCTGAAAATCGACGAAGGATTTCTGACCGCCACCGCTGACCACGTGCGGCGATACTTGCGATGATTTTGGCCCCGGCTGTGCCGCAGACACATTATCGCGTTGATGGTCAGCCGCCATCCTGCCGCTGTCGGCCGCATCCTCAAGCGACAGGGCGCCGTCGGCCGCACCCGCAAACATTATTCCGTCGGGCAAAGCATCCTGACGGAAAGCCTGAAGGGTGTCGCACCAGGCGGGGCGCTTGCCCAAATGACTCGCAAAGCCGATATTAGGGTTCCAGCCACCCGCCATACCAAGAAGATCGACGCGGATGCGCTCGATCCGACCGTCGAAGTGGCGCACCTCGATGGCTTTCAGGCTTTTGCCGAAAGTCCGCACCACTTCGCCAGCGATGACCGTCGCAAACGGCACCTGGCGAGTCGGCTGACGCCGCGCATCGATGATCGCCACAACCTCGACGCCCGCCGCCGCCAGGTCTGCCGCGACCTCATATCCGGTATCGCACACGGTAAAAATTGCGGCGCGCTGCCCGGGGGCAACCGCATAGCGATTGACATAGGTCTGGACTGCCGACGCCATCATGACGCCGGGGCGGTCATTGCCACCAAAGGCGATCGGTCTTTCTGTCGCGCCAGTCGCGAAAACCGCCTGTTCTGCTACAATTTTCCAGTAACGCTGACGCGGCCGTCCCGTCGCCGATGCCGGCAGATGATCGCTCACGCGTTCGATCGCAGCAAAGCATTTGCCGTCATACGCGCCGAACAATGATGTTCGCGTCAGGACAGTCACCTGTTCGTTCGCGGCAAGTTCACGCTGTGCCGTTGCCACCCAGGCCGACCCCGACTGACCTTCGACCTCATGCCGTTCGGACAGCGATCGACCCCCGAGCCGCTCGTCATTTTCGACCAGCAGCACCCGGCGTCCACGCCGCGCAGCCGTCAGTGCCGCAGTCAGCCCGGCCACACCCGAACCTACGACCAACAGATCGGCGAAAGCATGGCTGCGGTCATATGTGTCGGGATCGGGCAGGCCGCTCAAGCGTCCCAGCCCCGCTGCGCGCCGGATCAGCGGCTCGTAGATGCGCTCCCAGAAAGCCGCTGGCCACATGAATGTCTTATAGTAAAAGCCCGCGACGAATATTTTCGAAAACAGCCCGTTTACCGCCATCAAATCAAAGTGAGGGCTTGGCCAACAGTTCTGGCTATGCGCCTCCAGACCGTGGAACAGCGCAACCGAGGGCGCCCGACAGTTGGGATCGGTTCGCGCGCCGCTGTGCAAAGTCACCAGCGCATTCGGCTCGTCAATCCCATCGGTCAGAATCCCGCGCGCGCGATGGTATTTGAATGACCGGCCGACAATCCTGACACCGTTGGCCAGCAACGCCGATGCCAGGCTATCGCCCGCCAGCCCCGTGAACGTCCGGCCGTCGAAACGAAAACGGATCTGCTGGTCGCGGTCGATCAGGCCGCCAGTCGGCAAACGAGTCATCGTTCCTGCTC
>JAYWBP010000137.1:0-3785 GCA_043781375.1 Novosphingobium sp.
TATAGCCAGCCTCGCGCAGGATGCGGGCCGAGGAATAGCCGCGTCCGTCGCCAAACACCGGGAAATTGACCTCGATCAGGCGGATGCGGCCAAGGTGCGGCAGCAGGTCGCGCGCGTCGTCGCCGGGTTCAAGCCGAACGGCGGAGGCGTTGGTCTGGTCCCCGAACGAATCGACGGTGACCGCAGGATCGGCGACGGGCTCGTCGGAACGGAAGCGCAGCTCAACCATAAATCGCCTCCTTGAATGGCTCCATTCCGACCCTTCGATAGGTGTCGAGAAAGCGTTCGGAGCCCTGCTTGTGGGCGAGATAGACCTGCGTCGCTTTGTCGATCGCCTCGACAATGCCGTCCTCGTCGAAGCCGGGCCCGGTGATCTTGCCCAGCGAGGTATCCGCGCCCTCGCTGCCGCCGAGGAGGAGCTGGTAATTTTCCACCCCCTTCTTGTCGACGCCGAGCACACCGATGTGGCCTGCATGATGGTGGCCACAAGCGTTTATGCAGCCCGAGATCTTGAGCTTCAGCTCGCCGATCGCGTCCTGCTTGTCCTGCGCCGCAAACCGCTCGGAGATCTTCTGCGCCAGGGGGATTGAGCGGGCATTGGCGAGACTGCAATAGTCGAGACCGGGGCAGGCGATGATGTCGCCGATGCGATCGAGGTTGGGCGTGCCCAGGCCACTGGCTTCGAGTTGCTGCCAAAGTTGATGAAGTGCATCCTTGCGGACATGGGGCAGGACGATGTTCTGGGCGTGGGTAACGCGCAGTTCATCGAAGCTGTAGCGGGTTGCAAGATCGGCCATCAGGCGAATCTGGTCGGCGCTGGCGTCACCCGGGATGCCGCCGACCGGCTTGAGGCTGATCGTGACGATGGCATAGCCGGGTTGCTTGTGGGCCGCGGTGTTGCGATCGACCCACCGGACGAAGGGGGGGGAGGCGAAGTCGGGGGCCGGGCGGTCCACATCGCCCGGGGCCCCGACCTCGAAGGAAGGCTCTGCAAAGCAGGCCTTGATCCGCTCCAGCTCGGCCAGCGGGGGCTCGATGCCCTGCGCGAGGAGTTGAGCGAATTCTGCGTCGACCTGGCAAGTATAGTCTTCTGCGCCAATCTCATGAACAAGGATCTTGATACGCGCTTTGTACTTGTTGTCGCGTCGGCCATAGCGGTTGTAGACGCGCAGGCAGGCCTCGGAATAGGTCACCATCTGGTCGAGCGGGACGAACGCATTGATCAGCGGAGCGATCATCGGGGTGCGACCCATGCCGCCGCCTACGTAGAACGCACAGCCAAGTTCACCCGCGTCGTTGCGGACGATCTGGATGCCGATATCGTGTAGCCGCATGGCAGCCCGATCGATTTCCGAGGCGATCACAGCGATTTTAAATTTGCGCGGCAAAGTGCTGAATTCAGGGTGGAAACTTGACCACTGGCGGAGCAGTTCGGCATAGGGCCGCGGGTCGACCAACTCATCGGCGGCGGCGCCGGCGAACTGGTCGGAGCTGATATTGCGGATGCAGTTGCCGCTGGTCTGGATGGCATGCATTTCGACCGAGGCAAGATCAGCAAGAATATCAGGAGCTTCGTCCAGCTTTATCCAGTTGTACTGGATGTTCTGGCGGGTGGTGAAGTGGCCATAACCACGATCATACTTGTCGGCGATATCGCCCAGCATATGCATTTGCGCGCCGCTCAGCGTGCCATAGGGGACCGCCACGCGCAGCATGTAAGCGTGAAGCTGGAGGTAGAGCCCGTTCATCAGCCGCAGCGGCTTGAACTGATCCTCGCTCAGATGTCCCTCGATCCGGCGGCGGGTTTGGTCGCGGAATTCTGCAACGCGGGTGTCGACCATTTCCTGGTCAAATTTGTCGTACTGATACATCAGATCACCCAGTTTCCTGCTTCGGGATCGGCCGGCTTCAGCGTCAGGTCCATGCGCACGGTTGGCCCAAGCGCGCGGACGCGGTCCTTGATATGCGCAGGGCGAACGCCCTCGGCATCGCGGCTGGCGTCGATGGCATAGGCGGCGTTGACCCGGCGCGCGGCCTGTTCGGTGGCGAGGATCGCATCGGCCTGCTCGCCAGGATCGACCGCCTCGCCGACATGAAGCGACCAGCCTGATCCGTCCCACCACACGACGGCGCCGCTCTTGAGGTCATTTCCCGTGAGGATTTTCAAGACACGGCCTCCAGCGCCAGTTCGCGCAATTGCGGGGCGGGCTCGGCCGCAACTTCGCCGATCACGATGACCGCCGGGCTCTGCACCTTGCGCGCCGTAACCAGCCTGGCCAGCCCTGCCAAGGGCGCGCGCAGCACGCGCATCGTCGGTCGGCTGGCGTTTTCGATCACGGCGATCGGCATATCGGGCGCGACGCCCTGGGCGATCAGCTTTTCGGCGATCGCCTCAGCAGTGGCGACACCCATGTAGATGACGAGCGTGCGGCCCTGACCCGCCAGGCCCGACCAATCCTGCTCGGTCAGACCCTTGCACTGGCCGGCAACGAAGCTGACCACGCTGGCGCTGTCGCGATGGGTCAATGGTAGTGCAGCAGCGGCAGCCGCGCCCATCGCGGCGCTGATCCCGGGCACGATCTCGACGGTAATCCCGGCAGCGCGGCAGGCCTCGGCCTCCTCCCCGCCACGCCCGAAGACGAACGGATCGCCGCCCTTGAGCCGGATCACGTCGTTGCCCGTCCGAGCCTCGCGCACCAGGAGGGCGTTGATCTCGTCCTGCGGCATGGTGTGGCGTGAGCGGCGCTTGGCGACCGAGACCAGGCGGGTGCCGGGCCGGGCCAACGCGAGCACTGCAGGATCGACCAGCCCGTCATGGACGATCAGCCGGGCGTTCATCACCAGCCGCGCGGCGCGCAAGGTCAGCAGGTCGGGATCGCCGGGCCCGGCTCCGACCAGGAAGACGCGACCTGGGCCGGGCGTTCTCGAAAGTGTTAAATCACTCATCATCGGGGAGATGGTCCCGCTTTTTGCCCGACACCAGCCAGAAACGCTTTGCCCAAGGTTAGGTCAGCTTGGGGGCGGGCGTTCGGACCAGTTGCGGATGTTGATCTCACGCTGGACATTGGGAAGCGCCACGCCATGCGCGGTGAACAGCTTGAGCACCCCGCGCAGGACATCGGACTTCACATTGCCGACGCCTTCTTCCGGATCGTTGATCCATATCTGGATCTCGAACTGTACCGCATTGTCAGCCAGCGCGATCATCCAGAGGCTGGGCGCAGGCTGCTTGAGCACGCGCGTGGTCTCACGCGCGGCCTGGAGCATGAGCACTTCGGCCAAGGCCAAGTCACTGGAATAGGCAACGCCGACCGGGACCTTGATCCGCACGTCGCGCGAGCTGTAGGACCAGTTCTCGACCTGGTTGATCATCAGGACTTCGTTAGGAATCAGGTATTCGATCTTGTCACGGGTGGTGATCGAGACCGCGCGAATCCCGATCTTCTTGACCTGGCCGACGGTCTTGCCGTCATTGACCGCGATCACGTCGCCCGGCTTGATCGAGCGGTCCATCAGCAGGATGATCCCGGCGATCAGGTTGCCGAAGGTTTTCTGCAGGCCGAAACCGATGGCTAGACCAAACGCGCCGGAAAACACCGTCAGCGCGGTCAGGCTGATACCCAGCAGGTCGATCCCGATGAGGATCGCCATGATCCACACACCGATCAAGACCAGCTTTTCGCCTAGCAATTGCTGCGCCGGATCGAGCCGGGTCATCCGGCGGAACAGCCACTTTACCAGGTTGCTAATGAGGCGGGCGGCGACAAACACGCCGACTACCACGA
>JAYWBP010000138.1:0-3780 GCA_043781375.1 Novosphingobium sp.
GCGGTAGCAAGGAGCTACCGTTGGGGGCTACACATTTGAGCTCCACATTGCCTTAGCACATCAATAATTTCAACGACTTGGGAGGGGTTTGGTGAGCGGCACACTTTCCTGTCGGGTGCACCATTCTTTCCAGATCAATTGCTGGTGCAGCACAGCGGGTTCGTGCTCACTGCCCGATTCCGTCGAGCGCGATCAGCGCATAGGGGCCGGCGCGAAACAGCGCGTGGTCGCGGGCCTGCCGCGCGACGAATCCGGATGTCCCCTGCGAAGGGTCGCCAAGGCGGGCGATGCGGCTGTGGAGCGGTTCGTAGACGGTAAGCGCATCACTCAGCGGCGCGCGCAGATCGACCACCAGGTAGTGCACCCCGAAGCGGTCGCGCAGCGCCGCGGCGGGGGCGGCGTAAGGTGCGGCCAGGGCACCGATCAAACCATCGAATTTGGCCAGATTGGCCTGGTAGAACCCGGCATGATAGGGGTAGAACGACGTACTCATGATCAGGACGCTGCGCCGCGCCCGCATCGGGATGCGATCGGTCAGCGTTGGCATTCCCCCGATCACGGCGGTCTTCGGCAGGGTCTCGATGTAGCGGTACATTTCGGCCGGCATGGTGTCGTTCATGCCGCCCCGATCGAGCCTGTAGCGCACCGCGAAATCGGCGACGTTGAGACCGACTGCAAGCCCCACTGCGATGGCCGGCCAAGCCCGCGGCGCCCTGCTCAACATAGAAGTCGGAACTGTAAAGGCTGGAATTTGCTGTCATTGTTTGGGCCTATCACGTCTAGCGAGGATCAAGAAGAGGCGCCACGGAGATTTGTGATGTCTTAGCGGGTCGGGACCGGCGTCTCGCCCGAATAATCGTAAAACCCCCGCCCGGTCTTGCGTCCGAGCCAGCCGGCCTCGACGTACTTCATCAAGAGCGGAGCTGGCCGATATTTTGAATCGCCGGTGGTGTTGTAGAGCACCCGGACGATGTCGAGACAGGTGTCGAGCCCGACGAAATCGGCCAGTTCAAGCGGACCCATCGGGTGATTGAGCCCAAGCCGGCAGCCCTTGTCGATGTCGGCAATGGTGGCGGTGCCTTGCCCCAGCACGAACACCGCTTCGTTGATCATCGGCAAGAGGATGCGGTTGACCACGAAGCCGGGCTCATCCTCGGCCTGGACCACTTGCTTGCCCAGGCTTTCGGCAAATGCGCGGGTCCGCGCTACGGTATCGGCGCTGGTGGCGAGCCCGGGAATGACCTCTATCAGTCCCATCACCGGTACCGGATTGAAGAAGTGCAGCCCGATGAAGCGCGCCGGATCGGTGGTGCTCGCCGCCATCCGGGTGATCGGGATCGAGCTGGTGTTCGAGGCGAGGATCGCGGTCGGGGCGAGCACTTTGCCGGCCGCCTCGAAGATCTTGCGCTTGATCTCCTCACGCTCGGTCGCGGCTTCGATGATCAGGTCGGCTGCGGCCATCGGCGCATAGTCGGCGACCGGGGTGATCCGGGCGAGTGCGGCTTCGGCGTCGGCGGCGGAGAGCTTGTCGCGCGAAACCAGCCGGGTCAGTGCCTTGTCGATTCCCGCTTTAGCCTTCTCGGCGAGTGCGATGTCGATGTCGCAAAGCATCACCGTGATGCCGTTCTGCGCAATCGCTTGCGCAATTCCCGAGCCCATCTGCCCGGCCCCGATAACCCCCACTACCTGCATCGATCCGCCCTTCGCACTTGCAGCAAAGTCGGCTGGTTAGCGGCGAGAACCCGCGTTGGCTAGCGGTTTTGGCCCGGCACCCACAGCACGTCACCGCTGCCCGCGGCGTTTATCGCGCGCGCCAGCACGAACAGCAGGTCGGACAGCCGGTTGATATAAGCGAGCGCCGCCGGATTGACCGCATCGGTCTCGGTCAGCGCGGTCATCGCCCGTTCGGCGCGGCGTGCGGAAGCGCGGGCGACATGCGTCCGTGCCGCGCCCTCACTGCCCCCGGGCAGGATAAAGCTGGTCAGCGGCGGCTGGCGCTCGTTGAGCGCATCGATCTCGCGCTCGAGCCATTGGACCTGCGCGGGCACGATCCGCAACACCATCTCCGACGGAGCAAAATCATCGCCGGGCGTAGCGAGATCGGCGCCAAGATCGAACAAGTCGTTCTGAATCCGGGTCAATTGCGCAGCATAGTCGAACGTGCCCAGCGCGAGGAGCGCCCAGCCCAGCACTGAATTGATCTCGTCAATCGCGCCGATCGCCTCCATCCGCGCAGCGTGCTTGGGCAGCCGCGAACCATCGACGAGGCCGGTGGTGCCGTCATCACCGGTGCGGGTGTAGATCTTGTTGAGCTTGACCATGACTGGTGCGGGTTACTTGCGCGCCGCGAACAGGATAATTGCCACCACCACGATCGCCGCGCCCTGGAACAGGATGCGGCGGAACATCATTTTGTTCTGGAGCAGCTGGTTAGGGGTGGGGCCGCTGCCCTCGGGCCGTTCGAGGTCTTCCTTGGTGCTGGCGAGGAAGGCGGCGATGCCGCGCACCAGCGTGAAGACAGTCAGCAGCGCGAGCACGACGACCAGCGGGATCAGGATGTAGTTCATGGCGCCCCATCTACCCCGCTGCCCAGCGAAAGGCCAGCGGGGAAGCGGCGTTCGCGCAAGGTATCGGCCAGCGCCCGGCCATCCTCACCGGCACGGCGCAACTGGGCCAAAGCCGGCGAGCCGCGCCGTTTGGCGAGCTTCTTTCCGTCCGCTTCGACCAGCAAAAGGTGATGATGGTACAACGGTGCACAAAGTTGCAGCAACCGGCCAAGCAGCACATGAACATGCGTTGAGGCAAACAGATCGGCCCCGCGCGTGACCAACGTTATGCCTTGCGCGGCATCGTCGAGCGTCGCGGCGAGGTGATAGCTTGCCGGGGCCTCCTTGCGCAGCAGCACGACGTCGCCAAACAGCTCGGGGCTGGCCTGCTGGACCCCGGCCAGTTCGTCGGTCCAGGTCAACGGACCGGCGAGCGCAGTGGCCTTGGCCATGTCGAGCCGCCACGCCGCGCCTTCGGTGCTGACATCACGGCCGCGGCAGGTCCCCGGATAGACCGGCCCGTCGGGCCCAAACTCGGTAGCAGCGGCGAGCACCTCGGCGCGGGTGCACTGGCAGGGGTAAAGCAGGCCCATCGCTTTGAGCCGCTCGCCCGCAGCCGCGTAATTTTCCAGCCGCTGCGACTGGAAGACCACCGATCCGTCCCATTCCAGCCCCAGCCAGGCGAGATCGGCGAGCATTTCGGGTACCAAATCCGCCCGGGTCCTGGTCCCGTCGATATCCTCGATCCGCAGCAGAAACTCCCCGCCCCGCGTCCGCGCCAGATCATGCGCCACCACCGCCGCATAGGCATGGCCCATGTGCAGCTGGCCGTTGGGGCTGGGGGCAAAGCGTGTCCGGATAGTCACAGCGGCGCACTTATCGCAAATGCTTGCGTGCAGGCCAACATTGAATTCTCTCGCGCAGAGCGCGCCGAGGCCGCAGAGATGGGAAGCTAAGGGCAAATCCTTCGGTATTGTGACCCTGAAAGTCTGACCAATCGCGGCGCAAGGTTCGGCCTGCGGCGCCATGCGACATCTCTGCGATCTCTGCGTACTCTGCGCGAGTAACCTTCCTCCACTGTGGATTTGCGGCCAACAGCAGACTTGACGCATCGCCCCACACCCTGTTCATTGCAGCCATGCGCTGTCACAGAACCGCAATCGCGACTTCCTACAGGGGGCCATGCTCAAGTCGGAGCTGATCGAGCGCGCGGCCTCGTTCCGCAGCGCTGAGG
>JAYWBP010000139.1:0-3777 GCA_043781375.1 Novosphingobium sp.
GTCCCGGAACTCAAGCGCCATGATCGTATCATGGGCATGCATGTTGTCGATATTTTCGGTCTGCAGGAGTTGCGGCGTGCCCTTGTCGCCCACGGTCAACTGCTCGGGCGACGCCATAATGCTGACACGCAATTGATTACCAGGTGTCAGGCCGTGGTTGTACATCAGCATCCAGCTGCCAGGGCCGGTTACACGTGACCCACCGCGCGGACCGGTTGTGTGCGAATAGACCGCAAATTGATTTATCTGCAGCATGAACGGGGATTCGCCCTTCCCTCGATCAGTCATGTCCATGGCCGGGCTCGACGTTGCGCGCGGTGTTGGCATGGCATCTGGAGCCGCAGCCGGGCTTTCATTGGACTTTGGCTTGTCAGCAATGGTGCCCGGAACAGATTCCCTGTTGGGCACGCACATCAGCATGTCAGGATTCCAGCGCTCGCTCGGCGAACACTGCGGCTGAGCGGCGTTGGCGGGGGTGGTAAACAGAATCGTTGCTGCCACAAGGCCCAAAGCCAGAAGGCGCGCTCGCTTTGACATCTCTGAGGTTCCTAGTTCGGGTAATGAGCTGCGTGAAGCTTCAGGCGCGGTAGACGGCGCAACCGAGGGGTTGCAACCTAAGTTCTTCCCGCCTTGCATCATCGCGTCTTTCATCTTCCCAGCCATTTGACCATGCTCTTTTGCATTCGTGCCTTCATCGAAGGATCATTGATGCTGTTTTCAAGGGGCTCATATCTCTTTGCATCCGGCCTTGAGCTCCGCCGGCCCACTGCGCAGCAGTTGCTAAGTGCCGATGTGCGGACCGCCCTCCCCACCAATGATCCGGTGCAGCTTGGGCAAAAGCGGCCACCAGGAAAGCGGCGGCGGCGATGGCAATCTTTACGGCTTTACCCGTGTAAAAGACAGCAAGATGTCCACCGTTGTCGCACCCATGTCAAATCAAGCGTCCCGGCGGCTTTACCAAGTCCCACGACGAGGAAGCTGAGCTGGTCAAAGCAAATGCACCTACTGGCGGTAAGATCCCACGATCGCGGCTACCGTCGCGGTCGAACCCGAGCTGCGCACTTGCCGCGACGCCCGCGCCGAATCAACGATTCGGGGCACGGCGAAAATCGACGGTGCCCGCTTCGTCACCTTCGTCAGCTTCCTTCGTTCGCCTGCCGGTGCGTGGAGCTTTGCCAAGTAGGACTGGGTTAAAACTTTGCAAACCGCTTACTGGCGAGCGCCGGTTGGAGCCCGCACGGGTCCGCCCCGCCCGAATTCGCGCTATGCTTTGACGTCGATACAACGAGCCCTCGCCGATTTTGCGACTCTGACAGCGCTACGCATATTGACATTTAATTAGTATTCACTAAATTAGCTACTACTCAAGGAGTAAGCAGTGCTATTGTCACCCCCCGTTCTTGACCGATTTGCGGGCCAAGCTGCCGAAGCGGTCGCCGTGCTGAAGTCGATTGCGCACGAGGGTCGACTTCTGGTCCTCTGCTATCTCAGTGAGGCGGGGGAGCTTTCTGTCGGAGACCTAGTGAATCGAATTGGCCTGAGCCAGTCAGCACTTTCACAGCACCTTGCGAAGCTTCGCGCGGAGGGTCTCGTCGCTACCCGCAAGAGCTCCCAAACAGTTTATTATCGCATCGCGGATTCGCGAGTTCTGACCCTGCTCTCCACCCTTCACGACCTTTACTGCCCGGCCCTCGGCCGCGCCGAATCGAGCGGGAACTAGATCATGACAGATGCCTTCATTTCCAATGCAATCGGCCAGATCGGCGCGGTCCTCAATGGTTCTCTTAAATCGCCGCTGGTTATGGCCTTTTTTGACGAGCCCACGTTCACGGCAAGTTACGTCGTCAGCGATCCCGCAACCAGGCGGGCTGCAATTATCGATAGTGTATGGAACTTCGACCACGCGTCGGGTCGCACGAACTTCAAGTCGGCCGATACAATCATTGCTTATGTTGAGGCCGAGGGGCTGACCGTTGATTGGATCCTGGAGACCCACGCCCACGCTGATCACCTGTCGGCAGCGCCCTATCTCCAGCAGAAGGTAGGCGGCAAGCTCGTTATCGGACGTGAGATAATCACCGTGCAAGGCGTGTTTGGCAAGATTTTCAATGAAGGCACCGAGTTCGCGCGTGACGGTTCCCAGTTTGATCGCCTCCTCAGCGACGGCGACACGTTGTCGATCGGTGAGACCCCGCTAATCGCGCTTCACGTCCCTGGGCACACCCCGGCTGACATGGCTTTTGTCGTCGGCGACGCGCTGTTTACCGGCGATACAATGTTCATGCCCGACTATGGATCGGCCCGGTGTGATTTCCCCGGGGGCAATGCTCATCATCTTTTCAGATCGGTCCGCCGGCTGATGCAGTTACCTGACGCGACGCGCGTCTTCCTTTGCCATGACTACAAGGCAATGGGTCGCGACGAGTTTGTCTGGGAAACGACCATGCTGGCCGAGCGAACGGCCAATGTTCACATTCACGAAGGGGTGGACGAGGACCAATTCGTGGCGATGCGAACCGAACGTGACGCGACGTTGTCGATGCCCAAGCTAATCCTGCCCGCACTGCAGGTGAATATGCGCGGCGGGCACTTGCCGCCGCCCGAGGAGAACGGCGTGCGCTACCTCAAGCTGCCGCTCGACCAGCTGTGATGCTCGCTGTCCTTTCTTTCACCGGGGCACTTCAAGGACTGATCGGCGGGCTGCTGATCGGGCTTGCCGGGGCGGTAATGCTGCTTGGCCTTGGCCGCATCGCCGGCGTGTCAGGTATCGCTGCTCGGGCTAGCGGTCTTGGCGGTGAGATGCCGCTTGGGGTGGCTTGGGCCTTCCTTGCCGGGCTGCCCATCGGCGCGCTGCTGATTGCGCGCGCGACCGACTGGCATCCGGCATCGTTTGCCTCGACGCCCTTGCTGGTCGCAGCCGGGCTGCTCGTCGGATTTGGAACGCGTCTGGGCAGTGGCTGCACCAGCGGTCACGGCGTCTGCGGGATCAGCAGGCTATCGCAACGCTCGCTGATCGCGACCGCCATCTTCATCAGCGCCGGAATTGCGACCGTCTACCTGCTATCGATGACCGGAGCTGGCCGATGAACGCCTCGCGTCGCCTGCTGCCAGCGCTCGCCGCGGGCGCGCTCTTCGGAGCAGGCCTCACCTTAGCGGAAATGACCGACCCGCAGAGAGTCCGCGGCTTTCTCGATGTCTTTGGGCAATGGGATCCAACGCTCGCCTTTGTGATGGCGGGCGCAGTGTTTGTCATGGCCTTGGCTTGGCAATTTCGCAGGCTAATGGGCCATCCTTTGTTTGCCGAAAAGTTCGTGCTTCCAGACCGATCCGACCTCGATCCGCCCCTGATCATTGGCGCAGCGCTGTTCGGTATCGGCTGGGGGCTTGCCGGGCTGTGCCCGGGTCCAGCAATCGCCTCGCTTGCATTGGCCCCTGCTGCGGTCCTGCCCTTCGTCGCAGCGATGATTGCTGGCATGGCGATCCATCAAATCTTGCCTCTTCCCACTACTCGTATGTTGCTGAAAGGTGCAGCATGAACCTTAAACCACTGTCCTCCGACCTGACGGTAACTCCCCAGATCGAGGTTGCCGACATCGCCAACCTTGCCGCGCGCGGATTTAGGTCGATCATGGGCAATCGCCCTGAGCACGAGGCGCTTGATCAGCCGGCCTGGACCTCGCTGGTCGCCGAAGCCGAGCTCTACGGTATGTCCGCCCGCCAGATCCCCGTGGTGCCTGGCCAGATCGGCCCCGATGACGTCGAACGTTTCGCCGATGC
>JAYWBP010000140.1:0-3762 GCA_043781375.1 Novosphingobium sp.
TGGTCTTTGTAGAATTCTGCCGACCGGAGAATATTGGACGCATCGGACGCCGCACCAGCAAGATACCCTTTCGAGAGGTTTGGCCGGTCGCAAGGCAAAGTCTCGTCGGCGCTCAGCATCATCAGGCTGCCAGTATAACCCTCGTGACGAAGCGCCTCCGCAGCGGCGTTTCCTGCGGCACCGCCACCAACAATAATGACGGACTTCGGCAGGACAGCGGATGGAGGCTGCGGTTGCGGCTCCCACCGCTCCAGCCGTTCCCGGACGAACACGGCCTCGACCTGCGCATCGACCGGCGTGAACTGACGCGCCACGTCGCGAACCGCTTCCACACGCCAGCGCGAAATCGGGTCAAGCGCGGGTGCGCGCAGCGCTTCGCCGGTGCGAAGGTCGAAACAGGCGTGGTGCCAGGGGCAGCGGACCGTATCGCCAACCAGAAGTCCTTGCTCGAGCGGCGCGCCATAGTGCGTACAGATCGCGCCGACCGCGAATACCTCGTTCCCACGCCGGGCGAGCAGCACCGGTTCGCCCTGAGCATGGCCGAGCAACATTCCTCCGTCGGGAATTGTCGAAAGCTCGATCGCTTGCATGAGGTCGGGCCCGTTTAGCGCTGGCGTCTCATCGCTCATCTGGTTTTCCTGATCATGGCGCAGGCGAACCTCAACCTTAGCAGGGAGGAATCCTCGATGCCGTTTCGGGCTATAAATCTTCTCAGGGAGTCCAACCGATCAGCCGTCCGACAGTTCCGAAAACGCTGATTGGCTATCATATTCCGAGGCTTAAGTTTATTGTCGGGTGCGAGGAAGGCCATTCACATGAGCATCGATTCGGATCATTCGCAAGGCGCGGCACGCGTCGGTCAGGGACCAGCGATGATCATCGAATCCTCAGACCAAGTGCCGCGCGCCACCCTGCTCAAGCGATTTCCGGTCCCCAGGAATTTCGGTGTGGCACCGGAATCGCGGATCGGACGCGGCAAATCATGGCCGGCCCCAGCTGGGGCGATCCGGATCAAGACGTTCGAGATCTATCGCTATGACCCGGATTCCGGCGAAAACCCGCGCGTCGACATCTTTGAGGTCGATATCGATGATTGCGGACCGATGGTCCTCGATGCCCTGTTATGGATCAAGAATAAGGTTGACTCGACGCTGACTTTTCGGCGCTCGTGCCGTGAGGGCATCTGCGGCTCCTGCTCGATGAACATCGATGGCGCAAACTGGCTCGCCTGCACGCGCTTCATATCCGACCTCGCCACCCCGGCGACGATCTATCCGCTAGCGAATCTGGAGATCATCAAGGATCTCGTGCCCGATCTGACACATCTGTTCGCGCAATATGCGGCGATCGAGCCTTGGCTCAAATCCAAGACGCCGGACCCCGAAAAGGAACGGCTTCAATCGCCGGAGGAGCGGAGCAAGGTCGACGGCTATTACGAGTGCATACTCTGCTTCTGCTGCACGTCGGGCTGCCCGAGCCACTGGTGGAATGGTGATCGTTTCCTCGGACCTGCCGTGCTTTTGCAAGCCTGGCGCTGGCTCGCCGACAGCCGCGACGAGGCGACCGGCGAGCGGCTGGACGAACTGGAAGATCCGTTTCGCCTCTATCGCTGCCATACCATCCTCAATTGCACCAGAACCTGTCCCAAGGGGCTCAATCCCGGCAAGGCGATCGCGGAAACCAAGAAGCTCCTGATCGAACGGCGAAGCTGATGGCGAAGAAAGAGATCACCATGGCCGGCCCCTTGGCAAAGCGACCCAGACCGCTGTCTCCGAACGTGCAGATTTACCGACCGCAGCTCACCTCGGTCCTTTCGGTCCTCAACCGGATCACCGGCATCGTCTTGAGCCTCGGCGCGGTTGCGTTGGTGGTCTGGTTGCTGGCGGCGGCAGCGGGACCGGAGGCCTTCTCGGTCGTCCAGGGTGCTATCGCAACGTGGGCCGGTCAAATCATGCTGTTTGTTTTCACCTTTTCCTTTTTTCTGCACCTCTGCGGTGGCATTCGACATCTGGTCTGGGATACCGTCCACGGGTTCGAGCTTCGATCGATCTACATTTCGGGATGGGTGGTCGTGATCGCCAGCGTCGCCCTGACGGCGACAGCCTGGGTCATCAGCCTGTTGATTGCGGGATAGGGTCATGAACCGTCACGATATGCGTTCGCCGCTGGCGCGCGCGATTGACCTCGGGTCGGCCAAGGACGGCGTCGGTGCCTGGTGGGCGGAGCGTGTCTCGGCCATTGCCCTCGTGCCGCTGACCTTATGGTTCGTTGCTTCGATCATCGCCCATGCCGGCAGCGACCATGCCGCCTTTGTCGTCTGGCTGAGGACACCGCTCGCCTCGATCCCGATGGTCTTGCTGCTGATCGCGCTTTTTTATCACACCGCGCTTGGCCTCCAGGTCGTGATCGAGGACTATGTGCATTCCGGATTTAAATTCGCGGCGGTGATCGCGATGCGGCTTGCGTGCTTCGCGATGGCGACCGCGGGTATCATGGCGACCTTGCGTATCGTTTTCGGCGGTTGAGAGCGACGATGCGCCCTCAAACGAAAACGCCCGAAATCAGCGCAGCGAACGCCGGTCTGCTCGCGGCAAGCGGTACCGAGTAAAGGAGTTAGAATGACGGACTGGCCGGCAAACAAGACACTGGTAGTCGAACAGTTGCTCTCCAAAGCGCGAGAAAGGCTCGTAACCATCGCGAACGATGCGCCATTGATCGAGGCGGCGGCACTTCTACGACCGGGGATCGAACTCGTGATTGTGTGCGATACGGCGGGTCTCCTAGCTGGCGTCATCACGAAAACGGACATCGTCAACCAGATCAGTCACTGTCAGGGGGCGAGTTGCGTAACGGCCGCCGCGATCGTGATGACCCGTGAGGTTCTGCTCTGCCGGCCGGCGGACTCCCTCAATGACGTTTGGGACAGGATGAAGGAACGAGGCCTCAAAAATGTGCCTGTCGTGGATGACGAGTCCAAACCCTTGGGCCTGCTTCATGCGCGCGATATTCTGCAAATCCTGTTGAGCGACGCGGAAGATACTGAAGCGTTGTTGCAGGATTATGTGATGGGGGTCGGCTACCGTTGAGCCGGCAAGCTCCTCGAACCGCCGCTTAGACGGTGCTTCATCGGCGCCTCTGTTCAACAAGTGGCGCTTTTCTGGATTTATCCCGCAAAGCATTCGTTCCGCATACGGGCCAACTGCGGCCTTTTCGATGAAACCGAGACACCGCTACCGCCCTCATCCGCGATTACGCGGTAATGGCTCCGGGGCGGGCGACTCGGGCCTTGGCGCCGCAGTCACGGTCCCCATTCATAAGTGACGAAATCACCGGCGTGATTGACCACACCGCTAGCAAAACACACCGAGTAGGTTGACAGAGCGAGCCGCGCCGGTTTGTTGACGCCATCGTTCAGCCTGCTGCTGTAACCTTGCGGCCAGATGTGAGGAAACGTCCATCGCCTCGGCGCTTGGGGGAATGTCGTAAGTCACAATTTCCGTGTCATTTAAATTGGGACTGGTCTCAACTAAATGAACCTTATCTCATTTTTTAAAGATATGTCACATCCGTGTTTGATAACTTAGCGTCAGATATGGGGAGAGACATAGTGAAGCAAATTAGCCTGACGGCGATAACAGTTGCTTTGATGTTGGGCACCCCAGCGGCGGCGCGAGCAGGAAGTTGCCATTTCGGCGAAACGGTCTCAAATCCACATGCCTTCGTTACCAATGTCACCGCAGCAGGCTATGGCAGTGCCGCATC
>JAYWBP010000141.1:0-3745 GCA_043781375.1 Novosphingobium sp.
TAGCAAGACACTTTCGATGCCGTTCGAAGCGGCTGTCGCCCGCACCGTAGAAGCCCTGAAAGATGAAGGCTTTGGCATCATCACCGAGATTGATATCAAGCAAACCTTGAAGGCGAAGATCGGGGTCGATTTCCCCGATTACCGCATACTGGGAGCCTGCAACCCAGCCCTTGCGTATGAAGCCCTCAAGCTCGAAAATAAGGTCGGCACGATGCTGCCGTGCAATGTTGTCGTGCGTGACGCCGGAGGCGGACAAACCGAAGTGGCGGCCATCGATCCTGTTGCCTCCATGGAAGCAATCGACAATCCGGCGCTTAAACAAGCTGCTGTCCAGATTCAGGCGAAGCTGGCAAAAGTGATTGCGCAGTTATAAATTCGGGCACTGTCAAACTAACCAGAAATTGGTGCTGTCAGTATAACTGCGGCCGTCTCTGACAGGCGCGGCTGTAACTTGGTCACGTATGGTCAGCTCTTGAGCGACTGCCACTCGGCCAGTGCGACCGAGCGGCGTTCCTTGTAGGTCTGGCGATCGACGAGGTGGCGTTCCTGATTGAAGTGGTTGTGGACGTTGGCATGGACCGAGGCGAACTTCTGTAGCGACTTCATCTGCCTGAACCGAAGCATCGCCCGCTCTCGTCGTCGGAACGACAGGTGACTGTTCTCGACCCGGTTGTTGGCCCAGCGGCCAATCTCCTGATTGTCGGCATTGCCGAGCTCGTTCATCGCTGCGCGGTATGAGCGCAGGCCATCGGTAGTGATCGCCTCGGGCGAGCCGTGGCGCTTAAGCGCCTTCTTCATGAACGACAGGCCGATTCTTTGTCACGAAGCTCTCGAGGATCTCGCCTTCCTGGTCGACCGCGCGCCACAGGTAAACCATCACGCCACTCAGCTACACGTACATCTCGTTGAGGTGCCAGCGCCAGTGCCGAAAGCCGCGCATGCGCGAGACGCGCTGCCGGCGGATGTCGCCAGCAAACAACAGCCCGAACCCCTTCGACCAAACGTAATGCGGGCTCTGGCCGAGGCTCCCGCGACAGCAAAGCTCGGTGTTCGAGTCCTCACCTCGCAGCCCGCCGAGCACAATCCGCACCTTCTCGTCAGTCGAGAACTGTCGACGGGTAGCACGCCGAATGCCTTCACCACCCGCTCGCCAAGAGTCGCCTCGGCGCTTGAGGATCGAATGCCCTCAATCTGTCTTACTGGTGCTGAGGCAGGGCGAATAATTTCATGCCAAACTCCAAATTTTTGCTGTACGGTGTCAAGGGAGGAAAAAATAATGAATAGTAATTATAAGCAGCCGGGGATGGCTCTGATTGAGCCACGAATCCCGTTTGGCGCTGACTTCCAAGATATACTTGCCTTGATTGGCGATGCAATAGTAATTATTGATAACAACGGCAATATTTTATTATTTAATCGAGCTGCTGAGGTATTATTTGGGTACTCATCGACAGAAGTACTTGGACATCTCATCGATGTCCTCATTCCAGTGCGCTTCCAAAATCAGCATCGCGAAGACCACAGTCGCTTCATTGCGGGCCATGTCGCGCAGCGCCGAGCGATGGGCGCCGGACGCGAAGTGCTGGGGAGGCGAAAGGACGGCACAGAATTTGCGGTTGAGGTCACTTTAAGTCGACAGCTCACTGATGGGCACCACATTGGCACAGCCGTGATACGCGACGTCAGTGACCGAAAATTCGAGGAAAAACAACGTCAAATAGTCGCCAGCGAGGTGGCGCATCGCCTGCGGAACATGATGGCAGTCGTAACTTCAATCGTGTCGCTCACGGCACGAGCGGCTTCGTCGGCCGCAGATTTCAAAAATGCATTGCTAGGTCGATTTGCCGCAATTTCGCGCACAAACGAATCTCTGATCCGCCGCTCGTGGAGCGAAGCAAATCTTCGCGAATTGATCGAGTCCGAGCTTGCGCCATATCAGAGCGAGGATGGCAGGATAAAGCTTGAAGGACCGGACATAGCGATCGATCCAGGGATTGCTGTCGCCTTGGCACTCGTCTTTCACGAACTTGCAACCAACGCGTCCAAATATGGTGCGCTGTCCACCCCAACGGGTCGGATCGAGGTGCGTTGGCGGACTACGGTATCCGAAAAGCGGGAGCTTGAACTGAGGTGGCAAGAGACCGGCGGTCCGGTGGTTTCACCGCCGACACGACGGGGTTTTGGCACCACATTGATTTCCAAGAGCCTTCGCGGTCATCACGGCGAGGCAGAACTGACATATCCCGCTGCGGGCGTCAGTTGCAGCTTGAGACTACCGCTCGCATGAAGACGGCCTGCAAATCTCGTAGTGTCGAGGTCGATTGCGTTCAAAAACTTCGGAGCATTTTTCGCCCGCAATTAGTGATCCGGCGGCGCGCCGAGGACGCACAAAAGAGTCAAGACTTTCCGCCGCACCGGTTTTGCCCGCAGCCTCACGGACTGGGGTCAGACTATACGGCGAGAGTTGACCGAAGCTCTGTCGCTGACGTTGCTCGAACGGGCGATCGGAGTGGTCTACCGGCCATACAGCGAGTTCGCGAGCCATCATTTCGAGGCAGTCCTCGCCGACCAGTTCGACGCCTATGTCTGGTTCGAGCAAAGCCGCGCGGTGACGCCGGTTGGTCCCGAACGACCACATGGCTCGCCCCAGACCTGGCCGTTCGGGCTATGAGCGGCGGCGAAACATCGGGCATCCTGAGCGAACTGCGGATCGTCGGCGCAAAACTGGTTCCTCAAGCATCTGGAAGCCCAGCCGAGGCGGTCAAGGCGCTCGATTTAGCCGATCCGGTGGTATTGGCGGTGCCGCGCCGCGTTGTTACGATCGGCTTCGAAGTGGCACAGGTGCTTGGCGCGCCGCTCGATATCCAATTGGGAATGGGGAGCGAATGGAGCGGGACCCAGGAGCTCCCGGCCCGGATGAGCGACGTTTCTTCCCGAGGGTGCTGTCAGTTCTAATCGCAACTCGTCTCCAATAGGCGGAGCTTTCGCTTTGAACGTGGGAGCTTAGCTCAAGAGAGACTGCCACCCGGCCAGTGCGGCCGAGCGTCGGTCCTTGTAGGTTTGGCGATCAACGAAATGACGTTCCTGATTCAAGTGATGGTGAACGTTGGCATGGACCGAGGCGAACTTCTGCAGTGTCTTCATCTGCCTGAACCGAAGCATCGCCCGCTCTCGTCGTCGAAACGGCAGGTGGCTGTTTTCGGCCCGGTTGTTGGCCCAGCGGCCGATCTCCTGCTTGTCGGCGCTGCCGAGCTCATTCATCGCGGCGCGGTACGAGCGAAGCCCGTCGGTGGTGATCTCCAGCGATCCATGGCGCTTCAGCGCCTTCTTCATGAAGGTGAGCGCCGCTTCCTTGTCGCGGGTCTTCGTGATGTAGCTCTCGAGGATCTCGCCTTCCTGGTCGACCGCGCGCCACAGATAGACCATCTCGCCATTCAGTTTCACGTACATCTCGTCGAGGTGCCAGCACCACTGTCCGGATCGGCAACCACCCGGCGGTAAGTCAACGCGCCCCCAAAGCCAGCCCGATTTGAGATATTCAAATTACCCAGTTCCAAAGCGTTTCTGCCCGCAACGGTGCAATGAAAAGGATCACTACCCGCGCTCGCCACGGTTGGCGCTGGTATTGGCGTTCAAGTATCCTGCGCCGGCATCGGTGCTCGAGCTTCCTGCCCGACCCTGATCTTTCAAGCGCTGCAGCCGACGTTTCAAGTCTTTGAGGACCATTTTGCGGGTGCCAGGCTGC
>JAYWBP010000142.1:0-11218 GCA_043781375.1 Novosphingobium sp.
CGCGATGATGATCGGGTTCTGGCTGATTACCGCGCCGTTCACTCTTGGCTATCTCAGCGACTTTGTGCCCGATGCCAACCAATTGCGCGTGATGTCGGAGCGTGGGCTGGCACCCTTTGCGCATCGTAACATGCTGATGACCATGAGCGATGTGGCCAGCGGCGCACTCGTTGTCGTCTTTGGGTTCCTTTCGGCCAATGCCAAGCGACGGCATCCATGGGCGCAATGGGCGAACGCGGTAGTGGGCGGATGGCTGCTGCTTGCTCCCCTCGTCTTTTGGACGCCGCTGCCCGAGGCGTATGCCAACGATACCTTGGTCGGCATCGCGGTCATCGCGCTCGCCGTGCTCATCCCAATGATGCCCGGGATGAGTATGGAAGGCATGATGGGCAAACCCGACATCCCCCCGGAATGGGGCTATTGCCCGTCAAGCTGGCTGCAGAGGGTGCCGATTGCAACGCTCGCGTTGGTGGGCTTTCTGATTTCGCGCTACATGGCCGCCTACCAACTAGGCCATCTTGATAGCCAATGGGATCCGTTCTTTGCCGGTCGCAACGGACTTAACGGAACCGAGACGATCATCACCTCGCCGATGTCGAAGGCATGGCCAGTGGCGGATGCCGGTCTGGGGGCCGTGGTTTATGCCCTGGAGATCGTGATGACCTTCATGGGCGGGAAGGACCGATGGCGGACGATGCCATGGATGGTGCTTGCGCTGGCCTTTCTGATTGTTCCGCTCGGCGTGGTCAGTATCTACTTCGTCATCATCCAGCCGATCGTGATTGGCACTTGGTGCGCACTGTGTTTACTCGCCGCACTAGCGATGGCGCTCATGATCCCGTTCTCGATGGATGAGTTCGTAGCAATGGGCCAGTTCCTTTTGAAATCGACTCGCTCGGGCAAGCCCTTCTGGCGTACCTTCTGGACTGGCGGCGCGATGAACGATGGCAGCGACGACCATTCCCGTGGAATGCTTGCATCCAGCGAGCAGGTATTCGCGCAGTCTGTGCGCGGGGTCACATTCCCCCCACCGCTGGTCGCAAGCATCGCGATCGCTATCTGGCTGACCTTTACCCGACTTACGTTCGGCAGCGGCGCCAGCATGGCGAACAGTGACCATCTGGTTGGTTTGCTAGTGGTGACATTTTCGATCATCGCTTTTGCCGAGGTAACGCGCTCCGTGCGTTTCCTGAACGTTCCCGCCGGTTTGTGGCTGATCGTGGCACCTTGGGTGCTCGAAGGCGCTTCTTCGCCACTGGCGCAGTGGGGCAGCGTCATTAGCGGTCTGCTGCTTATCGGCCTTGCGATTCCCCGCGGTTCGATTCGCAATTCATACGGAGGCTGGAATGTCTACGTGGTTTGAAACCTGCAAGCATGTCGTTCGGCATGTCATTGTCCTGGTGGGCATATTCGTTGTCGGCGGTGCGGTTGCAGGTGTCGCCCTGATGTACTCGGGCGTCTTCAATGTGGCCGCCACCGTGGTGGATTCCTCGGTTTTGAGTTGGGGGCTTGTGACCGTCCGCGAGGCGTCGATCGGCCTGCATTCGCGCGATGTGAAGTTGCCAATGCCTGGTTCGGTGGCCAACCGCGATAACGGCTTTCGGATTTATCGTCAGGAATGCGTCATGTGCCACACTCCTGTCGGCAAAGCGCCTCAGCCGATGGCGATCGGTTTCAATCCGCAAGCCCCCTCTTTTGGGAAAGACGCGGACACCATGACGGATCGAGAATTATTTTGGGTCACCAAAAACGGTATCCGTTTCACCGGAATGCCGGCCTGGGGCCCGTCCCGAAGCGACAAGGCCATCTGGGATGTCGTGGCGTTCGTGAAGACGATGCCAAAGATGAGTGCTTCCGACTATGACGCATTGGATCGTCGATTGCCTGCCGCGCGGCGGCCCTGACTTGCTGGTGCCGCGCTCCAATGGAGCGAGAGTTATCCCGAACGGGGTCGCAACACCCCTAGGGACCAGACCGAGGCACCCTCGGAGATCCGCCAACTGATCGGCCCGGCCGAGGCGACCCGCCGACTGCTGCGTTCGCGTTTGATGTGACCTTCGCGCCCACGTCATCGGTGATAATCACACAATTCCACGCCAGCTCTCTCTCGCGAGGCACGGAGCGCTTGGGCGCCGTTGTAATGTTCGCCGCCCAGAAGCGTCATCTTCAAGACGAACGATGCGCGGCCGGAAATGGGAGACCGAATGTGACAATTGTTGCCGGGCGTCTGAGACGTCTCTGCGTTCTTACACTGGCAACGGCTACACTGGTCGGTTGCGGGTTCAACGCCATCCCGACCAAGCAGGAGCGCGGCAAGGCCACTTGGGCGGACGTTCAGAGCCAATATCAGCGCCGTGCCGACCTGATTCCCAATCTGGTGGCAACGGTCCAAGGGTTCGCCGTCCAGGAACGGAGCGTCCTGACCGAAGTGACCCAGGCGCGCGCTTCGGCGACGCGCATCAAGGTCGATGCGTCAACGATCACCGATCCGGCCGCGTTTGGACGCTATCAATCCGCGCAGAACCAACTCTCCGGTGTCTTGGGCCGCTTGCTCTTGCTCAGTGAGCGGTACCCCGATTTGAAATCGAGTCAGAACTTTTTGACACTCCAGAGTCAGCTTGAGGGCACCGAGAATCGTATAGCTATTGCGCGTCGGGACTATAACGAGGCGGTACGGGACTATAACACGGAGCTCCGCACGGTTCCAGGCCTGCTCTGGGCAAAAACTGCTTATCGTTCGTCAGCGCCCATGCAACCATTCGCCGCGACTACCGCCGCGCAACAAGTGCCGGTGGTTAAGATCGCACCATCGACGCCTCCTTCGCCGCGGCCGCAACCATGATCAAGCGGCACACGCTTCCCTTATGGTCTATCGTACTGGTCTTGCTCGGGATGTTGTTGAGCAACGCGGCAATAGCCGCCGCGCCCAACTTTCCGAAACTTACCGATCGTGTGGTCGACCAAGCAAATATATTGCCGCCGCAAACCAGGGCTGAGCTGACCAAGAAGCTGGAAACGCTCGAAACCCAAACTTCCCGGCAATTGGTGGTTGTAACCGTGTCCTCTCTGCAAGGACTGGATATTGCAGATTACGGCTACCAACTGGGTAGGGCCTGGGGCATCGGCGAAAAACGGCGCGACACCGGCGTGCTCCTGATCGTCGCGCCGAGCGAGCGCCGAGTCCGAATTGAGGTCGGCTATGGGCTAGAATCGGTCCTCACCGATGCGCTTTCAAGCGTTATCCTCGAGGAAAAAGTTCTTCCCAAGTTTCGCGCCGGCGATCCAGCTGATGGCGTGACGGCAGGTACCGATGCGTTGATCGAACAACTTTCGTTGCCGGTTGATCAAGCCAAGGCGCGCGTCGCGACCGTCCAATCGCCGCCGACCAGAAGCGCAAGCCCCTTCCCTCTCGCCTTGATTGGCCTCGTGGTCCTCTGGGTTGTATTCGGCCTGATCGGATCTGTTGGCGGTCGCCGCGGCCATCGCGGGGATATGTGGCTGCTTCCGTTCATGCTTCTTGCCGGCGGTGGCGGCCATGGTCGGCGTGGCGGAAGCATGGGCGGAATGAGCGGCGGAATGGGTGGCGGCGGTTTCAGCGGAGGTGGTGGCTCATTCGGCGGCGGCGGCGCCTCGGGGGGATGGTAGGATGATGTTGAGCCCTCATGATCATGAGCGTATTGAGCGCGCCACAGCGGCCGCCGAAGCGAGCACGTGCGGCGAAATCGTGTGCGTCGTCGCTGATGAGGCTTCGTCCTACGCCGAAGTTGCGCTTGCCTGGGCCGCGTCGAGCGCGCTCGTTCTACCACTGTTAGTGTTAGCGGTCGCAAATTATTCTCCCTATTGGGACCCAACGGAATGGAGCTGGCGGTCAGCACATGTTGCCGCAACGCACACAAACGTGATGGCTGCGCTCACGGTCTACGCTCTCTCTCAGGCAATCTTGTTCGTCGGAACTCTGCTGCTGGTTTCGATTCCCGCAGTGCGCCGCCTCTTGACGCCCGGCTCGCTCAAGCGCGGATATGTTCACAAGCGAGCATTGGAACAGTTTTTCGCGCAAAACCTGCATAAAACTCGCGATCGTACAGGCGTTCTCATTTACGCTTCACTCAAGGAGCGAAGGGCTGAGGTGATAACCGACACAGGAATCGACGCCAAAGTCGCTGCCAATACATGGGACGATGTGATCGCTGCCTTAGTCGCCGGCATGAAGGCGGGCGAGCCTGGCAATGGTTTTGTCGCCGCAATCGAAAAATGCGGGGACGCGCTTGCGCTTCATTTTCCGGCGCAGGGGCCCAAAGCTGATGAGTTGCCGGACGCGATCATCGAGATCGCAACACCGTGAGACACGCGATGCTCGGCACGAGCAGAGCCGTCAAGTTGGTCGTCAATAATGGTGGGCGCTTCGGGAAACTCTTGAACGGATAATTCGCTCGATCCCATTAGCGAACCCATCCTCGGTGTTAGCACCGGTGATAACTTGCGCATGTGCTTTGACGATATCGGGCGACTGCCCCATGGCGATAGCCAAGCCAGCAACGTCAAACATCGCGATGTCGTTCATCATGTCACCAAGAACCGCCGTTCGGTCGAGGTCGACGCCCAAGATCTTGCAGAGCGCCTTAACGGCGTCGCCCTTGTTTGCCTCGGGGTGGGTTACGTCCAGATAGCAAGGTCGCGAAAGGTTGATCGTCGCTTGACCCGGCAGCATCGTGCGCGCCTCTGCCGCGACTTCCACGAGGAGCGCTGGTCGGCCGGAGACGCCGACAATCTTGTCAATACGACTGATCACGTCGTCAAAGCCTTGAACGATGACCGGAGGATACCCCAGCGTGCGTTGGTTATCCACGACGTAGGCGCCATGGGCGTTGCGAAGTCGCCAGTCGTTGTCAGCAAATACCCAGGCGTCGACCCCACGCCGGGTCAACAAATCGAGCATCGTACTCGCTGCGCCTGGATCCAACCGGTGTGTCTCAATCATACTTAGGTTAGTGTTCACAACAGCGCCGCCATTGAAAGCCGCAAACGGCAACTTAAGGTCGAGGGCGGCGATTAGAGACATCATGGCGCGGGCTGGGCGGCTCGACACCAGCGTGAAACCAATGCCCGCGGCCGCCAGTCCACGAACAGCGGCGCTGGCGCGCAGCGTCAAAACTTTTTCCGGGGTCAAAAGGGTGCCATCAACGTCCGTGATCACGAGGTCAATACGGTCGAACGTTTTCTGTCGCTTGGCGATGATTTCGGTCCTGATTTATGTTATGACAAAGTTTGAGTTAGGACGCCGCTCGTGGGACAATCCGTTCGGTCAGCGAGCCGCTACTCTTTCCATCCGCCGCCCAGTGCCTTTGAAAGCGCGATGTAGGCAGACAGCTCGTCCTTGCGCGCTGCAATCGCTTGCTGCTCGGCCGCATTGTAGAGTGACTGGACCGCGAGAATCGTGAGAAGGTCATCCTCACCCGCGCGGAAGCGCTGGCGGGCGAGAGCCAGGCCGAGCGCGTGTTCAGTTAGTGCTGCGGCGAGATCCTGGCGGGTCTCCTGAGCAGCCGCGTAGCGGTTAATCGCTGTTTCGCTGTCTGAAAGGGCCGACAACACGGCTTTTTCGTATCGCGTCCGGGCGGCATCTGCTCGGGCATCAGCGGCACGGATTTGCGCGCGGATGCGGCCACCCGAAAAGATCGGCCAGCTGAAGCTCGGACCGATCGAGAAGCGCGTGCTGCCGCTGGAACTCAGGTCCCCCGCGCGGCGCGCCTGCTGTGCAAGACCGCCGACCAGCGAGAAGCGCGGAAAGAGGTTAGCGGTCTCGACGCCGATATCGGCGGTGGCTGCAGCAAGATCGGCCTCGGCAGCGCGCACATCAGGCCGGCGACGCAGCAATTCGGAGCGAATTCCGGCGGCCACGATTGCGGGTGGCTCGGGAATCCGTTTGGCTATCAGCAACGGGCGCAGCAGGGCTTCTGGAGGCCGACCGACCAACAGGGCGAGCCGATAGGCGGCATCGGTCACGTCGGCGTCCGCGTCCGCGACCCTTGCCCGCGCGCTGCCCGCCTGAGCATCAGCTTGAGCGACGTCGTAACGCGAAGCTTCGCCTGCTTCGAGACGCTGGCGGACGAGGCGAGCGAGCGTGTTCCTCGCCTGTGCGTCGGAACGAATGCTGGTAAGTTGCGCTTGGGAAGCGCGCAGCGCCGCGTAGGTACGTCCAACTTCGGCTATGACTTGTAAGCCGACGTCCACGCGACGGGCTTCGGCGGCGGCCTCTCTCCCGGTTGCGCCTTCGATCGAGCGCCGCGTGCCGCCCCACAGATCGAGTTCCCAGGAGGCGTCGAATCCGCCATCAAAGAGTGAGAAGCGACGATCAAAACCAGGCAGACTGGCGATCGGAAGCGCGCCATTGCGACTAATCTGTGTTTCGGCGGCAGACCCCGTGGCAGACAGGGCGGGGAGGCTGCGGCCGACCGCAGCACCGCGATTGGCGCGAGCCTCCCGGAGCAGGGCTTCGGCCTCGCGCAAGTCGAGATTGCGCGCGACGGCGGTGTTAATGAGGTCCTCCAGCACCGGATCGCCGAGCGGTCGCCACCAGGCTGGATCGACACTCCCTGGAGAGGCGGGCCGGATCCATGCCGCACCGCTGCCGGGAACCGGTGGGCGGACATAGTTCGGTCCGACGGTGCAACCGGTCAGGATGAAGAGCGCGAGGCAGAACCAGTGAAGACGACCTATCATCGTCATTTTACTCGTGATCGGAAAAGGAGCGATGATGCCGTTAGCGTGACGAGTGCGATGATCGCCAACGGCCAACAAGAGGCGAGCACGTCGCGGGCCGGCATCGCCTTTAAGAAAAGCCCATCGACAATGACCAGAAAATGCCTTGGCGGATCGGCTTCCGCAACAAACTGAAGCCAGCGCGGCATATTAGCGACCGGGCTGACATAGCCTGATAATAAAATCGCCGGAACAGAAACCAGGAACATGCCGAGAAACGCTTGCTGCTGCGTTTGCGAGACGACTGAAATGAGCATGCCCAAACCGATCATGGCAAACAGGTAGAAGACAAGTGCAATGTAAAACATCAGGAGGGAGCCGGTGAAGGGAACGCCAAAGACCGTCGGGATGAGGGTCAGATACAGGGTGGCATTGGTGAACCCCACAAGAAATGGTGGTACCATTTTGCCGATCAGGATTTCAGGAACTCGCAAAGGCGACACCATCAGCTGATCGAACGTGCCGAGCTCGCGCTCGCGCGCGACCGATTGCGCCACCACCTGGATCGATGACAAGGCACCAATGATTGCAATCAGCGACGGCATGGTAAACCAGAGATAATCGAGATTTGGATTGAACCAGTGCGTCACAATCGATGAGCCTCGTTGCTCTAACGTTTGACCAACTTGCGCATTCAACGTGCCCGCGATGCGTTCGAGATACCCGGCCACAATCTGCGCCGCGTTGGAACGGCGGCCATCAAAGATCGCCTGGATCGTCGCCGGCCGGCGAGCGGCGACATCGGCTGAGAAGCGCTCGTCGAACACAATTGCTGCGATCACTCTTTGACCGTCGATCGCGCGGGCGAGATCTGCCTCGGACGAAAGCGGTACGATCCGGCGCACATTAGGGCTACCTGCAAGCAGCGAAACATATTCGGCACTGACAGCGCCGCCATCGTGGTTGAGCACGCCAATGTCGATGTTCTTGACCTCGAGCGTGGTTGCAAAGCCGAACAAGAGTAGCTGCAAGACAGGCGGCGCAATGAGCGTGATCCGTGCCTTTCGATCACGCAAAACGGCCCATAATTCTTTGATGATAATCGCCCATAGCCGCCCCGCGGTCATGCGATCCGCCGTTGGCTGGCGTGAAGCGCAAGCCCAAAAAAGAGAGCGCCGAATCCTAGAAGGACCGCCATATTGGGCAGGAACAGACCCCAGTTATCCCCCACGACGAAGACGGTTTGTAGTGGCGGGATGAGATAGCGCGCGGGAATCAGATATGTCAGAAACTGAATGGGCCGCGGCATTGATGAAATCTCGAACACGAAGCCCGAGAGAAGCATCGATGGTATGAATGCCGTCAACAGCGCGATCTCGCTCGCGACAAACTGGTTTTTGACGGCGGCGGAGATCAGCAGCCCCTGACCAAGCGCGGGAATGAGAAACGCCGATGCAATTGCCAGCATTGCCAATGGCGACCCGCGAAACGGCACGCCAAATACCGTCACGGCGATCACCGCAGAGACAATCATGGAGCCAAGTCCCAGTGCAAAATATGGGATGACCTTGGTTGCCATGAACTCGCCCATGCCCAGCGGAGTTGCCATGATCGCTTCCATCGTGCCGCGTTCCCATTCGCGCGCAATGACGAGCGCGGTCAGCAGCGTGCCGATCATCGTCATGACGATGGCGATTGAGCCGGGCACAAGGAAGAACCGGCTTGCCAGTTCAGGGTTGAACCAGAAACGCGGCGACATGGTAATGCGCGGCCTCGACACGGCTCCTGCGTCAGCGGCCTGGGCCGCTACCCAAGTTGCGCGAATCCCTTCGGCGTAAGCCGCAACAAAACCTGCTGTATTGGGCTGGGAACCATCAGTGATGATTTGAATGACTCCTCCACCGTGCGCAGCTTGGCGCCCGAAATCATGCGGAATGACGATGATCCCGCTTACCTCTCCAGCAATTAATTTGTGTTTGAGATCTGACAGATTGCCCGTCGACGTTACCAGGAACCAGCGGGATTGCTGGAATGCACCGGCCAGACTTTGGGCTGGCGCGCTCGCATCCTGGAGCGAAAGCGCGATTTTGGTTCGGGCGGTGTCAAGATTTACGGCATAACCAAAAAAGAAGAGCAGCATGATTGGAAGAACAAAGGCAATCAGCAATGTTGACGGATCGCGGCCGATCTGGAGCGATTCTTTGCGAAGCATCGCAGTGAAGCGACGACCATCGAATTGCGTGCTCATGCTGCCTCACGCCGCGCATCTGCAGACTTGATGAGCGCGATGAACGTATCTTCCATCGTCGCGCCAGCGTCGCCCGCCTTCACTTTCAGCTCGTCCGGCGTACCAGTGGCAATCTGCTCGGCACGGTAGACGAGGGACACCCGGTCGCAATACTCCGCTTCGTCCATGAAGTGGGTCGTCACAAGCACGGTAACGCCTTTTTCCACCAATCCGTTGATGTGACCCCAAAACTCGCGCCTGACGATCGGATCGACCCCCGACGTGGGCTCGTCGAGAAATAGAACCGGCGGCTCGTGCATCACCGCGCAGGCGAGCGCGAGCCGTTGCTTGTATCCGAGCGGCAGACCGCCACTGTCTTCCTTCAAGTAGCGCTCGAGGCGGAAGGTGGCGATCACTCGCTCGATCGCGGCACGGCGCCCAGCGCCGCTCAAACCATAGGCTCCCGCGAAGAAATCGAGGTTCTGCTGGACACTGAGGTCGCCATAAAGCGAGAACTTCTGCGCCATATAGCCCAGCGACTGCCGTGCGCCGGCGCGAGACGTCCGCAAATCAAAACCCGCCACGGTTCCGGTTCCGCTGCTTGGCAGGAGCAACCCGCAAAGCATCTTGAACGTCGTCGACTTGCCGGCGCCATTGGGCCCCAGGAGGCCGAAGATCTCACCACGGGCAACCGAAAAAACTATCTCCCGCGCGGCGGTGAAGTCGGCGAACCGCTTTGTCAGCCGCTTGGCTTCGATTGCGGGCTCGTCCTGCTGAGGGATTTCGCGGTAGCTCCGCGCCAGCAAGCTCACCCCGCGCGGGCCACCACCCAGAATATCGACGAAAGCATCCTCGAAACGCGGCGTTGCTCGCTCGGCTTCTTGCCCGCCCTCAAGACCAAGCTCCGCGGCCGTTGGCGCGGTTGACGCTTCCAACAGCAGCAAGCGAACCGACGCTCCCTGGACCGTGCCATCCACAATATCGTCGCGGTCAAGCGCTCGATCGAGGACTTTGTGGCGCTGGTCCTGTGGCACCGCGAGGCGCACGACGCGGTTTGCAACCCGAGCGATCATGTCGCGCGGCGGCCCGGCGTGGAGGATCTTGCCCTCGTTAAGCAGGAACACCGTTTCGCATTGCTCGGCTTCGTCGAGGTAGGCTGTCGCCCACAGGACACCGACGCCTTCGCCGGTGAGCGAATGAACCATCGCCCATAGTTCCCGTCGCGCCACGGGATCGACACCCACGCTGGGCTCGTCGAGCAACAGCAGCTTCGGCGTGCGGACCAGAGCACATGCTAGCCCGAGCTTTTGCTTCATGCCGCCCGACAGCTTACCCGCCATCCGCCGCTCGAACTGGCCAAGATCAGTAAACTCAAGAAGTTTTGTAAACTTTGCCGCCCGTTCGTTCGGGGGTAGCCCGCGCAAATCGGCGTAGAGCCTCAGATTCTCCATAACGGTCAAGTCTTCGTAAAGGCCGAAGCGTTGCGGCATATAGCCAATTGCGCTGCGATCCGCATTGGTCGCAGAGCGGCCAAGGATCGTTATGCTGCCTGAATCGGGAACGATCAGACCAGTCAGCACACGCATCAGGGTCGTTTTTCCCGCACCATCTGGTCCAACCAGGCCCGTCATGCGGCCCGGCACGATTTCGATGTCAACGGCATCAAGCGCCGTCGATCCACGCTTGGTGAACCGTTTAGTGACGCCGTGTGCGCGCGCGACCGGTTCGTCCATCAGCGTTTACTGCGCGGGCGCGCGGTGGGCACCGCTATGCTGACTGGCTGTCCCTGGCGCAGCGCGTCGTCGGGATCGGTGACGATAATTCGCAGACGATAAACAAGGTCGTTGCGCAGATTTTCGGTTTGCACCGATTTTGGTGTGAACTCTGCAGTTGGCGAGATGAAGCCGATCGTGCCGCGATAACTGCGCGAGTTACCATCGGTCGTCACCAACACCCTCATTCCCGGTGAGATCCTTCCAAGGTCGGGTTCCGCGACATAGGCGCGCACCCGCAAAGGGCGATCGATGGTCAGCGTGAACACTGTTTCTCCCGCCTGCACGATCGCGCCGGGTTCGCGAGCACGGGTCAGAAGTGTTCCCGCCTCAGGCGCAATCAGCGCCGCATCGACTAGATCGGTTTGCGCGCGGTTTAGCGCAGCGATCGCAACGGCCCGCTGAGCAGCCGCGGCCGTAATGTCCTCGCGCCGCGACCCCGCGCGCTGAAGCGAAAGCGCTTGCTCCGCGGCAGCAACCTGCGCCTGCGCCGAGAGATAAGCGGCGCGGCTTTCATCAAATA
>JAYWBP010000143.1:0-11212 GCA_043781375.1 Novosphingobium sp.
TTGCCGCCCCAGATGACGCGAAAACTCAGGCGATATGCGCAGGGAGGCCCGCACCCCGCGCTTGGGATCGAGCAGGTCGTCGCTCCCGTCGTAGGCCGCGCGCAACGGCAATGCGCCGATGAAGTATGTCGTGCGGGTCTTCGCCACGCCGTTGACCACGCCTTGGCGCTCATCGGTGGCGACCGCCTCGAAGCCGACGGACCAGACCCACGGTTTCTGGAAGATCAGCGTGGTCAGCTTCTCAAACGTGCCGGTAAAGGCCACCGTGCGCGCCTCGTAGGCGTCGCGCTTGACGTTGTCGGCGTAGAGATCGAGGGTCAGGACCTGATCGCGCCCATGGAAATTGTTGCGACGGAAGGTGACTCCGGCAAGCTGCTCCTTGGTTCCGACAATCCCACGCAAGCGCAGCATACCTTCGGGCGGGAACAGGTTGCGATGCTCCCAGCTTGCCTCAACCCGGAAGCCGTCGCCAGAATCGTAGCCGATCTGGCCTGCAATGGTGCGCAACGGCGCCTTGGTGATAGTCACGTCCACCGCAACCGCGCCGGGTTGTGCGGATGTCGGCGCGCGGGTTTCGCGCAGCGCCACATTGGCGCTGGAGACCAGACCGGTGGCCAGGATCGCGCGGCGAAGGTCTTCGGACAGCGAGCGCTTGTAGAGGTCGCCAGGATGGAACCGGGCGATTTCCTGGAAGTGCCTACCCGACAGGAATTGCGGCAGGCTGCTGGTCACCTCGGCAAAGTCGTATTTTCCGCCGGGCGTCAGCGGCAGGGTCAGGTCGCCTTCCTCGCGGGCATGATCGACCAGCAGGTCGGGCTGGCCGAGCTTGGCAAAGGCATAGCCGTTCTCGCCCAAGGCGGTATCGAGATTGACGCGCTCGACCACGATCTTGTCATTGGACAAAGGATCGCCCGGATTGATTCCAAAACTCGCCCGCAATTTGGCCGTATCTGCTCCGGCAGCAGTGATATCGTTCAGGTCGATCCTGCCGAATCGATAGCGCGCGCCCGGTACAACGTCGAAGCGGATCGTCGGATTGGTGGCAGCAGCTTCCTTGCCTGGTTCGATCCCGCCGACAGTCTGGTAGATCTCGGCATCATAGTAGCCATAGGTGCGCAGGATCTTTTGCAGAATGTCGCGATCGGCGCGGGCGCGCACGCCCAGTTGGGCGATGTTGTTGTCCGATTTACCCGACAACCGCACCACGTTAGACAACGAGCGGAAGCGGTCCTGGATCTCGACGCGATCGGGGAAAGTCTTGGGGTCGAGCGGAAATACAAGCGCCAGTTGCGAGGAAATCTTCGTCACGTCGCCTTGCTGCTGGATGGGAGTTACCGGCTCGTCCGCCTGCTGGGCAAGGACCTGGGCGAGATCGGGATCGGGACTGAGCGCAGCTATGGCTGGCAGGTCGAGCGTCTGGTCGGGCCAGGGCAAGGCAAAGCCGGGCAATTCGGCCAGCGGCGAGCCGGGGGCGAGTTGGGTCGGCGCAGGGTTAGTCACATCGCTTGGCTGGCTCTTGGCCCAGGTCTGCGGATCGACCACCGCGGCATCGGGGACTAGCTTTTCCAGTTCGCGATCGGTTGAGCGGTCCTGCGCCGCCAGCGGAGTCGCGCCCAACACTAGAATCGCAGCAATTATCAGCGCCGAAACGTGTTTTTGCAGAGTCGGGGAGCTTATCTGCTCAGTCGTGGAGGCGGTACTGATCCTGGCCGCCGGGGAAGCCGTCCTTACCGCTGCCATCGGGCAGGGGCAATTCGCTGCGCGGAGTGGCAACAGCAGCGCCGATGAGGCGGTCCTGGTCATTGCTGGAAATCCGCACCCAGCCTTCGCGGCCCAGCTTTTCCATCGGGCGATAGCGGACCTTGTATTGCATCCGCGCCGAGCCTTCGACCCAATAGCCGAGATAGACATAGGGCAGTTCGGCCTCAGCGGCGCGGCGGATGTGGTCGAGGATGATGAAGTTGCCAAGCCCGGTGCGTTTCTCATGTTCCGGATCATAGAAGCTGTAGATCATCGACAGCCCGTCGCCCTGGCGATCGGTCAGGCACGCGCCCACCAGTCGGCCAGGGGTGATTCCATCCTCGGAAGGTTCCCTGTATTCAATGACATAGCTAGTGACCGAGGTATGTTCCACCATGTCGGCAAAATCAACCTCGTCCATTGTCGCCATGCCGCCACCCGGATGGCGCGCACCGAGGTAACGCTGGAGCAGCTCGAATTGTTCCGAGGTCGACCACGGGCGGCAGGCATTGACCACCAGATCGGAATTGCGCTTGAGATTACGGCGCTGCGTGGTCGAAGCGCGGAACTCGTCCGCCACCACCCGCACCGAGACGCAGGCCGAGCAATCGAGGCACGACGGGCGATAAGCGACGGTCTGACTACGGCGAAATCCGATCCGCCCCAGCGCATCGTTCAGCGCATCGGCGTGAGGCCCTTTGAGTTCGGTAAAGACTTTGCGCTCGCTCCGGCCCGGAAGGTACGGGCACGGCGCGGGGCTGGTCACGAAAAATCGCGGAAAGCGAACAGGCGCCGTCACAGTTTTGCGAATTCCTCTGCCTTGCCCCGTCTTTGAAAACCGCCGGAGTCGCATGACTATGCCTCCCCCGCTGCAATGGTGAAAGGGCTTTAACCATCAAACGGGGTAAACGAGATGTTATTTTGCACACCTTCCGCCCGATCGAAGCCAATGCGGGGATTTGCGTAGCGGTGGCGGGCCATTCCTTCTCCCGCCGGTAGAAGTTTACGCAGCCTTGCTGAGCAACGCAAAGTCAGGCGAAGTTGGATCAGGAGCGCGATCCTTCGCTGAACCGCCAAGCTGCCCCTACTGCGGCCCCTCGCCGATCGCCCAGAACACGCTGGTCACCATCTTGCGGCCCGGCCCGACAGTCTTGATGAATTGGTCGGGGCGGCCCTGGCCATCGCGGTGGGTGACCTGGCCCCAGTCGGCCGGATCGTCACCGCCCGGCTCCTCGTCAACCACACTGTCGGGCAGAGGCTTGCCGAACTGGCGGATGCCGAAATTGGTCGCGCCAAAGCCAGCGTCAGGATGGCTGTAGATGATCCGCAGTTCGTCGTAGTCGTGCGCGTTGGGGGTGATGTTGGCCCGGCCGTAGTCGAACCCGCCAACCAACCCGCCCAAAGGCGCATTGGTATAGTCCATGCAAGTTCCCAGGTTCACGTTGGCGAAAGCCACGTCCTGGTGATCGAGGCCGAAATCATGGCCGATCTCCTGGCAGGCGACCAGCGCGCGCCACTCCGGGCTATTGTAGCTGGCGGTGTTGAAATAGGTGTCATTAAGCTTGGTCGTCGCCTGGCTGATATGGCCATTGGAAAGCCAAACCGAGGCAATCCCCAACCAACCGGTCTGGCCATAGGTTGTGTTGCAGAGCAGGATCTGGCCCGCGATCGGATTGCAGCGCTTGGGAGTGGCCGAGGAGGCGGCCCGGGTCAGAACCAGCTTGTCCGAACTGTCCCAGTCAGCAATCGCACCGGTAACCGAACGGTCCCACACCGAACTGATCGATGTGTTGACCTTGAGCGCAACCCCGGTGCCATTGCTGGCCCAATGATATCCCGCCCAGCTGTTCGTGGCTGAAGCTGGCCAGATCGCCGCAGCGGTCATCCCGGCAAAAACGGCAAGCCTGATGGTGCATTTCATGAAAACGGTCCCCCGACTGGTTTGCCTACCCATTCCCCAAGTGCAGGCTGTGCCTAGTGCGACAAGGAGTCAAGATGCGCGGGTCAGGAGCTACATCCACCCCTCCGTCAGACGCCAAAGTGCCTGCCACCTCCCCATGATCCGCTGCATCGCCCACGAACGGCATGGCTCAGAAAGACTGCCGGTGAAAAAATATGCGGTGGGCCGGAGCGGGGCGGGGTTCTCTGTCTCCGGAATTCTGCCCCGCCTCACCCCAACTTCCGCACCGTCGCCCGCCTAAGCAACCGGTCCTCCAGCGAATAGTACAGATACACCGCCCCATCCTCATCCACGCACGATGCCGCAAAGGCGATGTCGATGCCATCGCGCAGCTTGGGCGGCGGGGGGACCAGCAGGGGCTCGATGCAGCGATCGACCACGCGGGTGTAGTTTTCGTCAAAAGCAACCCAGCCGATCCGCCAGCGGGCGTCGGCGGTGGCACCGTTGTAAAACATCACCGGAGCCTCGCCGCGGCGGGCCAATATCGGCCCGGTGGAGAGGTGCCAGTTGTCCCAGGCGTCCTCGCGGATCGGAAAGGGGTCGGGCTGGACTTCCCACGGGCCCTCGGGTCCGTCGGCCAGGGCCATGCCGATGCGCGAGGCGTTGTCCTTGGCATATTCGTAGAACAGGCGGAACTTGCCGTCGGCGCCTTGCGCAACGGTGGCTTCCTTGATGTTGCCCTCGCCCTCGGGAGCCTTGAGCACGACCCGTTCCTTGACCAGATCGGTCAAGTCGCAGCCCTTGGCGACCAGCAGCGAGCCTTGTTTGCGCGCTGCGTCGACCCCGGTGAAGAACACCAGCAGCAGGCCTTTTTCCGCGATGACGACCGTCGGATCCTCGACTCCGCCAGCGTCGACAAAATCCTGGCCCGGGACGATCGCGGGCTTTTCGTCCATGGTGAAGGCGAGCCCGTCTTCCGATTGGCCGGAGTATATCACCCCGGTCGGGTCGGTCGACCGCAGCGGGTTGTTGAGAACGCGCACCAGCAACTGGGTCTTGCCGGAGGTCCGCCAGACATAGGGGCTCATCAGATCGTGTCCGTCGAGCAGGCCATCGCTGCGCGAACTGTCGATCGTAACCACGTCGAGCGCCTCGACCACATAGGCGAGGTGAGCATCGGTTTCGGCCATGCAGTCAGGCTCCCTGGGCGATAACCAGCGACAAGGCGCCGTCGATGGTCACGGTGGTCCCGGTGATATAGTCGGCCATCGGCGATAGCAGATAAACGACCAGGTCGGCGACCTCGGCGGCGGTGCCCGCGCGGCCCCAGGGGATCGCGGCGGCTTTGCGTGCCAGTTCGGCGGGATCAGCCATCGCGCTGGCGTTCATCGGGGTCAGGATCATCCCGGGCGCAACCCCATTGACCGCGATGTGCTGCGGGGCGAGTTCGAGCGCGAGGGTGGCGGTGAGCTGAGCCAGGCCGCCCTTGGCGCTGTCGTACTCGACCCCGCCGGGGCGGGGCGCGCGCTCGTGGATGGAGGAGAGGTTGACGATCCGGCCACCCTTGTTCTTGGCCCCATCCTTACCGTCGAGCCCGCGCACGAAGCGGCGGCAGGTCAGGAACGGCCCATAAAGATCGGCGCGGATCACCCGGTCGAACTGGGCGAGGGTCATGTCCTTGATATAGTTGCCGCTCATGTTGAGTCCGGCGGAATTGACCAGCAGCCGGGCCGGGCCGAAGGCTTGCTCGGCGGCGGTAAACAGGGCTTCGACCTGGGCCTCGTCGCTGACATCGGTTTGCACTGCCTGGGCCCTGGCGCCTGCGCTGGCTATCGCAGCCACAACCTCTTGGGCAGCGGGAGCGTCCTTGAAATACGTGAGCGTCACATTTGCCCCGGCCCGCCCCAGTGCCTCGGCGCAGGCGCGGCCGATGCCGGATTCACCGCCGGTGACGATTGCGCAGCTGCCGGAGATATCCATTCGTAAGGCAATGTCCGATGAGTGGGAATGTTCCAGTAATTCCAGGCGGTATTGGGGTTGCGAGTAAAATCCCCTTCAAGCCAGCTCCACCTGGCTCACCACATACCCTTTGTCGCGTAGCGCCGCGACCAGACCGTCGAGCTGATTCTTGTCGCGCGCTTCGCATTCGATGTCGGTGATCAAGCCTTTGGCGGGGAGTGTAGTGAAAATCCGCTGGTGGTAGATTTCGATGATGTTGACGTTATGAATGTCAAATTCGCGCATCACCTTGAATAGCGCGCCAGGGCGATCCTGCAGGGTCAGCCGGAGACGGGCAAGCCGCCCCGACCGGGCAAGATCGCGCAGCAGCACATTGGCGAGCAGGCGGGTGTCTATATTGCCCCCGGTAAGGACGATCCCGACCTTGCGTCCGGCGAAAAGTTGCGGATGGGCGAGCACGGCGGCAAGCCCGGCAGCGCCCGCACCTTCGACCACGGTCTTTTCGATCTGCAGCAGCAGCGCCACCGCGTTTTCCAGCGCGGCTTCGTCGACGAGGACGAAATCGTCGAGCAAGCCAGCGAGGACCTCCGAAGTGAACTCGCCCGGCTCCTTCACCGCGATGCCCTCGGCCAGGGTATCCCCCCCGCTGGGCAGATCGGTTCCCTTAAGGCGGTTATACATTGAAGGAAACAGCTGCGCCTCGACCCCGATCAGGCCGATGTCGGGCTTTATCCCCCGCGCCGCGGTGCCCATTCCCGAAGCCAGCCCACCACCGCCAACGGGGATCACCAGCATATCCAGCTCGGGCACGTCCTCGAGCATCTCAAGCGCGACCGTCCCCTGCCCTGCGGCAACGTGCGGATCGTCGAACGGGTGGACAAACGTCAGCCCCAGCTCGACTTCCAGCTCGCGGGCATGGGCATAGGCCTCGTCAAAGGTTTCGCCGTGGAGCACTACCGTTCCGCCGACGCTTTCGGTCTGCATGATCTTCACCGTCGGCGTGGTCTTGGGCATGACGATGGTCACCGGAAAGCCCAGCCGACGTCCGTGATAACTCAACCCCTGGGCGTGGTTCCCGGCCGAGGCGGCGATCACGCCACGATTGCAGCGCGCCCCGCCCAATAGCAGCATCGCGTTAAGTGCGCCGCGCTCTTTATAGGCGGCGGTGAACTGCAGGTTTTCGAACTTGAGCCAGATTTGCGCGCCGGAAATCTTGCTCAGTGTTTCGCTGTAGAGGATCGGGGTGCGGACTACCGATCCAGCAATCCGCGCGGCTGCGGCGCGAACATCGTCGATCGTCAGCAACGCGGTCTCGCCGACGAGCGGCTGCGGGGTCATCCGGTTCATGGACGCGCGCCCTATCCCAAAGCGTCAGGCTTGGGAACCGCTATCGCCCGCCACTTCGTCCCGAGGGACAGGGCGCGTGCGGTGCATCAAGAGCTGGGCGAGCGCGGTCACCACCACGATCGCCAAGGTATCGGCGATCCAGTCGCGGATGTCGCAATCACGGTGCAGCGCAGGGATCGACTGCGCCACTTCGATCAGCGCGCCCAGGAACGACAACCGCTCGGCCACGCGCCACCGCAGAGCCCGGGGATAGGCAAAGGCGGCAAGCCCCGACAGGACCGAAAAGGCCAGAATGTGTTCGAACTTGTCGCCGAATTGATCGATCACCAGGTGCGGCGGCATGGGCAGCAGGGCCAGAACAACGGCACCGGCGCAGGCCAGCCAGAATGCCGCCTTGGCCAGGATTGCGACGCGCGGATGATGCAGCCATGTCATCGGCGCAGGCGGATACCGCATTGCAGCGCGCTGGCAAGAAGAACGTGGCTGGCGGCAGCACGATAAGCGGCTAAGAGAGCGCGATGAACGACCCCAGACGTATTTCGGTCATCGGCCTCGGCGTGATGGGCGGGCCGATCGCCCGCCATCTTGCCGCAGCCGGCAATGCCCTAACCCTCTACAACCGTTCGCCGGCGCGGATCGAAGCCTGGCAGCAGGCTAACCCGGATGGTGCCGTAACCATCGCGCGCAGCCCTGCCGAAGCAGCAGAAGGAGCGGATGCAGTGATCACCTGCGTCGGCAACGACGATGATCTCGCCGACGTCGTTCTCGGCCCGCAAGGTGTGTTCACCACGCTTGCGCGCAAGTCCGTCTTCATCGACCATACCACCGTATCGGCGCGGATCGCGCGCCAGGTCGCGGTCGAGGCGCGCGACAGGGAAGTCCACTGCGTCGACGCGCCGATGACTGGCGGCCAGGCCGGAGCCGAGGCCGGCACCCTCACTCTCATGTGCGGCGGACGGGTCGACGCCATCGCGGCAGCAGAGCCGGTGATGGCCGCTTATGCCCGGCGGATTGTCCATGTCGGCAAGGCCGGGGCGGGCCAGCTGACCAAGATGGCCAACCAGATCTGTCTCGCTGGCGTCCTGGCCGGCTTGGCCGAAGCGATGCGCCTGGCCCAGGCCTCGCACCTCGACATGGACAAGGTGTTTGACGCGATCTCGAGCGGGGCCGCGCAGAGCTGGCAGATGGACAACCGCTGGGCCTCGATGGCGCAGGACAGCTTCGACTTCGGCTTTGCGGTCGACTGGATGCGCAAGGACCTTGGCCTGGCAATGGACGAAGGCCGTGGCCTGGGCGTTTCGCTGCCGGTTACTGCGCTGATCGACCAGTTCTATGCCGACGTCCAGGCGCTGGGCGGCGGGCGTCAGGATACCAGCGCCTTGATCCGCCGTCTGCCGCGCAAGGGCGCGGCGTGAGAGTCGCGCTCGGGGCCATTGCTCTCGCCCTGCTCGCTGCCACCCCGGCGCACGCCGATACGCTCGTCGACAATGTCGATGGCGTCACGCTGGACGCTGCGGACAAAGTTGAACACTTTACCGCCTTGCTGATCGGCCCCGACGGCAAGATCCTCCAGGTCTTCCACCGCGGCGACAAGAAACCGGCGCGGGCCGACTATCATGTCGACGGACAAGGCCGGGTGCTGATGCCGGGGCTGATCGATTCGCACGTCCACGTTATGGAAGTGGGCTTTGCCGCGCTGACCCTCGACCTGTCGGACACCAAATCCCTGGCCGAGGCGCTGGCAAAAATCGCCGCCTATGCCGCCGCTCATCCTGACCGGCCGTGGGTAATTGGACGCGGCTGGAACCAGGAAAGCTGGAATCTGGGCCGTTTCCCCACCGCTGCCGAGCTCGACGCGGCGGTCAAGGGCCGCCCGGTGTGGATGCTGCGGATCGATAGCCATGCCGGCTGGGCAAACACCCTGGCGCTGGGCGCTGCGGGCGTCACCGCGCTAAGCAAAGACCCAGCGGGCGGACGGATCGAGCGCATTGCCGGAACCCAGCGCCCCGCTGGTGTACTCGTCGATGAAGCGCGCAGCCTGGTCGAACGGATCGTGCCCCCTCCTCGTCCCGAAGACCGCGACTTGGCGCTGGCCACCGCGCAGCAGTTGATGCTCGCCAAAGGGCTGACCGCTGTGGCCGACATGGGCACCACGATCGAGGACTGGCAGACGTTCCGTCGCGCGGGCGACGTCAACGGGCTGCAGATGCGGATCATGGCCTACGCCTTGGGTACCGACGCCATGATGTTGATTGCCGGGCCGCGTCCGACGCCGTGGCTTTATGATGATCGGCTGCACCTGGGCGGGGTCAAGTTTTATGCCGATGGTGCGCTTGGTTCGCGCGGGGCAGCGCTCAAGGCTCCTTATGCGGACGACCCGGCGAACCGGGGCAACGTCCTGCTCAGCGCCACCCAGCTCAAGAATCTGATGAGCCGCGCTGCAATCGACAACTTTCAAGTGGCCGTCCACGCCATTGGTGACGCTGCGAATGCCTCGGTTCTGGATGCAATCGAATCGATGGCGGATGTGTACAAAGGCGATCGCCGGTGGCGGATCGAGCATGCCCAGGTGGTCGATCCGGCCGACATTGCGCGATTCGGGCGCAACGGCATCATAGCCTCGATGCAACCGGTTCATCAAAGCTCCGACCGGACGATGGCCGAAGCACGGCTCGGCCCGGCGCGGCTGGCAGGCGCTTACGCTTGGAGATCCTTAAATTCCGCAGGTGCGAGGCTGGCTTTCGGTTCGGACGCGCCGGTCGAGGCACCAGACCCTTTTGCCGGAATTGCGACCGCGATCACGCGGCAGGGCGCGGATGGCCAGCCTTATGGCGGATGGCAGCCACAAGAGCGCGTACCCCGCGAAACCGCGCTTGCTGCCTATACCTCCGGCGGAGCCTTCGCCGGGTTTGCCGAGGGCCGATTCGGTCGCCTGAGCAAGGGCGAACGGGCGGATTTCCTGTTGGTCGACCGTGATCCATTGCTGGCAAGCCCAAGCGAATTGCGCGCGACAAAGGTGCTCCAGACCTGGGTCGGAGGCCGCCTGGTTTATGACTTGGCCCGGCCCGCTGCGGCGGCTGCATCTGGATCCGCTTCCAAAGCTGCGGCGACACCGCCAAATTGATCGTGGTTAAGCCAACCCGGCCTATTCCTAGGGTTTCCGATTAAGATATTGGAAACGTGTAATCGTTTAGTCGCGTTCTTGGAACGGATCAGCCAAGTTGGAGTTAATTGGTTCTTGCCGGTCGATGCAAAGCTGATAAGGGTTATATTGCCTTACGGCTCGGTGCGACGGAAACGGGATCAAACTCGGATCTAGTGGGGCATGTGTGTCGTAACTTATTGCTTGTGCGGGCCTTAGGCTTTCATTAAGCGAGATAATGAGCTTGAAGGAGATATTTGAATGAACTTCCGTGAATTGGCTGCCGCTGCCGCCGTCTTGACCCTGACCGTCACGCCCGCCATCGCGCAGGCCGCTGCGGTCGAAGTGAGCCGCACTGCGGCCGCTGTTACCGAAGAGAGCCAGATGGGTGGTAGCTCGTCGCTGCTGCTGATCGTGGCCGTTGTGTTGTTCGGCACCGGCATCTATCTGCTGGCCCGCAGCAAGACCAACAAGCCGACCAGCCCGTAAGCTGCGTCGCACCAAATTAGAGAAAACGGGGCTTTTGGGCCCCGTTTTTTTGTATGCGCTGGATAGGCCCCTCCCTGGCCGGGGGAGGGAACCGCCGCAGCGTGGTGGGCTATCGCAATAGAGCGGGTAAGACCCCCTCTGTCAGCGGCTTGCGCGTCCAGACGAGGCCCGCCCCACGACGAAGGATGTGGCGCGGGAAGATTTATCCCCTTGGAGGTGGCACGACCGCGAATCCGAACGACCCCGGGCCTTCGCCTCAGGACCGAGCCGAACCGGCGCCAAGCGTGAACCATCGGTCAGGCCATTCGCAACATCGCACGCAACCCAAATCCCGCGCGGCCCCTTAAGAAAGGCGCGTCGGCCACACCGTTAGCTGTTAGCGGGCGCAGTGCGTCACCAGATCAAACAGGCCGTCACTCGGCTGGAGTTGGCTCACCCGCCGATTGCTCCACCACCACCGCTTCAGCCTTCGCCTCGCGAGCCGCTACTTTGGCAGCCTTACGTTCGCCCAAGCGCATGACGATCAACGAGCCTTCGAAAAGGAACAGCATCGGCACCGCCAGCATCAACTGCGAGACCACGTCGGGCGGGGTTAGCACTGCGGCCAGCGCGACGATCCCGACGATCACATAGCG
>JAYWBP010000144.1:0-3717 GCA_043781375.1 Novosphingobium sp.
GGCCAAACGCTGGCTGATCCGCCATGGCCCGGCGGTGAAGCCGCTCCGGCCGGTCTTCCTCGGCGACGATCTGTTCGCCTGCCAGCCCATCGCCGAGGCCGTCCAACAGGCGGGTGGGAATTTCATCTTCACGTGCAAACCAGCGTCGCACCAGACCATCACCGAATATATTAGTGGTGCCGAACTGGAGGAACACCGCGTGACCGATGTCATCCGCGGCAAACGCACGACAACGATCTATCGCTGGCTGTCCGCGGTGCCGATACGGGCCACGGAAGACGCGTTGCTGGTCAACTGGTTCTCGATCGAAACTTTGAATATCAAGGGCAAGCGGACTTACCACAACAGCTATATCACCGATTTACTGCGCGGGCCGAAGTTTTCGCCACTCGAGGCCGATCGTAATCGCCACCTGAGGCCGGAGGTAACCGCCACCCCTTGGTGGCACGCACCGAGCCTTTAGGCGAGGTTGAGCTGCGCTGACAGGTGACAATATCTTGTAAGAAGAGAGTTAGTCAATTAATCTATTCTGCACCCTGATTGATGTTGAAAAATTTCCGCCTGTGGATTGCGTGAATATCGGGGATAACTATACTAACTTATTTACTTCATTGATCTATTTCATCCACAGCCCCCTCCGCGCCACGACGCGACGCCTTGCGACGCATTGACTCGCCCTTGAGCTCGAGGCGGTAGGCGTTGTGCGCCAAGCGGTCCAGGATCGCGTCCGCATAGGTGGGGTCGCCAATCTGCTCATGCCAGCGGTCCTGTGGGATTTGCGTGGCCACGATCGTCGAGCCACGGCCGTGCCGATCGTCGATCACCTCCATCAGGTCGCGCCGCTGATCGGCGCTCAGCTTGGCCATCAGCCAGTCGTCCACGATCAGCAGACGCGTGCGGGCCAGGGTCTTGAGCAGCCGCGCCTGGCGTCCATGCAACCGCGCCACCGCCAACTCGTCCAGCAATCGCGACAACCGTTTGTAAAGCACCGAGACGCCATCACGTGCCGCCTGGTTGCCGAGAGCACAGGCAATCCAGCTCTTGCCAATCCCCGCCGGACCGCTGACCAAAACGTTGCGGTGCTGGCGCAGCCAGGGCCCGCCGGCCAGCGCCTGTATGGTCGACCGGTCCAGCCCGCGCGGGGTACGCAGGTCAAGATTTTCCACACAAGCGGACTGGCGCATGCCAGCCCGGGTCAGACGTTGCTCCAACGCCGCAGTGAGCATCGCGCTGTGCTGGATGTCGACCAGCAACGCCAGCCGCTCGGCGAATGGCATCGTGTCAATCGCGGGCTGCTGGAGTTGGGCGCTCAACGCATTGGCCATGGCGCCAAGGCGCAGCGCGTGGAGTTTCTCAATGGTCGGCTGGTGCATGGGGTGTCCTTCCTGAGTGGCTGGCCTGAGTGGCTGGCCTGAGTGGCTGAATCGGCGGTGCCGATCGTCAGTGGTAGTAGTCGGCACCACGGATCCCGCATTTCGTCGTCGCGAGACGAAGCCAACGAAATGCGTAGTATTGCGGTGATGCCCAACGTCGTCGTCGGCGACGCTGTCGGTGAGGGGGCGGCCGTATTTGAGCAACTGCTCGACAAAGCCCGACGAACTGGCGCCCGCCACCATCGCCCTCACGCAAGCGGCTTCCAGTTGTTCGCCGGGATAACGGTTCGCCAGACGCAAAACGCCCAAGCATGACCGCACGCCCTGCTCGATATGATCGCGTCCGGTCAGCAACCGCTCGACATAGGCCGCCGTGGCCACACCGACTTTTGCCGCCTGGCCGCGCACCCAATCCGGTGTCCGGTTGGCCACCGCCTGGTGTGCCGGTGGCATGTGCTCGCCCAGCGTTGTCCAGTCCGCGTTTCGGCGGTTACAACTCGCGTTGTCGAAATGCGGTCCAATGGTTATGTCCGCCCGGCCGGGCATGGCTGGCCGCCCGCTCGCCGCGATGGAAAATCTGCACGGCGGTCTGCGTGATGAAGATGTCGACCCGTTTGCGCACCAGCGCATAGGGCACCGAGTAGAAGTTCCGCTCGAATGCGACATGATAGTCGAGGTTGACGCTCACCCCGATGGCCCAGTGGCCGACCACGTAAGGCTCCATCGGCAAGCGCCTGAGGGCGCCGCGTTCCACCGCTTCGAACAAGCTGCGCCGGCTGCCCTCGCGCGGGGGCGCCATCGGCTTGTCGTTCAGTTCGCCGAGCAGCAATGCAATCGCCTGGTTCAGTTCGGCCAACGAGAAGAACTGGCGATGGCGCAGCGGCGCCAGCAGCCAGCGGCAAGCCTGCAACACGCCATTTTCCACCCCCGGCTTGTCGCGCGGCTTGCGCGCCCGTGCCGGCACCACCGCCGTGCCGTAATGCTTGATCAGCCCGGCGTAGCTAGCGTTGATCACCGGGTCGTAATAGGAGGCGTGGGTGACACCGACCTTCAGATTATCGGGGACCACCTTGGCCGGCACGCCACCCAGAAAGGCAAACAGCCGCACATGCGTGGCCAGCCAGTCGGCCGCCGTTTGGGTCCAACTCGCCTCGGCGTAGATCAGCCCCGAACACGGCAGGCAGGCCACGAAGATCTGCGCCGCGCGGGTCGTCCCCTCGTCCACCACCGCGACCGTGTCGCCAGCATAGTCGACCTGCACCGTCTCGCCGGCATGATGCACCTGGCGCATCGACAAGCCTCGCCCCGAGGCCTTCTGCCAGTCGCTCAGACGCTGTTTGAACTGACTGAACCCCAAACCGTCCGGATCGGCGGCCTTGTACTCCATCCACAGCAGCTTGCGCGTGACGTGCTTGTGGCGCCGCAGTTCCTGATCCACCGCAGCCCAGTCCGGCAGAACCCGTTTTTGGGCCGTCGGCGCCGGGCGGAAAAGCGCCGCCTCCAGCGCCGCATCGGACAGCACATCGGCCGCGGCGGCGTCCAGACCCGCTGCCTCGGTTCGATCCAGATAAGCCCGCACCGTCGATCGTGCGAGCCTCGCACCCGCCGCTATCGCGCTCAGGTTCAAGCCCAATTCCGCACGCAATCGTAAAACTTCCCTGATCCGTCGCATCTCCGCCCTCGGTCTCGGCACTACTGCTACCCCCGCCAAAAAGGCCGGACAGTAGTCGCGATTACTTCGATGTCAGCGGCAGATTCCCCCGCCATCGGACTGGCGAATTCACCGGCCTCAGGTGGCGGTTACCTCCGGCCCGTGCATTTATAGCAAGAAATGACTTGCCACGACGCGGATCGATGCACGAAGATTCGCGCATGCCAACATCGCTCGATCCCGCAACATTGCCGCGCAACGCGACCGCTCTGCGGACGTTGTTGCTGCATCGCGAAGACGAGCACGCGGCTGCACTTGAACAGCAGGCGACTAATTTGCAAGCCGCGCTGAACGGGCTGAAGGAGCAGGTGCTGCGCAACGAACAGTTGAAGCTGCGCCTGGCGAAGCTGCTGCGCGAGCGGTTTGGTTCCTCCTCGGAGAAGTTGCGGGTCGCGATCGAACAGCTTGAACTGGTGCTGGGCGAACTCGAAGAGCAGGTGGCGCAAGCTACCCCCCGCCGGAGGCGGAAAAGACCGCCGCGACCGACACCAAAATCCCACGGCGCCAGCCCGTGCGCAAGCCGTTGCCCGAGGCGCTGCCGCGCGATGTGGTGGAGCATGCCGCCCCCTGCGAATGCCCCAAATGCGGTGGCGCGCTTCGCCCGCTCGGCGAAGATGTCACCGAAGTGCTGGA
>JAYWBP010000145.1:0-11146 GCA_043781375.1 Novosphingobium sp.
CTATTCAAAGGGGGAACATCGCTGTCAAAGGGCTTCGGCCTGATTCAGCGCTTCTCCGAGGACATCGATATCACGGTGTTTCGCGAAGACATTGGCGAAGACGCAAGCGTCGAGACATTGGAGAAGATGTCCGGCAAGAAGCGACAGGCCAAGCTCGATGCCATCAAAGCGGCATGCCAGACCTTTATCGGCGGAGACTTGCTCGCACAGCTTTCGGCGGCACTGACCAGTGCAGTGGGCGAGGACACGGAAGGCGTGAAGGTCGAACTCGATCCAGACGATGAAAGCGCGCAAAGCCTTCTCCTCTGGTATCCAAGCGTCACCGCCGAGGCCGATGGCTACATTCGCAAAGCCGTCAAAATCGAATCCGGCGCCCGATCCGCACTCGACCCTCATGCCCGGCATAGCGTCATGCCCTATCTTGCCGACGATCTGCCTGACCTTGACCTGACAGTCGCCAAAGTGACGATAGTCGATGCGGAGCGGACCTTCTGGGACAAGGTCATAATTCTCCACGGTCTGCGCCGCTGGTTCGACGTCCGGCAGGTTCTGCGGGCAGGCGGCCAGCGCGTCTCGCGCCACTATTATGACGTGCATCAGCTGATGATCGCCGGAACAGGCGCCGCAGCGCTGGCCAACCCCGCGCTCGGCCGAGACTGCGTCGCCCATGCCCGGATGTTTTTCAACAGCCGCGATCTCGATCTCGCCCATGCCGAACCGGGCAGCTTTTCCCTGATGCCAACCGATGCGATGATCGCTGACCTACGCCGGGATTACCGCGCGATGGCTGGCATGATTTTCGGCGATGTGCCCGACTTCGATGCCGTCCTCGAAACCGTCGAAGCGCTCCAACGCTCGTTGAATAGTCCGCCAGCATGATCATCGCGCATGGCATCGAGCTGGTGAATATCGCCCAGACCGCCCGGCTAATCCTCAAATCTGCGCAGGCTCACGCCATACTCTGTTTGACCCCACCAAATTGACCAAGCCGCTTTCCCAGCGCGATAATAGCTTGCGATTGGTCGACATATACGCGGCGGATCCCGCTGACCCGATCGGGCGACCACCCCATTATCTCGGCCACCTCACGATCTGACAGGTCGGTCTCGGTGAGACGCTTGGTGCAAAAAGTTCCGCGGATGTCGTGGAGGTGCTTGGCCTTCCGCTCGCCGGTATCGGCATCGATATGGTAGACTTCAGCTGCGTCGCGGATCCGGTTGAAGCTCCCACCAAAGCCCATCACACTCCACGATTTACCGAAACTGTTGACCAGTACGGTCTCCACCCCGTCGCGGCGGCTGCGTGTCTTAAGCTCGGCGAGAAATGCGGCGAGCGCCGGGACCATCGGCATCGTCGCGTAGCGCCGCTTGCCCGCGCTGCGCTTGGCGGCGCGCTTCATGATGGCGTGTTCGCCGATCTCATCCCAAATCAGCGTGACCAAGTCGGTGCGTCGCAAACCGGTGAGCGCTGCGAGGCGCATACCATCTGCAATGAGCGGCAGGCCCATTTTCGAGGCCCTTGCGGTGAAGCGCTCCATCTCCTCATCGGTCCACACGATGTCGGCCCGCTGACCGTTGCGGTACAGGGTCCCGATCCCGGCAGCCGCGTTGGCCTGAATCAAGCCCCGGAGCCGCCCAAACTCGAGGATCGTTCGCAAGACGGTAATCCCGATGTCGGCAGCTCGGGCTGTATCGGCGCGGGAATCGCGCCAGGCAACGACCTTGGAGATCATCCGCGTGTCATTCCAGAACGACAGCGGCGTCTCGCCCCATTTTTCTTCGATACGATCGACATGACTACGCCAAGTGCGCTGCGTGCTGGGCGCAAGCCGCTTCCACTCGGCACTGCTTGGGCACCACTGCCGGATCAGCGAGCGAAACTTGGTGGGATCGATCGCGTAGCGCGCGCTCTGAGCGTTGCTGATGGCTTGAATTGTCGCCGCGTCCAGCCGCGGCCGCTTGGCGCCGACGTAGCGGTGGACACGCGGTCCTCCTCGCCAGGCATAGATGTACCACACGCTGGGCTGACCAACGCGGCGGATTTCGACGACATGGACGTGCTTGATCAAAGGCGACCTTCGCGCTCCCAGCGCTGAAACTCGTCCTCATCGACTGCGCTGTTCTGCGTTGCGGTCGGCGGCGAATAACCTACCCGGATGTGGCCGTCGCTGCCGACCTCGAGATTATTGACAGGAATGCCACTCTCGCGCGCCGCGCCAACCACGCGTGCGATCTGGGCCTTGCGCGGATACCCGGTTGAAGGCTTAGGGCTGCTTTCGCGAAGAATGCCAAGTTTCATGGGCATGTCACGAACCGTTCCTGGATCTCGGCGTAGATCGCATAGGCCGCTGCGGCATAGGCTCGGCCGAGCAGCTTGTGCTGACGCGAGGGCAAATCAATCGGCGCTTCGGGTAATTCGGGATAGTGCTTGTTGCGCCAGCCGGCCAACTTGGCCGAGCTCACCGTGTCAGCTTTGAGTCCCTTGACGACCATCAAGGCGGCTTCGTGCCGTTGATTGAGCGGTGCAGCGGGTTGCGGACCCTTCGATGGGCCACGCTGGATAAGAATTTTCGCGATGCGTTGCTCGTTCGCAAACTTGGTGAGGTCATCGACCATGGCCAACAGGCACCGTTGATCGGATTCGTCGGATGCGAAGATGGCAGAATTGCGGACGTGCAAATCCAGACCGTCGAATTCAAGCGTAGCGATCGCCAGCAAGGGCCACGACGGGACCGCTGCGGTCATTGCGATAGCCAGCTGGGCCGGCGGACGCATTCCATTTCCAATTTCCATTACGCTCATACGTTTTCTCTTTTCAGTTGAATGGTTCCAGTGGCCGGATTCCAGGTGGCCATGCGCCACTGGTCGCCGAATGCCTCGATCTGGTCGTGGGCGACCCAGGCGTTGACGCCGGGCGCTGCTTCGTATCGGTACATGAGCTGCTCACCGGCGCCGACCGGGATAAGCGCTGGCTCGATCAAGCGGCGCTCCTCGATGCTCCCGCGGGCGCGGACCGAGACGATGCTCTCGGGGGCAAAAATGAGCAGCTCATCGTTCCCCACCTTTGGCAAATTTGATTCGGCCTGATCGGCCGCACTCAGACCCTCGTGCCAACGGCGCAAGCGCTCGACAGTATTGGCTGAAATCAGCGCTTCGCTGCCGGCCAGCTCAGCGGCCCGCGCCAAGCGGTCCAGGATCGCGGCAAAGTCGACAAACAACGGCGCCGATAAGCGCAGTCCGCCGATGACGCTGTCGAAGATGACAACAGCATCGTCGATACGCTTGGCGCCGTCAGGTCCGCGGAGCGACAGGCCTGTGTGGGCACTGCGCAAGTCACGCGGAGAAATCCCGTAGGCCGAGACCAGCATGGCCTCGAAGGCCTCGCCGACAGCGCGGCGCATGGCCATCTGCTGTTCACCGTCGCCTGAGAACCATGGCTCGGAAATGCGGATCATAATCCCGCTCGTGGGATATCGGCGCGATTTGCGCGTCAGGCGCCGATCCTTCTGAGCGAGATCCTTGTAGAGCACGCTTGCCTGACCGTAGCGCAAACCTTCGACCGATTCCGTCACGTGGATCTGGGTTTCAGCCAGGCTGCCGCTCTCGCTCGCCAGATGATGGTGCTCGATAAGATCTTCTTCGCCCAGCGCAATCGCGACCTGGCAACGCAGAATCGGCTGGGTCGGTTCGGCATGGCGGACGGGCCGAAGTTCGATTTCATGGGCAAACCCGAGATAGCGCCACATTTCGACCCGGTAAGGCTGCCGAAAATGGAAATAAGTCGCGCCGGGATAGGTTTCGCGCAGCGCCTTCTCATGGTCGATGAAGCCGATAACTTCTCCGTTCACCGCATGGCGCAGAACGAATTTGTCGCCAGGCATCGAGCGCAGCGAGTAAGCAAGATGCGGACGTTCGCGGCCTAGCGCGGCGGTTTCGTCGAGAAATCGCGGGCGCGTCGCGCCGATCTCGGCGTATGCGAGGCTCTCGCTGAATCCCTGCGGCCAACCAATACGCGCGTCCAGCTCTGGCGCTTCGAGGCCGCCTGCCTCTTCGAGCAGACAACGCGCGTGCTGAAACTGGATGAAGGGATTGTCGGGGTAGAGCGAGGTATGCTCGACCGGGCCGGTGACATATTCGCGCAGCGAGCTGCCGAGCTTGGCGAATGCGGTTCGCGGAGCGATCACCACAAACACGCCGCGCTGGGTGCGGCCAATGCGGCCGATCCGTTGGCGGAGCGACTTGCGGCTGGACGGAACGCCGAGTGTCAAACCCAGCGCGAATTGCGGGAGATCGATGCCAAGCTCGAGCGCTGAAGTGGCGATGACGCCGGCGAGCTTGCCATTGCGCAATTCGGTTTCGATCGCCCGGCGATCTTCGCGGCTGTATCCGCTGCGGTAAGGCAGGACGTCGGACTTGCCGACGCGGCGAATGATCCGCTCGACCCCTTGTCGGCTATCGGCAAACGCGATGAGCGCTGTTTTTGCCGGCATACAGCCGCTCAGCCGCTCGACCAATTCGGCGCACATCTGCTCGGCCGGACTGCCGACATCGGGGCCTTCGACGTGGAGTACGGTCAGGCCATGGCTGGGAGCGCCATTGTCTTTTTCGTCGACCAGCACGAAGTCGAGACCGGTCAGCGCGCGCAAATGCGCTTGCGGATCCCCGAGCGTCGCGGTGGCAGCGACGATTTGGAATTCGTCGCCGGTCACAGGGGTCAGCCCGTTTTTGCTCGTGAGCCGGCGTTTGGCGTCGCGCAGGCGGCGGATGAATAGCGCGGCATGCGAGCCAAACACGGCTTCCAGTGCGTGCGCCTCATCGAGGATCAAGAGTTCGAGCGCGCGAAGGAAAGTGGCGACTGCTGGAGAGGCAAGCGCGGGCATCAACCAGCAATGGATCACGTCGGGCGTCGCGAGGATGATCCGGGCGCTTGCAAGGACGGCCTCGCGTTCCTCCATCGGCGTGTCGCCGGTAATCTCGCCGACCCAGGTGCGGGGACAGCCAGCGTTGACCAATTCCTGTTCCCAGCGTTGGCGCTGATCGCTGCCCAGAGCTTTCTGCGGATAGAAGACCAGGACGCGGCCCTTGCCGATGAGCAATTTCCGGATGGCTGCGCCCATAAAGATCAACGATTTTCCGGACGCCGTCGCGGTCGCGACGACCACGTTGAGGTTCTGGACAATCGCGGCCAAGCCGATGCCCTGGTGAAGGAACAGCTGATCGAGCCCGCCCACACTGGATTTGAGCCAGGCGCCAAGACGGCCTTCGGCAAACCCAACTGGCGCACTGGTCAACCGCGGTGCACGCGGCGCGACGTCGATCCGTTCAACTACGGCCAGACCCTGAAGCTGTTCGAGAAGCGATGCGGGCTCGCCGGTGATGTTGGGCTCAAAGCGCAAGGACCATGGCCTCCGCGTTATCCGAAAGTTCGATATAGCATTGGGTGGAGTTCAGTTGGCGGTGGCCCATAAAGCGCTGAACGTCGGCGAGGCTCGAATGATGGAGGTTGCACCGACGCGCCAGTTTGGTCCCGAAGGTCCGGCGGCCCGAATGGCTTGAGCAATTGGCCAGCCCGACCTCGCGATAAAGTCGCAAGAACCAGACGGTGACAGCTTTGGCGTTCTGCACGCGAACCTTGCCGTAGCGCGCACTGAACGCGACTCTCTTCACTTCGGGATGCTGTTCGATGAGTCGCTGCAAGGCTTGCTTCAGCAACGGATGAATAGGAACGTCGCGCGAATGCCGGGTCTTCGAACTGTAAACCGTCATCTCCTTGTAAACCCGGCCCTCCACATCGGTAAAATCGCGGCGCGTTAGCTGCGCAATCTCGCTCGCGCGCAGGCCGCCCTTACAAGACAGCAGGAACTTGACGCTGTCGCTGGCCACACTGTTGCTCGTCTCCCAAATGTGCCTGAGCACGAGATCGATATGGTGGTCGTTCAGGACGCCAGCCCGCTTCGGGCCTGCCTTATTCCGTGCAGGTTGCGCTTGGCGGAACGGAAACTGGAACGGCCCTTTGAATGCGGCCGAGACCGCAAGCTGTTCTCCAGCTCCAATGCGGTCCTCGAGAGTCCCACTGGACTGGTTGTGTTGAACAACAGCAGTGCCGCACCCCAGCTTGCTATCACGCCGCAGTCCTAATTGAATAACTTCGCCCATAGATGCTTTGTCCTCCTCGTGACTGCTTTCCGATTCGGAGCATCGTCTACGAGTGAAAGAACAATATTTCAACAACTAAAAATTACTATGTTAACCTTAACGGGAAAATTTGTACTTCCTCATGAATATAACATTAGCAAAGTCATGGCGCGATCTTGGGTCTATAATTGGTTGAATGAAGTATTTTGACGATTTTGTACTTTTGATCAAATATAAATGGCTAGCTTGCAGGCGGAAGAAGTTGCGTGCGCTAGGTGGAAGAAGTGCTTGGCCAACACGGGAGGGCGGGTGGGCCTTGGGGAGTGAGATCTTGCCGACTGGTCATTCGCCCGCCGGGTCGATGCTACAAGCAGGGATCAAAAGGAGAAGCTGAGGCGACACATCTAAATGCGGGTGTGTCTCAGGTTGATCCGAGCGATCGGGGCCATGATGGAATCTGTGCCTTCCATTGGCGCCTCACCAATGCACCGAGCCCGACAAATTTGGTGCGGCATAGCTATGCCCGAACCAAGGCCATGGAATTTATCATCCTTGGCTCAGGCCTTGCTGATAGCCAATGTGGGGTACCGCACTTCGTCCACATCCTGGCGGCCGGGTAGCTGCGGCAACTTCGTGGTCGCACAGGTTGAGGGCTTGCGAGCCCGGCACCGTAAATAAGTCGCCGATAGACCTGCCCCACCCAACTTGGGAACTATGCCGCTACGATGCGATGGACCAAACCGCTCGCGCCCAAATCCGCCGATGGCGAGCAGTGACATTGGGTCCGCGACTTGCCAATCGCCCGAGCCCAATTCTCGCGCCTCCGTTTTCAGAAATGGTCAGGCCGTTCTGCCTCCTGCAGCAGCGGGCAATAACTGAATTCAAAAAGGGCGCCGGCGGCACTCTCGGGCTGAACCGTGCTGGCGATGGTGCACAGCTGGATCCGCAAATTGGAAGATCAGATTGGCCGGGGAACGGATGCCACCCGCCGACCCTTTGCGGCGCTCAGCAAGCCACCTCAAAATGATCCGAACCGCGGGCCCTAAGGCCGACAGTCAAAATGTCGGTGGACTTTTCCTTGTGATCTGAGCGAGTCAGGTGAGAAGAGGTGGGGCTACCCTGCGGGTAGCATTGGGCTACGCAGAGTCATTTTGGATCCCCCTTCGGGGGTGGGGTCCTGCGGATGCCAAATTGCTGAAAGACAGCGATATTTTCCCGAGAAACAAATTTATCCAAAAAGTCACTGTAAATCCAGAATGTCGCTGTGTAGCAAAATCGTTCTATGTAGTAAAACTACTCTTTTGCAATTTAAGAATGCAACACAGAACGCTCACTTGAAACATCGAATGGAGTATTTCACGCGATTTTCAAACCTTACCCGTCACTTGATTCGTAGACCTGGTCCAGCCCGTCGGAGTCGTGACTTTGACAACTTCCAGCTGACCGCGCAGATTTATAAATTCTTACCTAGTATGCACTTTGCACTTGACATAGTGGCCGTTTTGCCATATAGTTCGCATCATCAAGTAAATTGCTTTTTCCATCGGTGATGGTGAGCGTTTCTCGATCTCCCTAGGTCAAATGAATTGTGCAGCAAAGCTGCGGCAGCTTGACCAGGGATTCCCCTGCCCGTTTCGCATGGCGACTGACGGGCGTATCCCAAAAACAGGCATTTGGCGCTTCAACCGCCAGCCCAAATAGACAAGGCATTTTTATGGAAAAGATTGAACGAGCCCGGATTATCCTCGGGCAAACTCTATCAATGGATCGTTCGGGCGGCATCACAGAGTCTGGAGCCAATGGCGACAATTTCTCCAATCTGATTTCCCGTAGGGTTGAAGTGAAGTCGCGCTGGGAGCGCAACGATTATGCGAAGGATCAATTCCCCTGATGCAAATATGAAGACAGTGTCCTTGTCCGAGTGGGACCTTTTGACTCTTCGCTCCAACGGCAAACTCAAGCTCGCTTTGCGTTTTTTCGATGGCGAAGTTCAAATCGTAATTTATCTTCCAGGGCCGTGGGAGCGGTGGTTTGGAACTTACGATATCGCTGATCGCGAGATTATCGAACCCGAAAAGGCCGTCGCCTAAGCACAATTGATACCGACGACAGGTAAGAGAGGTGCCGTCAGTCTAATCGCAACTCGTCTTCGATTGGCGGACGTCTGGCTTTGAGCACGAGGGCTTAGCTCATGAGCGACTTCCACTCGGCCAGTGCAGCCGAGCGGCGTTCCTTGTAGGTCTTGCGATCGACGTGGTGGCGTTCCTGGTTGAAGTGGACGTTGGCATGGACCGAGGCGAACTTCTGCAGCGTCTTCATTCGCCTGAACCGAAGCATCGCCCGCTCTCGTCGTCGGAACGGCAGGTGGCTGTTCTCGGCCCGGTTTGTTTGCCCCGAGGCCGATGTCCTGCTTGGCCGTGTTACCCAGCACCTTCATTGCCGCCTTGAACGACGCGAGGCCATCGGTGGTGATCGCCTCGGGCGAGCCAAGGCGCTTCAGCGCATTCTGCACGAACGACAGCGCGGCGTCCTTATCGCGCTTCTTCGTCACGAAGCTCTCGAGGATTTCGCGTTCTTGGTCGACCGCGCGCCACAGGTAGATGGGGTGGATGGCTCCCGCTCACGGCATCTCGGTGCCAAAGTGTGATCACTGTCAGGCAATCACGCTCAAGAAGGGAGCCACCCAAATGGAGATTATTACGATCGGCCTTGATTTGGCCAAGAACGTTTTCCAAGTTCATGGTGTTGATAAAACTGGTGAGGTCATCGTTCGGAAAGCTTTGCGACGAGCGCAAGTCCTCCCCTTTTTTGCCAAGTTGGCACCCTGTCTCGTCGGAATGGAAGCGTGCGGTACCGCCCATCATTGGGCACGCGAGCTCCTCAAGCTTGGACACGAGGTGCGGATGATGCCGCCGGCATACTTCAAGACATATGTGAAGCGCGGCAAGACCGACGCAGCAGATGCCGAAGCGATCTGCGAGGCGGTAACGCGGCCGACAATGCGCTTCGTGCCGGTAAAGTCTCTTGAGCAGCAGGGCGCGTTATCGATGCACCGCGCCCGTGAGCTGTTAGGCAGCGAACACAGACGGTGAACATGATGCGCGGTCTTCTCGGTGAGTTCGGCATCCATATGCCGCAAGGTATCGAGCGAGTACTGGTGATGTCCCGCCAAATCGTCGAGCGGGAGAAGATGCCCGACGTTCCCGCAGAGTGTCTGAAGGTGATGAGCACGCTATCGCGGCATGCGCTCGATCTTCATAGTGATCTCCGCGACATCGAGCGCAATATCACTTTATGGCAACGTAAGAGCGATATCGCATGTCGCCTGATGACGATCCCCGGCATCGGCCCCATTGGTGCCTCAGCCTTTGCGTCGTCCGTGGCTGACCCTCACCAGTTCCGATCGGGACGAGAGTTCGCCGCTTGGTTAGGGCTCACGCCGCGTCAGAACTCGAGTGGCGGCAAGGAGCGGCTAGGAAGCATAACGAAGATGGGCGACAGATACCTACGAAGGCTTTTGGTGCTCGGCATGACGGCATTGGTGCGCAGCGCCAAGTACAGGCCCGACAGAGCTGACCCACGCTACGTTGATCTGCTCATGCGCAAGCCGATGCGCGTGGCGACCGTAGCGATGGCCAACAAGACTGCGCGAATTGTCTGGGCGGTCATGACGCGCAACGAAACTTATCGTGCGGATCACCTACCGGCGCTGGCTGCGTAAAGGAGAAAAGCTTTAAGAGGTTGCAAGAGCGATGCGATGTGATGGCAAAACCGGTCGGAACGGGAGCAGGGACACCCCAAAGATGGTCTGAGGCGTAATAGCCTGACAGGTAGAATGGGACCCAGTTCACGAACCTCCATCAGGGCCAGCAGTCTTGAACGACTGCATCAACAGGTCGAACAGAAGACTGCATCTGACCAAGCCAATGCATCAATTTACACTTGCAACGCGGGAGCCATCCACAGAAGAGCATCTCGGCATTCAGCTTCACGTACATCTCGTAGAGATGCCAGCGCCGCTGGCGGAAGCCGCGCATGACCGAAGCATTGTCGGTAGGTAGTTTCCGACTCTGTTCCGCTAATTTCCCTTCGTTCATGACATCTTGCGACTAAGCAAATGGCGGGCAACCGAGGAATCTGGATGAAAAACGTTCTACTGCTCATCCACGATGACACCGGCCAGGAAGCGCGACTCCAGACCGCACTCGACCTGACGCGCACTCTGCAAGGCCACCTTACGTGCATCGACGTGACGACTGTACCAGCCTTCGTCGAGGGTTTCGGCGGCCCGTCAGGGGCGGCCCAAATGATTTTCGAAGACGACATTGCGCGTGAGAAAACGAACCGAGCTCGAATGGCCAAGCGCCTTGGGGACGACGAGATCTCGTGGGTCTGGATCGACGTGGTCGGCGATCTTGCAGATTCGGTTTTGGAACAAGCGCTGCTGGCCGACGTCATCGTTGTAAATCGCCAGCTCGACGCTTCCCGGCATCCTGACATGGTTAGCATTGCGAAGCGCATTTTACTGCATTCCCGAAAACCGGTTATCGCCGTGCCTGAAAATCTGGTCCGGTTTGCCTTCGAACGCGCTCTGATTGCCTGGGATGGAAGCGGTGCGGCTGCAGCTGCCATGTGCGCCGCCGTGCCACTACTTAAACTGGCAGCCGAGGTAGAATTGCTTAGCGTGCGCACGGATCCAACGACCTCGAGCGCGCTGGCCGATTTGACGGATCCGGCTGTGTATCTGTCGCGTTACGAGGTGCATCCAGTGATCCGCGAAGAGCCTTCGCAAGGCGAGAATGTCACTGCAGTGATCCTCGAAGGCGCGTCGGAGTTCGCCGCAGATTATCTTGTGGCGGGCGCCTATGGTCACGGCATGGTGCATACCGCGATCGGAGGCGTGACCCGCGAACTCCTCCGATCCAGCGAAATACCGCTGTTTCTCGCGCACTAGTTCAAAGCGGAGCTCAAGCCATGCCAGTCAAGCATTCGCTCATCGTTTGCCACCCGGA
>JAYWBP010000146.1:0-29255 GCA_043781375.1 Novosphingobium sp.
CTGAGCCCGGCCTCCCACGCGGGCACGGGCAGATCGAGGCTGGTCGAATCCTTGGGATCGAACCCGGCCATCGCCTCGAGCATGATCGCGCAGTCGCGCACGTCGCGCGCCATCGGCCCGGCTTGGTCGAGCGAGGACGCGAAGGCCACGATGCCCCACCGCGAGCAGCGGCCATAGGTCGGCTTGATCCCGCTGATCCCAGTGAAGGCTGCAGGCTGGCGGATCGAGCCGCCGGTATCGGTGCCGGTAGCGGCCGGGGCGAGCCGGGCGGAAACCGCCGCACTACTGCCGCCGGAAGAGCCGCCAGGGGCCAAGGCTGCGTTGCTTAGTGCGCCATTGGCATCCCTGCGGCGCCATGGCGAAATGACATTGCCGAAATACGACGTCTCGTTCGACGAGCCCATCGCAAACTGGTCAAGGTTGAGCTTGCCCAGCATCCCCGCGCCCGCGTCCCACAGCTTTTGCGAGACCGTGCTTTCATATTCGGGGGTGAAGCCCTCAAGGATGTGGCTGGCTGCGGTGGTCTGAACGCCGCGCGTGGCGAACAGGTCCTTCATCCCGATCGGCACGCCGCCCAGCTTGCCCAGCGGCCTTCCGGCAGCGCGATCGGTGTCAGCCCTGGCGGCAGCTTCGAGCGCCTTTTCAGGCGTCGCCACGATGAACGCGTTGAGCGCGCCAGCCGCAGCGACATTGGCATTGAACGCCTCGGCCACTTCGGTCGCGGTGAAGCTGCCTGCAGCCACCCCATCGCGGATCGCGGCGACGCCGAGTTCCGTCAGATCGGTCATTCGATCACCTTGGGCACGCCGTAAAATCCATGCTCAGCCGCCGGGGCGTTGGCCAGCACCGCATCACGCACCCCGCCGCCGGTCAGCGGATCGGCATCGACCACGTCATCGCGCAGGCGCAGGTGGTTGGGGATGACTGCGGTCATCGGCTCGATCCCGGTGACGTCGACTTCGGCCAGTTGATCGACCCAGGCGAGGATTCCGTTGAATTCAGGGACCATCGCGGCGATCTCGTCCTCGCTCATGGCGATGCGGGCGAGTCCGGCGATCTTGCGGACGGTGGTGGTATCGACTGACATGGCAGGCGCGTTAGCCGCGCCCCCGCGCCACTTCAAGCACTAGCGCGGATTGTTCAACGCAGCGGCTCGCCCACTGGCTGGCCGTTGACGTAGACCTGCTGGCGGGTGACCGGGCGCAGTTCGACGCGGTCTTTGGGCAGGAGCGGCGCGTGGATGGTGGGGGCGACGTCGGGCGCGTCGATCACGGTGGCCCTGGCGGGATCGAACTGAAGCAACCAGGTGCTTCCCTTGTCCACGAGCACGATCCGCCGTGCCCCGCCCGGTGCCCCACCAGCAATTACGCCGCCATCGAGCGCGACGCAGTGGCCTTGGCACGCTTCCCAACGCGTGCGGAGGAAGGTCAGCAATGGCGCGCGCTGGACGGGGTCAAGGGCGGACGCGTCGAGGTTGCGATCAAGTGCCTCGGGATTTTCAGGAAGCGGGCTGTCCTCGTGGCGCGAGGATTGCACCAGAGCGGCCTTGGCCAGCGGGCGCTGCTCGGCGGTGCCGCTGCTGGCAATCCGTTCAAGCACACGGCGCCCGGCGGGTCCAAAGTCCCAGCGCAACCCGCGCCAGTCGAACTTTGCCGTTGTCACCCGGCCCGAAGCCAGCCGCGCCAGCTGGTCGCGCGCGGCGATGCTGCCAAAGTCGATCAGCGGCAACGCCAGGATCGCCGCGATTACGCTGACCCCGATCGCAAGGCGCAGGTTGGCAATGCGCGCCAGCGACGCCCAGCCGCTCCGCCCGCGCACCACCGCGACCAGATAGGCCAGGCCATAGGCACAGCCCACGATCACCACCGTCAACGCCCACATCCGGTCGGGCGAGAGGCCATATTGCCCGATCCTCAGCCCGGTCGAAACGGCGGCGAACAGTGCGAGCGGAAGCAGGGTCAGCGCCAGCGCCAGTGCCGCAATGCGCAGCGCGCGGTTGCTGCTGGCCTCCGCATCGGTGTCGCGGATGACGGCGTTGATCAGCACAAAGGCGCCGACAATGCACGCCATCAGCACCGGGGTGGCGGAGCGGGTAGCGTGCCACAGGACCTCGGGCCCGCTGACTACCAGCGCAGCGAGGAATACACTCAGGCCGAGCGCAAGCGGCAAGGCAAGTACTGTCAGCACCAGCATGACCACGCGTTGAAGCGTGGCGATAATCGCTTCGTTCTCACGCAGAATGCCCAAGGCTGCGCCGAAGGCCACGCCGCTGATCGTCCATCCGAACCAGCTTTGCCGGACCAGGCGATCGAGAAAGTTGAGCTCGATCAGCTGGAACAGCGCTACCATTAGCCACAGCAGCAGCCAGGCCAGCCCGGTGAACAGGAGCGCCGCGCCGACGGTGACGATGTCGTTCCAGACGTGGAAATGCACACGAGGATAAAAGATGCGGCGGCTGCCCGCGTGCTGTGCTGCCTGGAACAGCGGCACCGCAATCAGCAGCGCGACGACGCCCGAAGCGAACGCGTAGTCGGCATGGCTGTTACCCGCGTGACCGATGTCGAGGTGCCACGCAATTCCGGCCAGGACCAGACTGGCCACCGCTGCGAAAACAAGCGCCCAGACCAGTCGGACTGGCTCCAGCGTCAGTGCCAAAGTCAGTGCCGAAACTGCGACCAGCACAGCCAGCGCGGTCTGACCGGGCGTGGTCCCACCGCGCGTGACGAGATGCTCAAGCAACCCGGCAAAGCCAAGGAGCGCAGCGAGCAACCACGGGCGCAAGGGCCAGGCCGGTGCGTCTGGCGACGGACCGGCTGGCAGGTCAGTCATAAGCGACGGTCGTCAAGGTGTTCCGGCTGGTGGTGCCGGCTGCGGGATGCCCGGACCCGGGCCCGGCCCCGCCGCGCCCGGAGCACCCGGCCCAGCCGCGCCTGCAACCCCCGGCCCACCCTGGCCCTGCTGCATCTGTTGCATCTGCTGCATCGCGCGCTGCTGTTGTTCGATCTCGGCGCGGCTGCGGAAGTCGAGCAGCTCGATCTCGAAATTGAGGTCTGTATTGGCCGGGATCGGCCCCACCGTGTGGTTGCCATAGCCCAGTGAGGCGGGGATCAGGACCTTGTACTTGCCGCCGCGCTGCATCTGCTCGAGCGCCTTGGTGAAGCCGGGGACGACACCTTCGAGCGGCAACACAGCGCGCTGCTGCTGGTCGAACACCTTGCCGTCGGGCAGGGTGCCCTTGTAGTTGATCAGGGCCACGTCGCTGATTGTGGGCGATGGGCCGGTGCCCTTGACCAGGGTCTGGACCCGGACGGCGGCGGGCATCGAACCCCAGGCAATCCCCACTGCGACGAGCATGGCAATGGCAATGCCCAGCCACAGCTTGATCATCGAGCCCTTGGCCAGCGGCTGGAGCGGAACGCGGGTGATCTCGGTCATGGTCGGTCCTCGGGCAGGTTCTGGCCGCAGCAAAAAGGGCGCGGAGATTAATCCGCGCCCTCTTGGCTGATGACAGGGCCGGGAGCAAGCACCCGGCGGGAAACAACCCGTATAATTAAGGGCCTACTTGCCCCCGTCACGCTCCAGCCGCTTACGCTCAAGCTTGCGGGCGCGGCGCACGGCGGCGGCCTTTTCGCGGGCGCGCTTTTCGGACGGCTTCTCGTAGTGACGGCGCAGCTTCATCTCGCGATAAACGCCCTCACGCTGCAGCTTCTTCTTGAGCGCGCGAAGGGCCTGATCGACATTGTTGTCACGAACGAGAATTTGCATAAACCCAGACACCTCAAAACCGTGTGGTACAGGCACCCGCCGAACGGTGCGCACCGTAGAATTCACAATGGATAAGGGCGCCGAATCCTCAAAGGATCGGCTCCAACCGGCGGGCGGCTAGCAAAGCATGACCCTATTGGCAAGCCGATTGCGCGCGGAAACTGCTGGCCCATCGCACGATTGGGCATAACATTGCGCCGGTTCCCTCGTCAGCAAGGTCCATGGCCAATGTCATTTTTGCCACGCGCGCGCCACCGCGCTGCCACCGCCGCACTGCTGGCACTGGCCGGTTTCTCCCCGCCGGCCTGGGCCCACAGCTATGGCGAGACGCTCCTCAGCCGCGCGTTGAACGCCTATCCCGCGATCACTGGCCTGCGAATCGAAGCGTCAGACAAGATCGGTCAGCCGATTATAGTGATGGGCGGGGCATTTACCGGGTCCGCTCCCGAATCCGTCGCTCTGAACAATGCCATGGGCGAGCGAATCGGGACTCTGATAGCGACGGGCAGGCACTCCCAACGCGCATCTGTCGCCGACTGGCTCACGCACCACATCTATGTCGTTGGCAATCTGAGCGAGGACGATCCGTTCGTCGCCGGGGCTCACTCTTCACCCCGCGCGCAGGCGATTGTCGAGCGAATGCTTGCCGCCGATCCGGCGCTGGTGACGCTGGCGTTCCATGTCGGCGCATCAGGCGCGGCCAACCGCATCCTCGCCTCCAGCTTTGGACGGATCGGCAAGCCCGGCGATGCCGACGACGCCCGCGTGATCGACCAGGGCGCAGTCCTGCGAGAGACCACCAACCAGGGCCGCCGCTTTGCCGTCGAGCTTCCCCTGCTCGATCGCCAGCACCGAGTCGTCGGCGCGCTCAGCGTCAGTTACCGGGCGGCTGCGGACGGGACAGACGGAGCGTTGCTTCGCGCGACGCGGCTGCGCGACGCGATTGCCCGGCGGATCGCTTCGCTTGACGCGATCCAATCAGGAACAGTCAGGGAAAAACTATAGCCGTCATTTTTAATCGCGCCGCCAAGTCTTCATCATCGGTATTCTCGCTCGCATTCAGGCTCGATTTAGTTTCGCGTGACAACCTTCGACCAGATAACAAATAATAGGGAGAAGGCTGATGGCTCTTCGGGCGAACGCGCTGCTGCGCGCGATGCTGGTTACCTCTGCGCTGGGGGGCCTGGGCAGCTCCGCTTTTGCCGACGCGGTTGATAAGCCCGCAGCAGACAACAGCTCTCAGGAAATCGTCGTGACCGGCTCGGCCTTGCCGACCACGCCCGACGCCGTTGCGGTTCCAGTCACGATCGTAAACGCCGAAGCGATCGCGCGCAGCGGGGTCAGCACCAATGTCCTCGACATCCTGCGCAAGCAAGTCCCCGCCTTCGCCGGACGCAGCAACACCGGCAACAGCAATGCCGCCAACACCAACCAGAATACCGCCGGCGGGTCTTCGATCCAGCTTCGTAACCTCGATACCCTGGTCCTGGTCAACGGGCGCAGGGTGGCCAGCAGCGCGATCGGCGGGGTCAACGGCAAAGTGTTCGTCAATGTCGGCGAAATCCCGCCATCGGCGATCGAGCGGATCGAGGTGCTGACCGACGGTGCCTCGGCGATCTATGGCTCGGATGCGATCGGCGGGGTGATCAACATCATCCTCAAGAGCGACTACCACGGCGGCTCGGTCAATGTGCGCAGCGCGATCGACTCGGGCGGCGACTATTACGAGCGCTCGATCGACGCGACCTATGGCGTCAACCTGGGGCAGCGCGCCAATCTGACTGTTTCGGCCAGTTACAGCCGCTCCTCGCCGCTGTTCCAGAACCAGCGGCGCTTCTCCTCGCCGTTCTATTCCACCTCCACGGCCGTGCCCGGCGCGATCGGCAGCTTCTATCTGAACCCGGGATTGAGCGCACCGACCATTGCGGCCGCCACGGCCTCGATCAGTCCGCAATATATCGACGCCGGAGCGACCACGGCGACCGCGCCAGGCACCGGGATCGGCGGAACCTACGATCTTTCGCGCTTCAACACGCTTTTGCTGCAGCAGGAACAGAAAGCCGTTGCCGCCAGTTTCAATGCCGACCTGACCGGCGATCGCTCGATCGAGCTGTTCGCCGACGCTGAATATGCCCATAACAAGAGCTTCACCCGCTTTGCGCCGGTCACCACCAATGTCCGTCCACCAGTCGGCGCACCGAACAACCCGTTCACTACCCAGCAGTCCGTGGTCTTCGCCAGCACCGCCAACCCCAAAACCTACACCACCACCGAAGACAGCTTTCGCGGCACCGTAGGCCTCAAGGGCAACCTCTCGGGCATCGGGCCGGGCTGGAAGTGGGAGGCGGCCTACACCCACAGCGAGAACACGATCGACCAGATCATCAACAACGTGCTCTATGTCGGCAATGCCGGGACTGCCAACAACGTCCTGGCGGCGGCCAGCGGCGGGTACAATGCGGCCGGCGTGGCGACCCCGGGCGGAACCTTCAGCCGGGTTTACTCGCTGGCGACCAATGCTTTCGTGATCCAGCCGGCGCTCAATGTCTACGGTTATGCCGCGGCGATGGACCCGGCTGCGCTGGCCAATGTCCTCACCACCGAGCGCATCCACGGCAAAAGCAAGCTCGACAGCGCCGATGCGCAATTGACCGGGACCGTGCCATTCCTCCCCGCCGGCCGGATCAGCTTTGCCATCGGCGGGCAATGGCGGCGTGAGCAGCTCTCGGGCGCGCCTGATCCGACCGCCTGGGTCCATGTCGACGGTACCCTCGCCACCGCCGCGCAGGCTAATTATGTCGGCGGGCTCAGTGCTGACCCGTTCAGCGCCAAGCGCACGATCACTGCCGAATTCCTCGAAGTCCGGGTGCCGCTGACCAGCGCTGCTTCGAACATCCCGGGATTCGCGGCATTCGACCTGATCGGCGCGGTGCGGCATGAGCATTACAGCGATGCTGGCAATTCGACCGTGCCCAAGATCGGCTTCCGCTGGGAGCCGGTCGCCCACCAGATCACCATTCGCGGCAACTATGCGCGCTCGTTCACCGCGCCCTCGCTCTATGCGTTGGGCGGTCCACTCAACATCCGCCAGGGCGGTGGGGCGATCATCACCAACGCCTTCCCCACCGGCATCCAGGGCACCACCCAGGTCGAGGACGGCAACAATCCGAACCTCAGGCCGGCCAAATCGACGTCATACTCACTGGGCCTGGTGCTCAAGCCCGACTTCGCCCCGCACTTGCGGATTGATGCCGAATACAGCTCGGTCAAAGAAACCGGCCAGCCAGCAGGCATTGGCTTCAACAACATCCTGCTCGACGTCAACGCCAACGGCTCAAGCTCGATCTTTTACAACAACATCGCCAGGAACGCCTTCCCCGGCCAACCCGGTGCGGTTGGTTTCAGCAATCCGGGCGACGTGCTGGCCTATGTCACCAATCCTGCCAACAGCGCGGGCGGCAACTATGCCAACCTCTACATGATCGACCGATTCACCAACCTGGGCCAGATTGCGATCCGCAGCCTGAATATCAATGCCAGCTATGACGTGCCGACCGAGCATTCAGGCACCTTCAGCTTCTCGACCCAGGCGGCGTTCCTGCTCAGCTACAAGTACCAGGCGCTGCCCAGCCAGCCGATCTACCAGTTCGCCGGGACCACCACCCAGGGCGGCGGCGCGCAGGGCACCCTGCCGCGCCTGCGGATGTACACGCAGCTCAATTGGACCAAGGGCCCGCTCGAGCTGGGCATCGCCAACACCTATATCAGCGCGGTCAGCGACATCGGCACTGGCGGGCTGAGCTATGATCTCAACTTCAACAGGCCGGGCCAGACCATCTTCTTCCCAGGCAAGGTCAAATCCTTTACCTCGTGGGACGCCCATGCCACCTGGCGGATCGGCGATCCCGACGCCCGGCCAGGCTTCACGTTCACCTTAGGCGCAAACAACCTGTTCAACCGCCAGCCGCCGGTTTCCAGCAACATCAGCCCGACCGCCGGCGCCGCAGCCGGCGCCACCGCCTGGCGTGCGGAGAACAACACCGACATCGGCACCTACGGCGCGATCGGGCGGCTGCTCTATGTTTCGGCGGGAGTGAAGTTCTGAAGTTCTGACCACCGGACCGCCGTCCCCCGCGCCCCAGCCCGGATTGCCTTTGCCGTCGCATCGCTTTTACTAAAAACCGGTTCCCACTTTTTAGCGCGATGCTCTAAGGCGCGAGAGATCATGCAGTCGCCTTCGTTCCTCGCCGCCTCGCTGGCCGTCGCCCTTGGCGGCGGGATGGGCGCGTGGCTGCGGTTTCTGGTGGCGCGGATGACCCTGCGCAGCATCGGTCCGGTTGCCGCCAGCGGCTTCCCCTGGGCAACGCTGAGCGTCAATCTGATCGGCAGCTTTGCCATGGGGCTGCTGGTTGGCTGGCTCGCCCGCTTTGGCTCGCAAGGCGCTGAAGGCCTGCGGCTCTTGCTTGGCGTAGGCGTGCTCGGCGGGTTCACGACCTTTTCCGCCTTCTCGCTCGAGCTCGTCCAGATGGCCCAGCGCGGGGCGCTCGGGACGGCGATTGTTTACGCGCTGGTGTCGATCATGGGCGGGATCGCTGGGCTGATTTTCGGGCTGCTGCTGATGCGGACTTCGCTGTGAGCGAGCCCGAACGCGCCTTAAGCGAAAGCGTCCGCCAGTTCACTGTCCAGCCCGACGACGAGGGCGCGCGACTCGATCGCTGGTTCAAGCGGCACCTGCCGCAGATCGGCTTCGCCACGATTTCCCGCTGGGCGCGCACGGGGCAGATCCGGATCGACGGCAAGCGTGCCGATCCCGCTGACCGCCTCGCCGCCGGCCAGGTCCTGCGCGTGCCCCCGGGCGGCGCGACTCCTGAACGCAAGCCACCGCGCGCCCGCGCCGATCTCAGCGTCGCCCAGATTGAGGCGGTCGAGGCGATGGTCATCACCCAGGACAAGTCGGCGATCGTCCTCAACAAACCGCCCGGCTTGGCCACCCAGGGCGGCACCGGGACCAAGGATCACGTCGATGGGCTGCTCGATGCCTTCGCCATGCCCGGGCCCGGCGACACCAAGAGCATCCCCCGCCCCCGCCTGGTCCACCGGCTCGACAAGGACACCTCGGGCGTCCTCCTGATCGCCCGCACCCCTGGCAGCGCAGCGTTCTTTTCCAAGCGCTTTGCCACTCGTTCGGCGCGCAAGATCTACTGGGCGCTGGTGGTCGGCGTGCCCGCGGTCGAGGACGGTCTGATCGAGCTGGGCCTGGCCAAGCAGCCGGGCAGCGGCGGCGAAAAGATGATGGTCGATGAGAGCGAGTACGGCCAGGTCGCGCGCACCCGCTACCGCGTGATCGACCACGTCGGCAACCGCGCCGCCTGGGTCGAGCTGCAGCCACTGACCGGGCGCACGCACCAGTTGCGCGTCCACATGGCCGCGATCGGCCATCCGATCGTGGGCGACGGCAAGTACGGCGGGGCCGAATCCTTCCTCACCGGCAGCATCAGCCGCAAGATGCATCTCCACGCTCGCCGCCTGATCATCGACCACCCCGACGGCGTCAATCTGGACGTTGTCGCCGACCTGCCCGCGCACTTTGCTGCGAGCATGGAGCAACTGGGCTTTGCCCAGGCCGATGGCGCACAACTGGTCCACGCTACCCCCCAGCGCGCGCCAGGCGAAGGCAAGAAGGCTGCGGCCAAGGCCCATGCCAAGCAATACCGCAAGGAACGCCGGGGCGAGCGGCGCAAGCGGAGCGAGGCTGCTCCGGCAAAACGACCCCCCGCCAAAAAGTCATTGGCAAAACCGGCGACTAACAAGCCTGCCGCAAGGAAGCCCGCAGCGCGCAAGCCCGCCCCGAACAAGCCTGGCCGCTGAGCTTGGCGCGCCTCGCGGTTTTCGATTGCGACGGCACTTTGGTCGATAGCCAGGCGGGCATCTGCAACGCGATGGACGAGGCCTTCATGGCCGCAGGCCTCGCCCGTCCCGCCCGCCAGCGGGTGCGCCGGATCGTCGGGCTCAGCCTGCCTCAGGCCATCGCCGGACTCCTGCCCAAAGGCGCCGAGGATCGCTCCGAGGCGGTCGTCGAAGCCTATCGCAGCGCTTACCGCACCGCGCGCGAAACCGGGCAACTGGCCGAACCGCTGTACGAGGGCATTGCCGACGTACTGCGCGCGCTCCATGCGCAAGGCTGGATGCTCGGCGTTGCCACTGGCAAGAGCGACCGGGGCCTCAGCCATTGCCTGGCGACGCACGGCCTGAGCAAGTTGTTCGTGACCCTCCAGACGGCCGACCGTCACCCTTCAAAGCCGCACCCCGCGATGCTCCAGGCGGCGCTGACCGAGGCTGGAGCGAGCCCCAGCGACGCGGTGATGATTGGCGATACCGGTTACGACATGGCTATGGCAGTCAGTGCCGGGGTTCGCGCCATCGGAGTCGATTGGGGCTACCACGCGCCTACCGAACTGCGCGAGGCCGGGGCCGAAGTCGTCGTCGGATCGAGCGCGCAATTGTTAAAGGAACTGCTGAAATGACTGAGGATCAGGCTGCCCGGCAAAGGCTGATGGCAATGAACCTGCTGCGCCTGTCTGGCGCGGTGTTCGTGGGCATCGGGATCCTGGTGCTCAACCGCAAGATCGCAATGCCGGTGGTCGCGGGCTGGGTCTTCCTCGGGGTCGGCCTGATCGATTTTCTGGTGGTGCCGCAAGTCCTCGCCCGGCGCTGGCGAACGCCCCGCCCGTGAAACGGTTCTATCGAGAGGTCGCCACGGAGGAATGCGCGGAAGGCTGGCGGGTTACGCTCGACGAGCGCCCCGTCCGCACCGCCGGAGGCAAATCGCAGGTCGTTCCTAACGCCGCTCTGGCTCAGGCACTGGCGCAGGAATGGGACCAGCAAGGCGACAAGATCGACCCCGCCAGCCTCGTGTTCCGCGACATGGCCGACTATGCGATCGACGTGGTTGCGCGCGACCCAGCCGCCGCCAAGGCAGCGCTGCTGCCCTATGGCGAGAGCGACACGCTGTGCTACCGCGCTGATCCCGGCGACGCCCTCGCCGCGCGCCAGGCCGAGCTGTGGGAGCCGCTGTTGCGCGCCGCAGAAGCGCGCTGGGAAGTGCATTTCGAGCGGATTGCGGGGATTATTCACCGCGCACAGCCAGCAGCGACACTGGTGCGGTTCAAGGCGGTTCTGGCGACGAAGGATCCGTTTACGCTGGCGGCTCTGCGCAGCTTGGCTGGGTTGGCCGCCTCGCTGGTTATCGGGCTGGCTGCATTGGAGCCTGACGTTAATATTGGGGCGCTATGGGATGCGGCCAACCTTGAAGAGGACTGGCAGGCCCAGCTCTGGGGCCAGGACGTCGAAGCTCTGGAACTCCGCGAAAAGCGCAAGCTGGCCTTTGCCAGCGCCGCCGAATTTGCGCGGCTGGCGCGCTAAAAGGAAAATACTCCCCCGCAGGGAAGGAACTTCAGCCCACCCAGTCGGCCACTTGAGCTGCCACGGAATTCGCCGCGCGGTTCAGCGCGGGGCCGACCAATTCCGGCTTCGCCCCGATCCCCGGCTCGACCGCTTCGAACCGCTTGACCTCAATCGCGCCGTTAGCCCCGGCCTGCTTCATCGCATCGAAGCGCACCACGACCGACTGGTTGCGCGCGTCATAGCCCATGTCGCGCAGCCGTCCGCTAAGGCGCAGGCGGCCCTGGGCTTCGGTTTCGTCGCCTTCCATCACCAGCCGCGAGCCTTTGGCGCGCAGGGTTTCGGCGAGCAATCCACGGAACAGGCGGGCCGGGCGGGCGATCCACTGGGCGTTCTTGAGATAGGCGACGTTGCTGTCGTCGACTTGGACGGGCACGCGAAGCACGGCCAGCCGCTGGTCGGTCTCGGGGTCCATGACCACGATCGCATCGCTCAGCCGGCCGCTGATTGTCGTGCCAGACGGCGCAGTGCTGGCCGGGGTCAGGCTGTAGAGCGTGGGCGGCGGCTTGCCGCCAAAGCTGATGCAGCCGCTCAACGCGAGAGTCAGACTGGTGGCGATGACCGCACTGCGCGCGCTGATTGCCCTGATTGGCTGCATGTCGCGTAAGTTCCTCATGGCTTGTAGTCCGGTAGCTTGGCCCCGCCGATCAGCGACCCGGCGCCGCCCTCGTCGAACTTCTCGGTAACGCTGCGCAGCGCCTTGGTCGTCGCGCGCAGATCACGCAGCGCGGCTTCGGCGGCAGGCAGCGTGTTCTGCGAAAGTTGCCGCGCCGCAGGCCGCGCATCGCCGAGCGTGCTCTTGAGCTCGTCCGCCGCCGACTTGGCCGAAGCCAGCGTGGTGCGCAGCTGCTGGGCCAGCGAAGCGCCCTGATCGTTGAGCAGGTGATCGGCCGAGTCGGTGACCTTCTCGAAACTGGCCAGCGCGGTAGAGGCCTGGCGCAGAGTTACTTGCAATTCGGCCATGGTCCGCTGGACCTGCGGCGTGGCATCGGCCAAGTTTGAACTCATCCGGTCGGTATTGGCGAGGATGCCCTTGATCGATTTCTGGTTGTCGTCGGACAGGACCATGTTGAGCCGCTCGGTCAGCGTCGCCAGCCGCTCTAGCAGCAGCGGCGCGTTGCTGAGCAGTTCACCGAGCCCACCGCGGCGGGTCGGGATGACTGGCACGCCTTCGGGTCCGGGCTCGCTGATCGGCGGCGCGCCCTTGACCGCACCGGCCAGCTGGATTGCCGAAACACCGGTAAAACTGCCTTGGATCGAGGCGGTAGTGCCCTGAAGAATCGGGATCTTCTCATCGACCTTGATCCGCACCCGGACAAAGCTGGGATCCTTCTTCCACAGCTCGATATCCTTGATCTGCCCGGCAGGGACGCCCGCAAAGCTGACTTCGGATCCCTTGGCCAGGCCATCGACCGACTGGCGGAAAAAGATATCATACTGGTTCTGGTGCCCTTCGCCCAGGCGTCCCAGCCAGATGGTGAAGGCGGCAAGCAGCGCGATCAGGATCAGCGCAACCGCCCCCACCCACATATGATTGGCCCGTGTTTCCATGCGCCGCCTATGCCTTTCCTGCCAACGGCTTGTCTACCGTTTTGCTCAATTCGTCGCTGCGCGCGGGAGCCGCCGCGCGCGAATCAAGCGCGGCGCGGCCACGTGGTCCGTTAAAATATTCCTGGATCCATGGATGGTCTGTCGCCAGCAGCTCCGGGATTGTACCAACCGCAATGACCTTGCCGTCGGCCAGCACCGCCACCCGGTCGCAAATCTCGTGCAGCGTATCCAGATCGTGGGTGATCAGGAACACCGTCAGCCCCAGCGTCTGCTGTAATGCGCGGGTCAGCTTATCGAAAGCCGCGGCACCGATCGGATCGAGGCCAGCGGTAGGCTCGTCCAGGAATAGCAGTTCGGGATCGAGCGCCAGGGCGCGCGCCAGGCCCGCGCGCTTCTTCATGCCGCCCGACAGTTCCGACGGATACTTGCTCGCCGCGTCTTCGGGTAAGCCGGAAAGCATCACCTTGTAGCGGGCGATCTCATGGCGCAATTCGTCGTCGATCTCGGGGAAGAATTCCTTGAGCGGGACCTCGACGTTTTCAGCCACGGTCAGGGTCGAGAACAGCGCTCCGCCCTGAAACAGCACCCCCCAGCGTGAGCGGATGTCGATATCTTCATCGTCCTGAGCGTCGGTGATCGTGCTACCGAGCACCTTAATCGAGCCGGCCTGGGGGATCTGTAGCCCGATGATCGAGCGCATCAGCACCGCCTTGCCGGTGCCCGAGCCGCCGACCACGCCGATGATCTCGCCGCGCTTGACCTTGAGCGACAGGTCGTTGTGAATGACCATGTCACCGAAGGCATTGCGCAGGCCTTCGACAACGATCGGATAGTCACCGGTAAACGGCTCGGGAATGTCCGCAAGCGCGCGGTCTTTGACCTGTTCGCGGAGCTGATTATCGGCGCTCATGCCCAGCCGAACTCGGTAAAGAACACCGCGAAAAAGGCGTCGAGCACGATCACCATAAAGATCGCCTGGACCACCGCCTGGGTGGTGCGCAGGCCCACTTCCTCGGCGTTGCCCTCAACCTGCATGCCTTGGTAGCAACCGGCGACCGCGATGATCAACCCGAACACCGGGGCCTTGAACAGCATCACCCACAAGTCGTGGAGAGGCACCACTTCCTGGATCCGCGAAAGGAAGGTGAAAAACGGGATGTCGAGCGAGAACGTCGACAGGAAGGCGCCGCCGATAATCGCGACTACCGCCGAGAAGAACCCCAGCAACGGCATCATCAGCACCGCTGCCAGCACCCGTGGGATGACCAGCGCAGTCATCGGCGAGACCCCGATGGTGCGCATTGCATCGACTTCCTCGGTCAACTTCATCGTCCCGATCTGCGCGGCAAAGGCAGATCCTGAGCGCCCCGCAACCATGATCGCGGTCATCAATATGCCCAGCTCGCGCAGCGCCAGCCGCCCGGTCAGGTTGATCGTATAGATCTCTGCGCCGAACTGGCGCAGCTGGACTGCACCTTGCTGGGCGATGACGATCCCGATCAGGAAGCTCATCAAGCCGATAATGCCGAGCGAGGACACACCCACCAGCTCGAGTTGCCGAACCAGCGCCTTGCCGCGGAAGCGCGAAGGGTGGCGAAATACTTCGCCAAAGGCCAGAATCACCATCCCCAGGAAACCGAGCACGCGCTTGACCGCCCGGCACCAGCCGAAGATGCGATCGCCGAACCCGCCGGCGACCCGCTCCCACACTGGCAGTCGCTCGGGCCGCAGTGGCGCAGTGCCCTTGGATTCGCTGACCGCGTCGATTAACTGGCGAGCCTTGTCGCTGGCGCCGACCAGCACTGCCTTGCTGTCGCGGGCGATCCGCCAGGCAGTCCAGGCCCCGACCGTGTCGATATCGGTGACTTGCGAGAGATCGAGCTTGCTCACCGGCTCGGCAAACTTGCGCAACTGACGGTCGATCACCCCGATCGAAGATACCGTCAGCGGGCCCTTGAGAGCCAGCGTGATGGCGCCGTCTGTCCCGGTCTGCGATGTATATTCGGCCCATTCACGCATTGCCCTGCCGACATGGTGCAAAAATCCAGCGCCGACAAGTGCATCCGCACGGGTAAGTTGCGCCGGGTTGCACGCCCAAGTCCACGGCTTGCACGCGCGGTGCGGCGCTGGCAAAGCGCCCGGCATGACCCAGTCCGCCCCCGGCACCCCGCTCGACAAGACCTTCGATCCCGCGAGCATCGAGGCCAAATGGTATGCCCACTGGGAAAGCCAGGGACTGTTCCGCCCGCATCGGCCTCACGCCGAGCCATTCACCATCGTCAACCCGCCGCCCAATGTCACCGGCAGCCTGCACATCGGTCATGCCCTCGACAACACGCTGCAGGATGTGGTGGTGCGCTACGAACGGCTGCGCGGCAAGGACGCGTTGTGGGTTGTGGGCACCGACCACGCAGGTATCGCGACGCAAATGGTGGTCGAGCGCGAACTGGAGAAAAACCAGGACAAGCGCGCGAATTACACGCGCGAGGCCTTCATCGACAAGGTCTGGGAGTGGAAGGCCGAAAGCGGGGGCACCATTACCGGCCAATTGCGCCGTCTGGGCTGCTCGATGGACTGGTCGCGCGAACAGTTCACGATGGACCCGCATTTTACCAAAGCGGTGACCAAGGTTTTCGTCGACCTGTATAATGAGGGCCTAATTTACCGCGACAAGCGCCTGGTCAACTGGGACCCCAAACTCAAGACTGCGATCAGCGACCTGGAGGTGGAAACCCGCGAGATCCAGGGGCATTTCTGGCATTTTCGCTATCCGCTGGCGGACGGCGCGAAGACTGCCAGCGGCGCCTCGTATATCGTCGTCGCCACCACCCGGCCCGAAACGATGCTCGCCGACATGCGCGTCGCGGTCAGCGCCGACGATCCGCGTTACCAGAGCCTAGTCACCGCTGGCGCCAAAGTGCTGCTGCCAATCACCGGCCGCGAAATCGCGATCATCTTCGACGAACACGCCGATCCTGAACTGGGCAGCGGCGTGGTCAAGATCACGCCGGGGCATGACTTCAACGACTTCGAAGTGGGCAAGCGCGCCGGGATCAAGGCCGGCGACATGCTCAACATGTTCGATGCCGAAGCCAGAGTAGTCCAGACGACGGACGGCCTGGTGCCCGCCGAATTTATCGGCCTCGACCGCTTCGAGGCACGCAAGCTGGTGATCCAGCGGATGGCGGAAGCGGGCTTCCTGATCCCGCACGTCGACAAGGACGGGATTGAACACCAGGCGGAACCGCGCACTATCCAGACGCCTTATGGCGACCGCGGCGGCGTGGTCATCGAACCGTGGCTGACCGACCAGTGGTATGTGAATGCCGAGGAACTGGCGAAGGCGCCACTGGACGCCGTGCGTTCAGGCGCGATCGAGATCGTGCCGAAGACGTGGGAAAAGACGTTCTTCAACTGGATGGAGAATATCCAGCCGTGGTGCGTCAGCCGCCAGCTGTGGTGGGGGCATCGGATTCCGGCTTGGTATGGGCCGACAAAACAACAAGACGGAACACTGCTTCAGGACGTTCATCGTCCTGATGGTGAGGTCGTATTTATTGCAGAAACCGAAGCGGAAGCGTTACAATTGGCTGAGGACTATTATGACAATGGCTGGCCAGTTAAGGTATCATCTTTAAGCCACTGGACCAGCGGCGGTATTCAACCCGTAATCGAGTTAGACTCTAGGAAGGTGGTCACCCTTAATCGCGACAACGACGTCCTCGACACTTGGTTCTCCTCCGCGCTGTGGCCGTTCGCCACGCTGGGCTGGCCCGAGGATGTGCCGCCCCGGTCCGGGGCGGCACAGAGCCTGCTCGCCCGCCACTACCCCAACAACCTGCTGATCTCCGGCTTCGACATCCTGTTCTTCTGGGACGCGCGGATGGCGATGATGGGGCTGAAGCTGATGGGGGCGGCGCCGTGGAGCCGCCTCTATCTCCACGGCCTCGTCCGCGCCGCCGATGGCCAGAAAATGTCCAAGTCCAAGGGCAACGTGGTCGATCCGCTGGTCCTGATCGACAAGTTCGGCGCCGACGCGCTGCGCTTTTTCATGGCGGCGATGGAGAGCCAGGGCCGCGACGTCAAAATGGACGAGAAGCGCGTCGAGGGCTATCGCAACTTCGCCACCAAGCTGTGGAACGCCGCGCGGTTCTGCCAGGCCAATGGCATCGGCGCGAGCACCACCCTGGCCGCACCCGCGGCCAAGCTGGCAGTCAACCGCTGGATCATCGGCGAGGTTGTCGACACGCTCGCCCTGCTCGACCAGGCCATGGCCGACCTGCGCTTCGATGCCGCCGCCAACGCGATCTACCACTTCGTCTGGGACCAGTTCTGCGACTGGTATGTGGAGCTGATCAAGGGCACCATCGACGATGAAACCCGCATTGTCGCCGGGTGGGTGCTCGACCAGATTCTGGTCATGCTCCACCCGTTCATGCCGTTCGTGACCGAGGAACTGTGGGGCGCGCTGGGCGACCGGGCGGCCTATCCGCTGATCACCGCGAAGTGGCCCGAGCCGGGGGTTTTGCCCGATCCGGAAGCCAAGCGCGAGGTGGACACCATCATCGCGATCGTATCAGGGATTCGCGCGCAAAGAGCAGAGATTGGAATTCCGCCATCAACAATCTTAATGACCGGTGTTCTTCATGACGAAGATGGCATGTTGCCCGTTGTAAACCGTTGGCGTGACACTCTGATTCGAATGGCACGCATAAGGCCAGGGAGCATTGAGCGAACGCAGCACGACAAATTTGTACTACGAATGGATTCAGCAGCGGACAGCTTTGAACTGCAAGAAAAGTTCGACACCACCAGTTTTACCGCAATGCAGTTTCCGCTTGGATCACTGACGTTCGTTTCCGCCGTCGACGGCGTAGTCGACCTCGCCGCCGAAAAGGCCCGCCTGTCCAAGGCACTCGACGCCTCGACCAAGGAAGCCAAATCACTCGAAGGTCGTCTCAATAACCTCGCCTTTATCGAAAAGGCCAAGCCCGAAGCGGTCGACAAAGCCCGCTCCGATCATGCTTTGCATCAGGCTGAGGCCGAGCGGCTGGCGGCTGCCTTGGCGCGATTGGGGTGAGCTCGGTGCACGCGTTTCCTCCCAAGCACGGGGCGGACCAGGGCGCCCCATGCCGCTGATCCTTGCCACTACCACCCCGGGCGAGCCAGAGATCTTCGCCTCCCTCCAGGGCGAAGGGGCGTCTGCGGGCCAGCCTTGCGCGTTCGTGCGCCTGTCGCGCTGCAACCTGGCCTGCGGGTGGTGCGATACCGCCTATACCTGGCGCTTCAGCGACGACTCGCGCCCGCACCGCGATGGCCTGACCTTTGAGCGACAGGCCAACCAGGTCACTCTGCCCGAGGCCGATGTCGCCGCGCGCATCGCGGCTTTGGGCCAAGGTCGCCTGGTCATCACCGGAGGGGAGCCGCTGTTACAGAGCGCAGCCCTGGCCCGGATGTTGGCTCTCTTGCCGCCGATGACGCTCGAGATCGAGACCAACGGCACTGTCGCCCCGGCCTTGGCGCTCGATGCGCTGGTCACACAATACAACGTCAGCCCCAAGCTGGCCCACAGCGGCAACCCGACCGAGTTGGCGCTGATTGCCGAGCGCCTCGCCGCCTTTGCCGCCGATCCGCGCGCCTGGTTCAAGTTTGTCATTTCCCGGCCCGATGACCTTGCTGAGGTGCGTTCGATCCAGCAACGCTACGCCATCCCGACCGCGCGGATATACCTTATGCCCGAGGGCATCGACAGCGCCACTCTGGCCGAAAGGGCGTCCTGGCTGGAACCGCTGTCCGGACAAATTGGAATGAATTTCTCCGACCGCTTGCATATCCATCTTTACGGCGACACGAGGGGGACATGAGCGATGCCGATCTTTTCCTGCCCCCCTCGCAAGCCGTACCTGCCCGCTCTGGTCCGCCGTTTCAGGGCGATCTGACCCAAGGGCCGATCCTCAAGACGTTGTTGCTGTTCTCGGTGCCGACGCTGATATCCAACCTGATTCAGACGCTCAACGGATCGATCAATGCGATCTGGGTCGGGCGCTTGCTGGGCGAGACCGCGCTGGCCGCGACCGCCAATGCCAATGTCGTCATGTTCCTGCTGCTCGCTGCGGTGTTTGGCTTCGGCATGGCCACAACAGTGCGCGTCGGCCAGCATTTCGGGGCGGGCAATATCGAGGCGGCGCGGCGCACATTCGGGACGGGCATCGGCTTTTGCACGATCATTGCAGTGGTGGTCGGCGTCCTTGGCTGGTTCCTCTCGCCCGCGCTGCTTAACGTTCTCGCTACCCCCCGTGAGAGCCTGGCCGAGGCCCAGGCCTATCTACGAGTGATCTTCATCACCATGCCGTTCGGCACGGTCTCGATGATGGTCTCGATGGGGCTGCGCGGCGCCGGGGATTCGCGCACACCGCTTAATGCGATGATCCTGACGGTGGTGCTCGACATCGTGCTTAACCCGCTGCTGATCCGCGGGATCGGCCCGATCCCCCCGCTGGGGATCGTCGGCTCGGCGCTGAGCACGGCGCTGGCCAACTTGCTCGGATCGGCGCTGATGATCGCCACAGTCTATCGCAAGGACCTGCCGCTGCGGCTGTGTGGGGCCGAGCTGGGCTACCTGATTCCGAAGGCCGAGGATCTGCGCTATGTCGTGACCAAGGGGCTTCCAATGGGCGCGCAGATCCTGCTGGTTTCGGCCTCGCAGCTGGTCATGGTCGGCCTGGTCAATCGCGAGGGAGTCGACACCACCGCGGGCTACGGCGTCTCGATGCAGCTGTGGAACTTCCTGCAGATGCCGGCCTTCGCGATCAGTTCGGCGGTCAGCGCGATGGTCGCCCAATCGATTGGCGCGGGCGACCATGATCGGGTCGACGCGGTCAATTCAGTCGGGCTCAAGACCAACCTGGTCCTGACGACGACCTTTGCCGCGCTGATCGTGGTGTTTGCCCGGCCGCTCCTCGGGCTGTTCCTCGGTCCCGATAGTCCGGCGGTGCCGATCGCAGTCCATATCCAGCTGATCTGCACCTGGACCTTTACGCTTACGGGCGTGATGATGATCCTGACCGGCACGATGCGCGCTTATGGCGCGGTTATCCTGCCTTTGGTGATTATGGCCGTCTCGCTCTATCTGGTGCGGCTGGGGTTTTACTTCCTCGCTCATTCATGGCTCGGTGGCGAGGCGCTGTGGTGGGCCTATCCAGTCGGCTCGGTAGCTTCGGTGAGCCTGACCTGGCTGGCCTACAGCAAGGGCAACTGGCGCAACAATCGCGATCTGGCTTACTTGCGTTGACCTGGCCCAGCTTTGCTCGACCCTCGCGCGGAACTGGCCCAGCCGTCAGGCTGGAAAAAGACCTTACCGCCCCTGCGCGCGCCAGCGTTGCACTGTGCGCAGGACGGCTTCTTCCTCGCCACCGCTCTGGTTCCACAATTCGCTGAACGAGGGGTCGGCCGAAGCCGGGCGGAGGACTTCTTCCAGGTCGTCGAAGGCCACCCGGATCGGGATCGAGACGCCCTCGCCGCAGATGATGCATTCGCGGTTGCGCAAGGCGGGAATTGAATCGAGGAACCCGCGCGCGCCTTCGGGCATGGCTGCCTTAACGAAGGCCTGATCGCGATCATTGTTCAAACGCATCGAGATGATCGTGCCGCACTGTGACAGCACGCCTTCGGCAAGGTCCGACGGACGCTGGGTGATCAGGCCTAGCGAGATGCCGTATTTGCGGCCTTCCTTGGCGATCCGTGACAACACCCGGCCAACCGACGAGCCGTCGGCGTTCTTCTCGTTGGGAACGTAGCGGTGGGCCTCTTCGCAGACCAGCAGGATCGGGCGGGTGCGCTCCTCGCGCGACCAGATGGCGAAGTCGAACACCAGCCGACTGAGCACAGCGACCACGGTGGCGGTGATGTCCGAAGGCACACCCGATACGTCGATGATCGAGATCGGCTTGCCGCGCGAAGGCATCCGGAAAATCTTGGAGATGAATTCGGCCATGGTATCGCCGACCAGCATCCCTGAGAACATGAACTGGTAACGCGGATCGACCTTTAGCTCGTCGATCTTGGATTTGACCCGCATATACGGCGCCGAAGTAACCGCCTTGTCGAGCTTGCCCATCTCATTCTGGATGATCGTGGTCAGGTCGGACAGCAGGTAGGGGATCGGCGCATCGACGGTGATTTTCCCGATCTTTTCGGCCAGCCGGTTCTTCATCCGCGCCTGCAGCAGGCACTTGGCAAGAATGTCGGCGTCGTCCTGGCGGTCGTTGCCGGAAGAGGTCAGGAACACCTCGCAGTGCTCCTCGAAATTCATCAGCCAGTAGGGCATCTGCAGGTTTGAGACATCAAGGATCACGCCAGTCGTGCGGAACGCGGCGGCATATTCGCCGTGCGGGTCGATCATCAGGATGTGGCCGTCGGGCGCGGCCTCGCAGATGCGGTGGAGTATCAGCGCAGCGCTGGTCGATTTGCCGGTTCCGGTCGAGCCGAGCAGCGCAAAATGTTTGCCCAGCAGTGCATCAACGTAAAGCCCGGCGCGAATGTCTTTGGTCGGGAAGACCGTGCCGATCTGGATATTGGAGCGCCCGTCGCCGGCATAGATCTGGCGCAGGTCGTTGCTGGTGGCAGGATAGACCAGCGCCCCTGGGATCGGATAGCTGGTCACGCCGCGGCGGAAGCTGTGGATCCGCCCGGTCAGCTTTTCCTCATCGCCCTCGCCCATGAAGTCGATATTGCCCAGGACCCCGCCCGCAACGCTCGAATCCTGACGCTGGGTGCGGACACTGGCAAGCAGCCAGGAATTGCCGACGCGGATCTTGACCTGACTGCCGACCTTGCCGGCCAGGGCGATGGAAGGATCGCTATCGTTCGAACATTCCTGAAGCCGGGTGAGGTCGAGTGCGATTTGGCTGCCCGAACCGGCAATTTCGATCACTGCACCAATAGGTTCGCGCGCATTGTCGATCACGACAGGGGCGTGGTGCACTTCGTGGGAGGCTGCTGGTCGGGCATCGCCGAAGCCGCTGCTGCTTATCTCGGACATCACAGATCGACCAACCTTTGCAATACTTTGTGCATCGGCTCGAAGCTATCGAGAAGGGGTTAATATTGCGCTAAGTGTTCCGGCGCAGAACATTTCAGACAAGGGCAAACAGGCGCCCTGCGGTCCAGCCCATGAACACCGAAATCGCCACAGCGAGCAGTCCGTAAAAGAATGCCTGACCATCAGCAAACCCGGCGACGACGCGCTCGAAACCGAGCTTGCGCACCTGCACCCGGGTAATCGCGGAGGCCACTACGCGGCCATCGGTAACGGCGAATGTCTCTGCGGTGTAGGTTCCGGTCTGGACGGTCGAGGGCAGGCTGATCCGCGCCTGGTAAAGCACCTGGCCGCTGACCGTTACCCCGGTGTCGGCCTGGGTATAGAGTCCATTGCGCTTCATCAGATCGACCAACCCATTGGAAAAGCGCGTTTGCTCAGTCGGCTCGATCGCGCCGATTGGCGATAATTGCAGCCACTTGAGGCCCAGTTCGTAGATCGCCGCAGTTTTGCCATCGACGATCTGGTCGATCGGCCGCGACGAGGCGACCGCGAAGAATGAGGGCGCCGAACGCAGTTGAGTGCTGGCCGCATTGATCCAGATCCCTGCCACTTTCTGCTTTTCGCGCAGCACGATCGATTGGGTCGGGCCCTTGAGCACCACCACGATGTCGTAGTCCGGCCCGGCGCGGGTTCCTTCGGGAGTCAGCAGCGCGCCGAACAGCAGCAGTTGGGTGCCGGTAAAGCCCTGGCGGACCTGAACCTCGTGCTGTGAAATCTCGGGCACCAGGATGGGGTCGCGCGCGCCGGTTAGAAGGAAGAACAGCAAGAGCGCCAGGAATGTCCTCACAGCGGCGACAGCGTGTAGATTTCGTCGGGCCGGTAGCCCAACCCAAGCGCCATCCGCAGCGCGACCAGCAGGACGATCACTGCAAGCAACAGGCGCAACCGCACAGGGCTGGCCTTCTGGGCGAACTGTGCCCCTATCTGCGCGCCCGAGACCGAGCCGATCAACAGCAGCACAGCCAGGACGATGTCGACCGCCTTAGTCGTCAGGGCGTGCATCATGGTTGTCGCCATGGTGACGAACAGGATCTGGAACAGCGAGGTCCCGACTACCACGTTGGCACTCATCCCCAGGATGTAGAGCATCGCCGGGACCAGCACGAACCCGCCACCGATGCCCATGAGCATGGTCAGCACCCCGGTCGCCATGCCCAGGATCAAGGGTGCAAGTGGTGAAATGTAAAGCCCCGAGCGATAGAACCGCCAGCGTAACGGCAGGCTCGCCACCATCGGATGATGCCGCCGCTTGCGCGCGGGCAGCGGAATGCCGGTCTTTTCAGCGCGCAGCGTCTGCCAGCTTTCCTTGGCCATCAGCCCGCCGATGGTGCCGAGCAGCACGACATAGAGAATATTGATCACCGTATCGATCTGGCCCCATTGCTGGAGCACGCGGAACAGTACCGCGCCGATCCCGGTGCCGATCACCCCGCCCGCGACCATCACTCCGCCCATGTGATAGTCGACCCCGCCGCGGCGGGTATGCGCGAACACGCCTGAGACGCTGGCGCCGGTTACCTGGCTAGCCGCCGAAGCCGCAGCAACGGTGGGGGGCACGCCATAGAAGATCAGCAGCGGCGTGGTCAGGAACCCTCCGCCCACGCCAAACATGCCCGAGAGCAGCCCGGTCAGCGCGCCGAGCGCGACAATGACCAGCCCGTTGACCGACAGATTGGCGATTGGCAGATAAACGTCCATCTGCCCCTCGGCCTATCCCAGCGCGAGCCGGGGGGGAAGCGAGTCTTTTCCAGCCTGACGGCAGAATGCGGCATCGGCCCGCTTCACCGTCCAGCCATTCATCAAATATCCTGACTGGGTGGAGGTTTGAGGGAGACGGCCGATGCCGGGCGAGAGACCGGCCCAACCGGCCCAGGTCCACCCATAAAAGCTCCTTAAAAGCCCGCCGAAAGCGTAAGGGCCGGGCCTGAGGCTGGCGCGGCGTTGCCTGCTATCCGAAAACGCCAGTCGAACCCGAGCCGGGCAGCTGCCGGTCCAAGGAGCAGGCCGATCGTCGCACCCGGACCCACATCGAGCCGCGATGCGCCACGCTGGGCTCCGCCCCAGATGCCACCACCAGCGCGCAACTCGCTGCGGCCCAGGCGAAGCACGCGGCGATCAACCCGTAATTGCCCGTCGACGAAAGCGCTCGCGCCTGACCCGCCGACATAGCCGGCCTGGGCATAGGCTTCACCACGCAGACCCAGCGGGAGTGGCAGCGATGGGAATTCACTGACCAGAAGCGCCGCAGGGCGCAGCCGCGTTGTTCCTGTCCCCTGGCTCGCGCGCAGTTCGACCGCGGCGACAATCGGCAAGCGGCCCAGCGGTCGCGCCGCCAGGCCAATCGCCAGTTCCTTGTCCTGAACATTGCCCAGAGCCGCACTCGCGCGCAGGTAAGCAGTGGGGCGATCGGGACTGGCAGGATCGAGGCGATAGCGCAGCACCGCGCCCAGCTGGCTTGCGCCATAGCTCGCCGGGAGCGGCCCGGCGGCAAGCAAAGATCCGCCGCGCCGCAGCAAGAACCAGCCGTCGGCCGACCAACGGCTTGCCCCCGAAGTTGGGGCGTGAGCCGGGCGCGGACCTTGCGCGGGGGCCGCGACCATGATCGAGGACGGCAGCGGCAGCTGTGCCAGAGCGGCTAGCCACAGCATTTGGTGCCCGGCAGCTACTCCGACTGACATCCGCGAGGGCATCATCGGTGTCTCACTGCGGACTGGAATTATAGGCGCAGGGCCATGGGGTAGCGGCGGCGCCCAAGCCTGCGGGAGTTCCGCGTTCCTCAACGCAGTGAGTGGGGCAAGTGCAACGATCGCCGGGTCAGACGCAGCCGTCGTGCCTGCCGGCACCGCAACGCCGCCCAGCCTGGTTGCGACGGTCGCCCGCTCCGTCGGGACAGGGAGCAATGACAACCGCTGCGGCACGGTCGCCACCCGATCGGTACTGGCTATCACGCCACTATCGTCATTGAGGATCATCGCCCTGGCAGCGACCCAGCCGCACAGCATCACGGCCAAGGCCATGACCGGGCGACCGCGTGAGGCACGGATCAGCATGGTAGGGCAACCACAAGCTGGCGAAGCGCGGCGGGGTGGGCATCATGCGCGGTCTTGTCCCACACCGCCGCAGAGCCGTTAAGGCTGCGAAGGTAAGCCCACAGCGCACGCCGCCCGGCGATGATCGCGATCAGATTGGCGACAGGGATCCGCAGCACCGCCCTTATCCCTTCGGCCACGCCATATTCTCGCGTTGTGAAAGCAAAGCGAACCGCCGCGCGCCACACCAGACTGGCGAAGCACAGCCAGATCATAGTTGTCAGCACGGGCGGCTTGGCAAGGGGGGGAATCCAGCCGGCTTGCTGGGCAAGGGTCAGCGCCGCTTCGACCACCAGAATCAGATATGCCGCAGCCAGGACGAGCGCGGTCAGCGGTCCGCGCCGGTCGCGCAGCATCATCCACAGCTCGATCGGGCGCCATTGCCAGCCCAGCCGGTCCCAGCCCTGCAAGGCAATGCCATGGATCCAGCGGGTTTTCTGGCGCACTGCCTGGTCGAAACGGGCGGGAAAATAGCTGCGCGTAGCGACGAGCTGGCCCTCAGCATCGCGCAAGCGCAGGAACTTGCTGCGCCCGCCGCTGCGCGCGATCAGCAAGCCCAGCTCATAGTCCTCCGTCAGGCAATCAGCGGCGAATGGCCCGCTTTTGCCTTCCTCGCCGCGGAGGCGGGCGATATCGGCCAGAGCAGTCCGCGAGAAACCGCAGCCGACCCCCGCGGCAGGCAGGGCCGCCCCGAACGCATCGCGCACCACCAGGGCCTTGCCATGGGCTTCGGTGAATTCGTCCGAATAATGCCCGGCGATCCAGCGCCCCTTGGGTTGAGTTTCTGGCCGCACCGGCAGCTGGACGAATTCGGCCGCTGTCAGCGCCCGGTCGATCACCGTCAGCGCGGCGGGATGAACCATATCCTCGGCATCATGGAGCACGACGCTGGCAAAGTCCTGACCCTGCCGCAGCTCGTCGGCGCAAAGCGCGCGGTACAGTCGGTTCAGGCAATCAGCCTTGGTCGTCGGCCCGAGGCAATCGTGGAGTACTACCCGCACCCGCGGATCACCGCCACTTCCGGCGATGGCTGCCGCCATGGTCGCCGGGTCGTTGCGGTAGCAGCCGACATAGAGCGCGAAATCGCGCTGCTGCCAGGCGGCCAGGGTATGCGCGACCATCGCCTCGAGCACGACTGCCTCGTGCCAGGCCGGAACCAGCACCGCAGCCCGGGCTAAGAGCGGGCGTTCAGCATCTGTCGATCCGATTCGGCCCGCGGTGGCTCGTCCCGTCAGACGCAGGAACAGCCAGGACAAGTCGATGGCCATTTCATCCAAAGCGCTCACAATGAACCAGAAAGCGGCAAACAGAAGCAATTCCCGGTCAACCAGTTGCAGAGCCGCCAGCATCAGTTCGGTGCGGTGATGTAGCCCCGTTAACACGACCGGTATCCCCCCACGTATTTTCCCTAGTATGGTGCCTATGGCCTTTGTCATCGGCTTGCAACGCGCATGGTATTTGTGGAACAGCCGAACGATGAAGCGACGCCATCTAGCCTCGCGCGTAAGCCGCGCGCTCAACCGCATATTCCGGGGCGAATCCGGTGCCGGGGTGTTGTTGATGGTGGTCGCTGCGGCGGCGCTGATCTGCGCCAATTCGCCTCTGGCCGAGGGCTACCACACGGTCTTTCACGCAGAACTGCGGTGGTCTCCGATTGCCAAGCTGGCGACGATCCAGCTGTGGATCGATGATGGCCTGATGGCGCTGTTCTTCTTCGTCGTGGGGCTCGAGATCAAGCGCGAAGTATTGGACGGCGACCTGTCAAACGTTGCTCGTCGCCGTTTACCGGTGATCGCGGCGGTGGGTGGCATGGCCCTGCCAGCGGTCATCTATGGCTTCATGGTGCGGCACGATCCAGCGCTGTGGCGCGGCTGGGCGATCCCGGCGGCAACCGATATTGCCTTTGCCGTTGGCGTCATCGGCCTGCTCGGCAAGCGGGTGCCGCGCAATCTGCGGCTGTTGCTGCTGACCATCGCGATTGTCGACGATCTGGGCGCCGTGGCAATCATCGCGCTGGCCTTCAATCACGGGATCGAGCTGCCTTGGCTGGCTGCGGCGGCGGGCGTGCTGGGGGCGATGGTCGCGCTCAACCGGACCAACAATCACCCGGCGCCGGCCTATGCCGTGCTCGCCGTGGCGTTGTGGTATTGCGTGCTCCATTCCGGAGTGCACCCGACCATCGCCGGGATCCTTGCCGCTTTCGCGATTCCCCTGAAGCTCGACCGGCGCGGTTCAAGCCTTCTGCTGCGGATGGAAGACGCGCTAGTGCCGTGGAGCGGATATCTGATCGTGCCGCTGTTCGGCTTCGCCAACGCCGGGGTCGCGCTGGGCTGGCCCAAAGGCACGGGCAGCGCCTTGCCCTTGGCGGTCATCGCCGGGCTGGTGCTGGGCAAGCAGGGCGGGATCATGGGCAGCATCGCGCTGGCCGAGTGGCTGGGCTTCGCCAAGCGTCCGCGCGGAGTCAGCTGGCTGCAGCTGTGGGGCATGGCCCTGCTGTGCGGGATCGGCTTCACCATGAGCCTGTTCATCGCCGGCCTGGCCTTTCCCGCCAGTCCCGAGCTGGCCGATGCGGCCAAGCTGGGCATTCTGGGCGGGTCGCTGATTGCGGCGCTGGCGGGGTATACGGTGCTGAGGATGGCTGCGAAGATTGAATGACACGCCATCCCGGGCTTGACTTCGGACTGTTGACCTCATCGATGCAGGTTTGGAATAATCCGGCCAGCGGTCTCGGTCTTCGCCGGGATGACGACGGTCAGGTCCCGGCGGTAATGGTCACCGTAATCACATCGGCATAGGTCCCGGCCAGCTTACCCGAGGGAATCCCATCGGTCAGCGTCAGGCTCAGCGGATAGGCGGTGCCGGTCACTCCGGCGCGAGTCTGGTTGGTCAGGGTAGCCCCCGGAGCGACCACCACGCTGTTCCACTTCATCGTGTACGGGATCGAGGAATTGAGCGGATAAGGCGCCACGGCCCCGCTGCGGATCATCTTGCCGCCCTTGTCGGTGTTGACCGTGACGTTAAGGGTGCTGGTGCTCTTGACCGTCACCATGGCCTGCTGGACTGTAGTAGTGAAATTGCCGAAGTTAATCGCCGAGGGCGTGGCGGTGACGATGCTAACCAGCTTGGGAATGCTCATGCTCAAGGTCAGGTTCGAGGCAATCGGTCCATCGGTCGCCATGGGCTGACCGTTGCCGCCGCTTTTGAAGCACTGGATCGCGTAGCTCATCGTCTCGGAATAGGCGCTGCCGCCGATGAAGTCCTCGCTGGGCAGGGTATTGGCCAGGATCTGGACCTTGAGGTTGGCTGTCAGCACATCGCTCGACCCATTGCCGAAGCTCAGATTGGGCGGATTGGTGTTCGAGATCACCGTGCCCGAAGCAAACGAGATGATGTTGCCGGTATCGACGTTATAGATGTTGTAGCGCGGCCCCGTCGTGGTCCCGATCCGGGTTGGCGTGACCGTGGAGTTGGAATCAAGGAAGATCAGCCGCACGCTTTTGAAACTGTTCGAAACGCGGGTTATCGTGGCGGTGAACGTCGCCTCCTGAGCCGCCGGGTTAAGCGGGTTCCAGGTCGGTATACTCGGCGTGCCCGGGGTGAACGTAACCGTCGCACAGGTTGCCGCCAACGCGGTCCCGGACTTCAGCAAAGCCAGCAGGGCCGCACCGCTCAACGTCGCCAGGTTCCTGGTCATTGTTTTTCCCTCATGATCTTGGGGTGGGCAGCAGATTGCCGAGCCGTACAGTGCCGTCAGGACTGTCGGTAACGTCGAATTCGTAGCTGGTCGGCGGCTCGGTCGGCATCTCGATCCGCCATCGCCCAGGCCGCAGCCCCTGCGCACCGAACTTGCCATCGCGCGAGGTGAACACGGTCAGCGCCGGGCGCTTGGGAGCGGCAAGCTCGCTCGCCTTGCCCGCCAGCAGCACCACAGGCTCGCCCGAACGGCTCAGCAGCTTGCCCAGAACCAGCAGGTGATAATCCGAACCGACCGTCAGGCGGTAGCCGCCACGATAGGGCGGGGCGATGGTGATGTTGCCACTGCCGAGGTCATAGCCCGCCGGGGCATCGGGCACCTGATAAATCAGCGTGCGATAGCCATGGGCACTGAGCTGGCCTTCGAGCGCCGGGCCCAGCGCGCCCGAGCGTGCCGCCTCGCTCTTCTCGTCAGGGTCGAGGTAAACCGGCTTGCCTGCCAGGCTTTTGTGCCCGCTCGCGATAACAAAGGCCTCCGACACTGGCCGCCCGATCGCGAACGCGCCGTCGGCAAAGGCGATGGCGGTGGCCGCGCG
>JAYWBP010000147.1:0-3678 GCA_043781375.1 Novosphingobium sp.
TGCCCATGGCCATCTTGAATACCTTGAGGAAAGCGGCGATCCCGCTACCGGCCTGCCGATCGGCGGCACGATCGACAACCTCAAGGCCTCGATCGCAGGTGAAACTCACGAGTACACCGACATGTACCCGGGCATGGCCAAGACCGCGCGCGACGAAGGCTTCGACGAGATCGCCGACTGGTTCGAAACCCTCGCCAAGGCGGAAAAGAGCCACGCTGGCAAGTTCCAGAAGACGCTCGACGCGGTGATGGCCGACGCCTGATCGGCTTGGCGCAAGGTTCTTTGACGGGTTCAGACTGGTGAGCCGGGTATTCCCCGGTCCGCTCAGCCTGAGCTTGTCGAAGTCTGCACGCTAACCTTTCCCCAAGGGAATCCGCATGGAAGGCAGCCTTGAGGCGCCCACCCGTCACACCATTCCGTGGCGGGACGAGGCCTGGTACGATGAGGCTGCGCTCGATACCGAGCTGCGGCGCGTGTTCGATATCTGCCACGGCTGCCGCCGCTGCTTCAACCTGTGCGATTCCTTTCCGATTCTGTTCGATGCGATCGACGAGAGCCCGAATGAGGCCGTTGCGGACCTGACGCCGGGACAGATGGCGCAAGTCGTGGATGCTTGCACGCTGTGCGACATGTGCTTCATGACGAAGTGCCCCTATGTGCCACCGCACCCGTTCGACCTGGATTTCGCGCACCTGATGCTGCGCCACCGCGCGGTGCAGGATCGCAAGGGCAAGACCAGCCTGGCTGATCGCGAACTGTCCAAGATGGACCGCAACGGCAAGCTGGGCAGTGCCTTGGCCGGTCTGGCCAATTGGGCAACCGCCGAGGGCAACAGCCTCACCCGTCCGGTTCTGGAATTGGTCGTCGGGATCGATGTGCGCGCGCATTTGCCGCCGTTCATGGCGACGCCGCTGGTCAACCAGGGCCCGGCGATAATCCCGCCGCCCAATCCCGATGGCCCTGCCTTCGGCCGCAAGGTGGTGATCTACGCCGGATGCCACGACAATTTCAACGACGGCACGCCAGGTGCGGCGGCGATCAAGGTCTTTGCCCACAACGGGTTGCGGGTGCGGATCGAGCACCCCGACTGCTGCATGATGCCCAAGTTCGAGAATGGCGATTTGGCCGCAGTTGCGAGCGCGGCGGTGCGCATCTCCGCCTTTTTCGCGCCCTTGATCGCGCAAGGCTGGGACGTGGTGGCGCTGACCACCAGTTGTGCCCTGATGCTCAAGTTCGAGTGGCCGCTGATCGAGCCGGACAACGCCCAGGTCGCGCTGCTCAGCAAGCATAGCTTCGATGTCAGCGAATATGTCGTGCGCTTGGCCAAGGACTCCGGGCTCGCGCCGATGGAGCCCATGCCCCAGACCATCGCGGTGCATTTCGCGTGTCATGCCCGCGCCCAGAACATGGGGCCCAAGGCGATGGAGATGCTCCGCCTGATCCCCGAGGCCCGGCCGCAACTGACCGAGCGCTGTTCGGGCCACGGCGGCAAATGGGGTATTTTCAAGGAAAACTTCGACCGTGCGATAAAGATCGGCAAGCCGACAGCGCGCGCCCTGCTCAAGTCGCAGCCCGACGTGATCGTCAGTGAATGCCCGCTCGCCGGGCCACATTTGCGCCAGGTGATCGCGGCGGGCGGCACCGAACCTCCTGCCCGGATCGGGCATCCGATCGAGGTTGTGGCGCGGGCTTACGGGTTTTAGGAGACACCATGCCCCGCGACCAGCGCACCATTACCGCCGACGATATCCTGCCGCCCGATCAGTACGAGCTGATCCGCGCCGACAAGAAGCAGGAGGCGGTGCTGCGCAAGCAGTTGACCCGGCTCAGCGTCGGACCCCATGCCACCGTGATCTTCGAATCCTGGGATTCGATGTGGCTGCAGATCCAGGAAATGCTCCGGATCGAGAAGGGCGGGGCCGAGCAGCTGGTCGACGAACTGGCGGCCTATGATCCGATGGTGCCCAAGGGTGCTGAGCTGATCTGCACTCTGTTCTTCGAGGTCGCCGACGAGATCCGCCGCGATGCGTTCCTGCGTACGGTCGGCGGGGTCGAGAAGCATATTGCGATCCGCGTCGGCTCCAGCCTGGTCCGCGCTCGCCCGGAAGGCGATATCGAACGTACCCGGGCTGAGGATAACAAGGCCAGCGCGGTCCACTTCTTCCATTTCGCCTTCGATGCCGCGGCGGTGGCAACGTGGCACGACGTGACCCAGTCGGCGATGCTGCTGATCGATCATCCAGCCTATGGCCACGCCGCGCTGATCGGCCCGGAAACGCGGGCTTACCTCGCGCGAGAGTGTTTCTAGCTTACTCCGTGCTCGCCGCGCCGGCGCGAGTCTGAGCGGCTTCCATCATCGATTCGGTTTGCTGGGTGGAGAGCTTGGGCGGAGCGCGCTTGACCACTTTTGGCCGGTTGATTTTGCCGCCGGGTGCGGTGTCCAGGGTGATCGGCGGGGCGCCCTGGCTGTTGGGACCCATGCCCGGCGCGCCGTCGGGCCTCAGGTAATCGGCCGGGTTTAAACGCGTGCCCGCCGAACCTGCGCCGATGTTTTGGCCATAGGCCGCCACAGCACCGCGGGTTTCGTCGATGAACTGGTTCTCATCGGGAGCGAAGGGCAGGTAGGTCTTGTTATTGGTGCGGACTTTCAGGTTGTTTATCCGGAAGTGGCGCGGTCCGATCTGGGTGGCCTCGTCGCGCAGCAACTGGTTCTTTGCCTCGCGTGCGGCAATCTCGTCGGCCACCGCCTGATGCCCCTCGCCATTGGCAAACATCGCCATGCCCAGCGTGATCACCAGGGTGACGATGGCGAAGTGCTTATACAGCTTGGGCGTTACGGGAAGGGCAGTGGCGATCCGGCTCATAGACTTGCCATAGCGCGACAAGGTTAATCGACCGGGGTGGATCATGGTTGGCGAAAGGTTACGGTCAAATCTTGGTCGATTGGCAGCGGCCTCTCCAATGAACGCAAAAAACCGCCGGAGGACAGGGGGCCCACCGACGGTTTTCCGGACTCCTCCCCAGGAGGCCTTCAGCGCAGGCTTGTTAGGCCGCCTGCTGCTTGAACTGATCGGCTTCGGTCGATTCCGCCAGCGCGGTGGTCGAGCTCTGCCCGCCGCCGATGGCGGTGGCGATAGCGTCAAAGTAGCCGGTGCCGACTTCGCGCTGGTGGCGGGTGGCAGTGTAGCCGTTGGCTTCGCTGGCGAATTCGGCCTGTTGCAGCTCTGAATAGGCGGCCATGCCGCGCTCCTTGTAGCCGCGCGCCAGCTCGTACATCCCGTGGTTGAGCTGGTGAAAACCGGCAAGGGTCACGAATTGGAACTTGTAGCCCATCGCGCCCAGTTCGATCTGGTAGCGAGCGATCGTGGCCTTATCGAGTTTGGCCTCCCAGTTGAAGCTGGGCGAGCAATTGTAGGCCATCATCTTGCCCGGGTGCGCTTTCTGGATGGCTTCGGCAAAGCGCTTGGCGTCATCCAGGTTGGGATAGCTGGTTTCCCACCACAGCAGGTCGGCGTGCTCGGCAAAGGCGATCCCGCGCTTGATGCAATGATCGACCCCGGTGCCCTCCTTGAGGCGGAAGAAGCCCTCGGGGGTGCGCTCGCCGGTCAGGAACGGGCGGTCGCGCTCGTCGATGTCGCTGGTGATCAGCTTGGCGCTTTCGGCGTCGGTGCGTGCGAC
>JAYWBP010000148.1:0-3674 GCA_043781375.1 Novosphingobium sp.
GCCCAAGCCGCTGTTTCAGGACAATGGTTCCGGCATGCACTGCCATCAAAGTTTGTGGAAAGACGGTAAGCCTCTGTTTGCAGGCGATGGCTATGCCGGGCTCAGCCAGATGGCGTTGTGGTACATAGGCGGATTACTGAAGCATGCCCGCGCCCTTTCGGCATTGATCGCACCTACCACCAACAGCTACAAACGGCTGGTCCCGGGTTATGAGGCACCCGTGCTGCTGGCCTATTCAGCGCGTAACCGTTCAGCCTCGTGCCGCATTCCATACGGCACCGGCGACAAGGCCAAGCGCGTAGAATTCCGTTTCCCTGACGCGATGGCTAATCCCTACCTGTGTTATGCCGCGCTACTGATGGCCGGGCTCGACGGGATCAAGAACAAGATCCACCCGGGCGAAGCCATGGACAAGAACCTGTACGATCTGCCTCCGGCCGAACTGGCCGAAGTGCCGACCGTGTGCGGTTCGCTGCGTGAAGCGCTGGATTCGCTGTCCGCCGACCATGAGTATCTGCTCCAGGGCGGCGTGTTTACGTCCGATCAGATCGAGGCCTACATCGAACTCAAGTGGCCCGAAGTGATGCGCTGGGAAACCACGCCCTCGGCGGTCGAATTCGACATGTACTACAGCTGGTAAGCTCTCGCTTACCCGGCAAGCCAAAGGGGCGTCCGGAACGATCCGGGCGCCCTTTTTGGTGTCTCAAACCGTACCTCTCGATGGAGGACGAGTACGCAGGCTTGACGGCTAATAGTCCTTGCTCACCTTCGCGTTCAAACTCTCGCGCCCGACTGTGGACACGCTGGCGAGCAGCGACAGCCACCGCGTGATCCGGAACTCCAGCTCGGTCGCGCTGTAGCCGCGGCCGTCGGTGACGATCTCGGCGTAGAACCGCCGACCAAGATATTTGCCCACCGCTACTCCGGTGCCCCGGCCCAGCGCGGCGTCGGCGCCGACGATGCGCAAGCGGTCGAGGCCGATCGCGGCGCGTAACTTGTTGATCGGATCAAGACCACCACCGCCGCGCAAACTCGCCAGCGCCGCGCCAAGTTGCAGCGCTTCGGGGGCGGAAATCTGGGTGATCGAATTGCCGAACAGTAATCGCGAGAGCAGTTCCTCCTGCGGCAGCGCCGGGGTCGAGGAGAACTCGATGTCAGGCTTGAGCGAGGTCCCGGTCACCGTCACCCGCGCGGTCAGGCCGGTCACCTCGGCCTCGGCAGCGATGTCGAGGCGCGGATCGGGGGGGCTGTTGCCGTCGAATGTGATCCGCCCGCGGGTCAGTTCGAAACGCTTGCCGGCAAATTCATAGCCGCCCCGCACCAAGTCGGCTCGCCCCAGGATCGTTGGCGCGTCGGTGGTTCCGCGCAGCTTGATATCCGCACCCCATTCGCTGTCGAGGCCCAGCCCGCGTACGGCGATGCGGTTGGCGCCCGAGGCGTCGATCAGATAGCGCCAGGCCGCCCCGGTTGAGCGCGGCGGGGCGATATCGGCACGGCGGTTGATCTCGCGGGTACGGATCTCGGGCAGCGCCGAGGCACCCGCCGCCTTGCCTAGCTGCCAGCGCGCGGTCTGAAGCGAAACGCGCCCGGCAATGGTCCCGGTAGTCCCATCCGAGACGATCCGCAGCGGGCCCGTCACGGCCGCGGCAATGTCGTCGCGAGCAAGCAGTTGCGCATTGTTGGCGGCGATCCGCAGGTCCAGCATCGGACCATGTTCGGATGTCCCCGCCAGATCGACACTGCCGCTGCCGCTGACCGTGCCGCCATTGGCGGCGCGTCCGGAAAAGCTGGAGATCTGGAGGCGCGACCCGGCGAAATAGCTCCGGATCGCAACCTGCCTGATGTCGGTCCCGGTCAGCGCGCTCTGGACCCGGAGGCTGTCGCTGGCGAGCGAGCCGCGGATCTGCGGGTTGTCGAGCGAACCGGTGACATCGGCGGCGGCATCGATCGGACCGGTCAGGTCGAACACCTCAAGCGCGACTAGCCGCCACAGTGCGTCGGCCGGGCCGGAGTAACGCAATTGCGCGAACAGGCTGCCCACGCGTAACCGCTCGATCAGCGAACCACTGGCCGGAAGCCCGCTGATCCGGCCCTGCAGGCGCCCGCGGATGTCGGCGCCTTCGCGCACCACGGCGCGGGTTTCGAGCACGTTGGGCGCGAGGTTGGCGACCAGTGCGAGATCGACTTGCCGCGAGGTCAGGACCAGGCCCGAGCGGGTCAGGCCCTTGATCTGAAGCCGGGCACTGCCGGTCGGCGCAGCGCCCTGGTTGCGGCGATAGCTGACCAGGCCCGAGGCTTTGCCGCCCAGGCCAACGTCGGCGACGAAAATGTCCGCCAGCGATAGCGGCATATCAGCTAACGCAAGGTTGATCTCGGTCGCGCGGGTGGCGAAAATTCCCGAGGCGATGGCCCGCCCTCCGCCAAAGTCAATCTGGCTGGGAGCCAGGCGCCAGCCGCCCTGCTCGGCGGTAAATACCGCGCGGCGCGGCATGGCGATGCGCTGTCCCGCGAAGTCGCCCTGGGCCAGAACGGCATAACTATTGGGCGCAACGTTAGCGCGCAGTTGCAGATTGAACCGGCTGCCCCGCCGTCCGGCCAGCGAGGCCGTGACCAGCCCAGCGCCGTCATTGAGCGCGGCGTTGGCCGCGATCCGCCCGAGGAAAAGGTTGCCTTGGGCAATACCCTGACCAAACAGATTACCGCTGATCGTGCTGTGCCCGCCGCGTAAAAGCCCAGTGGCGGTAAGCTTGGCGCTGCTGATGACCAGCGGCGTGGCCCCGCCGAAATGCGCATCATTGGCACTGAGAGCGACATCGAACCCCTGGCCGCCGGTGCGCGGGGCCAGCTTCACTGTGCCATCGATCCCGCCACCGTTGAGCGCCAGGTCGCCAGTGATCCCCGCTGATTGCAACAGCAGCGAGCCAGTCACCGCTGTTTTCCACACCGCCAGACGCTCCACCGCAATCCGGGTCGGCCCGCCCGGCGAGGAGAACAGCCTCAGCACGCCCTTGAACGGGCCGAGCGAGGACCCGCCAGCGGTCTCGATCCGGAACCCTTGCGGGATCGGCGACAAGGCCACGCGCACCTGCTTGAGCCCCGCAGCGGGCAGCGGGTCGGCGAAGACGAGCACCGCGTGTGGCCCTTGCCCCGAAACGTCCGCCTGGACCGTGAACGGCCCATAATCCGCATGGCGACCCTGCCCGTTGATGGTCACCGTGCCGTTGGGCAGTCGCCGACCCGACAGGCCCAGCGCCAGCTTGCTCCCGCTGAGCGCGGCATTGTCGAGCAGCAGCGGCCGGTTGCCGCCCAGGCTGACCGTGCCGACAGCGCGGATGTTCTGGCCTGCCAGGCTGGTCAGAGTGGCATTGTCGACCCGCGTCATCCGCCCGTCGAATGTCGCCCGCAAAGTCCAGGGAGCATCCCCGAACTGCGCCATGATCCGGGCGGTGGCGTCGGCTGTGCCCAGATTGGGCAACTTGAAACCGCGCGCGGTAACCAGCCCAGCCAGACCGTAACTCCCGCTCGCCAGGTCTCCGCGCAGCGCCACCCGCGCGGCAAGTCCCGGCAGGGCGAGCGCCAGGTCATCCGAACTCAGGTGGTTGCCGAACAGCGCCAGGTGACCGCTCGCTGTGGCATTCACCAGCCGCGGATCGATCAGGGCATTGCCGGTGGTG
>JAYWBP010000149.1:0-3648 GCA_043781375.1 Novosphingobium sp.
TCGTTGGTCGTCCCCGGGCGCTCGGCCATTTTGGCCAGGTATTTCAGGAAGGCGGTATTGTCTCGGGTCAGCTGGGCCCCGCCGAAGCGATTGAAATCAAAACCCTGCGCCATCCGGTCGAGCAGCTCGGGGCCGCTGGGCAGCTGCAGCTCGCAGCTTGCCCCGGCACCGACGATCAAGGTGGTCTTGGTCCGGATCATGGCAAAAGCGCGGGCGATACCTCTCATAAGGCACGCAACAGCGCACCAGCGACCTCGACAGCCGATAGCAGGCAACTATAATTTAATGCTTAATGAGGGCTTTAACTTTTGAGATTGCCCGGCCCGAAGGCGTGCGGCAACAGCGCCGACAAGCGCAACTCGACCACTTCCTCCTTGCCGACGCACCACACTATCGGGTCGGTCCCGCCCAGTTCGGCCAGCTCGTTGAGCACCTGGCGGCAGCGCCCGCATGGCGTCACCACCGGGCCGGGCGCGCCCTTTATGCCCCCGATCACGGCGACCGCTTTCAGCCCGCCGCGCGTGCCCGCTGCCAGCGCCTGAGCGACCGCCACGGTCTCGGCACACAGCGCAAGGCCATAACTGGCATTCTCGACATTGGCCCCGGTCACCACGCTGCCATCGGCGAAAAGCAGCGCCGCGCCGACGTGAAACTTTGAATAGGGCGCATAGGCATTCGCTTGGGCCAGCCGGGCAGCTTCGATCAGCGCGGCTTGATTTATCTGACCAGTCTGGTTGATCATCATGGCTGCACCACCACCCAATGCAAAGGCTCGTCATCCGCCTCGTTAACGAGCGCCTGATTGGCCGTCCACAGCGTGAACGGCCGTCCGGCATAGTCGGGCTGAAAGCGGTCGCGTTCCAACCACAGGTTGCGGTCGATCGCCGCAGCAAGATGATAGCGGCTCTCGAAGCTTTTGCTGATCTTGAGCAGCGCGGGCTTGCCGGTGTGAGTCTCGATCTGGTTAAGGAAAGTCATCAACTCGCTTTCCACCGCCGCGTCGCTGACTTTGACCGGGCAATCATCGGCGGTCCGATCCAGCTCGACCGCAGGCGGCAGCAAGGCGGCGTCGCGCGGGACTACCGTGACGAAATTGCCGGCCTGCTTGTCCGCCGGCTGGCACGGATCGTAACGATGTACCGCGCCGACCTGCACCTTCGCCGCCCGCGCCGCCTCGATATTGGCATTGAACGCGGGATCGCGGGCAAACGCGCTGGCGCTGGCATCGAGATAGGCGAAGTCCGCCCCGATCGCCTTGATCGCGCGCCAGTCGACCGCGCCGTCCGCCGCGCTGACTTCCACGCCCTGGACGGGGAACGCCGCGCGCTCGGGCCGCCAGTGGTGCAGGTGCCACCAGCCCGCAGCGCCGCCAAGCAGCGCCAGCAACAGCAGCGCCGCCAGCGCGCGCCACCGGGCGCGAGAGCCCATTCTTTTCGCCATCGTTACGCGTCCCCAACGGCATTCTCGCCGCATCTCAGCCCCTGATATGCAGCACGCAGATCAGGGTGAACAGCCGTCGCGCGGTCGGGAAGTCGGTTTCCACCTTGCCCTCCAGCCGCTCGAGCAGCAATTGCGCGGCATCGTTGTGGATCGCGCGGCGCGCCATATCGATGGTCTCGATCTCTGCTGCGGTGGCCTTGCGGATCGCCTGGTAATACGAATCGCAGATCGCGAAATAGTCGCGGATCGGGCGGCGGAAGCGGCCCAGGCTAAGCACCAGCAGTTCGCGCGGATTGCCCGCCTCGTCCGAAATTTCGAGCACCAACCGCCCTTCGTCGACTGCCAGGCGTAGATGATAAGGCCCCTCATGACCGGCAGCGCTGGCGCGCAGGGGGCGGAAATTATTCTCCTCGATCAGGTCGAAGATTGCGATCCTCCGCTCCTGCTCAATATCGGCGTTGCGCCACAGAATGGTCGCTTCGTCGAGCGCGATCTTGGAGATGCGGGGGTCGGCCATGGCAGCGCGCTTCTCGCAAATGCACAATGACCGCACAAGCCCGTTAGCCAATCCCCACCCTGTGGAAACCCAATCCCCACCCTGTGGAAACCCAATCCACACCCTGTGGAAACCCAATCCACACCCTGTGGAAACTTTGCGCCGCTGGACCCGCTTGCGAGGGCCGGAACGATAGCGCATTGCCGGGGTCGACATGGCCGACCACGATCTCCTCACCCGCCCCATCGAAGCGCCGATGCGCGCCCTGCCCGCCAACGTCGAGGCCGAGGCCGCGTTTCTGGGCGCGGTGCTGATCGACAACCGGGTGATCGAGGAATTACCGCACCAGCTCGCCTCGGCGCATTTTTTCGAGCCGATCCACGGCCGCATCTATGAGCGGATCATCCAGCTGCTCGACCGCAAGGCGATCGTCACTCCGGTCACGCTCAAACCCTATTTCGAGGCCGACGAGGCACTCAAGGAACTGGGCGGCGTAACCTATCTCGCCCGGCTCACCGCCGACGGCCAGGGGCTTTTGGCGCCGCGTGAACTGGCTGAGCAGATCTATGACCTGGCCCTCTTGCGCGAGCTGGTCTCGGTCGGGCGCAACCTGGTCACCGGGGCGATGGACACCTCGGAGAGCGTCGCCCCGCTCGAGCAGATCGAGCACGCTGAAGCCGCGCTTTATGCCGTGGCCGAGGGCGCATCGGCCCAGAGCGAAGCGCAGAGCTTCGCCATGTCGACCCGCACCGCGCTGGGCATGATCGAGCAGGCACTGCTGTCGGGCGGGCACGTTTCGGGGACGACCACCGGGCTGACCTCGGTCAACGAGAAGATTGGCGGGCTGCACGATTCGGATCTGCTGATCCTTGCCGGTCGCCCAGGCATGGGCAAGACCTCGCTGGCCACCAATATCGCCTTCAATGCCGCCGACCGACTCCGGCGTGACCGGCTCGACGGGATCAAGGACGAGGATTCGGTCGGTGCCGCCTGCGCCTTTTTCAGCCTGGAAATGAGCGCCGACCAGCTCGCCACCCGCATCCTCGCCGAGCAGTCGGGGATCAGCTCCGAAATGCTGCGGATGGGCAAGATCAGCCGCGATGATTTTCAGTCGCTGTCTTTCGCCAGCCAGCGCCTGGCCGAATTGCCGCTGTATATCGACGACACCCCGGCGCTATCGATTGCCGCGCTTCGTGCCCGGGCTAGACGGCTCAAGCGGCGGCATAATATTGGATTTATCGTCGTCGATTACCTCCAGCTGCTCCAAGGCTCGGGCCGGGCCAACGACAACCGGGTCAACGAAATCTCCGAGATCAGCCGCGGGCTCAAGACCCTGGCCAAAGAGCTGAGCCTGCCGGTGATGGCGCTGTCGCAGCTCAGCCGCGCGGTCGAACAGCGCGAGGACAAGCGCCCGCAGCTGTCAGATTTGCGCGAATCGGGCTCGATCGAGCAGGACGCCGATATGGTCTGGTTCGTGTTCCGCGAAGACTATTACATCGCCAACAAAGAGCCCAAACAGCCGACCGACAGTGATGACGGCAAGACTCATGAGCTGCATTCGGCTTGGGCGTCCGAGATGGAGCGGGTCCACGGCCTCGCCGAATTGATAGTCGCCAAGCAGCGCCACGGCTCGACCGGCAAGGTCCGGCTGCGGTTTGAAGCACGCATCACCAAGTTCAGCGATCTTGCCGAAGACAATATGGCTGCGCACA
>JAYWBP010000150.1:0-3619 GCA_043781375.1 Novosphingobium sp.
GGGCTGGAGGCGCGCGGGGTCGAAGTGCAGTGCCAGATCGCGCCCGGCCTGCCCAAGTTCAATGTGGTCGGCCTGCCCGACAAGGCGGTCAAGGAAAGCCAGGAGCGGGTCCACGCCGCGCTTTCGGCAATGGGGCTGTCGCTCCCGCCCAAACGGATCACGATCAACCTGTCGCCCGCCGATCTGCCCAAGGAAGGCTCGCACTACGATCTGCCGATTGCCTTGGCGCTGCTCGCCGCGATGGGCGTGACCGATACCGAACAGCTCCATGATTTTATTGCGGTGGGTGAACTGGCGCTCGACGGGCGGATCATTGCCACCCCGGGCGTGCTGCTTGCCGCGCTGCATGCCAGCGGGCAGGACAAGGGGCTGATCTGCCCCGCCGCGCAAGGGAGCGAGGCACGCTGGGCGAGCGGGATCCCGATCCTCGCCGCGCCCAACCTGGTCAGCCTGCTCAATCATCTCAAAGGCACCCAGCAATTGCCCGAACCGGCGCTGGGCGTGGCCGAGGAACCGGGGTTCGGGCCCGACCTCAAGCAGGTCAAGGGCCAGGAAAGCGCCAAGCGCGCGCTCGAGATTGCCGCCGCCGGGGGCCACAACCTGCTCCTGTTAGGGACACAAGACCCATGATGTAGGCAGGCATGACTTGCTCATGTTGGGGACACAAGACCCCTTGGCTGGGATGGCAGGAATGGGTGGCTATCGGACTGGCAGCCATTTCGGGTGGCCGCGATTTGCTCATGTTGGGGACACAAGACCCCTTATCTTCGTTGCCAGGCAATGGGGTTAAAGCACTCGTTAGGACTATGTAGGTCAAGCTGGTCGCTCGAGGAGATTGAGATGCCGTTCACAGAAGAAGAGAAACGCAAGTGGCATGCCGACAGGAAGGCCGGTCGGCATCACGACGCTCCACCTCCAACGTTAACATGCGCTCACTGTGGCGCCCCTGCCGACTTTGATCAGAGGGCTTCCCCGTTCCCCCTGTGCAATGCTTGTGACGGCGACTGACTTAGCTCGCCCATCGTGAGCAACTGTCTTGAGCCAGCATCTGACGGTGGCGAACACTTCCTATAGTTGGGGACGCAAGACCCCCAGTAAGGGTGGTGGAAGGCGACTGGCGGCTATCCGCTGGTTGCCGATCAAAAGCCGCCATTCCGCTTACGACCGAGTTGCGGACATTTAGAAGAGGGCGAATTAAAGTGGGACGCCGCCGCCGCTAACTTGACACGAACTTGTTGCGACTTGGGTCCGGATAAACCCCATGCTAAACTGTCGAATGTTTTTAGTCCCCTTCGCAGGTACAGTTTCGTAGACCACTTGGGTGTTTCGATCTATTTCGGTCCCCGACGGGCCAGCGTATGTGCAGGTAACCTCAAAGTCTTTAATAGCAAATGGAGCGGAGTTCACTACCGAAAATGATGCCATCTGAACAGTTTCGAAGCCGCCCTTATACCATTTCAAATTCTTCAATTCCAAAGCGCGATATGGTTCGCGCCACATTGGATTTTCCATTAATTTCTCTTTGATGGCCTGCTCCTTCTCGAGGGCTTCGCCGTACTTTATAAGTGCATTAGTTTGCTGCCGTCCACGAGCAGCGTTCGCTTCGGCCTCGGCAACCTGCTTCGCCGTGAGGGGCGGAGTGTCCTTGTTTAAGATCGCGCCATTGATACATTTTGTCCACTCGTGATCAAACATGGCGTCCCCAGGTAAAAACAGGCGACTATCGTACGTCCATTGTATCTCGTTGATCATAACGCTCGGAAGGGTTGGGAAACCTGTTTCTGAGGTCGCAAAGCCGCAGACGATCTGCCTGGTTTCGCTAACTCTGACGTCGGAAAACGTTGGAGCAGTCTTTGTCTGCTTCGCAAATTCCTGTTTTGCATCTGCCAGCAATTTGCTGTCGCCTAGAGATCCGCACGCGACAGTCAGAGAAGTGCCAATTACGAGTGCTGAAATTAGCGCCGTTCGCTTTTGGCGGTGATCCTCAGGACACCATTCACTCATGTCTTTCCCCACCGCGTTATAGCCACCTCCGCAAAATAAACCTATCGGAGGTGAAGTCAAAGAATAGCTGGCACGGGTTAGAGCCCGGGACTGCCAGCGCGAGAATGTCCGCCTTCCACCCCAATCCAGCCGTTGGCGGGGTTCCGTCTGCTGCCCGTTAGCGGACCGGCAGCTTTGAGGCGGGCGCGATCTGCTTCAGTTGGGGACGCAAGCGCCCGCACGAAGAAGGCCACCGTGACCGGCGACTGGTTTCGCATGTCCACCCTGAGGGGCTCTGAAGTGGCGGATATGCGGGAGGAAGCCCCTGCAGGTTAGCCGAAGACGGCCTCAGCGTTTCTCGACAGGGGGTGACCTACGCCGCGAGCTTCTGGAGGGCTGCAAGGGCCTCGACCACCGCTGAGGCACCCCAGTCCAGCCGGTTGGCGGCGTACGCATCGGCCAGGGCAGTTTGTCGCCTGAAGCTGTCCCCACGCATTTGCTCCGGCGTACTATATCTCAGATAAGAATAGGCTTTCCTCAGAGGGGGCCCTGGGTCAGATGGTGCGGTGGCGGTCATTGGATCCTCCATACAGTGTTGCGGGTCTCCAGTCCACAACCTGCTGATGATCGGGCCGCCGGGCGCGGGCAAATCACTGCTGGCGAGCTGCTTGCCCGGGATTTTGCCGCGGCTTACTCCGGCGGAGGCGCTGGAAACCTCGATGGTCTCGTCGGTGGCGGGAACGCTGCTGGATGGCCGGATCAGCCAGGTCCGCCCATTCCGCACCCCGCACCATTCAGCCTCGATGGCGGCGCTGGTCGGCGGGGGGCTGCGGGTACGGCCCGGCGAAGTCAGCCTCGCGCATCTGGGCGTGCTGTTCCTCGACGAATTGCCCGAATTTCAGCGCGCGGTGCACGATTCGCTGCGCCAGCCGCTGGAAACCGGCGTAGTCGATGTGGCGCGGGCGAATGCCCACGTCACCTTCCCGGCGCGGGTGCAGTTGGTGGCGGCGATGAACCCGTGTCGCTGCGGGCATCTGGGCGATCCGGCGCTGGCCTGTTCGCGCGCGCCCCGCTGCGCCGCGGACTATCAGGGCAAAGTCTCGGGGCCACTGCTCGACCGGATCGACCTTCACGTCGAAGTCGACCCGGTCAGCGCCGCCGATCTCGGCCTGCCGCCGCCGGCCGAAGGCAGCGCCGAAGTCGCCGCGCGGGTTGCTGCGGCGCGCGTCGTCCAGACCGAACGGCTGGCCGGGACCAAGATGCGCAGCAATGCCGACCTGAATGGCGACATGCTCGAACTCCACGCCACACCGGACGAGCCGGGCCGCAAGCTCCTCATGCAAGCCGCCGAAGCAATGCGCCTCTCCGCGCGCGGCTATACCCGGATGCTGCGTGTGGCGCGGACGATAGCGGATCTGTCGGGCAGCGAGGGGGTCGGGCGCATCCACGTGGCCGAGGCGCTGAGTTACCGGCGGGTGGCGCCGCGAGCTTAAGTCCAATTAGCGAGGAAACGAATGTCGAACACTGATCCAACTGATCTAGGAGGCGTTGACAAATTCACGCATCCACAGGCGGATTGAGACGATGTGGATGAAGCCGAGGTAGCTGTCGGCGGTTTTGTCGTATCGGGTTGCCA
>JAYWBP010000151.1:0-3601 GCA_043781375.1 Novosphingobium sp.
CAGCGATTACACCGGTGCGGCAGCGCTACTGGACGATCTCCCCAAGGCGCAGTGGATGCTGGCCGACCGCGGCTACGACGCAGACTGGTACAGGGACGCTCTTCAGGCAAAGGGCATCACACCCTCATTCCGGGTCGGAAATCCCGGATCATGCCCATCAAATTCGACAAGCGCCGATACAAAAGCCGCAGCCGCATCGAGATCATGTTCGGCCGCCTCAAGGACTGGCGCCGGGTCGCCACTCGCTACGATCGATGCCCGACCGTCTTCCTCTCCGCCATCGCCCTCGCCGCCACCGTCATCTTCTGGCTCTGATGATCAACGAGTCCTGACCCTAGACAGAATATTCTTCGTCGTAGGCGAGGCTCGGAAGCGACTGTCTAAGCTGAAAGGTGTACGAGCGAATCTCAATACGCTCACTAGCATCCAGAACTCGGCTCAAGCGATCCGGCAGGAATTAGAAGCGTACATCTCAAATAAGAACTTGGCCCACATCGATGGCGCTATGAATCAAGCTGATCAGGGCCTTGACATATATTTGAGCCAGCTACCGGTAAGTTCTCTTGCAAGCGAGGCGGAGACGGCGCTGGACAGCTTCCGAAAATCATCCCGCTCGGCAGTCGGAGAACTGAAAGCCAACGAAGGCATCCTAAAGCAGCAAATTTCGAAGCTCGAACAAACGATCGTAGAACAGGATGAGCGAATCCGGCAAGCTCAGTCGGAGGTAGAAACGAGCAAGCAAGAACTCGCGAACAAACTCGCCACGGCTGACGCCAATTTTGACTCACTCAAAACGGGCTTCGAATCACAGTTCGCAACCCTAATCGATGCCCAGAAGCGGTCGCTGGAAACCGCCCTCGAGAAATCAGCTAACATTGTTCAATACAATTTGGACGAGTTGGAAAAAAAGAAGAAAGAGGCTGCAGCGATCGTGCAATCTGTGGGCGATATCCTGACTACCGGGACGTACAAGGCCACCGCTGAAAACGAAGCAAAACTCGCCAATCGATACAGGGCGGTCACCATCTCATTGTTCAGCCTCGGCATTTTCATTGTCGTATCGAACTTCATTATGCATGCCCTAGCCGCGTGGCGGGGTCAGTCGTTCGAAGAGACCCCATGGCTAATTGTTTCTCGTTTTGCGACCGCTGTCGCGGTCGCGCTGCCGGCGCTTTACACGGCGCGCGAATCTGCTCGTCACCGCACCAATGCAGATCGAGCGCGACAACGCCAACTTGAACTCACAACTTTGGGACCATTCATCGAGCTTTTACCGAATGACAAGAAAGCTGATATTCGTGATCGTCTCACCGACCGGTACTTCGGCGGGGAGGTTGAGGCGCATGAGATTCACTCGCCGCTCGATGCTGCACAGATGACGAGGTTCGTCGAAGCTGTGGCGAAATTGAAACCGTAAGATTACGGGGATTACGGTGACAGCACCTGAAGGGGGAAGAATGGACCAAGCGGACCAGGACGAACTCGCAGCGCTGGCTAGGACGCTATCGTTGCTTCGCCTTACACGTATGGGAACAGCGTCCGGCCTGCCAGAATGGGAGGCGAGCGCAAATGCTCAAAAAACGGTCGAGGAAGGATTAAATAGTACGATCGCAGCCTTGGGCACCCCCGACGGCGCGATAGTAGTAAACGTTGCTACGTATCTGACCTATGTTGGACCGATCACAAAGGGCATATTTGACGTTGATAATCCGCCGCAAACGCCTGAGTTTAAAGCAGCAAGCTCGAAAGCTATACAGGCTATTGAAGCCCACCGGAGCAAAATGTGGCCGGGGCAAGGCGCGATCTCAGATCGATTTAGCGATTATGTCTACTACCGGACCCGATTAGAAATCCGAAGTCAGATGGGAGTGGATTTAAAGGAGCTCGGTTACGACCACGATATCATCTCTTTGATGATAAAGTTCTGCATTGCCTCCTTGGGACCGAGGTTTGATCCGTCTAACCAAAAAGCCAGTTCGCAATGCTTCGTTGCAACCGCTTGCTTCGGCTCACCAACGGACTACACCGTGATTTCGTTACGGAGATTTCGCGACGATAGGCTTCGCCGATCTCGCGTCGGCCGAAACTTTATTATTTGGTATGACAGGCATGGTCCCGCATTAGCTGCCTGGATAGTCAAGCGACCGTTAGTGCGCACCCAAATGAAATATGTCCTCCGAGCTGTCTCGTCAGTTCTCAGTTTTGTTTCAGGTTGATCGCCGACTGGTTACATACATGGCGAAGCCGCATCATTGCCGACAGTGCTAGGGGCCGAGCATGTGTGGTCATAAAATGAGCTGTTGGCAGCTATCACTATACCCCCCGACCTGATCCGGGGTCCAGCTTATTCTCTACTCTTCGAGGTGAGAAAGTTACAGCGACAGGGACTCCGTCAATGCCCACGCCTCTCATCACCCGCCTGACCCATCGCCTGTTCGGCGCCCCGCTCCTCCGCAATTCGATCCGCGGCGAGTGGGTCGAGCAGATGGTGGCGCGGGCGCTTGAGCCCGGCCGGGCGCTGTGCGCCGACGATCGGGGCGCGTGCGACCTCCGCCAGGTCGGCGGCACCCGTGTCCGTCAACGCCCTAGCCGCCGCCGTCCGCCGAGCCGCCCTACCCCCACTCCGTCACCCCGGGCCTGACCCGGGGTCCGCCTTCCTTCGCGCCTCCGCGCCTTCGCGTGAACCGTTGACGGCATTGACCCGTCGCGGTTTCGCGTTACGATGATCCCCATATGTTCCGACCCTCTCCCCGCCGTCGCGTCCGTTCGGAGGCGACTCGACGCATCGCCGCGCAAGGAACGCGCTCGCATGGCTGACCCCTCTCTCCCCGCGACCCAGCCCACCTTCGAGGGGCTCAAGCGCCGCAACGATCATGACGCCGAATATTGGAGCGCGCGCGATCTGCAGCCGTTGCTCGGCTACAGCCAGTGGCGGCGGTTCGAGGATGCGATCGATCGCGCCAGAACCTCGTGCGAGCAGTCGGGGAACAAAGCGGGACACCATTTTGCCGGCGCCGGCAAAATGGTCGTGCTCGGATCGGGAAGCATGCGGGCGGTCGACGACTACCAACTCTCCCGCTTCGCCTGTTACCTGATCGCGCAGAACGGCGACCCCCTCCCGTCACCCCGGGCCTGACCCGGGGTCCACCTTCCTTCGCCACACCCCCACCCCGTCACCCCGGGCCTGACCCGGGGTCCACCTTCCTTCGCGGCTTCGCGCCTTCGCGTGAAACCTCGGCGTGGCGATGCAAATCCGCGTCGGCAAATCGGCCGGTAGCCGCGCTCGCCCGCCGCCCCCGCCTTGCCCGAAGCGCCGCGCCGCGCAGAAATCATTTTCCTACAGCATGGCGTTCGTGGCATAATCCGCGCTCGGCCGATGGCAGGGAGGGCGGTTCGCAGCGCGCGCAAGCGGGCTTGCACAGATTTTCGGAAAAATGGCCGATTTCCGCCATTGAAGGGTCAAAAACACGCATGAGTGCGTGACCTTAGTGACTTTAAGCCCACGCGCTCCTCCGCCAAGCCAGTCCAGAATCGCAGTTTTCCGCCCTTAGCGCTCCTTGACCGCCACGCGCGGGGGTTCCTTGAGGTTCAGGCTGTACTG
>JAYWBP010000152.1:0-10779 GCA_043781375.1 Novosphingobium sp.
CCGGGGCCATTGGGGTATCGAAAACCGAAACCACTATGTCCGCGATGTCTCCTGCGGTGAAGACAAAAGCCGCATCCGAACCAATCCCGGCATCATGGCACGAGCGCGAAGCTGCGCGCTCAATATCCTGCGCCACAACGGCGTCCCGAACGTCGCCAAGGCCCTTTGGGCCGGGGCTCTCAACCTCAATCTCGTCCTTAATTACAGAGGATTATAATTAGCGTTGAACAGCCCTGTGGCACCCCCAGTGCAGCCATCGCCCAATGCGAAACTAGTCCAGTCTTACGCCACCGACGCATCTCCGGGCGCAGGCAAATCCCCTGGCATGACCTCGCGATCGCCCCGCTCCGCCGGATTGCTGTTCAGCACAAACCGCCGGTCGCAATAGCCGCAGTCGACATAACCGGTTCCGTCGATTTCCAGCCAGACGCGCGGGTGGCCTAGGGACGCAGAGGGAAAGCCATCGGCTCTGATGGCATCGGCGCCGTCGCAGCGGACGCGGCGGGAATCGGTATGGGTGACTTCGGGGGGATCGATCATGCGCGCGGGGTTAGCAAGGGCGGGGGCGGATTTCCAGCGCCGCCGTGCGTACCCACCCCTTTACCCCGGCGCGATCCTGTCGCATGGCGCGGGCTATGCCTGATACCTCTGACCAACCCCCCGCCATCATCATCCGCGACCTGATCAAGCGTTACGCCGGGATTGGCGGCGCGGCGGGAAAGCTGGCGCTCGACGGGGTCAGCTTCGAAGTGCCGCAAGGGCAGATCTTTGGACTGCTCGGCCCCAATGGCGCGGGCAAGTCGACGCTGATCAATATCCTTGCGGGTCTGGTGATGAAGACCTCGGGCACGGCCTCGATCTGGGGCTTCGACATCGATCACGATACCCGCAACGCCAAGCGCGCGATCGGAATCGTGCCGCAGGAGATCGTGTTCGATCCGTTCTTCACCCCGATCGAAGTGCTGGAGAATACCGCCGGGCTCTATGGCGTGCCTAAGTCGCTGCGGCGCTCGGTCGAACTGCTGCGCGCGGTCCATCTGGAGGATAAGGCCAACGCCTATTCGCGCACGCTGTCAGGCGGGATGAAGCGGCGGTTGCTGGTGGCCAAGGCGATGGTCCATTCGCCGCCGGTGCTGGTGCTCGACGAGCCCACTGCGGGCGTCGACGTCGAACTGCGGCGACAGTTGTGGGAGCTGGTCCAGGAAATGAACCACGAGGGTGTGACCGTGGTCCTGACCACGCATTACCTCGAAGAAGCCGAGAACCTGTGCAACCGCATCGCGATCATCAACCACGGCAAGGTGATCGCCGACAAGACGACGCGTGAACTGGTCGAGATGGCGCGTGAAAAGATCGTGGTGCTGACCCTGGACCGCGACATTGCTGCGCTGCCCGATCATCCGGCGTTCGCCAAGATCGAACTGAAGGGCGAGCGGGTGGTCGAGATCACCTATAACAAGGACCGGACTAACGCGGGCGAAGTGCTCGGCCTGGTCCAAGCACAGGGGTTGGGCATCGTCGACGTGACCACCCGCGAGGCGGACCTGGAGGATGTGTTCGTTAGTTTGACGAGCGCTGCGGGGTGATGGGTAGTTAGCAGGTGCCGCGCCTCCGCGCCTCTTTCGCAGGCCGCAGGGGAGTTGAGAAGCCAACTTCGGGCACTCCCCTCAAACCCAAGGGTTAGTCCGGCAAACCCTGCGCCGCGTCTCCCTCGGGTTGCCTCGCTCCATCCGACATGGCGGGGTTGCGGGTCCAGGCGCCGCGCTCGCTGCGGATGATGCGGGTGCCGCAGCGCTCACACTTGCCGACATGGGCCTCGCCGTTCCAGCGCACTGCGCGCCGCAATGGACGGTGAATGTTGAGCAAGCACAGCGGCAGCCGAGCCAGATGAGTCAAATCGAGCGCCATTGTGCCGCTCCTGTATTATGTGGGATCTCTGCCGGGATAACTGGTGAAGCGCCATTTAGACGCACGACTGTTACCGTTTCGGTGCGTGAATCAGCAATGCCGCATCGTAACGCCCGACCCGCAACACCAGAACTTAGTCCGTTTTGGATCGCTTTAATTTGCCTCGCCGTGATCCCTTGCGCCCACCTCAGTTCCGACCATGGCGCAATCGACCCTTTTCAAAGCGGGATGAATCGGCAAATGTTGCAACGATGAAAAGCATCCCAGCATGATTGCCCAAATGCGAAAGCCCGACACGACTCCCGACGTCATTATCGTTGGGTCAGGCGCAGCCGGGCTGACCGCCGCACTGGCCCTGGCCGACACGCTCAAGGTCCTCGTCCTGGCCAAAGGCTCGCTGACCGGCGGGTCGACCGCCTGGGCCCAGGGCGGGATCGCAGCGGTGCTCGATGCCGGGGACACTTTTGAGGAGCATATCCACGATACGATGGTCGCCGGGGCCGGGCTCAACCGGCTCGAGACAGTCGAATACGTGATCGAGCGGGCGCCCCACGCGATCGATCGGTTGATCGAACTTGGCGTGCCGTTCAACAAGTCCGGGGACAAGAATGGGGCGGGCGAGCTCCACCTTACCCGTGAAGGCGGGCATTCGCAGCGGCGCATCGTCCACGTCAACGACGCCACCGGCTGGGCGGTGCAGGAGGCGCTGCTCAAGGCCGCGACCGCGCATCCCAATATCACCCTGCTGCCCGGTCGCGCTTGCATCGACCTGATTACCGGACACCATGAGGAGCGCTATTCGGGCTCGGGCCGGGTGTGGGGCGTCTATGCCCTCGACGAAGCGAGCGGCAAGGTCGAGACGCATGTTGCCCGCGCTACCATCCTGGCCACCGGCGGCGCAGGACGAGTTTATTTGTTCTCCACCGCTCCTCGGGGTGCCACCGGCGACGGCATCGCCATGGCCTGGCGCGCCGGGTGCCGGGTCTCCAACATGGAGATGATGCAGTTCCACCCGACCTGCCTCTACAACCTCGACGTCAAGAACTTCCTGATCACCGAAGCTGTGCGCGGCGAGGGCGGACACCTGCTCAACCCCAAAACCGGGCATCGCTACATGCCCGATTACGACGAGCGCGCCGAACTCGCGCCGCGCGATGTCGTCGCCCGCGCCAACGACGCCGAGATCAAGCGCGACGGGCTCGACTACGTCCATCTCGACATCAGCCACCAGCCGGCCGAATTCGTGAAGGGGCACTTCCCCAACATCTATGAAAAGCTGCTGACACTGGGCATCGACATGACCACCCAGCCGATCCCGGTCGTGCCCGCGCAGCATTATACCTGCGGCGGGATTATGATCGACCTGGCCGGGCGGACCGACCTGCCGGGCTTGTATGCGGCAGGCGAATGCACCGAGAGCGGCTTGCACGGGGCCAATCGGCTGGCCTCCAATTCGCTGCTCGAATGCTTTGTCTTCGGCGAGGCGGCGGCGGCAGATATCCTGGCGCGCTGGGACAGCTTCGAGGCGCCCCCGCCGATCCGCGCCTGGGACGCGAGCCGGGTGACCGATTCGGACGAGGAAGTGATCATCAAGCAGAACTGGACCGAAATCCGCCGGTTCATGTGGAACTACGTCGGCATCGTGCGCACGACCAAGCGGCTGGAACGCGCCGCCCACCGCATCCGCCTGTTGTTTGACGAGATCGAGGGCTACTACGGCAGCTTCCGCGTCACCACCGACCTGATCGAACTGCGCAATCTGTTGCAGGCCGCCGATCTGATCGTGCGCTCAGCGCTTAAGCGGCACGAGAGCCGGGGGCTGCATTATACGCTGGACTATCCGCAGACCGATGCGGTGGCGGTCGATACGGTGCTGGTGCCTTAGGCGAGGGCGCGGATCAGCGGGCGGCGGGCCACTAAAATGAACATCAGCGCGACAAACGGCAGTGCGGCGCACAGCAGCCAATAGGCCGGAGCACCCAGGGGTTCGTAAAACCGGCCCATCCAGCCGAGCAGGAAATAGGCGAACATGCCGGTGAATTTGAGCACCGCCATCATCGTCGCGCTGACTGTCTCGGGCGCAGCCCCAGGACATTGCGGGCATGCTCGGGCAGCAGCAGATATTTGGTCATGTAGAGCATGAGCAACGCCTGCATTCCGTAAAACGAGAAGCGCTCCCACATCTCCGAGCCGGCCAGCACGGTCAATCCGCGCGGATGGCCGAACAGGTCGCCGCGTCCGCGCACTTCCGCGGTTGGCGGGAGTGAAACGGCGCCTTGCGGGCTCAAAGATGCCAGCCGAAAGTCCGCCCGAGGAATATCAGCAGCATCGCCCCAAGCACCGAGGCGAGGCAGCCTACGCGGTGCACGCCGCCGCCGCGACCGCGGGTGGTGAGGAGCCCGGCGAGCAGCGAGCCGCCCACGCCGAGCAGGATCGTCATGCCCCAGCCCATCGCCACCGCGCCGGGATAGAAGAACCGGGCGATCGCGCCGATGACAAGGCCGCTGATAATGGCGCCGATGATGTTCAACATGAGAAGAACTCCTGAGTTACCGCAACAATTCCGGCAAGTTTCCTGCAACGCCGCGTGCCTCGTCCATGAACAGGCGTTTGAGCGAGGGCAGCCGCTGAACTGCGCCCATGCCGAGGCGGCGGATCGCCGAGGGCAGGCGCCCGGGCAGGCCGAACAGGCGGTTGATCGCATCGGTCGCAGCCGCCACGCTGAATACGTCGAGGCTCCGCCAGCGCTCATAGCGGGCAAGGATCTGCGCGTCGCCGGGCTCAAGTCCCAGCCGCATTCCCTCGGTGATGACCTCAACCAACGTGCCGACATCGCGCAGGCCCAGGTTGAGGCCTTGCCCGGCGATCGGGTGGATGCCGTGGGCCGCGTCGCCGATCAGGGCGAGCCGTTCGCCAGTCAGCTTGGCGGCATGGTGGAAGCCAAGCGGAAACGCGGCGCGCGGGGCAATCAGCGCGAGTTTGCCGAACATCCCGCCCATCCGCTGATCGGCCTCGGCAAGGAACGCCGCGTCGGACATGGCGAGGACCCCGGCGGCATCGCGCTCGGCCACAGTCCAGACCAGGGCGCTGCGGTGCCGCGATGAACCATTGCCGTCTTTCAAGTCCAAGAGCGGCAGCAGCGCGAACGGCCCGGCGGGATAAAAGATTTCCCACGCGACGTTGTCATGCGGTTTCTCGTGGGCCAGCGCGGTGACAATCGCGCGGTGTTTGTAGTCCCACCGCGCGGCGCTGATCCCGGCGCCTTCGCGGGTCGGCGACTGACGGCCTTCCGCGCCGACAAGCAGGCTGCCGCTGAGCACGCGCCCGTCACCCAGCGCAACCGAAACGCCGTGCGCGCCGCGTTCCTGCGTGGCCGCTTCGACCCCGGTGTGCCAGGCGATTGCGGGTTCTGCCCGGGCAGCGTCGAACAAGGCCAGGCGCAAGTCACGGTTGGAAAACATCCGCCCGAGCGAACCCTCGTCGGGGCCGGGCTGGAAGTCGATCCGGCCCGGGCGCAGGCCGTCGCTGACCGCGATGGCGGCAATCGGGCAGCCGAGCGGCTCCAGCTTTCCGGCCAGGCCGATATGGCAGAACAGGTTCCAGCTGGCGGTGGAGATGGCCGAAGCGCGGCCGTCGGCATGATCGGCGGTGAGCGTCTCGGGCGGGGCCTTGTCAACCACGTGGCTGGTGATCCCGGCGCGGGCAGCGGTGAGCGCGAGGGTCATGCCCACGAGGCCTCCGCCCAGGATGACGATGTCGCGGCGGTCCGTCACTCTAATACTCGACACGAATTACCTGCCCCGCCGTCCAGGTCCAGGCAGCGTCCGTCGAACGAACCTTCGGGCACTTTGAGCTTCAGCCATGAGGCCAAGGTCGGTGCGATGTCGACGGTTTCCACCGGGGCAGGCTGCTCGAACCCGTTCAGGCCCTTGCGCCAGAACAACAACGGCACGCGGCGGTCATAGTCCCAGGCGCTGCCGTGGGTGGCGGTGTAGCCTGGCGTCGGCTCCACAATTGGGACCACGGCCCGGTCGAGCAGCATGACCACGTCGCCCGAGCGTTCGCCATCGAACGAGGCGCGGGCGCGCTGCTTGAGTGTCCAGTCCTGCGGAGATCCGGCGGGCAGCGGGGTTGCCGCCAGCTCCACCTTGCTGAAGACGGTGGCGACCTGAGGGTGGTGGCGCAGCAGGTCGAGCAGCGCGGCAGTCGCAGTGGTTGCCTGATCGAGGGTCAGGGCATGGCTTAGGTAGAGATCGCCGAACGGGCCATCGCCATAGACCAGCGGCCCGGCGATGTTGATCCCGGTTCGCGCGGCCAGAGCCTTGCCCAGATCGCCCGGGGTCAGCGCCTTGTCGGCGCGCATCGCCCGGGGCAGGGCCTGCTGATCGAGCCGCTCGGGGGTGTCGAGCCCGCCGTGATCGGCGGTCAGGACCACGGCATAGTCGATGTGCCGGGCGTCGAGTGCGGCCATCAGCTTGCCGATCGTGCGGTCAAGCTCGGCCATCTGGATGCACATTTCCATGCCCTCGTTGCCTACTGCATGACCGATGTAATCGGTCGCCGAAAAGCTGATCGAGAGCAAGTCGGGCGCGGTGCCTTTGCCTAGGGCCAGGTCATCAACCAGCCGCAGGGCTAGCTCGCCGGTGGCGGCGTCCATCCGGGGAGACACGCGGAACTGTTCGGGCTTGGCGGGGTCGAGCTTGAACCGCCCTGTCCCGATGGCAAACTTGCCGAGTTCAATTGCCCGATCGCGCGGCGCGCACCAGGAGGGCGCGGCCAGTGGCGGGGCACCGCGTTTGAGCAAAGCGTTAACAGTCGCGTTTTCGGCCAGCGCAGCGGGAGCTAACGCTTTGCCAGCGAATGTTGTGAAGCCCGCGCCTTTCCACCAATAGCCCGCGTCGATGGTGTGGCCGCCCATCATCATCACTGCCCGGTCCTTGGCCGAGACTGCGACATTGCGCGAAGCTGAGTTGCTGGCCTTGAGGTACTCGCCCAGGGTCGGCACGCGCAGATGGACGGCGGAAACTACCGGATCGCGCGAGGTGCTGGCCGGATTGTGCTCGTCCTCGGCGCAGTAGATACGCTTGTCCGGGCGGGAGCTGGCGGGATCGTACCAGTTGTTGGAAATGATCCCGGTTCGCGACGGATGGACCCCGGTGAGCAAGGTCGAATGGCCGGGGCAGGTCTCGGTCGCGGCGTGCGACTGGAAGGCCGAGGCGAAGACTGCGCCTTCGCTCAGCCGGGCCAGACCGGCGGTATAGCGCGCGCGGTATTGGGCATAGAGATCGGCGCCGAACTGATCGACCGCGATTGCCACGATCAGCTTGGGCGGAGCTGGCGTGGTGGCAGCAGCAACCGGCTTGGAACGAGCGGTCACCGCAGGGCTCAGAAGCAACAGCGCGGCAATCAGGGCAAATGGCGCAAAAGCTAAACGCATGACGATTCCTTGATCTGTGACGGGGTTCGCGGCACAGCGCCCTGATGCACGAGGCCCGACACCCAGCGCAAGGCTTGAATACAGCGCGCGCGACGAGAATTTTCGGGGCAACTTGCTTTAGCTTCGACAGAAAATGCGCTGTCAATGCGAGTCCTTCCGCTGGCTTGCAGCCGCAGGGCTTTGCCCTTCGCACTGACGAAGGTTGGGTGGCTCGATTTGCAATGGCGCTGCTGCAGGCACTCGCCGCAGTGGCGCTGCTGGTGGGCACAACCGCCCCGGCCCAGGCCAACCATATCACCGCCACCCTCGTGGCCGAGCCCCCCCTTCGATCGGGCGCGCCCGCGACGCTGGCCTTGCTGATGAAGCCGGCGAATGGCTGGCACGGCTATTGGGCCAACCCCGGCGACGCCGGATTCGGCATGGTCCTCAAATGGCAGCTTCCCTCAGGCGCAAGCGCGGGCGAGCCGGCCTACCCGGTGCCGCAAACGCTGCTGATCTCAGGCCTGATGAACCATGTGTTCGAGCAGGACTATGCGGTGCTGGTGCCGTTGACCCTGCCGCCGGGAGCTTCCGGCGCGCTCTCGATCACGGTCGATGCGCAGTGGCTGGCCTGCACGCTTGAGGTTTGCGTGCCTGAGCAGGCGCGGCTGTCGGTTACGCTTCCTGCCGGGGCGACGGCCCGACCCGATCCGCGCTTCGACCAGTGGCGCGCGCGCCTGCCTGCGCCGCTGGGGAGTGCCGCGCAGTTCGCGCTGACGCCTGCGACGCTGCGCCTGGCGATCCCGCTGCCCGCTGCGCTCAAGCTGGATGATCCGCACCTGTTTCTGGGCGAGGACCGCGTGATCGACTATGCTGCCACCCAGCGTTTCAGCCGTCGCGGGGACCTGTTGATCGTCGAACTTGCGCGCAAGGTTATGGCGGGAGTCGCCCCCACTGCGCTGACCGGGGTGTTACGGCTTAACGCTCGAGGCGACGGCGTCACAATCGCGGCCAGCCCGGGCCCTGTGCCGGCCACCGGCATCCCGCTCGTCACGTCTTCACCGGCTCTGGCTGCTTCGCTGCCCGCGCTGTTACTTGCGGCGCTGCTCGGCGGGCTGCTGCTCAACGTGATGCCTTGCGTATTCCCGATCCTCAGCCTCAAGGCGCTGAGCCTGGCCCGGGCCGGGGGGGGCGAGGCCGAGGCGCGCAGCGAGGGCCTGGCCTATTCGGCTGGGGTGATTCTTGCCTGCACCGCGCTGGGCGGGCTGCTGCTGGCGCTGCGCGCGGGCGGGAGCGAGGTCGGCTGGGCGTTCCAGTTACAGGAGCCGGGCGTGGTCGCCGCGCTGCTGGCGCTGGCCGTGGCGATCACTGCCAACCTGGTCGGGGTTTATGAGTTCGCCATTCCCGGCTTTGCCAGTAGCGGATCGCCGCGCGGAGCTTTTGCGACCGGGCTTCTCGCAGCCTTCGTTGCCACGCCCTGCACCGGGCCGTTCATGGCCGCAGCGATGGGGGCGGCGCTGCTGCTTCCGGTGGTGTCCGCGCTGGCGTTGTTTGCTGCGCTTGGAGTGGGCCTGGCGCTGCCGTTCCTGGCGCTGGCGTTCATCCCCGCGCTGCGCCGTGCCTTGCCTCGCCCCGGAGCGTGGATGGTGTGGTTCCGCCGGGCGATGGCGGTGCCGATGGCGCTGACCGCGCTGGCCCTGCTGTGGCTGGCGAGCCGACTGGGGGGGCTGAGCTTTGCCGGGTTCTGCGCGGTGCTGGCGCTGGCTCTGGTTGGCCTGCTGGTCATGGTCGGGCGCGGGCAGCGCGCGGGCCGGGTGACCACGCCGACGTTCCTGACCGGCGCTGCGGCGTTGCTGGTGCTGGCGGTGGTTCTCCTGCCCCAGGCCGTGCGCGCGCCGTCGGCAGAGGCTCAAGGGATCATCCCGACCGAGAAGTTCAGCGAGGACGCCCTTGCCAAAGCCCGTGCCTCAGGCCGTCCGGTCTTCGCCTGGTTCACCGCCGACTGGTGCCTGACCTGCAAGGTCAACGAGCGCGTGGCGATCGAGCGTGAGGCCACCCGTGATGCGTTCGCGCGCGGCAGGGTTATCGTCCTGCGCGGCGACTGGACCCGGCGCGATCCCGCGATCACCCGCTACCTTACCGCCCAGGGCGCGGCAGGCGTGCCGCTTTATGTCTGGTATCCGGCTGGTGGGGGCACGCCGCAAGTGCTTGAGCAGGCGCTGACTCCCGACCGACTGGAGCGTCTGGTCGCAGAAACTGGTCCCGCCAGATTGCGTAAGGCCGGTTAAGTCCTGCAATTGGCGGATCGCATTGGCGTGCGCCCAGTTAAAAACACCTACAACCGCTAGCGTTTTCTACGTATTATTTCCTAGCAGAATTTGCAACTCAACCCAAAATGGTTGATTTGAAAGCTTGCCGCAGCCGCGCCCGGACCTGTGGAACCGCCTCGATAATGCGCTTCGATCAATCGAAAGCGGATGCAAGTGGACGAGCGCAGAACCGCGCATCGGCACATACCCATAAGCGTTAACCATTAGGGGGCACGCATTGGAAAACCGAAGCATCGCATTGGTAGACAGCAACTTTCGGCGCCGCGCGGCCCTAAGTCATGCGCTGTCGGACAGCGGCATTCACGTAGAGCCATTCGAGGATATCACCGAGATTACCCATCGCTGGCCGCATTCGGGCTGCCTGTTGGTGGAGGACCAGGGCAACCAGATCCCCCGCCTGCTCGATCACATGACCGATCGCGGCTCGTGGTTACCACTCATCGCGCTGTCCGAAGCGCCGGCCACAGGTCGGGTGGTCAAGGCCATTCTGGCTGGTGCGATCGACTATCTTCCCTGGCCATGCGAGCCCAGCCGGATTCTGGCGGTGATCGATGCCGCCGAGGATAACGGCTCTGCGTTAGGTACGCTTAAACTGCGTGAGGCGCGCGCCCGTGGCCGCATCCAGAAACTGACCAAGCGTGAGCGCGAAGTGCTCGCCGGGGTCGCCGGGGGCCTGTCCAACCGCCTGATCGGCGAACGCCTGGCGATCAGCCCGCGCACTGTCGAGATCCACCGCGCCAATATGCTTCACAAGATGGGCGCAGCGCATACTTCCGAAGCCATCCGCATCGCGATCGAAGCGGCGGTGGCTTGATCGAACAGCGCGGGCGGGGGTAATATCCCGCCCGGTCAAGCTGGCCCGGTCAAGCTGGCGGTTCCCGCAGTTTGAGCGGGTTGGCTTTCGCCGGGGCAGCCGCGCGGCGACGTTTGGATGTCTCGCGATTGCCCAGCTCGCGCATCGCCGCCTGGCGGGTGACACCGCTTGCGCTGCGACCACCGTTGCGGTCAAGGATCTAGGGCAAGTGTAATACCAAAGTGCGATGAAGCTGACTCAGTGAAGGGATTCCCAAGGCGCTGATTTTCTGATTCGTTGGAGCATGCTTGAGGAGGCGTGCGATGGCGACG
>JAYWBP010000153.1:0-3568 GCA_043781375.1 Novosphingobium sp.
CGGTCCTTCGGCGATGCCATGCGCGGTAACCAACGTGATCGGACCATTGAGATGCAGCGCGAGGTCGATGTCGTGGATCATCAGATCGGTGACCACGTCGACATCGGTGATCCGCGCGGAAATCTTGTTGGTCCGGACGAAGTCGACGCTGACCACCTGCTCCGATCGGTCGAGCAACTGCTTCATCAGGACCACCGCCGGATTGAACCGTTCGATCAGTCCGACTTGCATGTGCACATCGTGCGCGCGAACCAGGTCGCGCATGGCGATCGAGCTGGCGAGCCGCTCGGTGATCGGCTTTTCGATGAATACATGCCCGACGTGTTCAACCGCGAGCCGGATGAAGTGCTCGTGCGTTGTGGTCGGGCTGGCAATGACCACGGCCTCGACCTCGCCGAGCGCAGCGGCGACATCATCGACATGCCTCACCCCGGCAGCGCCCGCGATCGCGGTGCCATGCGCCGTGTCGAGATCGTGAACCCAGCGCAAGTCCGCCGCCGCCAGCAGCGACAGCACGCGCAGGTGGTTCTGGCCCATCCGACCGAGCCCGATCAGTCCGATCCTGACAGGTTTGGCCATGGTTAATCCATCCCCTCTGGCGCATCGACCGTGACACGGTTTCCGGCTGCGTCGACCTTGCCCACCGCGCGTGCCGGATTGCCCATCACCAAGGTGTAGGGTGCAACGTCGCGGGTGACGACTGCCCCCGCGGCGACCATCGCGTATTCGCCGATGGTGACCCCGCAGACAATCGTGGCATTGGCCCCGATGCTGGCACCAGTGCCGACATCGGTTGGCGTGACAGTCCAGTCGGGATTGTCGGCGCGCGGCACTTTGTCGTTGGTAAAGCAGGCGTTGGGGCCGACGAACACCGCGTCACCAAGGGTCACGCCGTTGTAGATCGACACGCTGTTCTGCACCTTGCAGCCTCTGCCGATGGTCACGGCGTGATCGATGTAGACATCCTTCGAAAGGATGCAGTCGCTGCCGATGACCGCGCCTTCGCGGATCTGGACATTGATCCAGACTTTGCTGCCCGGCCCGACGATGGCGCGCGGATCGACGTGCGCGCTCGGATGGATGTAAGCTGCCTCGGGCATCGAACTAATCCGCCATCGCTGCGACAATCCGGTCGATCGTCGTGTCCTCGAGATAGGGGTGCATCGGCAGACTGAACACCCGGTCGGCGGCGTCTTCGCTGACCGGGAAGTCGCCGTGTGAATAGCCCAGGTTGGCAAAGGCTAGCTGCTCATGCAGACCTTTGGGATAGTAGATCATCGTCGGCACACCGGCCTCGGCGAGCTTGGCCTGAAGCGCCGCTCGCGCCGCCGCGTCGATGGCCTGCACCGTGTATTGCGCCCAGGCGCTGGTCATCCCTTCGGGCACTTGCGGGATCACCAGTGGGAGTGCCGCGTCGGCGATCTGGGCAGCATAGCGCGCCGCGACCCGCTGACGCGCGGCAAGTTCGTCCTCGAAGATGTCGAGCTTCACTTCGAGCACCGCCGCCTGCATCGCATCGAGCCGCCCGGTTATCCCCATCCGCACATTTTCGTATTTGTCACTGCCTTGTCCATGCACCCGGATCGAGCGCAGCACCGCATCGAGTTCGCTGTCATCACAGAAGATCGCCCCGCCATCGCCGAAGCAACCGAGCGGTTTGGCGGGGAAGAACGAGGTGCAACCAATCTCCGCCAGTGCCCCCGCGCGCTTGTTTTGCGCCGATGCGCCAAAGCTTTGCGCGGCGTCTTCGATCACGAACAGATCGTACCGCGCGGCGATCGCATTGATCCGCTGATAGTCAGCCGCGAGCCCGAACAGATCGACTGCCAAAACCCCTCTAGGGCGCAATGCTTCGTTATCGTGCGCCGCAATCGCGGCCTCGAGTGCAACGGGATCCATGTTGAAGCTGCCGGGCTCGATGTCGACGAAGACAGGCGTCGCCCCGACCGTGGCAATCGCTTCGGCGCTGGCCATGAAGGTGAACGGCACGGTAAACACCGCGTCGCCCGGCCCCACCCCTTTGGCCATCAGCGACATCACCAGCGCATCGGTGCCAGAGGCGCAGCTGATGCAGTGGCGCGTGCCGGCAAACCGGGCGAGCCGTTCCTCCAGCCGCTGGACGACCGGGCCGAGAATGTAGGTGCCGCCGCGCATCACATCCAGCACCGAGTTTTCGACTTGCTCGGCAATCCGGGCGTATTGTGCCTTGAGGTCGATAAACGGGATCATCGGCTAGTCTCGATCCAACGCGTTTGGTTGATACCGTCAGCGGTTGCCAGTTCGGCGGCGCGGCGCGCGCTCCGGACCAGATAAACCGCGCCAAAGACGAGATAGAGCGCGGGCGTGAACATCTCGCGCTGACGCAGGCCCAGGCCGATATTGTAGTACATGACGGTCAGCATCGCGATCATCGCAATCAGGAAAATCGTCGCGAACCGGACCGGAAACGATTGGCGAAACATCGCGCGCCACGACCGGCTTTCACGGACCAGAACTGAGCTCACGTAAAGCATGAACACGTTCTGGAACGAGGCAACGAAGCCGAACAGTCCGCCCGCGCCAATGAAGATTGGCAGGTAGAGCAAGCTAATCAGCCTTACCGGAAACGCCCGCGTGACCAATCCTTCGGCATCGCCGGCAGCCGTTGCAAAGGTGGTTGTCTGCAGTTCGACATAGTTCGCCACCGAACCCACGCTCGCCAAATCGAGTTTCAGACTCGATTGAATGGTCCCAACCAGCACGTAGAGAACCGGGATGATCGCAACGATCAGCAAGGCACGGAGCGTCGGACTGATGCCTCTGCCGGTCATCAACGTCAAAGCCAATGCCGCCACCGCAACCAGCGCCACGTGCAATCGGAACAGCACCATGATTGCAATTGCCAGCCCAAACCACACCCAGCGCCGCGAAATAGCCATGGTCGACCACAACACCATGGCGCAGGCCAGAAACAGCGGGGCGTCCTTGCCGATGGCGCTGGTCCAGAAATACATTCCGGGCATGAACATCATGATCGTGAAGATCGGTGGCCAGTGTTGACCGAGCACTTCGGCCAGCTCTTCCAGTGTCCGGATGAGCAGAGCTATGCCCCACAGCCCGAATGCCTGGAACAGCAAAAAATAATCCAGATAACTGCCGCCCATAAGAACGCGCATCCACTGCACGAAATAAACCACAAAAGTGGTTCCGAGCGAGAAATCTAGAAAATAAAACCCGTACGGATCAAAATAATAAAGTTTGGTGTCGGCGTCATTTGTTTGAACATATTGATAGTAGATCACTGCTGTAACTACATGCATCGATGCAATAAGCGCGAAAAAGCCGATCTTGCGGTTGGTGTAGCTACTGCTCATCCACAGCGCGGCCAAAAGCCCAAGGACGATTCCGGCGAACCCGACAAAGGTCATGGCGCACCTGCCTGATCCGGCCTGGTCCGGGGCTGCAGCATTGCTGCCAGCATGAAGCCGAACACCGCCGCAATAGCCGCCGAACGCAGCGGATAATCGACAATCGAGTGGATGACGACGAGCATCGACCCGAGTGCGGCCGCTTGGGGTAAGCGCCACCG
>JAYWBP010000154.1:0-3563 GCA_043781375.1 Novosphingobium sp.
GCGGCATTGCCGATCACGACGTTGCGACCGCCGACAACTGCGCCGATGCCCGCCCCGACCTGAACCTCGAAATTTTCTGGCTCGCCGAGTGTCAGCTTGCGTTCCTGTGCGGCGCTCACAATGGCATGGGCCAGCGGATGCTCTGAGCGCGCCTCGACGGCTGCGACGAGGGCGAGAAACTCGTTCTCGTCCATTCCGCCCATGATCTCGATACCAACGAGCTTGGGCTTGCCTTCGGTCAATGTCCCGGTTTTGTCGATCACCAGCGTATCGACCTTCTCGAAGGCTTGGAGCGCTTCGGCATGCTTAACCAACACGCCGGCCTGCGCACCTCGCCCGGTAGCCACCATGATCGACATCGGCGTTGCCAGCCCTAGCGCGCAAGGGCAGGCGATGATCAGCACAGCAATGGCATTGAGCAGGGCATGGCCCATGCGGGGTTCAGGCCCGATGAGGCTCCACACCGCAAAAGAGGCGAGGGCGATCCCGATTACCAGCGGCACGAACCATCCCGAGATGCGGTCCGCTACCGCCTGAATTGGCGCCCGGCTGCGTTGGGCTTCGGCGACCATCCGGACGATGCGCGCGAGCATGGTATCGGCGCCAACCGCCTGCGCCTCCATCACCAGACTGCCGGTACCGTTGACGGTACCGGCAGTCATTGCGCTCGCTGGTTCCTTGGCGACCGGCAAAGGCTCGCCGGTGAGCATGGATTCATCAACGGAGGATCGTCCTTCAATGGCTACGCCGTCCACTGGCACAGCTTCACCGGGGCGGATGCGGAGGCGGTCGCCGGTTTGCACTTCTGCGAGCGGAATGTCGGTTTCGGTTCCATCGGTATTGATGCGCCGCGCCGTTTTTGGCGCAAGATTGAACAACGCACGGATCGCTTTGCCCGTTGCCGCACGGGCGCGCAATTCGAGAACTTGCCCGAGAAGGACCAGCGCAACGACGACGCCCGCCGCTTCATAATACACTGGCACCATGCCGCCGTGGGTTCGGAAGCCCGGAGAGAACAGCCCCGGAGCGACGGTTGCGACCAAGCTATAAAGGAAAGCAGCGCCAACCCCGATGGCGATCAAGGTGAACATATTGAGCTTGCGCGTGACGATCGAAGTCCAGCCGCGGGAGAAGAATGGCCATCCCGCCCACAGGACGATGGGCGCGGTAAGTGCCAACTGGATCCACGGCGAAATATCAGGGCCGACCAAATGCCAGCCCAGCAGCTCGCTTCCCATCGTCAGGACGAGCAGCGGCACTGCCAGCGCCGCCGACACCCACCAGCGCCGCGTAAAATCTACCAGTTCAGGATTGGGGGCATCGTCCAGCGATGGCTCTTCGGGCTCTAGCGCCATGCCGCAGATCGGGCAGGTTCCTGGGCCATCCCGCCGGATTTCCGGGTGCATCGGGCAGGTCCACATCGCGCCGGGGGCAAAAATGGCTTCAGTGCGCGGAGCGGCGGAGAGATATTTGGCCGGATTGGCGGTGAACTTTGCCAGGCATCCCGCACTGCAAAAATGAAAGTCGACGCCGTCATGGTGGGCATGGTGAGCGGTCTTATCGGGATCAACCGTCATGCCGCAAACCGGATCAATGTTTGCCGGCGCATCTCCTGAAGAACTGTGTGCGTGATTTTTATGCAGCCCGGTCATGGAAATGTCCTTGGATGGTGGCGCGCTCCTACTATCTTGTTTCATTCAGTTTTTGACTCATGCCCCAGCTTGAAATGCTTCGCCGCATCTTCAGCCATTTTGCTGACGCACCAATGTGCGTAGGGCCTCGCAAACATTAGTCCAAAAAAATGACCCAACCGGCTTGCTGGCAAGTCGTATTCGATGAACACGCGCAACGAAGATTGGTTGCCGTCGGCCTCTATCTCGAATCCCATCCGGTATGCGCCCACGACTAGGATGTGCGGCGTGCCAACGGTTTGCCAAACCTTCCTCCGTGGAGGCTCATGCTCGGTTACTTCTTCTTGCAGTGTCAGCGTTAGCCCCAGAATTTTTCCGTTCATCCGGATGACAGAACCGACAGTTCGACCTTCGCCGTCATCGAAAGTGTAGTGCATCGATCCGCCGAGCATCATCGCGGTCGGTTTTTCCATATGGCCGCCCAAACTGGCTTGATCGTCCAGAAAGGCGAAGACGGCATCGGCTTTCGCTGCGATCGTTGACCGCGCTTCTTGAGTGAAATGAAATGTCATATTCACTCTCCCCGGGGCGGTCACATCGACATCGGCGGTTCGAGTGTGCCAAGCCAGGCGACAAGTCCGAGGATGATGAGTGCCGCACTCGTCTCGCAGATCACGCTACGGCGTAACCGGCTTATTGCCGGTAATGTCCCCCCTCCCTCGATGGCGTGGTCAAAGGCGGGCGTCAGGCGGAATCGGTTTACTGCGGCCAGGCCCAGCATCGCTCCAAACAGCACGACTTTCGCTATGAGCAACTGCCCATAAAGGGATGAACTCATGGACAACAGATGTTCGGGGCCGACCAGTATCCAGCTATTCAGCAGACCGGATACCACGATCAGCGCGACAATCGCCGTTCCGATAAGCGAAAAGCCTTCGAGCGCGCGGTGGGTGAGCCGGATATGATCGTCCGACATTGAGTGTTCGGGACGAAACAGCAGCGCGCCGAGTGCCGCAAGTGCACCGATCCATGCGCCGGCCGCCAATAAATGCACGATGTCCGCGATAAGATGGCGCGTTCCTGCGACACCTTCGCTCGCGGCCCCGTGACCTGTCCATGCCAGCGAAGCGAGGGCGCCAGCTGATCCCATTGAAACCAGCACCAGCCAAGTCGGTGTTTTGAGCCGGCCCATCACAATCGCAATGATAAGCGTCCCGAACAGGGCCGCCATTCGCGCAGCCCAAGCCTTCCCCATCGGGGTTTCGGAAATCATCATGCTGACCGAAGCCCGGTCAACCTCAAGCAACGCAACGCCCGCCATCGAAGCAGTCATCGCGAAGATGCTCAACACCGACAGGACAACGCCCGTCGCTGACAGGCAGATTGCCAAAGCGCGGAGCGGCAGCACATTGCTGTGCAGCCGTTCCACGCCCTTCAAAGCGTAAAGCCCGAACAGCGGCAATCCGAACAACAGCATCAGGTCCACATAGAGTGCGAACCTGATGCCGATGGTCAGTGTGTCGATCACGCTATTTCACGGCGAAAGTGAAAGCGCCTTGCATGCGGTGGGTGTCTGTGCCCGCAGCATGCCAACTGAGCTGGTAGGTGCCAGCCGCAAGTGCGCGCCGCATTGTCAGCGTGAGGGTCTTGCCGTCGGCACTCATTGCCGAAGTGAAGCCCGTAATCGCCATTGGCTTGTGGCTTGCCATCCCCGGCATCGAAGTCATGGTGAGCGTTGCCCCGGTAAAGTTGGCGATGACCCTTTCATTGAAAGTCAGGACGACACGGCCGGGCTTGGTAACGGTCGCATTGGCGGAAGGAGAGGATGATACCAATTTGGTATGGGCGTGCGCGCCTGCTGCGAACGCGAGGGCGACGAGAACAGGTGCAGCGATGGTGAGGCGGAACTTGGACATGAACGATCTCCAATTT
>JAYWBP010000155.1:0-10710 GCA_043781375.1 Novosphingobium sp.
CCGGTTCGTCGCAATTTGTAACCAGTTTGCAACACAATGCGAAGAATCCTGTCCAGACAGCTTGATTGCAATTGCGACGACTTTTCGGATCGCCCATCAGGGACGCAGTTTAGGGGACTTCCGGCCAAATTTACACTATTTGGAACGCGGGCGCTCCCGGCGATCAAATCATATCGACCCTCGGCTTATGCCAAACGGTTTTGAAGGAACTGAATGTGAAATCCACGATGATCAAAGCCGCGTTCAGCGGATCGTCTTCCATCGCAGCGCTTGCCCTGATCGGCGCCGGACTGGCCTTTGCGCCTGCCGCTTTTGCCCAGACTGCTCCGACTACTGCGCCCGCAACCATCGCGACGACGCCAGGAGACGTCGAGACGGAGGCCAATGCGATCGTCGTCACCGGTTCGCGCATCCGTTTGCCGAACGCGAGTTCGCCCATTCCGATCACTTCGATCGCTGGCGACAGCTTTTCCGAGCAAGCGCGAAACAGCATCGGTGACGCGCTAAACGATCTGCCGCAGCTTTCTTCAAGCTTTTCACAGCAGAACCCGGGTGCTGGCGTCGGGATCGCTGGCCTCAACCTGCTTGACCTCCGGGGTCTTGGCACAGTCCGCACGCTGGTTCTGGTCAACGGCCGCCGCCATGTTGGCGCGGACATCCTCAACAATGCGGTTTCGGTCGACGTCAATACTATTCCAGCCATCATGATCGATCGCGTCGATATCGTGACCGGCGGCAACTCGGCGGTTTACGGTTCAGACGCCATTGCGGGAGTCGTTAATTTCGTTCTCAAGCGGAACTACAACGGTTTTGAGATCCGCGGAAACACCGGCGTGGCGACCCCCGGCTTTGGCGGCAATCAGACGGTTTCAGCGATTGCGGGCAAGAATTTCGGCGGCGGTCGTGGCAATATTACCGTGGCGGCTGAATATTCGCGCGCTGACCGCGTGTTCCAGTCCAATCTACCTTGGCTGCGACGCAACGATAACTTCATCGTGGTCGATGTCGATCCGCCCGCCAACGCCACCAACGGCATTGTCAACGGCAGCGACGGATTCGCCGATCGCACCTTCTTCCGCGACATCCGGCTTACCCAGGCATCGCCGTTCGGCACAGTACCGATCAACCAGCAGCCCTTGGTCGCGGGTTGTGGCACCGGCATCGCTTCGACGGCTGGTGCCCCGGGGACCGTCGGTTCGGGCGGCGGTGCCAACGGCGTACCCTACAGTTGCAATTACATTTTCACCGACACTGGGCGCTTGGTCTTCCAGACCGGCCAGAAAGTCAGCACCGGCATCAACGCGACATATATCGGCGGCAATGGCCAGACCGGCCGCGAGGGAAATCTTGCCTCGGTCCTGCCGTTTAACGAACGCTACAACTTCAATCTGCTGGCGCATTATGAAGTCACCCCGGCACTCGACTTCTTCGTCGAAGCCAAGTGGGGTCGGACGACCTCGCTCGGCAACGCTTCGGGTCCGACCTTTTTCACAGGCATTCAGTCGCAGTTCGATTCGCGTGAAAAACCCCGCCTGGACAATCCCTTTCTCGCTGCGGCTGATCGGACGACGCTGGCCAATCTGATCCTGGCATCGGGTTGCAATCCCAGCTTCACCTCCGCCTGCGCGAACGGGGGCAATCTGAGTGCGACCGATCTGACCAACATCGCCTCGGGCGCATACCGGTTCTCGCTCGGCAAGCAATTGCTCGATCTCGGCGTACGCGACGAACTGGCCAAGCGCACCACCTGGCGCATAGTCGGCGGAATCAAGGGCTCGTTTTGGGATGACTGGAACTACGAAATATCGGGCAACTATGGCAAGATGTCGGAGACCATCGACAAGCGGGGCTACGCCGACAAGCAGCGTTTCATGCTGTCGATGGACGCTGGCCTGAATACGGCAACAGGCACCATCCAATGCCGTTCGCAATTCGATCCAGCCGCGGCTACCCCATACAAAAGCTTTACCCAGGATCGCTTGGCAGCGGACATTGCGGCCTGTGTCCCCTACAACCCGTTCGGTCAGACCACCAACAACCAGGCGGCGATAAAATATTTCCAGTATTTCCAGCATGACATCGCGCACATGGAACAGCTCGATATCAGCGGCTTCGTGTCTGGCAGCACCAAGTCGTTCTTCAACCTGCCCGGCGGCCCGATCCGGTTTGCGCTTGGCGCCGAATACCGGTCTGAACGCGATTCGTATATCGAAGATGAGTTCGCCGATGCTGGCCGGACCAACGCTCTTGCCGGTTTGGGCTTTGTCCCGGCGCCGTTCAAGGTGAAGGAAGGCTATGGCGAGTTGAACGTCCCGATCCTAAAGGACGTGCCGTTCTTCAAGGAACTGAGCCTCAACGGCGCGGCCCGGCTGTCCGACTATAACAGCGGTGCCGGTCGTATCTGGACCTACAACTATGGTGGGACCTGGGCCCCGTCGCGCGACATCCGCTTCCGTGCCGAATATGGTCGTTCGGTCAGAGCGCCTAACGTATCCGAAACCGCCGGCGGGCTTACTCCGAACTTCGCCAACGGGTTCCGGGATCCATGCAAGGCCGCAACTATCGGCACCGGCACGCAGTACCGCGCCGCGAATTGCGCTACCGATCTGGGTGCGTTGCTGAACGTAAGCAGCTTTGCCAATGCGCCGGACAATTCACTGCCGGTGCTGTCGGGTTCAAATCCAGCTCTGGGCGCAGAAAGGTCTGATTCGTGGACCTTCGGCACGGTCATCACGCCGCGCTACTTGCCCAACTTCACGCTCAGCGTTGATTACTACAATATCAAGGTCAATGGCGTGATAACCTCGGCTTCGGCCCAGCAGATCGCCAACAGCTGCTATGATCTGGCCACGCTCGCCAACCCGTTCTGCGCATTGTTCACGCGCTATCGCGGCACCGCTGCTGGACCCTTTGGTGAAATTACTGGCGCGATTCTCGGCAACAGTCTGATCCAGGCTCCGCTGAACTATGCCAAGCGGGTTCGCCGCGGCATCGATACCCAGCTTAATTACAGGCAGCCGCTCGGCACTGATGTTTCGCTCACCACGAACCTCATCTACACGCACGTGTTTCAGTCGAGCAACTTCATCAACCCAACCGATCCAAACTTCGAAGATCGGCTGCTCTCCGAGCTGGGTACGCCTTCAAACGAGTTTGTCCTGAATGCTGATCTGAAGGTGCATGAATTCACCTTCGGCTACAAAATGCACTACCTTGGGCCGATGTATTTGAACAACTACGAAGACTTCAACGCGCTGCAGGGCCGTCCACCGCAGAATGCGGACTACGCCGATGTCCAGAAGTACCCCGGTGTGTTCTACCACTCGATCCGCTTTCAGTGGGACGTCAAGAACACCGAAGGTTTCGGCAAATCACTCCAGTTCTATACGGGCGTGGATAACCTGCTGGACAAACATCCGCCGCTGGGCCTGACCGGCATTGGCGCAGGCTCTGCAATCTATGATTTCCGTGGCCGCAGCTATTACGCTGGTTTCCGCGCCCGCTTCTGATCCAGACTTTACTGCCAAAAACCAAAGGGGCGCCCTCACCGGCGTCCCTTTTTTTGGCCCTAACCGACCGCGATCTGTAGCGCCCCGTCACCTTCGTCGATGCGCAAGGTCGAGCCGTCGGGGATTTCCCCGCCCAGCAGCTTTTCCGCCAACGGATCCTGCAAATAGCGCTGCACTGCGCGCTTCAGCGGCCGTGCGCCGTAGACCGGATCGTAGCCGACGCGGCCCAGCCAGCGTTGCGCGGCATCGGTGAGATCCAGGCTGATCTTGCGGTCCTTGAGCAGCTTGGCCACCCGCTCGACCTGGATTTTCACAATCGGCGCCATGTGTTCCTGGCCCAGGCGGTGGAACAGGATGATCTCGTCCAGCCGGTTGAGGAATTCGGGGCGGAAGTGGGCGCGGACCATTTCCATCACTTGCGGCTCGACCACGCTGACATCCTGACCTTCCTCAAGGCCGACGAGGTACTGGCTGCCCAGGTTGGACGTCAGGATGATCAGGGTGTTGGTGAAGTCCACTACGCGGCCCTGCCCGTCGGTCAGGCGCCCATCGTCAAGCACCTGCAGAAGCACGTTGAACACGTCGGGATGCGCCTTTTCCACCTCGTCGAACAGCACCACCTGATAGGGCCGGCGCCGCACCGCCTCGGTCAGGACTCCGCCTTCATCATAACCGACGTAGCCCGGAGGCGCACCGATTAGCCGGCTGACCGAGTGCTTCTCCATGAATTCGGACATGTCGATCCGGACCATCGCGCTGTCGTCGTCGAACAGAAACCCGGCCAACGCTTTCGTCAGCTCGGTCTTGCCGACGCCGGTGGGCCCGAGGAACAAAAACGAGCCGAGCGGCCGGTTGGGGTCCTGCAGCCCGGCCCGCGCGCGGCGCACCGCCTTGGAAACCGCGACGACCGCATCGTGCTGGCCGATCACGCGCTGACCGATAATATCTTCCATCTTGAGCAGTTTCTCGCGCTCGCCTTCCAGCATCCGGTCGACCGGGATCCCGGTCCAGCGGCTGACCACTCCGGCGATGTCCTCACCGGTCACTTCCTCACGCAGCAGGGCATTACCCGCCGGGCCGGTCGCCTCGGCGATCTGCTTTTCGAGTTCGGGAATGCGACCATAGGCGAGCTCCCCGGCCTTGCCGAGATCGCCCGCGCGCTGGGCCTGGTCCAACTCGATCCGCGCGGCGTCGAGCGCTTCCTTGAGCCGGGCCTCGGCGGCGATCTTGTCGCGCTCGTTCTGCCAGCGGGTGGTCAGGGCGGCCGATTGCTCCTCAAGCCCGGCCAGCTCCTCGCGCAGCGCCGCAAGCCGATCTCGCGAGGGCTGGTCGCTCTCGCGCCCCAGCGCCATTTCCTCGATCTTGAGCTGGATGATCCGGCGGTCGAGGTTCTCGATTTCCTCGGGCTTGCTCTCGACTTCCATGCGGATACGGCTGGCGGCCTCGTCCATCAGGTCGATCGCCTTGTCGGGCAGGAAACGGTCGGCGATGTAGCGGTTGCTCAGCGTTGCGGCGGCCACGATCGCGCCATCGGTGATCCGCACGCCGTGATGCAGTTCATAGCGGTCCTTGAGCCCGCGCAGGATCGAGATGGTGTCCTCGACCGTCGGTTCGCCGACGAACACCGGCTGGAACCGCCGCTGCAGCGCCGGGTCTTTCTCGACGTACTTCTGATATTCGTCGAGCGTGGTCGCGCCGATGCAATGGAGTTCGCCGCGCGCCAAGGCGGGCTTGAGCAAGTTGGAGGCGTCCATCGCCCCCTCGCCCTTGCCCGCACCGATCAGGGTGTGCATCTCGTCGATGAACAGGATAATCTCGCCTTCGGCGCCCTTGACCTCGTCGAGCACCGCCTTGAGCCGCTCCTCGAACTCGCCGCGATATTTGGCGCCCGCAATCAGACTGCCCATGTCGAGCGACATCAGGCGGCGATCCTTGAGGCTGTCGGGCACGTCGCCATTGGCGATACGCAGCGCCAGACCTTCGGCGATGGCAGTCTTGCCCACGCCCGGCTCGCCAATCAGCGCGGGGTTGTTCTTGGTCCGCCGGGCGAGAATCTGGATGGTGCGGCGGATCTCCTCGTCGCGCCCGATAACCGGATCGAGCTTGCCGTCGCGCGCCGCCTGGGTCAGATCGCGGGCGTATTTCTTCATCGCTTCATAAGCGTTCTCGGCCGAGGCATTATCCGCCGTGCGCCCGCCGCGCAGCTCGGTAATCGCGGTTTCCAGAGCCTTGGCCGAAACTCCTGCCGCCTTAAGGGCCTGCCCCGCCGAGGTCGTCGTGGCGAGCGCCAGCGCGACCAGCATCCGCTCGACCGTGACGAAGCTGTCGCCCGACTTGGCGGCAATCTGCTCGGCCTGATCGAGAATACGTACCGCATCGTTGTCGAGGCCGGGGGTCTGCTGGGCCCCGCCACCCGACACTGCCGGGATCTTGCCAAGGACCTTGTCGATCTCGCTGACAGCCCGCACCGGATCGCCCCCAGCGCGCTGGATCAGCCCGGCGGCCATGCCTTCGGTGTCTTCGAGCAGCGCCTTCAACACGTGCTCGGGACCGATCCGCTGATGGCTCATGCGGATCGCCACGGTTTGTGCGCTCTGAAGGAATCCCTTGGCGCGGTCGGTGAACTTTTCGAGATTCATGGCAAACATCGCCTCCTGTTGCGCCCGAGATAGTGTTGCGGTTTGGCCACACAAGGCCCGCGCCAATGATTGTGTTGACCACTTGCGCACGAGCAGGGCAAGGATGGGTTTCAGGGAGAAACTTGATGTCGCGACAATGGCCTGCCCGGATTGGATGGACGCTGCTTGCGCTGGTCCTGTTAACCGTGCTGCTACTCCTCACCTGGGAGCCGTTCCTCGCCCGCCAGCCCGGCCCGCCGCCCCCGGCCCATGTCTATTCGGCCGAGGTGATCCGCGACGAATGGGGCGTGCCGCATATCCATGGCAAGACCGATCCGGACGTCGGTTTCGGTATCGGCTGGGCTCATGCCGAGGACGACTTTGCCACGCTCCAGGACGTGCTGGCGATGACTCGTGGGCGCTATGGCGCAATTGCCGGGACCGACGGTGCCAAGGTCGATTACGTCTATCACCTGCTTGACGCGCGCGGCACGGTCGATCGGCACTATGCCGCGCTGCCAGCCGACACCCGGGCCCTGTTCGACGGCTACGCATCGGGGCTCAACCTATACGCGGCGCGCCATCCGGGCGAGGTCAAGCTGGCGCGCCTGTTCCCGGTCAACGGCCAGGACATCGCGGTCGGTTTCGCGGTGCGCCAACCGTTCTTCTTCGGGCTCGACAAGACCATCGGGCCGCTGGTGGCAGGCGAGCCGCTGCCGACCGATTTCGGCCCCCGTCTGGATGGCAAGCCCTCGCCTGACTACGAACACGGTGGTGGCGACCTCGCCGCGCCGACCCCGGTCAAGGCGAGTAAGCCCGGCCCGCTGCCGTTTGGCGAAGACGGCGCGCTGGCCGGCTCCAACGCCTTTGCCATCGCCCCCAAGCGCTCGGGCGACGGGGTCACCCGGCTGGTCTCCAACGCCCATCAGCCGTGGCGCGGCGGGACTGCCTGGTACGAACTGGAAGTGCAGAGCGACCAGGGCTGGCACATGGCCGGAGCGCTGTTCCCGGGGATGCCATTCGTGGCGCTGGGTCATAACGAGACTCTCGGCTGGACCAACACCGTCAACCGCCCCGACCTGACCGACGTTTACAAGCTGGTGCGCGATAGTGCCGGAACCCATTACCAACTTGATGGAAAATGGCTCCCGCTCGAACAGCACCGCGTCTGGCTGCCGGTACGGTTCGGACCGGTGGTGCTGCCGGTGCCCAAGACTGTCTGGCGGTCGGCGCACGGCCCGGTGATCGTTAACAAGCTGGGCGCCTTCGCTATCCGCTATGCCGCGATCGACGACATTTCCTCGCTCGCAGCGTTCTACCATCTCGACAAGGCCAAGGATCTGGCCGAATGGCAGGCACTGGTCGAGCAGCACCCGCTTCCCGCGCTCAACTTCATCTACGCCGACAAGGCCGGAAACATCGCCTATCGCTACAACGGCGCCTTCCCGCTGCGCAAGCCGGGCGTCGATTGGCGCGGGGTACTCCCGGGCGATCGTTCGGACCTGATCTGGCATCAACTGGCTCCGGCCGATGCCGCTCCACATTACCTCAACCCGGCTTCAGGTTTCTTGTTTAACTCTAATAACACGCCGTTTTTGGCCACTGGTGCGGGCGACGCACTCGATCCAGCGAAGACTTCACCGTTGTTGGGCGTCGAGCTCGACATGACCAATCGCGCCCGCCGGGCGAGCAAATTGCTCTCGGCGACGAACCCGATCGGGCGGGCCGAGCTGGAACGGATCAAGTTTGACACTGGCTATGAGCGCGCGGGTTACGTCAAGACTGCGCTCGACCGGATCGCCGCGCTAGACCTGCGGCGCGAACCCGAGCTGCAACGTGCGCAGGCCCTGCTGGCAGGCTGGGACTTAAAGGCCGATGGCCACGGTGCTGCCGATGCGCTGGCAGTCATCATCCTCAAGGACGCGATGACCGCCAGTTATAACCACAAGGTGCCCCCCGCTCCTCACAAAGCACTTGAAGATGCCACCACACACTTGATGAAGTTCTTCGGCCGCCTCGACCCCCCCCTGGGCGTGGCCGAACGGGTCCGCCAGGGCATGATCGACCTGCCGATGGACGGCGGCGGCGACACCCTGCGCGCCGCCACGAGCTACAATATCGCGCCGGACGGCCGATTGACGATCAAGCATGGCGACAGCTTCGTGATGTTCATCGAGTGGCCCAAGGATGGCCCGGTCCGCTCGCAATCGATCGTCCCATTCGGCGCGGCGACTACGCGGCCCGCCAGCCCGCATTACGCGGATCAGGCGGCGTTGTTTGTGCAGCACAAGTTCAAACCGGTTCATTTCGAGCGGGCGGATGTGCTGGCTCATGCAGTGAGCCGGGTGGTGGTCACGAACCGTTAGGCGGGGTTGACGCCAGGCCTCAAACCGCCGCGATCCCCAGTCCCCGCCGCAGCGCCGCCAGTTTAGTCGCATTGAAGTTCCGTCCGACGGGCTTGGCCGCCCCGGCGTTGTCAAAGCCATGGAATGCTCCTGGCACCACCACCAGTTCGGTCGCCACGCCAGCATCGATCAGGCGCTGAGCGAAGGCCACGTCCTCGTCGACAAACAGGTCGATCGAGCCGACCCCGATGAACGCCGGGGGCAGCCCCTTAATGCTTGCTACTCGCGCTGGCACTGCCCCGCGCGGGGCGTTGCTCCGCCCCGGTTCGGTCCCCAGGAATGATTTCCAGCCAAAGCGGTTGTCCGCCGCGCTCCAGCCGAACGCGCCCATGAACGGCGGGATCTTGCGCGAGCTGCCGGTACGGTCATCGAGCATCGGGTAGACCAGGCACTGGAACGCCACCGGCACTTCGCCCCGGTCGCGCGCGGTAATTGCCAGCAAGGTGGCGTGGCCTCCGCCCGCGCTCTCGCCCATCACGGCGATGCGCGCTGGATCGACGCCCATGACGGCCGCGTTGGTGTGGAGCCAGCGCAAAGCCGCATAATTGTCCTCGATTGATCCGGCGTAGGTCGTCTCAGGCGCGAGGCGATACTCGACCGAAACGATCAGGCAATCGAGCTGCTTGGCCAGGCTCAGCAACGGATATAGCGACGAGCGTGCCGAGCCCATGACGTACCCGCCGCCATGGGTGTGGAGGATCGCTGGGCGCGGCCCGCTGTTCTGCTGATTGCTGGCGGGCTGCTGGTTGATGACTGCCACCAGCACCTCTGGCTGGCCATGTCCGACCGGCACGCTCGCCACGGTCACGCCGGGATCGAACAGTGCCTTCGGGTCGAGCCGCAGTGTCGCCTGCCGCGACTGCGCTATCGTCTGCTCGATCGGCTTACGCGTGGCATTGTAGTACAACTTCGCGGCGGCTGCCTCGCGCAGTTCGGGATGGACCATGTCGAGCGAGGCGGCGTGCATTGTCGCAGGAATCTCGGCATGAGCCCGAGCGCGCGCCAAAGCAGTTCCGCCGAGCAAGGTCGAAGCCCCGGCGGCAAGCGCCCCTCGCATCAGATCACGTCGATCGAACGGCATCGCAAGTTTCCCCCTCAGGCGCCACGCAGCGCACGCTTGCGCGGCAAGTTCGCAGGCATTGCGCCGCTTGGTCAAGTCGTTCGTCGGATTATCTGTTTGACAGGCTGGCCCGAGACTTGAAACCGCTGGCGAAAACGGGTCTTGCTTGGCTTGGCGGGGGTGGCATCAATTCTCGAGGATCGTTAGCGCAATGCGTCTTCTACTCACTGTCTCACTCCTGACGCTTTCGCTCACCGCTTGCGCTGCACAGCGCACCGCGCCTCTCGCCAGCGCGCCCCCCGCCCTGCAAGCGATGCCAGCACAGGCCGCGCCACTGGCCGCGCCACTGGCCGAGCTGGTGAAGGCGGTGAACATTCCTTACGAGCGGTTCACCCTCGCCAATGGCCTGACCGTGCTGGTCCACACCGATCGCAAGGCCCCGATCGTCGGGGTTACGTCATACTACCGGGTCGGATCGAAGAACGAGCCACGCGGCAAGACCGGCTTTGCCCATCTGTACGAGCACCTGTTCTTCAGCGGATCAGAGAACGTCCCCAATTTCGACATCCCGCTCGAAAGCGCTGGCTCGACCTCGACCAACGGCTCGACCTCGTATGACCGCACAAATTACGTCGAGACCGTGCCCACAGGCGCGCTCGACCTAGCGCTGTTTATCGAAAGCGACCGCATGGGACACCTGCTAGGCAGCGTGAACCAGGACAAGCTCGATAAGCAGCGCGGAGTTGTCCAGAACGAGAAGCGCCAGGGCGACAACGAGCCCTACGGCCTGACCGACTATGCGATCAGCGAAGGGTTGTTCCCGATCGGGCACCCGTACCACCACACCACGATCGGCTCGATGGTCGATCTCGACGCGGCCTCCTTGGGCGATGTGCGCCAGTGGTTTCGTGACAATTACGCGCCCAACAATGTCGTCCTGGCGCTGAGCGGCGATATCGATGCGGCCACCGCGCGGCCGCTGGTGGCAAAGTGGTTCGGCGACATCCCGCGTGGGCCGCAGATCCGCGACGTCGCCGCCGCGCCCGTCACCCTGCCCGCGCCGGTCCGCCGCGAGATGGCCGACCAGGTTCCGACCACCCGGCTATCGCGGGCATGGA
>JAYWBP010000156.1:0-28376 GCA_043781375.1 Novosphingobium sp.
GAACGGGCTTTCGCCGCGCTTGTCGGTGGGCACCGGGATCTGGTGCGCCTCGGCCCAGGCGATCAGCGCGGTGCGGCTGGTCAGCTCCCATTCGCGCCACGGGGCGATGACCTTGATGTTGGGGTCGAGCGCATAGGCCGAGAGCTCGAACCGCACCTGATCGTTACCCTTGCCGGTCGCGCCGTGGGCAATCGCGTCGGCGCCGGTCTCGTGCGCGATCTCGACCAGCCGCTTGGAAATCAGCGGGCGCGCGATCGAGGTCCCGAGCAGGTAGTCGCCTTCGTAGCGGGCGTTGGCGCGCATCATCGGGAAGACGAAATCGCGGACGAACTCTTCGCGCAGGTCGTCGATGTAGATGTTGGAGTCGGGCAGCCCCATCAGCTTGGCCTTGGCCCGCGCCGGTTCGAGCTCCTCGCCCTGGCCGAGGTCGGCGGTGAAGGTCACAACCTCGCAGCCATAGGTCACCTGAAGCCACTTGAGGATGACCGAGGTATCGAGGCCGCCTGAATAGGCGAGCACGACTTTCTTGATGCCCGTAAGTTCAGGATTCGACATGGCTGGAATTCCGCTCAATTGGCGTTAGTTAGGTGAGCGCGCGCCTAAGCCATGGGGGCAAAGTAGGCAAGTCGATGGCAACAGCTGAGCTTAAGGCCAAGGTGACCGAACTCAGCGTGACTGATTATATCGCCGCGCTGCCCGATGCAGCCCGTCGCAACAAGGTGGCGCTGATTTGGCAGGCGATGAATGCCAAGTACACAGCCTGATCACTCAGGACCCGATCACTCAGGACCTGATCACTTTGCCGCCTTTCGCTCCAGATGCCAGTCCGGGGTTGCGTCCAAGCCCGATAGTCTGGCGGCCTCCACGCCTATATAATCGCGGGTCATCGGCACGGCGTCACGCCGCTTGACCGACTGGATATGGAAGTTGACCAGCCCGCCGTGACGAAAGCTCTGCTCGGCCCCGGCCAGGTAGAACTGCCACATCCGGAACAACCGGGCGTCGTAGAGCGCGGTGATCTCGGCCTCGTGCAGGGTCGTGCGGCGGAACCATTCGGCCAGGGTGTAGGCGTAGTGATAGCGCAGCACTTCGATATCGGAGATTTCCCAGCCGGTGCGCTCGGTGGCGGTGATCAGCTCGCTCATTGCCGGGATGTAGCCGCCCGGGAAGATGTACTTGCGGGTCCATTTGTCGGTCGTCCCAGGCCCCTTGGCGCGGCCGATGGTGTGGGTCAGCATGATCCCGTCGTCGGCCAGCAGATGGTTGGTCTTGGTGAAGTACTCGCTGAAATGGGGCGCGCCGATGTGCTCGATCATGCCCACGCTGGTGATCCGGTCGAACTGGCCGGTGACGTCGCGGTAGTCCATCAGGGCGAACTTGACCTTGTCGGCGACCCCGGCAGCTTCGGCGCGCTCATTGGCGAACTTGATCTGGTCGGGGGCGAGGCTGACACCGAGCACTTCGCAGCCGAAATGGCGGTTGAGGTATAGGCCAAGGCCGCCCCATCCGCAGCCGATGTCGAGCACGCGCAAGCCGGAACTCTCGCCCGGGGCCAGCCGCAGCTTGGCCGCGATCAGGGCCAGCTTGTCGAGCTGCGCCCGCTCCAGCGAATTGGCCGGATTGCGGAAGTAGGCCATCGTGTAGAGCCGGTTTTCGTCGAGGAACAGCTCGTAGAATTCACGGCTCAGGTCATAATGATGGGTGACGTTGCGGCTCGCCTTGGTCCGCAGGTTGATCTGGTCGAGCCGGGCCGCAGCGTGATCGACCAGGCGGCGCAGCGGGCTGGGGGCGTCGATCGATCCAGGCTTACGATTGGCCTGGGCCATGAAGAACAGCACGAAATCGCGCACGTCATGCGGCGGATCGATCAGCAGGCGGCCGTCCATATAGGCTTCGCCCGCGCCGGTCGACGGGTCGGTCGCGATGCGCCGGGCGGTCGATTTGTCGGTAAAGCGGATACCCAGCTGTCCTCCTTCGCCGTCGCCGTCGCCGTCGCCGTCGCCGTAGCGGTAGATCGTGCCGTCATAGTCGGTCACGATGAGGCGGCCCTTGCGGATCACCCGGCGGAATATCTTGTCCATCAACCACATATGGGGAGCTTGTACCTAGCCGCGCTTCAGAGGCAAGCGTGCATCGAGCTTATCGCAAAGCGCCCAAAGTCTGGACCAATTGCCATAGGCCCAAGACTGCAAACAGGACCGCCGCAGCGGTTCGGGTGACCTTTAGCGAGACCCGTGAGACCAGCTTCTCTCCCAGGAATACTGCCGGGCCGTTGGCGAGCATCATCCCGATCGTGGTTCCAGCGGCTACGGCCAGGACGGTGTGGTACTGCGCGGCGAGCGCAACGGTGGCGACTTGGGTCTTGTCGCCCATCTCGACGAAGAAGAACGAGACTGCGGTGGTGAGGAAAGCGCTGCTTCGCTGCTGCGGACCGCTTTCCTCGGCGTCGAGTTTGTCGGGGATCAGGGTCCATGCAGCCATGGCGAGGAAGCCGACGGCGACCGCGATGCGGAACCACGGTGCATCGATCAGCCCGGCGACCTCGCTCCCGACCAGCGCAGCGAGGCCGTGGTTAGCAAGGGTGGCGACCAGGATCCCGGCGAGAATTTGATAGGGTGCGCGCAGCCGGGTGGCGAGGAGGATCGCCAGCAGCATGGTCTTGTCGCCGATTTCAGCCAGAGCGACGACTGCGATGGAGGCGAAGAAAGCGGTTGTCATTGGCGGGCCAGGAACAGCACGTCGCGATCCTGCGCGAGCAGGTGCTGGCCCGAATCTAGGAACAGCGTCGCGCCGCTGGCTAGCCAGCCGTCACTGAGGAACAGCGCGGCATCGGCCAGCTCCTCGGGCGCGGTCAGGCGCTCGAGCAGGTTCATTCGGCCACTGAGCAGCTGCTCGACGCTGGTCTGATCGTGGCTGGGCAGGATCGCACCGGGAGCAAGGCCATATACACGGTCGGCGGGATCGGCGGCCGCCATCGCCTGCATCCGGATTGCGGCGGCGAGGGCGTGCTTGGCCATGGTATAGGAGAAGAAATCAGGGTTCGGATTGAGCAGCTTCTGGTCGAGCAGGTCGATCACCCGGCGGCCTCCGTTGGCCCGGGCGAGCCGGAGGAACGCGTCGCTCATCCTTGCAGGAGTGGCGGCGTTGACCTGCGCGGCCTCGGCGAAAACTTCAGGATCGGGCGAGGCGCCATCATCCGGGCGGAACACGGCGGCGCAGTTGATCAGGACGCGCCAGTCATCGAGGCGGCTGGCGAGGCTTTCGACCATCGCGACGGCGGCGTCTCCATCGACCAGATCGCATTCGACCGTTTCAGCCGAAGCCAGCGTGGCGGCCAGCGCCTCGGCATCAATCATCGAGCCGCGATAGTGGATGATCACGTGCCAGCCAGCCCGGTCAAAGGCCTGGGCCATGACCGCGCCGATGCGATGAGCCGCGCCGGTGATGAGAACCGCTGGACCCACGCCTCAGCCCAGCGCCGCCTGCTTTTCGTCCGCCAACCGGTCGAGTTCGGCGCGGCTCTGCTTGGCCGCAGCCGTCTTGAGCTGACCACAAGCTGCGTCGATATCGCGGCCCCGCGGGGTACGCACCGGGGCACTGATTCCCCCGGCAAAGACGATCTCGGCAAAAGCGCGGATGCGCTCGGAGGTCGAGCATTCATAAGCCGCGCCGGGCCAGGGGTTGAACGGGATGAGGTTGACCTTGGCCGGCAGCCGGTAGGCCTTGATCAGCCGGACCAGTTCGCGGGCGTCGTCGTCGCTATCGTTCTTGTCCCGGAGCATGACGTATTCGAAAGTGATCCGCCGGGAATTGGAGGCGCCGGGGTAGGCGGCGCAGGCGGCCAGCAGCTCCTCGATCCCGTATTTGCGATTGATCGGGACGATCTCGTCGCGCACTTCCTTGGTCACGGCATGGAGCGAGACCGCCAGGTTGACCCCGATCTCTGCGCCGGCCCGCGCCATCATCGGCACGACGCCGCTGGTCGACAGGGTGATCCGGCGCCGCGACAGGGCCAGGCCGTCTCCGTCCATCACCAGGCGCAGCGCGTCGCGGACATTGTCGAAGTTGTACAGCGGCTCGCCCATGCCCATCATAACGATGTTGGTGAGCAGGCGGCCGTCGGCAGTGTAGTGGCCGGCCTCGTCTTCCTCGTCTTCGGTGCCCCCGGCCATCGAGCCGCGCGGCCACTCGCCCAGCGCATCACGCGCGAGCATGACCTGGCCGACGATCTCGCCCGGGGTCAGATTGCGGACAAGGCGCATGGTCCCGGTGTGGCAAAACCGGCAGTTGAGGGTGCAGCCGATCTGGCTCGACACGCACAAGGTGCCGCGGGTCTCGTCGGGGATGAAGACCATCTCGTAGTCGTGACCGTCGTCGGTGCGCAGCAGCCACTTGCGGGTGCCATCTGCGGAGTGCTGGGCCTGAACGATCTCGGGCCGACCCAGGACGAAGCGTTCGGCCAGCCAGGGCCGCATCGTCTTGGCGATATCGGTCATGGCCTCAAACTCGGTGACGCCGCGGTGGTAGAGCCAGTGGAACACCTGCTTGGCGCGCAGCTTGGCGGCTTTGGCATCGAGCCCGGCCTCGGCCAACAGCTCGGCGATGCGGGCGCGGGGAAGTCCGATCAGGTCAAGCTTGCCGTCGGCGCGCGGGGTGATGTTGCGCGCAACGGGCACCGGATCGATCAGTCCGGGGATCGGCATGAGGTCAGTATCGGCCATGGAAGCCGCGCATATAGGGCTAATCGCCGGTTATTGCTAGCGTAGCCGGGCGCAGCCGATCGCGGCGGCGTCCATCGCGGTGGCCGCGCCCACTAAGGCATAGGTGTTCGAGAAGCCGCGATTGGCACTATCACGGGCGCTGACAGTCATAGTTCCGGCCGAGCGCATCGCGGCGACAACTGCAGCATCCATCCGGCGATCTGCGGCCCAGGCATCGCCGCCGCCGCCGGTCAGGACGAAGCGCTGCCCGCCGAGCGACAGCACGATCCTGCCATTGGGCGCGACTCGGCGCGACAGGCGCAAGTGGAGCTGGTTGCGCACGCCTTGCCTCGGCCAGGTGCCGATCGCGGCGAAGGGCTGGTAATCGCGCTGCTTCGTGCTTGGTTCGGCCATGGCAATGGCATAGCAGCGTGGCGCCTGCGGATCCCGGAAAGCGGCCCAGGTCGAGAAAATGCCCAGACTTTCGCGGGCCTGGGCGGGCAAGGCGATCAGCGCGAGAGCCAGTGTGAGGGCGCGTAAGCTCACTAAGCTCACAGGTCCCAGAGAAAGAAAATTCCAAGCGGCAGCGCGCTGGCTGGATTGGTCGACACCGCTCTGGGAATGACGGAACAAAACCAGGCCTGTGGCCAGCAAGGTGGCCAATGGCTTGCCAACGTCGCAGCCAACAGGAGTGGCCTGTGTGAACGGGCGCATGAGGGTGGTCATGGTCAAATCCATGACAGAAGCTGCATCTGTAGAACAGCGTCGATCCTGGCCGTTGCGCGATGGCACGTTAGGATTGTTCAGACCCCGGATAGGCGATTGTCATCACTTCCCATTCCTTCTCTCCGCCCGGCAGCAGAACCCGGCGCAGGTCGCCCACGGCGGCACCGCGCACTGCCCGGGCCAGCGGCGCGCTCCAGCCGATCCGGGCGGCTGAGGCGTCCTGCTCGTCATCGCCGACCAGGGTGATTGTCAGATGGGTGTCCAATTCATCGGCCAGGGTGACAATTGCGCCAAACCACGCGCGGGTGGGGTCAGGCTGGTCGCGCGGATCGACCACCCGCAGGACCTTCATGCGCTTGGCAAGCCAGGCCAGCTCGCGGTCGATCTCGCGCATCCGCTTGCGGCCATAGATGTAGTCTCCGTTTTCCGACCTATCGCCATTGCCCGCTGCCCAGCTGACCACCGCGACGATTTCCGGTCGCGCGGTGCCGAGCAGGTGATCGTAGCGCGCGCGCAAGGCGGTCAGACCGGCGGGGGTGATCGGTGGAGCGTTGGGGGTCATGGCTCGACTCGCGCAGCGAAGGAAGAAAAAGCCTGGTTCACGCAGCGGCGCAGAGGGGTTTCGTCGAGTCGAGAAATCCTGTGTTCTTGTGACGGTGCCTTTGGCTTTGGCTTTGCCGTTCGAGATAGAAGGCGGCTGCGCCGCAGACGCAACATTTTTGCGCCTCTGCGTCTCTGCGGAAACCAATTTTTCGTCACCCCGGTGAACGCTTGCCCAGGAAGTGGCTGAGCGGGTTGGGCCCCCGGTAGGTGGCGCGGGCGGGGTTCATCGCTTCGTAGACTACCGCGTTTTCGATCACGTGCTGAACGTAGCCGCGGGTTTCGGACAGCGGGATCTGCTCGATCCAGTCGATCCATTCGATGCCACCGTGGCGAGGATCGCCGTTGCTGCGCAGCCATTTGTTCACATTGCCCGGCCCGGCGTTGTAGGCCGCCACCGCCAGCGGGTAGCTGCCGCCATAGATATCCATCAGGTGGGCGAAGAAGCTGTCACCCAGGTGGAGGTTGTATCCCGCGTCGGCGGTCAGGTAACTACTCTGGTAGGCCAGGCCCAGCTTACGCGCCTGATCCGCTGCCGTGCCGGGCATCAGCTGCATCAGGCCGCGCGCTCCGGCATGGCTGACCGCGTTCTGGGCGAACTGGCTTTCCTGGCGGGTGATCGCGTGGTCCATTGTCCAGCTGGCATTGGCCGGGATCGGGATCAGCGGAAACGACAATTGCCGGAACACGCCATAACCATCGACGTGTGCGCCCTGACCCAGGATCACCGCCAGATCGCGACGTCCAATGTCGCGCGCCAGTTCGGCCACCATGATGTGTTCGTGCTGCGAAACGGCCTGTTCGGTGATTTCGCGGAAGAACCGCACCGCAGTCGGCCAGTCGGCATCGCGAGCCACTTCGCGCACGGCCATGGTCAGCGGGCGGTTGGCGAAGGCCGCGCGCTCGGCCACGGTCGGCGTGACCATCGGCGGGGTAATCAGCGAGGGCAGCGGGCGCCCGAGCCGTTCGAGCGCGAGCATACCGTAAAACTGATCGGGATAGGCCGCGGCCATTTCGAAATAGCGGGTCGCTCCCGCTGAGTTCCCGGCCCGGCTTAGCGCTCGCCCGGCCCAGTAAAAGCCCTTCGAGCGCGTCTGCGGGGTGCGCGCAGCCGCGCCGTAGCGATAGAACAACGACGCAGCCCGAGTGCTGTCACCCAGCGCGTTGAGCGCCTTGGTCGCGCCCAGCCACGTCAGCGAGGTGTAATCATCGCGCAGGTCGAACGACAGGCGGCTGATATCGGTGCCGGGAGGAAAGGCATCGTCAACAGACGAAGCGATCCGCACAGCACTTGAAGCATCCGCGGCTTTGGCCACGGCAAGCAGTTCGTCGACCCATCGCTCGGGATTGAGCGGTTGCGTGGCAAATGGCTGACGGTTGCTGAGCAGGTCGATGGCTGCGGTGGTCTGGCCGGCGCGGCGCAACTGGCGCAGGCGGTTGAAGACATAGCCTGGATCGCGCAGCACATCGCCGCCCAGCGCCAGTCCCAGGCTCTCTGGATCGGTGCCTTGCAGCGCCGCGAGCCGGGCGAGGAAGCCCGCGCGCGCTTGGGGAGTGACATAAAGAATCTGCCGCTGCGCCTGAGCCAAGGCTCCCGCCCACAGCAGCGCATTCATTCGCGCATCATGATCGGCCGGGAGGATCGCGCCGGCGAACATGGAAAATAGCGTGGCTTCGGCGGCATCGCTCATCGGCCCACCGCGCCAGGCGTTGAGCGCGACGCCGGTCGCGTCGGGACGACGCTGGGCGGACAAAGCCAGCGCATAGAGGGCGCGGGCGGGATTGCTCAGCGGGGGGCGGCGATCGAAGAAGGCGACCAGGCGCGAGGAGTCGACGGTCTCCCGATCAAGCGCGCGTTCGGCCCATAGCCGCAGCTTGGGCTCGTCGGGAAAGGCGGGATAGGTCTGGATGAAATTGGCATAATCGGAAAAGCCGAAGCGGTCGGAACTGCTCAGCATCCGCCAGCGATCGATCGCCGGAGCCATCGGCCCGCGTTGCAGATCGTTGGCCATCGCCCGGGCACGATCCCACTCGCTGCCTTCCTGGCCCGGCGGGATGGTCACGCCCTGCTGGAGCGGGGGCAGCGGCTGGATGCCCGGGCCTTGTTGGGCCGCTCCGGACACAGGCTGCACCACCGGCACCTGGATCGTGGTCACGTTCTGGTTGGGAACGGCCTGGCAATGCGCCGGGACCGAAATCGCGGTGAGCAGAACAAGTAACGAAACGGCGGCAGTGCGGGTCATACTGGACATCCTGGCCAAACTCTCCTTATCAGGCGATGAATGATGGCGGGCCCCCGGGGTACGGCTCCGAGACGGAGACGTCATCCCTCTTGGCCCACAGGTGAGGACAAAGTCCATGTTTTCCGGCTCGATTCCGGCTCTGGTGACACCTTTTCGCGATGGGGCGTTCGACGAGGGCGCGTTCCGTAAACTGGTCGAGTGGCAGATCGACAGCGGCTCTTCGGGACTGGTCCCCTGCGGTACCACGGGCGAAAGCTCGACGCTGTCCAATGCCGAGCACCACCGCGTAATCGAGCTGTGCGTCGAGCAGGCGGCGGGCCGGGTGCCGGTGATCGCCGGCTGCGGCAGCAACGATACGATGAACGCGCTGCTCCACATGAATTTTTCGAAGAAGTGCGGAGCCCAGGCCGCGTTGCTGGTGGCGCCGTATTACAATCGGCCGAGCCAGGCCGGGCTGATCGCGCATTTCTCCTACCTGGCTGAGCATAACGCGCTGCCGATCGTGCTCTACAACGTGCCCGCGCGCACCGTTACCGACATCCAGCCCGAGACGGTGTGCGAGCTGGCGCGGCTTTATCCGGGGCGGTTCGTGGCGATCAAGGATGCCAGCGGCGATCTGAGCCGGGTTACCGATCACCGCATGGGGATCGGCCCTGACTTCGCCCAGCTTTCGGGCGACGACGAACTGGCACTGCCGTTCAATGCGGCGGGCGGCGTGGGCTGCATTTCGGTGACCGCCAACGTCGCACCCAAACTGTGTGCCGAGTTCCAGGCCGCTTGCGCCGCCAACGATATCAAGAAGGCTCGCGAGCTGAACGACCGGCTTTATCCGTTGCACTACGCGATGTTCGAGGATGCCTCGCCCGGACCGGTCAAGTATGCGCTCAGCCGGGTTCACGACTGGCTTTATGACGAACTGCGCTTGCCGATGGTGTCGTGCAGCCCGGAAGCGCGCAAGGCGGTCGATGCGGCGCTGGATCACGCCGGGCTGGCCTGACGCCGGGCGGGTCTGACCCCAAGCATCCCTCGAGCGATGGAGCGGGGCTTGCCAGTGCCGGTCTGCTCCGAATAGCGTGCCAGCGGTCGCAGCGGCGTGGCCGAGAGGAAATTTCATGGCCAACGGCAGCCCCGATCCCGCCACGCTGGGCCCGCTGGCGCGCAAGGTTCTGGCCTATATCGACTGCATCGAGAAGACTGTCACCGCAGCCAAGGATCCTGCGTTCGGCGAAGCCGGCTGGGCTCAGCTGGAGGCGATGATCGCCACCGACAGCTTCGAGCGGGTCGGCAATTTCAAGGAAGTGATGACCTGGCCGCAGTATCGCGCGATGCTGACGCAATGGGGCACGACCACTGCGTTCTGGAGCAATTTCCGGCGGATCAGTGAGGTAGGCAATCGGGTGTTCCTTGAGCTGGAGGAACATAACACACCCGCCGGGCAGGAAGAGACGGTGGTCAACTCGCTGTCGCTTTATGAGTTCGACACTGCGGGCAAGTTGGCTCACCTGGACATCTACCTCCAGTATCTGCCGCCCGGAATGGACATGGCCTGGGGGTAAGCGCGGCGTCGGCCTCAGTCGTGCACATCGACGTGGAAGCGTGACAGCACCTGGTGGGCGATCCGCCAGCACCCGTCAGCTTCGCGAACATAGCGTTCGGTGTATTGGCCGTAACCGGTGTGCCCCGCATTGCCGATCTGCTCGCGCCGGTCTTCGCCCCAGACGACGCGGTCCTGCATCGCCCAGATGACCTGCGCGCGGTCGTCGTCCAGCGTGATAACCGGCGTGTGGACCTGGTGCGCGGTCTTGGCAGTCTCGACCGAGGAGCGCACCAGCCGGACGATCTCTTCGCGGCCCTCGACAATAAATCCCCCGGCAGGCCGGGTATCGAGCACGCAGTCGGCGGTGAACACGTCGCCAAAGCCGGTCCAGTCCTTGCCATCGAGGCAGTGGCAATAGCGGCCCTTGGTGTCGCTTATCCCGACGTAAGCTTCGAAAAACGCAAGCTGGGTCATCATATATCCCCCTGGCGGCTTGATGCCCGGTGCGATTGCCATGAAGGAGGAGGCGCAGTGCGACAAGCACCGCCCAGGAGAGCCAGCCATGGAAACCGCCACAGCGTCGCCCTTCAGGCTGGACGGCAAGGTCGCGCTGGTGACGGGCGGAGCTAACGGTATCGGCATAGGCATCGCTACGGTGCTGGCTCAGGCCGGCGCGATGGTGGTGATCGCCGACCGCGATGAAGCGGCTTCGCTGCTGGTCGTCGCGCGCCTGGTCAAGGCCGGGCTCAAGGCCGACTGGATCGCACTCGATCTGGCCGAGGAAGCCTCGATCGTTGCGGCCTGCGGCGAAGTTGTGGCCCGCCACGGCGCGCCGTGGGCGCTGGTCAACAATGCCGGGGTGCAGGATCGCGAACTGTTGCTTGAAGGAACCAGCGCCGAGTGGGACCGAACTCACGCAATCAACGCCCGCGGGCCCTTTCTGATGACGCGTGAGATGGCCCGGGCAATGGTTCCAGCGGGGCAGGGCGGGCGAATCGTCAACATCGCCAGCGGTGCGCTGCGCGGTTCGATCATCAAGGGTCTGGCGAGTTACACGGCTTCCAAGGGGGCGCTGTACGGCTTGAGCCGGGCCAGCGCTTTCGAACTTGTCGAGCACGGGATTACCGTCAACACCGTCCTGCCTGGCGCGGTGATCACCCCGGGCGCGATCAAAGCCAAGGGGCCACTCGCTGACGGTCCGGCCCGGCGCAAGCTGCCACTCGGCCCGATCTGCGATCCCGAAGATATTGGCGCGGCGGTGCTCTATTTCGTCAGTCCGGGCGCACGCTATGTCACCAACCAGACGATCATGGTCGACGCCGGTTTCTCGGTGACCTGACGACCCTAAACGCGCCGCCTGCTCCGCTTTTATTTTGACCGTTTCGCTGTTCCACTACCCACTGCGTGAGGCGTTGCGAGGCGGCGCTTGTGGCGTCATAAGGCCGGGAATGAACGTGCAGGCACCAGTCAGGGGAAGCGAGCTTGTCGCCGGGGCCGGCCGGATCGGCATCGGCCCCGAATGGCTGGCGCACACGGTTGCTGGCGGGATGCACAAGGTGCTCGATCGGATTCATTTCGGGCTGGCTGGCGGCTCGATTGCGGTGACCTTGCCCGACGGCACCCAGCGCCTGCTCGGCGGGCGCTCGCCCGGGTTCGATGCGGTGGTGACCCTGCACGACTGGCACTCGCTGCTCCGGCTTGCGACCGGCGGCTCGGTCGGCTGGTATCAGGCGTGGGAAGCGGGCGAATGGTCCAGCCCCGATCCCGTCCCTCTGTTCGCGCTGTTCATGGCCAACGGACCAAGCCTGGGCGATACGGCACGGGCCAAGGGCGCCTGGCGCTTGGCGATGCGGGGCTGGCACTGGCTGCGTCGCAATACGCGGGCCGGATCGCGCAAGAACATTCATGCGCATTACGATCTGGGCAACGATTTCTATGCCGCCTGGCTCGATCGTTCGATGAGCTATTCGAGCGCCATTTTCTGGGACAAGTCCCAGCCATCGGCCCTGGAGCAAATGACCGACGCGCTCGGCGATGGTCAGCTCGGCAAAGTCACCGAGGTCGTGGGGCGGATGCAGGTCGGATCGGGCGATCGGGCGCTGGAGATCGGCTGCGGCTGGGGAATGCTTGCCTTTGCCCTGTCGGCCAAGGGCGTGCGGGTCGATGCAATCAGCCTTTCGGATGAGCAGCTTGCCTCGTGCCGGGCGCGAATGAAGCCGGGCGACACCAATCCCGCATTCCTCAAGCGCGACTACCGCGATGTCACCGGGCAATACGATGCCATCGCCAGTGTCGAGATGGTCGAAGCCCTGGGGCGGGCTTACTGGCCATCGTTCATGGATGTCATCGCTCGCTCGCTGGTCCCGGGCGGACGCGCCGCGATCCAGTTTATCTCGATCGCCGACGAGCTGTTCGATGCCTATGCCGCCAGCGCCGATTTCATCCAGACCTACGTCTTCCCCGGCGGCATGCTGATCCGCACCAGCGAGTTCCGCCGCCTTGCAGAGGCGCGCGGGCTGGACTGGGTTGATCAGGCCGATTTCGGTCTGGATTATGCCGAGACGCTGCGGTTGTGGCGGGTGAACTTTGATCGTGCGGTGGAGGAGGGGCGGCTTCCCGCGGGCTTTGATGCGCGGTTCGTGCGGCTGTGGCGCTATTACCTGATGTATTGCGAAGGTGGGTTCAGAGGCGGCGGGATCGATGTCTCTCAGGTGACCCTGGTGAAGCGGTAGCTTGCTGGACTAACGTCGAAAAAATCGGGTGCCGCAGTGCGTCATCAGGTCAATGAAGCAGGGGCGGGGTCAGGTGGGAACCGCCCCTGCTTCAAAGCTGCAAAACTCTCAGTAAACCGGGCGGAACACGCTGTCACCGCGCCAGCGGGCGAGGATGTTGTCGTGGACGATCGGGCTCAGCAGGTTGAGGAAGGCGCAGCCGCACAGGCTGTTGTCCCACCATACCACTTCGGCCTGGAGCGCTTCGAGTCCGGGCAGGGTCAGCCAGCACAGCGATCCCGGATGCATCCGGTTGATCGCACCAGCGGAAAAGCCGCTTAACGAAAGATCCTGAACCACTGTCTGGAACCCGCGCGCACCCGATGGGCGCAGCGATCCAGGAATGTTGATCCGCGTCCGCGGTGCGCTGCGGTCTTCCTGCGCAACAATCGAATAGCGGTCTGTTGATGCATAGGTTGACGACATTGACCCAGTCCTTCGCGAGTTGCCGAACCCTTGTCAGATCCGGTTCCCAGAAAATGGACGTCGCTGCTTACTGGCGCGTTACTGCGGCTGGTTAACCGATCGCCGCGCCGGGCTGGCAAATTGTTCACCAAGCAGGTCAACCACATAGGTTGCCACAGTCTTCGGCGACTGGACCGAGGCAGGGTCCTCGCCCGGATAGGCGCGCGCGCGCATCGCCGTGCGGGTCGCGCCGGGGTTGACAATGGCGACGCGTATTTTGCTGATTGCGCGCACTTCCTGGGCATAACAGTCGAGCAGGACCTCGCTCGCCGCCTTGCTTGCGGCGTAGGCACCCCAATAGGCGCGGGGGGTCTGGGCGACGCTGCTGGTCAGGAGGACGACGCGTGCATCCGCGCTCTTGCGCAGCAACGGATCGAACCCGGCGATCAGCGCCTGGGTGGCCAGGACGTTGACCGTCAGCGCTTTGCCCAAAGCCAGCGAATCGATGTCCGCTACCGAGGAGAGCTGGGGCAGGATCGCGGCGTTTATCACCAGGATGTCGAGCGCTGGCCAGCGTGTGCCGATGGCCTGGGCGAGGCGGGCGATGGCGTCGGTTTCGGCCAGGTCCGCCGGAGCAATGGTGGCGCGACCGCCCGCCGCGAAGATGCGTTCCTCAACCGCCTCGAGCGCCTTGGTATCGCGCGCGGTGAGGATAAGATGCGCGCCTTCGCTTGCCAGCGCCTCGGCAATCGCCGCACCGATCCCGCGGCTGGCCCCGGTGACGAGCGCAACCTGGCCGTCGAACCGGTTGACGGCAACGCCTTCAGGCAACCTTGTCGACCGGCAGCAGCAGCTGGGCAGGGGCCTCGCGGTCGGCCAGGTCGGTCAGGCGGGTCGGGTACTGGCCGGTGAAGCAGGCGTCGCAATATTGCGGCAAGGCTGGGTCGCGGCCCGGCTCGCCGACCGCACGGTAAAGCCCGTCGATCGAGACGAACGCGAGGCTGTCGGCCTGGATGAATTTTGCCATCGCCGCCACGTCCATATTGGCTGCCAGCAGCTTTGAACGCTCGGGCGTATCGACCCCGTAAAAGCAGCTATGTTCGGTCGGCGGGCTGGCAATCCGCATGTGGACTTCCGACGCGCCGGCATCACGCATCATCTGGACGATCTTGAGGCTGGTGGTGCCGCGCACGATCGAATCGTCGATCAGGATGATCCGCTGCCCCTCTACCAGGGCGCGGTTGGCGTTGTGCTTGCGCTTGACGTCGGCGTTGCGGGCGCTGTCCGAGGGCTGGATGAACGTCCGCCCGACATAATGCGAACGGGTGATTCCCAATTCGAACGGGATGCCTGACTGCTGGGCATAGCCGATCGCTGCGGGCACGCCGCTGTCGGGCACCGGGATCACCAGATCGGCCACCGCTGGCGCTTCCTTGGCCAGTTCGACCCCGATGCGCTTGCGCACGGTATAGACCGACTGGCCGTCCATCACCGAATCGGGGCGGCTGAAATAGACGTGCTCGAAGATGCACGGCCGCGCATTGTGGCGACCGAACGGGCGATGGCTCTCGACCTTGCCGCCGTGATCGACCTCGACCAGTTCGCCCGGTTCGATCTGGCGGACGAAATCGGCCCCGACCACGTCGAGCGCGACGGTCTCGCTGGCGAAGATGATTGCCTCGCCCAGCTTGCCCATGACCAGTGGGCGGATGCCGAGCGGATCGCGGCAGGCGATCATGCCTTTGGGGGTGGTGCAGATCAGCGAATAGGCGCCCTCAACCATCCGCAGCGCATCGACGAAACGATCGAGCAGGGTCGGATAGCGGCTGGTCGCGACCAGGTGGATGATGACTTCGGTGTCCGAAGTCGACTGGAAGATCGCGCCCTTGTTGACCAGGTCGCGCTTCAGGCTGATCGCATTGGAGATATTGCCATTGTGCGCGATCGAGAACCCGCCCGAGGCGAGATCGGCAAACAGCGGCTGGACGTTTCGGAGCCCCGAGCCACCAGTGGTCGAATAACGGACATGGCCTGAGGCCATCGATCCGGGCAATTCGGCCAGCGCCTCGCCGCTGGAGAAATTCTGCGCGACATGGCCCAGGCCGCGGCGCGAATAGAACTCGGCACCGTCGAAGCTGGTGATGCCGACTGCTTCCTGGCCGCGATGCTGCAGCGCATGGAGACCCAGCGCGACAGTCGCGGCAGCTTCGCGCGCGCCGATTACGCCGAATATGCCGCACTCCTCGCGCAGCTTGTCACCGTTTGCATCGCAAAAAGGATGGGCAGCGTCGAACAAGGGGTGGATGAGGTTCATGGACTCGCCAGAGACCGCCGGGCGCGCGCGGTCGGCGGACGCTTTGGCCGGGTTTGCCAGCTAAGGCAAGGTGCCGCAGGCTGCCGCAGGAGCGATATGCGCATCCGCGTCAGATGGGGTGGGGAAGCTGGCTTGCAATGGCCGGGGGCATCTGGAATGGGTTTCGCTGAACAGGTGTGCAGCAATGCTACAACGCAAGGAAGGGCGGCAATGGGGCAATTTGACGAGAGCTTCGATTGGGTCGTGGTAGGCAGCGGTGCCGGGTCGATGAGCTCGGCGCTGGTCATGCGCCAGGCGGGCAAGTCGGTGCTGATCCTGGAGAAGACCGAATTCGTCGGCGGCACCACCGCCAAGTCGGGCGGGGTGATGTGGATTCCCAATAATCGCTTCATCCGCGCTGCCGAGCCCGACGAAAGCGCGGACAAGGCGATCACCTATCTCGACGCGGTCTGCGGCGAGGATCCGTCCAGTCCCGGCTCGACCCGTGAAAAGCGCCAGGCCTACGTCCAGCAGGCACCGAAAATGCTCGATTTCATCATCGCCCAGGGCGTCGAAATGGAGCGCACGTCGGACTACTGGCCCGACTATTATGACGACCTGCCGGGCGGCTGCCGGACCAGTCGCTGTGTGACGGCCAAGTACTTCGATCTCAAGGAACTGGGCCCTTGGGCAAAGCGCCTGCGCCCGGGCTTCATGCCGGTCCCGGCCAAGCTGGATGACGCGATGCAGCTGGCCTTCATGAAAAAGAGCTGGAAGGTCAAGGCGACCTTCGTCAAAATCGCACTGGCCGTGGTCAGGGGCAAGCTGACCGGCAAGAGCTACACAACAGCGGGCGCGGCGTTGCAGGGGCGAATGCTCAAGGCGGCGCTGGCGGCAGGGGTTGAGCTGCGGACCGGCGTGCCGGTCAAGGAACTGATCGTCGAACAGGGCGCAGTGACCGGTGTAGTCGTCGATGCAAACGGCCAGACAGCGCGGATCGGGGCACGGCTGGGCGTATTGGTCAACGCGGGCGGTTTTGCCCAGAACCAGACGATGCGTGACCGCTACCAGCCCGGCACCCGCGCCGAATGGTCGAACACGCCGGAGAGCGATACCGGCGAAATGCACGCCGAGCTGGAGCGGATCGGCGGAGTGCTGGCGCAGATGGACCAGATGGTCGGCTATCAGACCACGCGCGCGCCCGGCTTCGCCGCGGCCTATGTCAAACCTGCCGGGCAGAGCCTGACCGGGCGGCCGGGCGCGATCCTGGTCGACCAGGTGGGCCAGCGTTATCTCAATGAAGCAGGCTCTTACGAGCTATTCTGCGAAACAATGCTTAAACATTCGGGCGGGGTGCCGAGCTGGGCGGTGTTCGACCAGACCTATGCCGAACAGTACCAGGTCGCTGGGCAGTGGGTCGGTAAAAAGGACCAACCCGATGCCTGGCTGGGCAGTGACTATCTCAAGAAGGCCGATACCGTGGCCGGATTGGCCGCGCTGATTGACGTTGCCCCAACGGTGCTCAGCGCCACGGTCAAACGCTGGAACGGCTTCGTCGCCAAGGGCCGCGACGAGGACTTTCACCGCGGCGAGCGGGAATACGACAAGTGGCTGGGTGATCCCTTTCACCGCCCGAACCCGTCGCTCGGGGCAATCGCAAAGGCACCGTTCTTCGCAGTCGAGATAATCCCGGGCGACGTAGGCACCTATGGTGGCGCGCTGACCGACGTGTATTCGCGGGTGGTCCGCGCCGATGGTTCGGCGATTGCGGGGCTATACGCCTGCGGAGTCAGCACGGCCTCGGTGATGGGCGGGGTCTATCCTGGGGCAGGCGCCAGCATAGGGCCGTCGATGACGTTTGGGTACGTAGCGGCCAAGCACGCAGCGGGGCTGGATAATCAAGCGGTTTGACGGTCTTCGGAAATTTCGAACAGATGTGCGTGATTGGCCTTAACCGAGCCGCTTGAGCGCCGCCCGCCCCGCCGCCTCGCGCCACAAGTCTGCATCGCCACCCAGTTGCACATTCAGCATCGCGCGCTTCAGGTATCGATGGGCGGGGTATTCCTGGGTCAAGCCGATCCCCCCGTGGAGCTGGAGCGCTTCTTCCGCCACCAACCGGTAAACATCGCAGGCCAGCGCCTTGAGCGCGCCGAAATCGGCGGTGCGGGCGTTCGTGTCTGCGGTGCGGGCCCAGAGCAGGGCTTCGACTGCGGCGATCTGCACCTTGAGATCGGCACAGCGATGCTTGAGCGCCTGGAACATCGCCAAGGGCCGATCGAACTGGCGACGGGTCTTGAGATAGTCGATGGTCAGGTCGAGCACTGCAAGCGCTCCCCCCAGCGAATCGGCGGCCAGCGCGCAGAGCATCTCGGCCTTGATCGCGCGGGCGAGGGGCAGGACGGCGTCCCCGTTGGCGAGGACCAGGGCGGGATCGAGCGCGACGTTTGTCAGGCTGACCTCAAACACCCGGCGGCTTTCGTCCCACAGCGGCTGTTCGGTCACGGTTACGCCAGGCGCGCCAAGCGGCACCAGCGCGCATACCTGTGCCCTTTCAGCGATGACGAGAATATGGCTGGCAAGGTCGGCATCGATCACGCATTCGAGGATGCCGTCGAGATGGTGCGAGCCCTCGGCGCCCGACAGTTTCGGGCCTTTGAGCGCCAGAGCGGTAGTGATCAATTGACCTGCCGCGACTCGGGCGATCCGCTCTTCCTGGCCACCGGCCAGCGTTAGCGCGCGCAGAACCATCATTGCCGGAAGCAACGGCGCGGTGCCCAGCACTCGGCCTAGCTCGTAATGGATTGCCGCGCTGAAATCGTGACCAAGACCGAGGCCGTCCTGCGCCTCGGGCACCGGGATAAGCAGCCAGCCGAGTTCAACTGCAAGCTTCCACGCTGCATCGCGCGGGGCCATGATCGGGCTGCTGCCAAAAGCCTGGCGCACCGCATCATGCAGTTCGGCGCGATCGATCATGCTCCGGTCCAGCTCTTGGGCTCGCGCGGCATGTCGAGCATGCGTTCGGCGATAATGTTGCGCTGGACCTCGTCGCTACCCCCGGCGATGGTCCAGGCGTAGCTGTTCATGAAATCAGCCATCCAGTTGCCGGTAGTCAGGTCGCCAAAGGTGATCGGCTTGCGCAGCTGTTCGTCAAAGCCGCCCAGACGCGTGCCCAGCAGGGTAAATTCGCGCAGCACGCGTGAGTAGGTCAGCTTGACCAGGCTGGCGTGGCCCACCCGTTCAATCCCGGCAATGCGGCTTTCAAGGTACTGGTCGGCGATCGCGCAGGCACTATCGACGCGCGTCACCAAGTGGCCGAAATCGCGCAGGACCCCCGAGTCTTCATTGCGGTCGTGGTCGCGGATCAGCGCAGCGATCCGACCCAGCGCGCCGCGCATCCGGTAAGACAGCTCCATCAAGGTCAGCCCGCGCTCCGAGGCGAGGGTGGCCTGCGCTGCGGCCCAGCCTTGGCCTTCCTCGCCGACCCGGTCGGACACCGGCACTTCGACTCCGTCGAGAAAGATCTCGGCGAATTCCTGGTCGCCCTGGATCTGGTGGATCGGGCGGACCGAGACACCCGGGGCCTTCATGTCCATCAGCAGATAGGTGATCCCGGCCTGCTTGGGCCCGTCGGCACAGGTGCGGACCAGCAGCAGGCACTTGTCGGCATATTGGGCCATGGTCGACCACACCTTCTGACCGGTGACCACATAGACATCGCCTTTCCGCTCCGCCTTCGTCCTGATCGCGGCGAGGTCTGATCCGGCATTAGGCTCGGAAAAGCCCTGGCACCAGGTTTCGCCTTCGAGGATCGCAGGAAGGTAGCGCGCCTGTTGCTCGGCGGTGCCGCATTCCATCAGAGTGGCGGCGGCGTGGTAGGTCGAGACGAACGACAGCAACAGCCGCGGCGTATCGGCCCGGGCCAGTTCCTCGTAGATTACCCTCTGCGCGGCCATCGAGCGCCCGCCGCCCGGCCATTGCCCCGGCCAGTGCGGGATCGCGTAACCGGCCGCGACCAGCCGCGCGAACCAGGCGCGCTGCCTCTGGGCAAACTGCTCGTGCGTCTGGCGTGCCTCGCGCCAGCCCTGCGGCGCGTGGTCCGCCAGCCAGACGCGCAATTCGCCGCGCAGCGCGTCGAGGGCCTCGTGCTCACTCACGGCAGGGCGATTTCGATCGTGTCGCCAGAGACGCGGGTTTGGTAGGTCGCGATCGGCTGGAACGCGGGCGGGTTGAGCGCCTTGCCGGTGGCCAGCTCAAACCGGGCGCCGTGGACCGGGCAAGCGATCCATCCGGCTTTCATCCGCCCGCATTCGAGCGGTTCATAGGCATGGCTGCAGATCGCGCTGACCGCGAACAGCCCTTCGCTGGTATGGCACAGCAGCACGGGCCAGCCTTCGACCACCAGCGCCTTCTTCGCGCCCAGCGGGAGGTCCGCCACCGAGGCCACGCTCACGAATTTTCTCTCGCTCATTCGCCAAACCTGTCCTTGCGGCCGATGCTTGGCCTTGGCGATGCGGCCAAGTCAACGCAAACAAGGGTTTGAACGCCCGTGCGTTCAGTTTGGCACGAGGCTGGCCCGGCTCCAGCCTGTCCGCTAATCACCTTCAATGCAGTTCGATTGGACCCCCGATCAGCAAGCCTTCCGCGAGCGGCTCCGGCACTTCCTCGCCGACAACCTGCCGCCCGACTGGGAGCGTTTCTCGCAGCATGGCCCGGCCTCCCCGGCGCTGACTGCGTTCGCCGCCACATTTTGCGGCAAGCTGGCCGAAGAAGGCCTGCTGTTCCCGCACTGGCCGATCGAGCTGGGCGGGGAGGGTCTGGGGCCGTGGCATCAGCAGATCCTGGCCGAGGTCATGTGGGAAGCCGGCGAGCCGCGTGGCGGGCAGTACATGAACGTCAACTGGATCGGGCCGACGCTCAACCGCTTTGGTTCGACGCAGCAAAAGGCGCGCTATCTGTTGCCAATCACTCAGGGCACGGCGCTGTGGTGCCAAGGCTTTTCCGAGCCGGATTCGGGCTCCGATCTTGCCTCGCTGCGCACCCGCGCGGTGTTGGAGGGCGAGCATTACCGGGTCAATGGCCAGAAAATCTGGACCAGCTATGCCGGGCTGGCCGACACGTGCTTCCTCCTCACCCGCACCAGCGACGATCGGAAGCGCGGGATCACCGTATTGCTGGTGCCGATGGACACGCCGGGGATCACCGTGCGGCAGATTCCCAGCCTGATCGGCGAAGGCGACATCCATGAAGTGTTCTTCGACGATTGTCTGGTGCCCGTATCCGCGCGGCTGGGCGAGGAAGGGCAGGCGTGGGAGATCGTCGGCTTCTCGCTCACCAACGAGCGCCTCGGCATCCCGAGATTCCACCTCGCCCGCGCTGCGCTCAACCGCGCCGTGGCCTCGCTCCAGTCGCAAGGCGAATTTGTAGGGGAGACCATCCGGGTCGAAGCGGCGCGCGCGGCAGGGTCTTGCGAGGCGGCGCGGATCGCCAGTTACGCGTTGGTTCAGAAGCGCGTCGACGGACTTGCCATCGGGCCGGAATCGAGCGCGGCGCGCTTTGCCACGGTGATGGCCGAGCGGGCGGTGGGCGAATTCGTGGTTGAGTATCTCCCCGAAGCGCTGGGTGATGCTGCGCCGTTTCTCAAGATGCACCACCAGCGCGGGATCGTTGCCGGAATTGCGGCGGGGGCGGCTGAAATCCAGCTCAACATCATCGCCAGCGACGTGCTCAACCTGCCACGGGAGCCGCGCTGATGGAGCTTAACCTCAGCGACGACCAGCGTGCGATTCTGGAGGCGCTGGACAGCCTGTGCCGTCGCTATGACAGCGTACCTTTGCACCATGCGGGATTAGTCCTGACCAGCGATGCGCTCGATAACGAATTGGCCGAGGGCGGGTTTCTCGATGTCGGTCTGATGGCGGGACTTGGCGCGGAAACCGCGGCGTTGGTGGTCGAGCGGCTGGCACGGCTGCCTTATACGGTCGAGGCGGCGATGTCGGCGCTCATCCGGCCGCTGCTGGGTGGCGATCTGTCCCGACCGCTGTGCCTGGTCGAGGCGGGAAAACTGACCCGACCGGTGCGGTTTTTGAAGTCTGGCGCGACGGTAGTGGTGGTGGGCGAAGCGGTGCACAGCTTCACCGCCAGGCCAGAGCACGCGGCGGCGTTCGGCGATGAACCGCTCTATGCTTACCCGATGGCGCGACTCACGCATTTGCCCGACGATTTGCGAATCCACGACATTTTCCCCAATACCCTGCGCGCGCGCTGGCGGGTGGCACTTGCCGCCGAGGCTGCCGGACTCCTCGCCGCCGGGCTGGCCAGCGTCACCGCTTACGTTTCCGAGCGCAAGCAGTTCGGGCGACCTCTGGCGACGTTTCAGGCCTTGCGGCACCGCCTGGCCGAGGCCCAGGTTTTGACCAACGGCGCGTACTGGCTCGCCCTCAAAGCCGCAGCCACCCACGATCCCGGTGACGCTGCGCTCGCCGCGCTCCACGCCCAGCACGCGGCGCGACGGGTGACTTACGATTTTCACCAGTTCCTTGGCGCGATGGGGATGACCCTGGAGCATCCGCTGCACCTGTGGACCTACCGCCTCAAGGCCTTGATTGGCGAACTGGGTGGCCACGGCGCGCAAGGGCTGGCGGCGGCGGAAGCGCTGTGGGGAAGCTAGTTTTTCGCTATCAGCATTCCGCAGCTGATCTTTGCCGATCGCAACAAACCCGCTTAGCCCGATCAATGCGAGCCCATGTACCGCCCGCCGTTGGCGCTGATCGTCTGGCCGGTGATATAGCTGGCTTCCTCGCTGGCCAGGTAAGCGCAGGCAGCGGCAATGTCCTCGGGCTGGCCGATGCGCTTCATCGGCAGGGTCAGGGCGAAGGCTTCGGCGTCGATCGGCGCGGCGCGCAGCATCGGCGTGTCGATGAAGCCAGGGGGGACCATATTGAAGGTGATGCCCTTGGCGGCGAATTCCAGCGCCAGGGCCTTGGTCATGCCCATCAGCCCGCCCTTGGACGTGACGTAATGCCCCTGCATCGGCGAGCCGGTCTGGACCGAGGAGGAAGTGATGTTGATCACCCGGCCCCAGCCGGCGGCGATCATATCGGGCACCACCTCCCTGGTCACCAGCCAAGGCCCGCGCAAGTTGATGCGGATGACTTTGTCGAACAACTCGTCGTCGGTTTCCAGGAACGGGGTGAACGGGGCGATACCCGCGTTGTTGACCAGGATGGCGACAGGCCCGAATTCGGCGCGGGTCTGCTGGGCGGCGGCGTGGATCGCGGCCTTGTCCGAGCAATCGACGTCGAGCGCCAGGGCAGTGCCACCGGCGGCGCGGATCGAGGCGGCGGTTTCTTCTGCTCCGGCCAGATTGATGTCCCAGATTGCCACCCGCGCGGTATCCTCCGCCAGGCGCAGCGCGATGGCGCGGCCGATGCCCGATCCGGCTCCGGTGACGATGGCGGTGCGCGAATTGAGCGAACGGGTCATGGTTGGGCTTTCTCCGACAGGGCGTATGCTGAACACCTGAACAGCAAGCCCGCCCACCGTGTCAAGCCCCATCCGATTTAGGCCCGCGCTCAGCCCAGTTCGGCAAAACCGCCGTAGCGGCCCTTGAGGAACAGCATCGGGTCGCCATCACGCATGACTTCCAGACCGAGAACCCGACCGAGCACGAACCAGTGGTCTCCGGCATCGACTACCGTATCGAGCACACATTCGATCCGGGCGATGACATCGGCGATCACAGGGAGGCCATGCTCGGAGACTGCGTGAGCGATCCCGGCGAACTTGTCGGGGCCTTTAGCGGCAACCTGGCGGCAGACGTCCTGCTGATCGCTGGCCAGAACATTGACGGCAAAGCGACCGGCCTGTTCGATCACCGGCCAGGTGCTGCTTTTCTTGTCGGGCAGGAAGCCGACTAGCGGCGGGTCGAGCGAGACCGAGGTGAACGAGCCGACCACCATGCCCACCGGGCGATTGTCAGGGTCCAACGCAGTGATCGCGCAGACGCCTGTGGGGTAGCTGCCCAGCACCCGGCGAAACATCGCTGTGTCGATGGCTGCTGCACTCACACTTTTGTCTCCTGTTGCCGCTCGCCGCCTCTTGGCGAAACGCTTGGCACCTCGCAACAGACGATTGGCACTGCAACGGCAGGAGGTGGCGGCACGGCGAATGATCGCATACGCACTTTCCGGGTTCCATTCCCTTTCCACTTTAGCGTTAGCTGGCTATCGCCGATCGAAGTCCGCATAACCCCGCAGATGTAAATGGGAGAGGCCGCCATGGGCGCCATGCAGAAGATCGATGTGTCCCCCGAGGCTGCCGAAGTGGCCGCACTGGTCGCGCGTAGCCGCGCTGCGCAAGCACAGATCGCGAACTATTCGCAAGCGCAGGTCGATCGCCTGATCCGGGCGATGGTCTGGTCCGTCGCCAAGCCGGGCGTCGCCGAGGAAATCGCTCAGCATACCGTCGATGAAACCCGGCTGGGCAATTACGATGGCAAATATCTCAAGATTTTCCGTAAGACCCGCGCCACCCTCATGGACATCATCGACGACAAGTCGGTCGGCGTGATCGAGGAAGACCTGGCCCGCGCCTTGGTCAAGCTTGCCAAGCCGGTCGGCGTGATCGGTGCACTGTCGCCCTCGACCAATCCCGAAGCGACCCCGGTGATCAAGGCGATATCGGCGGTAAAAGGCCGCAATTCGATCATCATCGCGCCACATCCGCGGGCCAAGCTGACCAACAAGCTGATCTGCGATAAGATGCGCGATGCGATCGTCAAGATGGGCGGCCCAGCCGATATCGTGCTGAGCATCGACATTCCCTCGGTCGAAAAGACCAACGAGCTGATGCGCCAATGCGATCGGGTGCTGGCAACCGGCGGCTCGGCGATGGTCACGGCCGCCTATTCCAGCGGCACTCCGGCGCTGGGCGTGGGCGTGGGCAACGCGGTGATCACGGTCGACGATACCGCCGATCTGGACGATGCGGCCGAGAAGATAAGGGTGTCTAAGACGCTCGACCTGGCGGCCTCGTGCTCGTCGGACAATGCGGTAATCCTGCTCGATGCGATCTATGAGCCGATGCTGGCCAAGTTGAAGGCCAAGGGCGGGCTTGTGCTGGACCGGGAGCAGACGGCCAAGCTGGAGCAGGCGATTTGGGTCGACGGATATATCAATGCCAAGGTCGTCGCCCAGACCCCGCACTTCATCGCCGACTACGCCGGGTTTGAAATCCCGGGAGACACCCAGTTCTTCATCGTGCCGCAAACCGACGCCGGGCCCGACCATCCGTTCTCGGGTGAGAAGATGACTGTGACTATGGCGCTGTATCGGGCCAAGGACATCGATGAGGCGATCGACCTGACCAACCGCATCCAAGCCTATCAGGGCCAGGGGCATTCCTGCGGGATCTATTCGACCAGCGACGCCAATATCCTCAAGCTGGCGGAAAATACCCGCACCAGCCGGGTCATGGTCAATCAGCCGCAATCGGCCTCAAACAGTGGCAATCTGTGGAACGGGATGCGCCAGACGTTCTCGCTGGGCTGCGGCAGCTGGGGCGGCAATGCCACCAACAACAACATCACCTGGCGCGATCTGATCAACGAGACCTGGGTGTCTAGGCCGCTGGCGACGCCCAAGGTGCTGCCCAGCGACGAGGTTTTGTTCGGCAAGGAGATAATTTCCGCTTTTGCGTAATTTGGGGGGATAACTTTCGCGCAAGTGACGTTATGGGAGCGACCGCAGCATTTGCGCTGCGGTTCACACGGAGATCGCCTGCAATGAAGATCCTGTCTGCCCTGTTCCTGGCCCCGCTCGCCGTTCTCGCCGCCTGTTCGCCCCAGTCGAACAATCCGTCGGCAGCGGCAAGCACCGAGGCGGCGGTCATTCCCGACTTCCCCGCGACCCAGATCCCCAGCGATGCTCCGAGCGGCATGGCGACTACGTCGGTCAGCACGACCGCGGACGGCACGGCGACTGCCAGCCCTTCGCCTTCAGCCTCGCCAAAGTAACCCCATGCGGGATCGGGCATCGCTCATGGGCGGAGCAATACTGGCTCTCGTCCTTGGCGGTTGCGTGCCCGATCCCGCCTCCAGGACAGCCGCTGAGGACAAGGCGGCCGGTTCCGCGCAGTCGAGCCCGGCGGCTGGGGTAACATCCCCGGCGGCGGCTGAGCTTGTTACGACTTCCATTCCGGAATCGCTTCGTGGGCGCTGGGGACTGGTTTCTGCTGATTGCACCTCGCAACGCGGCGACGCGAAGGGGCTGTTGATCATCTATCCCGATCAGCTGCGATTTTACGAATCGACGGCCAAGCTCGGTGAAACGATCCAGCAGGCAGCTGACAGCATTCGCGCCAGCTTTGCCTTCACCGGAGAAGGTTCGATCTGGCGCCGCGAGATGATCCTTGAAGTTCAGGACAATGGCCAACGCCTGATGCGTCGTGAATTCGGGCCTGAGGCGATGGCCGAGCCGCTGCGCTACACGCGCTGCAACTGATCGACTTGACTTCACCGGGGCACCCGGCTTTGCCGGACGGCAACTAGCCACAGCCATCCGGGTGCCATGTCCGACCAGTTCCAGCTTTCCGCAGACCAGCTCGCGATTCAGGAAATGGCGCGGCGATTCACCGCCGACGCCATCACGCCCTTTGCCGCGCAATGGGATGAGGAGCATCACTTCCCCCGCGACGTGATCCAGGCGGCCGCCGAGCTGGGCTTCGGCGCGATCTACGTCTCGGAAGAGTCGGGCGGGATCGGCCTGGGGCGGCTCGAATCCGCGCTGATTATGGAGGCCATGGCCTATGGCTGCCCGGCGACCAGCGCTTTCATCTCGATCCACAACATGGCTGCCTGGATGATCGACAGCTTCGGCGGGGCGGAAATCAAGGCGCGCTATTTGCCCTCGATGGTGACGATGGAGACAATCGCCAGCTACTGCCTGACCGAGCCGGGCTCGGGCTCGGATGCCGCAGCTTTGCGCACGACCGCACGGCTTGCCAATGATTCCGACGGCGATCATTACGTCGTCAACGGGACCAAGCAATTCATCTCCGGTGCCGGGGTCAACGATCTTTACGTGACCATGGTGCGCACCGGCGTCGACGGGCCCAAGGGCATTTCCTGCCTGGTGGTCGAGAAGGACGCCCCCGGCCTCAGCTTCGGCGCGCCCGAACGCAAGCTGGGCTGGAACGCCTCGCCCACCGCGCAAGTGGTGTTCGACAACGTGCGGGTGCCAGTCGCGAATCGCGTCGGGGCGGAGGGCGACGGCTTCCGCTTTGCCATGGCCGGGCTTGACGGCGGGCGGATCAACATCGGCGCCTGTTCGCTGGGCGGGGCGCAGCGCTGCCTTGACGAATCGATCCGCTATACCAAGGAGCGCAAGCAGTTCGGCGTGGCCGTGGCGGAATTCCAGAACACCCAGTTCACCCTCGCCGACATGGCCACCGACCTCGAAGCGGCGCGGGCCTTGCTCTATCTCGCTGCGGCCAAGGTGACTGCGGGCGCGCCCGACAAGTCGCGTTTTTCCGCCATGGCCAAGCGCCTGGCGACCGACAACGGCTCGGCCATCGTCGACCGGGCGCTGCAATTGCACGGCGGCTATGGTTATCTGCGCGACTATCCGATCGAGCGCTTCTGGCGCGATCTGCGGGTGCATTCGATCCTTGAGGGCACTAATCAGGTGATGCGGATGATCGTCGGGCGGGATTTGTTGCGGTGAGGGGGAGCTTTTCTTCCTCTCCGAACCGGGGAGCGGGACCAGCCAAAGGATGGTGGTGGGGGTTCACCGCATTGCGCAAGCTCGTGTGAGGAGGCCAACCCCCTCCACCCCCTGCAATGGCCCTCATTCCCGGGACGGGGAGGCACTGTGAGCGAAGTTCTCATCCGCCGCGACGGTTCCGTCGGCCAACTCTCGCTCAACCGTCCGCAGGCGATCCACGCCCTGACCTACGGCATGGTTCTGGCGATGACCGAGGCTCTGCGCGCATGGCGCGAGGACCCGGTGGTCGAGTGCGTGATCATCGATCACGCAGAAGGCCGCGGCTTCTGCTCGGGCGGCGACATCAATCTGCTGCGCCATTCCGCGCTCAGCGATGGCGGGGTTGCCGGACGGCGGTTCTTCTTCGATGAATACCGTCTCAACACCCTGCTGTTCGAATATCCCAAGCCGGTGGTCGCGTTCATGGACGGGATCACCATGGGCGGCGGGGTCGGCATCTCGCAGCCGGCCCGGTTTCGGGTGGCGACCGGGAATACCCGCTTCGCCATGCCCGAGACCGGGATCGGGCTGTTCCCCGATGTCGGCGGGGGATGGTATCTGTCGCGCCTGACAGGTCGGCTGGGAGTCTATCTTGCGCTGACCGGGGCGCGGCTGGATGGCGCGGATTGCATCTGGGCGGGGCTGGCGACGCACTATGTCGAGGCGGGGATGCTGGATGAAGCCAAACGGCGGATCGTGCAGCATCCGGCGCATATCGCTGACGCGCTTGGTGCGTTGTCGGTCGCTCCTCCGCCCGCGAAAATCGCGGCACATGAAGCCGAGATCGACCGCCTGTTTGCGTCCGATCGGCTGGAGGACATCCTGGCTGCGCTGGCGGCAGACCCGGGTGACTGGGCGCAGGCGCAACTCGCGGCGCTGAAGCACAAAAGTCCACAGGCACTCAAAGTCACCTTGCGGCAACTCGAACAATCTAAGAAACTGAATGACTTCAGGGCCAATATGGCCATGGAATATCGCCTTGGCAGCCGCGTCATCACGCGACCCGATTTCGCCGAGGGTGTCCGCGCGCTGATTGTCGACAAGGACAATTCTCCCCGCTGGGACCCGCCTACGCCCGCGGGGATGAGCGACGCCTTGCTCGACGCCATTTTTGCCCCATTGTCTGTATCCGAAGAATGGACTGCCCTATGATTTACGATACCATTTTGGTCGAAAGCCGCGGCGCGGTGACTCTGATCACCCTCAACCGCCCGCTGGCGCTCAATGCCCTGAACACCCAGGTCTGCGCCGATCTAGGCGCGGCTATGACTGCCTTCGACAGCGATCCTGACCAGCGTTGTGCGGTCCTGATCGGCAGCGAAAAGGCCTTTGCCGCCGGGGC
>JAYWBP010000157.1:0-3522 GCA_043781375.1 Novosphingobium sp.
CGACGATGTCATCCTCGACAAATTGCGCGAAGCCTTGCGCGGGCTCGATCTGGTCGGCGTGCTCGGCCAGGCCTGGGCGGCGGCGAAGGAGCTGCGCGAGCTGGGCGGCGAAACCGCGCTCGACGGATCGACCCGCAAGCTCAAGCTCGGCCAGCACCCGCTGCGGATCGACCTGCACCCGGTAATTTCGGTGAAATACGGCGAACTCGAGCTGCCCGAATTGCGCTTCACCCTGCGGCTCGAGGGCGAGATCGCCTGGGCGGTGCTGGTTGTTTCGGCCGGGATGCTGGAGGCGCTCGAAAAGGCCAGCCTGAGCATCAATACCACGTTGCTATATGGCGCTCAGGTCATCAAGGGCCCCCTTGCCAAGGAGTTGCAGCTGCTCGCGCCGCACCCCTTCCCGAACGGCGGCTACCGGCTGGCAGAAGCGCCCGCGCCGCCGCCTTTGGCTTAAGCCCCCAGCGCCGCGCGCGCCGCAGCTTCGACCTTGGCGCGGTTCATCATCGTGATGGTCGAACTGGCCTTGGCCAGCAGCGTACCGCCAGCGTCCTTGAGCGTTCCCTCAACGAACGCCGTGCGCCGTCCGCCCTGCACCACCCACGCCTCCGCAACCACCAGTCCGGGCCGGGTCGGCGCAAAAAAGCTGACCTTGATCTCGAGCGTCATCGGCACCATTTCGTCACCCGGAATCGCCATCACCGCGTGCGCCATTGCCGCGTCGATCCAGCCGGTCACGAAGCCGCCCTGCACCACCCCGCCCGAATGGCATTGCGCCGGGGTGGCGCGGTATTCGAGCACAGCGCGGCCCGCCGGATCGACCGATACGATCCGTTCCAGCCCCATCGTTTGATACAAATCGACCGGCGGCGCGCTCTCGCTCATACCAGTGCCGAATAGATCAAGGTTTTGAGCTCGCGGCGAATCGGATAGACCGAGCTTGGCGAGAGCTGGGTCATGAACACCATCGTCACCTGTTCGACCGGATCGACGAAGAAGGCGGTCGAGAACATCCCGCCCCAGTAGAATTCGCCAGCCGATCCCATGACCATACTGCGCGCCGGATCGAGGTTAACCGCAAAGCCCAGCCCGAATCCGGTCCCGGCATTGGCCGCCTCGCTGAACAAAGATCGCGACATGGCCGCCAGGTCCGATCCGCCCGGCAAGTGGTTCATCGTCATCAGTTCGAGCGTCTTGCGCCCGACGATCCGCACCCCGTCGAGCTCGCCGTGGTTCAGCAGCATCCGGCAGAAGCGGTGATAATCGAGCGTGGTCGAAACCAAGCCGCCGCCACCCGAAAGAAACCTGGGGCTGCGGCTCCACGCGCTTTCCGCGCCGCGATCGTACATCACGCGGCCCTTGCCGGGGACGAAAGTGTAGCAATCGGTCAGCCGGTCGATCTTGCCTTCGGGCACCGCGAAAAAGGTGTCACCCATGCCGAGCGGCCCAAAAATGCGGTGGGCGAAGACCTGATCGAGGGTTTTGCCCTCAAGCCGCTGGATTACAGCGCCGAGCACGTCGGTCGAGACCGAATAGTTCCATTCATCCCCAGGTGAAAATTCGAGCGGCAACTTGCCCAGCGCACCAATGAAGCCATCGAGATCGAGGTTGCCGTGCCAGTTTTCAAATTTGCCCTCGCGCATGGCGGCGTCGATGTTACTGCGGTTCTGGAAGCCGTAAGTCAGACCCGAGGTATGGCGCAGCAGATCGACCATCAGCATCGGACGAGCCAGCGGCTTGGTCGCAAACGGCACTCCGCCGCCGCCGCCGTTGTAAACACCAAGCTCGCGGAATTCGGGCAGCACGCGGTGCACCGGGGTATCAAGCGCAACCTTGCCTTCCTCAAGCAGCATCATGAACGCGATTGAGGTGACCGGCTTGGTCATGCTGGCGATGCGGAACAGCGATTGCTCGTCGATCGCCTTGCCGCCCTCACGTGCGCTGCCCTGCGAGGAAAAATACGCAATCTCGCCGCGGTGCGCGACCAGCACCTGGGCGTTGGGCAGCTTGCCGTTGTCGAGGTAATTTTCTTTCACGAACGGCTCGATTCGCGCAAGGCGTGCGGTGTCGAAGCCTGTCATGGTACGCGAATAGTCCGCCATCGTTGTGTTTCCTGCCGCAAGATCGGTTGTTCGCTGCAACTTGTGGCGGCAGTCGCGCCGCCGTGCAAGCGCTGAGCGGCATCAGTCCGATTCATAATCTCCACAATCCGGCCAGCACTTGAGGCTTTTGATCGCCACGATCGTACCGCCCCAGTCGTGCCATTCCCGGCGGAAATCGACCAGCGCACCACTGGCATTTACCAGGATCGCATTGCCATGACGGCGGTCGAGGAACACCGCTTGATGCATGCACGGCTTGACCACCATGGTCCCCATGACCGCATCGACATGGCTGCCACCGTCCTTGCGATTGCCACGCTCGTCGAAGCAGTCATCCTCATTGTCGGGGCCCTTGGCCTGAGGGCCGTACAATTTCTTCAGTCTGGCCACCGCTGCGCGGTAATCCAGCAGCGTCGTGAACTGGACCTGCCGCAGACCATTATGCTCATCACCCAATGCCAAAAGGTATGTTTGTGGCTCGATCAGCTTCCATATCGGGCTGCCAGACCGCAATTGCTCGACGGGGATCTGGATTGCTGTCGGAAAACTGGAGCTCGTCCGATAACGGGTGGCCAATTCCTTTTCAGTCATCCCCCATCGAAACTGATCCCAGTTGAAGCGCGCCGACTGCCCAGCGGATAGGGGGACGGCGCTGGCGACAAGCGCGCAGGCAATCAGGACGGTTCGGCGTATCGATCTTGGCATCCACACTCTTTACAGCACCTCTCCCTGTGGCCATAGGCTTTCTCGATGATCTCGTCTCTTGGCCTTACCCTGCGACTTATCCGCCCTTGGGCGTGAGCTGGTGTGTCACTTGGGCGGCACCTGGCGGCACCCAAGGGAGAGTAACCTCCACCCCGTAATCGCACTGCCAATCCAGAGACCCACACCATGACCATGCTGAAGAACCCCGCGGCCAAGTACCGCGCATTCCCGCCGATTAACCTTCCCGACCGCACCTGGCCATCGCAGATCATCACCAAGGCGCCGCGTTGGCTGTCGACTGACTTGCGCGATGGCAACCAGGCGCTGATCGATCCGATGGGCGCGGAAAAGAAGATGCGCTTCTTCGACCTGCTGCTCAAAGTGGGCTGCAAGGAGATCGAGGTGGGCTTCCCCGCCTCGGGCGCGACCGATTTCGATTTCATCTCGGGGCTGGTCAAGCAGGGCAAGGTGCCGGATGACGTTCTGATTCAGGTTCTGACCCAGTCGCGCCGCGATCTGATCGAGACCAGTTTTGCCAGCCTCGAAGGCTCGGACAAGGCCATCGTCCATCTCTATAATGCAGTGTCCCCCACCTGGCGGCGGATCGTGTTCGGCATGAGCAAGGACCAGATCAAGACGATTGCGGTCGAAGGCGCAAAAGTGCTGCGCGATCAGGCGGCAAAGTATCACACAACCGACTGGACCTTCGAATATAGCC
>JAYWBP010000158.1:0-3470 GCA_043781375.1 Novosphingobium sp.
AGCGCGAGATTCTGGTGCCGGCACGCGCCGAGTAATTTCGGCTCGCAGACTTTGCGCGGCTGCTTCGGCCCGTTTACCCGCCAGACACATGGTGCATCCTCGACCGCCGCGATCGCGGTGTTGAGCAGGCAGCGCAGCCCCAGGATCAGCGCCGCGACCATCAGTACGACCAGCAGCAGCGTGATCAGGATCGCCATCACCGGCTTTCCGCCGCCGGTCTTCGCCATCGCCGCCGCGCCGCCGCCCACGACCAGAATCGCAAAACTCAGCGGCAGCGCGATCAGAAATACCGACCCGACCAGCGCCGGCAGCCGCATCACCGCGTGGCGGATTGCCTCGCCGACCGGCTCGCGGTGCCCAAGTACCAGCCGCGCGATTGCGATCTGCCCGATCACCCCGATCAGCAGCTCGGCGAACAGCAGCAACAGGAACGACGTCGACGGCACCTCGCCGCGCCTGACCGGCCCGGCCAGCCCCGCGATCACTCCTGGAAGAAACAGCAACGCCAGCGCAATCGGCACCACTAACCGCGTCTCGCGCGACACAAACGCCGCGGTTTCTTCCCAAGCCTTCGAAATCGACAGTCGCACGGCCCTCGTCTCCCCTCGCCATTCGCACCTCTATGCGGGGCCGACCGCGCGGTGGCAATCATGAGCCTCGCGCTGCCGCCCCCCGAATGGCGAGTCGAATCCGGCCTCCTCGACTACCCAGAAGCCCTCGCCACAATGGAACGGCGCGCCGCCGCAATCCGCGTCGGCACCGCGCGCGAACTCGTCTGGCTGGTCGAGCACCCGCCGCTGTTCACCTCGGGCACCAGCGCCGACCCGTCCGAGCTTACCAACCCCGCCGGTTTGCCGGTCTACGTCGCCGGCCGCGGCGGGCGCTTCACCTACCATGGTCCAGGCCAGCGCATCAGCTATCTGATGCTCGATCTCGATGCACGCGGCCGCGACATCCGCCATTTCGTCCACTGTCTCGAAGGCTGGCTGATCGCGGCGCTCGCCCGCCTCGGCGTCGCCGCGCGGCGCGAACCGGGCCGCATCGGCCTGTGGGTCGGGCAAGGCCCAAGCGAAGCTAAGATTGCCGCGATCGGGGTGCGGATAAAGCGCTGGGTCACACTCCACGGCCTCTCGGTCAACGTCTCGCCCGACCTCTCCCATTTTGATGGAATCATACCGTGCGGAATCCGCGATTTTGGAGTCACGAGCCTCGCCGAGCTCGGCGTTTCCGCCGATATGGCCGCTCTGGACGCCGCACTTGAGGCAGAATTTGCTGAATTTCTCACCATTTTGAGCAAGAAGCGTAAAGTCACTTGAGGCGGCGTAATCTTTTCGACTAATGTAGCTGTGGTTTGGGAAGCGGGGGTCTCTCGTTCCAGATCCTATAATCAAGGGAGTTTCTGAATGCGTGCTCTTATCCTGGTCGCCGGTGCGGCCCTGGCGGTTTCAGCTTGCAGCAGCAAGGAAGCCGCGAACAAGACCATGAACGTCGATACCAACATGACCACTGAAAATGTCACTACCAACGATACCACCGCGGTCGACGCTTCGTCGAACATGGGCGGCAACATGGCGGCCGACGCCAACATGGCGATGAATTCGTCGAACTCGATGGGCGGCAACATGTCGACCAATAATTCGATGAGCATGTCGACCAAGACCACCACCAACAAGATGTAATCATCTTGGCCGGCGTTCGCGCCGGCCGGTCGAACGATCAAGGGGCTGCGGGATTTCCTGCGGCCCCTTGTTTGCGCACTATCAACCTTGTCACGCTCGCCCGATGGCCTAGATTCGCTCCGTCAAGGGCCGCCCGCGCGATCGGCCGTGGGAAGGGTTTGCCGTCATGTCGTCAGTTCGTGCCACCGCGCTCGCCGCCGCCGCGCTTTGCGCCGCCGCCGGGCCGCTTTCCGCTCAAATCTATATTGTCCCCCCCGTCTTCACCAGCGATCCCGTCAGCGGCAGCGAAGAAGGTCTCGGCCTTCCCCTTCCCGGTGCCACGCCCGAGGAATATTCGGCGGCGCTCGTCTGGGGCCTTCGCTCCGGCCTCAACATCGCCGCGCTGCAATGCGCACGCAACGAATTCTACGATACCACCGGCAATTACAACGCGCTGCTCACCGACCATCGCAAGGAGCTCGCTGCCGCCCACGTGGCGCTGACCAACTATTACGCACGCTCCAACGGCGGTAGCGCGAGTGCGAAGAAAGTCGTTATGACCCGCGCCGGAATGAACGCGATCAACCAGTATGACACGCGCAGCTACAATGGCTGGTCAACTCTCTATGCCCAGCGCGGCTTCTGCCATCAGGCGTCACAGGTCGGCAAGGCGCTGCGATTCGTGCCGATCGGCGGGCTGTTGCCCTTCGCGCAGGCCAACATGCGCAGCTTGCGCAACAGCCTGATCTTCGCTGGTGACCCGCTGTTCGCGACGCGCCGCCCCTACTTCCCCGCGCCCGAAATCCGCTATCCCGACAATTGCTACGATAAGCGCGGCGACGTGAAGGCGAAGTGCCTGCGCTGAATCAAGTCCGCCTAGTTTAATCCCACGATCTTGTGCGTCTGGAGCGCGAGTCGCCACTTCGGCCGCACCATCACGATCGCGATCGACGCCGCAAGCGCCGCCTCGCGATCGTTACCATCCATCGGCTGGATCAGGTGATTCGCGAAATCCCACTTCTCCAGAGCGTCGAGGTTGATCCCCTCCTGCGGCCACACCAGTTTGAGCTCGTCGCCCGACTGCTGCACCACCACGCTCCCCGCCTTGGGGCTGATGCACAGCCAGTCGGGCCGCGGCTCGGCCGCGATCGTCCCATTGCTCTCCATCGCCACCCGAAAGCCCCGCGCATGCAGCGCCTCGAGCAGCGACGCATCGAACTGGAGCATCGGCTCGCCCCCGGTGACCACCACTAACCGCTCGGATAACCCTTCGCCCCACAGCCGCTCGACCTGGCCGGCCAGCATCTCGGCTTCGGCGAACTTGCCGCCCCCCGCGCCATCGGTCCCGACGAAATCGGTATCGCAAAAGCGGCACACCGCTGTGGCTCTGTCGACCTCGCGCCCCGACCACAGATTGCACCCGGCAAAGCGCAGGAACACCGCGCGGCTGCCCGACTGCACCCCTTCGCCCTGCAACGTCAGGAACGTTTCCTTGACCGCGTAGGCCATCAGACGGCGTAGCGCGTCGGGTCGGCGATCCCGGCTTCGGCGAACCCCTTGGCCCGAAGCCGGCACGCGTCACAGCGCCCGCACGCCCCGCCGCCAGCCCCCGGGTCATAGCAACTATGGCTCATCCCGGCGTCGAGCCCGAGCCGCCTAGCCTCGCGCGCAATGTCGGCCTTGGTCATATATTGGAGCGGCGCGTGGAGCGTGAACGGGTCGCCCTCGACCCCCGCCTTGGTCGCCTCGTTGGCCAGAGCCTCGAACGCGGCAATGAATTCGGGACGGCAATCGGGATAGCCCGAATAATCG
>JAYWBP010000159.1:0-3467 GCA_043781375.1 Novosphingobium sp.
GCAAGCTGATCGCAGACGATCATCTGGCCGCGCTGCTGGCCGAAGTGCTCGATGCCGGGGCGGACCTTGCGCCAAGCTTTTTCGAGGTCACCGCCGCCGCCACTTTCCTCGCCTTCCACCGCGAACCGGCCGATGTCTGCGTGATCGAGGTCGGGCTGGGCGGGCGGTTCGATGCGACCAACGTACTCGATTGGCAGGCCGCCTGCGGAATCGCCTCGCTGGGGATCGATCACGAGGCGTTCCTGCTGGTGCCGGAGGAAGGTGTCCCGCAGGAACCGCTGTGCCGGATCGCGTTCGAGAAGGCCGGGATTGCGCGCGCCGGGGTGCCGCTGGTGACCCAGGCCTATCGCCAAGACATGACCCGCACGATCATCGAGCAGGCGATGCTGGTCGGCGCCAAGACCGCAATCCGCGATCTCGACTGGATTGCCGAAGTGGGTGACGGCATCGCCTATCGCGACTGCCACGGCGCGCTCGACCTGCCCTTGCCCGCTTTGGCTGGAGCGCATCAGGCGGACAATGCCGCGCTCGCGGTGGCGATGTTGCGGCATCAGTCGCGGGTGGAGGTTACACCCGAGGCAATGGCCCGAGGTATTCGCGATGCCCGCTGGCCAGCGCGACTTCAAAAGCTCGGTCCCGGCCCGCTGACCGCATTGGCTGCAGGGCGGCGGGTGTGGCTGGATGGCGGCCATAATGCCGATGCAGGGCTGGCGATTGCGGCCTATTTTCGTCGTCCCTGGCTCGACCCGGGACCGCTGACCACAACACGCGAGGTCGGTTCGATGCGGCCAGCGGTCCCGGATCAAGTCCGGGACCACGATAAGCTCCACCTCATCACCGGGATGCTGACCAGCAAAGACCCGGCGGCTATCGTCGTCCCGCTGCGCGGAATGCTGCAAAGCCTATCGGTGGTTCCCGCTCCGGGTCACGAGGCGCACCGCCCCGAAGACTTCGCGCCGCATTCCGACCTGCCGGTGCGCAGCTTTCCCGATGTCCCTGCTGCGCTTGCAGCGCTCCCGCCCGAGGGCGACGTCCTGATCGCTGGCTCACTCTACCTGGCAGGCGAAGTGCTGCGCCTCAACCGGGAAGTGCCGGACTGACCTTGCGTTCCTGATGCGCTACCCGCGCCCATTCGAGCAACACGAAGGTCACTGAGACAACTGCGGTCAGCGCGGTCCAGCGGAACACCGCAGGGTAGCCGTATTGCTGGAACGCCTCGCCGGTCCAGCCGCGCCCTAAGGTGCCGACCAGCGAGACCAGCGAGCCGAGCAGTGCATACTGGATCGCGCCGTATTGCTTGCTGACGATGCTTGAGACGTAAGCCACGAAGGCCGTCAGCGCGAGCCCGGTGACGACGTTTTCGTAACTGATCGCCAGCAGCAGCCGCAACATTCGTTCATCCGAATGAAGCCACAGTGCCAGCGCATCGAGCCGGAAGAAATGCGCAAACTTATCGATCCCCGAGCCGCCTTCGGCGAGATCGGCATAGAGGAAATTCCCAAGTGGCGGCATTATGGCGCCAAGCAAGATGGTCGGAAACCGGCCCAGCCGCGCGAACAGGTATCCGCCCAGGCTGATCCCGGCCATGGTCATGAAAATCCCGAAGATCTTCGAGGCAAATGCCACTTCATCCTTCGAGTATTTCATCTCCTGCAAATAGAACGGATAAGCGAAGCTGGCCCAGATATTATAGCAGATCGCATAAGTCAGGATGAACCCGAGCAGGCTCAGCACGCCCCACCGCAGCCGCCCTGAAAGCTCGGCCAGCGGCGCGACCAGCGCGGAATAGAGGTGGTTCATCGCGGTCCGGACCGGATGATGCCCGGTGTCGGCCAATTGCAGGACCAAGCTCGATTGTTTGGTCATCCAGTTGGTGGTGGCGGCGACCGCCAGTGGCACCAGCACGGTCGCCGCGATGATCCACGGGCCATACAGCTTGGTGAAATCCCCGGCCGAGGGCGGCGTAACGCCGGGCGCAGCCGGGGCACCATTCAACATGCCGATCATGAAGTGCAGGATGGTGCCAATCGCCCAGATCCAGCTGATCCCCACGATCGCCAGGGCAATCGCGCGGTACTGCGGTCGCAGCGCGCCGGGTTCAGACAAGGCGCCGTGCAGTCGGCCCGGTTCGGGCCGTGCGCTGTCGGGCGCGCGCAAGGTTACGCCGAGCAGAACCAGCAGCAGCACCCCGCCCATTACCAGGTACACGACTGGCCACAACATGGTGCTGGCCAGCACCAGCGCCACGGCGCCGCCAACAATCGAGGCGGTGCGATAGCCGAACTGGTTGAGCGCGGAGAGCAACTCGATCGGCGCATCCTCGTCGGCCTGATCGATCCGCCAACCATCGATCGCGATGTCCTGCGTCGCCGAAGCAATCGCGCCGATGAATGCCAGCAGCGCAAACCGCCCGATCGCGCCGGTTGGATTGGTTGCAGCAAGCACAGCGAAGGTGATAATGAGAACCACTTGGCAAAAAAGAATCCAGCTCTTGCGGCGACCCATCCGCTCGAGCGCCGGGAGCTTGACCCGGTCGACAATCGGCGACCACAGGAACTTGAACGAATAGGCGAGCCCGATCCACGACAGCACGCCGATGGTCGCGAGGTTGACCCCGACTTCGCCGAGCCAGGCGTTGAGCGTGCCCACCAGCAGCGCGAACGGCAGCCCCGAGGCGAACCCAAAGCCGAGCATCGTCGCGGCCTTGCGGTTGCCCACAGCTGCGGCGAGCAGCTTGAAGCCCTTGGGTCGCTGTTTCGGTGCTGCGTCTTCGGCCATGCTGTCCCTCGATTGTCGATTTTGCGCGAGACTAGCGAACAAACGCGCTATGACCAGTCCCGATGGACGACGTTTCGACGATCTCCGGCCAAGGATCGAGCCTTGGCCCCACCCCCGGTCAGTTGGCGCTGGCGCGGCAAATCGCGGCGGGCGAGTCGCGTCCCAACCGCGGCATCCAGACGGTTCCGGCCTCGGTCTACACCGATCACGCGCACTGGCGGCGCGAGGCCGAATTGCTGTTCGCCCGTGCCCCGCAAGTGCTGTGCCCGTCGGCTTTGCTGCCCGGCAACAACATGGCAGTCCCGCACGATGCCAGCGGTCGTCCGCTGCTGATCACCCGCGATGATGCGGGCGCGGTGCACGTGTTCATGAACGTCTGCCGACATCGCGGCACCCGGCTGGTCGAAGGCAGCGAAGTCCAGTGTTCCAAGCGGATGACGTGCCCGTACCACGCCTGGACCTATGCCACCGACGGGCGGTTGTTGGCGCTACCTCGACCCGAAACCTTTCCCGGCCTCGACAAGAGCGATTACGGCCTGCGCGAGCTGCCCAGTTGCGAGGCGGGTGGGCTGATCTGGTTCGCTCCTGGTGCCGAAGCCGACTTCACCTTCGCGCGCGAACTTGGTGATGATTTCGACCGGTTCAGGATGCGCGACCTGCACCTGTTCGAGCGGCGCACCCATGCGGTC
>JAYWBP010000160.1:0-10301 GCA_043781375.1 Novosphingobium sp.
GCGCTTGGGCACGGTGGGGAAGCTATCGCAATACAGATCGACCATGGCCCGGCCCATGCGCAGCAACGCGCGCATACCCCCTATCTGTGTAGCAACGGCTGGCTCGTCGGCAGCGAGCACAGGTTGCGTGATGCCTTTACGGCAATTTCTCGGGACAAGCCGGCTTTGGCCGCCATGCAGGAGGCTTCGTACGGGCTTGCGTTGCAGATGCTCGATTACCGCCAGCTGGCCAAGCGGATCTACAACTGAATCGGATCAGACGGTCGCAGCCGCCAAAACCTCGGCCAGGACCGCGCTGGATTTTTCGATCTCACAGTCTGTAAGCGTAGGATGGACGAGCATCATCAGACTGGTCTCGCCCAATTCGCGCGCCACGGGCAAGCGCTCCGCCGGCCTGCTGTCGAGATTGTCGAACGCCTTTTCCAGATAGACTTCCGAACAGGAACCCTGAAAAGCTGGCACCCCGCGGGCGACGATCTCCTCGACAATCCGATCACGCGACCAACCCGAACCAAGCTGTTCGGGCCGTACATACATGTAAAGTTTGTAGTTTGCGTGGTCACAGCAATTCGGGCGCTCGCCGTCCTGGCAATCTCCACAGCCGAAGGCAGGCACGCGAACGAGGCCGGCTAGACCGACACAAAGCAGCGCGGCTGCAGCGAGGCGATCGGCGTGCTCTCGGCGGCGTTGCGTCCATTCCGCCATCCGGCGGAGTTGAATGCGGCCGATCGCTCCCTGAACTTCGGTCATCCGCCAGTTGGTGCCGATGCTTTCATGGAGCCAGCGAAAGCCAGGGGGATGCTGGCGCTCGTACACAGCTTCCCAGCTCTTTCCGTGGTCCTTGAACGACCACATACGCGACCATAAATCACGGTCGTTGCAAGTTACCATCCCGCCTTCGCCGGCTGTCGTCATGATCTTGTCCTGACAGAACGACCAAGCACCGACATGGCCGATCGATCCAACCGAGCGGCCCTTGTAACGCGCGCCGTGCGCCTGCGCACAATCCTCGATTACGAAGAAGCCGTGGTGCTCCGCCAGCGCCATGATCGGATCCATGTCGCACGGCCAGCCCGCGAGATGGACCGCGATGACGGCGCGGGTGCGCGGAGTGACGACGGCGGCGATTGTTTCAGCAGACAGGTTTCCGCTATCCCGGTCGACGTCGGCGAATACCGGACGCGCTCCGGCATTCACGACGCACGACGCCGAAGCGAGGAAGGTCCGCGGGGTGACGATCACTTCATCGTCGCTGGTGCCGCCATAGGCCGCACCCACGCCAAGTCCCTGCAAGGCGAGGTCGAGCGCAAGCGTGCCGTTGGCAAGCGCAATCGCATGATCGCACTCCGTCCAGACGGCGAATTCCGTCTCGAACAAGCGGCATTCCTCGCCGGTCCAGTAATTGACCCGGTTCGACATGATCACTGCCGCTGCTGCATCGGCTTCTTCTTGGGTGAAGCTGGGCCACGGCGAAAACGGACTGTTCAACATTGCTTTGGCCTGTTTGATGGGTTGCAGCTGCGGTCGCTCACTTTTGGTCACTCCCGCCGGTAAAATACGGCATAGTCGCCTCTCCGGCCGCGCTGATACCCTCGCGCCGAAAGACTTTCCAGATGGTCAGCACAATGATCTTCAGATCGAGCAGCCATGTGCGATTATCGACATACCACGTATCGAGCTTGAATTTTTCATCCCAGGTCAGAGCGTTGCGCCCGTTCACTTGCGCCCAGCCGGTCAGTCCTGGCCGCACGTCGTGGCGGCGTGCCTGTTCCAGCGAATAGAGCGGGAGATAGGCGGTGAGCAGCGGGCGGGGGCCAACCAGGCTCATATCTCCGCGCAAGACATTCCACAGCTCGGGAAGCTCATCGAGGCTGGCGCTTCTCAGCAGCCGGCCAAACGACGTCAGACGCTCGGCGTCTGGCCGCTGCTGGCCCGAACTGTCAGTCGCTTCGAGCATCGTGCGGAACTTCATGATTTTGAAGGGCCGACCAAACAAGCCGGGGCGGACCTGGACGAACAGGATCGGAGATCCAAGCAAGCAGCGGACCAGGATCGCCACCAACAACATCACGGGGGAAAGCACCAGCAGACCCGCCGCCGCTCCGATTATATCAATGAGCCGCTTAGCCAGCATCGTCCGGACCTTTAGGGCAAACACGCAAAAACAACGCTTCGAACTTCGCTACCCCGGCATCGAGCGAGAGCTCGCGTTCGTAAAGATCCCGGCCTGCAGCCCCCATCGCCGCTCTTTGCGCAGGCGGCAAGGCGGCCATAGCTAGCACCGCTTGGGCCAGTTGTGGCGCATCCTCAGGCACCGTAACAATCCCGCAGCCAGCTTGTTCGACCAATGCGGCAGCGTCTCCCGCAACCCCCATGAGTATGGGCTTGCCGACTGCCATGTAGGCCTGGGTCTTCGACGGCACGGTGATCGTAAACAGCGGATCATCGCGCAAATGGACCAGCAGGCAATCAGCGGCCTGCAGATACCTTCCCACGTCGGTCATCGGCACCTGCGGCAGGAACCGCACATTGCCGATGTTTTCGGCCGCGCTGCGCTGCTGCAGGCGTTCGACTTCAACACCCCCGCCAAGCATGATGAAATCGATTGGCGCGTCTTGAGCTGCGATCAATTTGGCCGCGTCGATGACGGTATCAAGGGCTTGCGCTTTACCCATGTTCCCAGCAAACAATACTCCGAAACGGTTGGGCCTGATCATTCCTTCGGGCGCAGCGGAGCCCGGCGTGCAGAGCGCTGCCGTGTCGGCCCAGTTGTAAATCACGCTGATCTTTTCGGCAGGCACGCCCTTGCTTTCCAGCGAAGCGGCAAAGCCCGGAGACAGCACCACGATATGCGACACCTTTCGGTAAACCCAATTGCACATAGCGCCGATCAGCGACAATGCTCTGGGACTGTTGACCATTCCGGTCGCGGCCAAAGTCTCGGGCCACATATCCTGGATGTCGAGCACCAAGGGGGTCCGCCGAAAAATGCGCGCCGCAGCTGCCGCCAGCCCGACGGTCATGGGTGGGTGATAGGCATACATAACATCGGCCCGGCGTGCAGCGAAGGTCAGGTATAGGAAGGCTGAGGTCATGAAACTGAGGTAGTTGAACGCCCGCCCCACTCCGGATTGGCCGTGACTGGGATACAGCGCCAGCCGGGTCACCGCGATACCGCCGATTGTTTCGCGCCGGATCGGTCGAACCCGGTATCCTTCGTACAGCTTTCCGCCCGGGTAATTGGGAAACCCGGTTACAACCTCGACCGCAAACCCGCGCGCCTGGAGCGCGCGCGCAAAGAGCAGGCCCTTGAAGGTCGGCTCAGGATCGAACCACTGCGTCAGCAGGATCAGCCGGCGTCCTTGGCCAGCGGGATGAACTGGGGCACCGGTCACGCAGGTGCGTTCAGCCTGATCCCGTCCCACCCGTTCGACAGGCGCGCCGAGCCGAGCACGAGGTTGAGCACACGTTCCGAGGTGTTAGTGATGCAGTAGTCGGCCGGAACTGGATGCGGCAGTCCCGCTTCCTCGCGGGCATGGAACATCCGCGTGACAGCGTCGACCCCGGCCAGCAGCACGTCCGGATCGGTGCCGGTAAACATCACGCAGCCGACGTCCAGCCCCTCGGGCCGCTCGATCGCGTCGCGCGGGGTGACCGCCGGGAAGCCCAGGATCGAAGCCTCTTCGGCGATCGTGCCGCTGTCCGAAATGGCGCAATAGGTATGCATTTGCAGCTTGTTGTAATCGTGAAAACCGAACGGCTTCATGAAATCGACCCGCGGGTGGAACTCGCCGTCGCCCAGCGCTTCAAGCCGCTTGCGGGTTCGCGGATGGGTCGAGACGATCACTGGCAAATTGTACTGTTCGGCCAACATGCCGAGCCCCCGCCGCAGCGCCAGCAAGCGATCGCGGTTATCGACATTTTCTTCCCGGTGAAGCGAAACGATGAAATACTTGCGCGCTTCCAGGCCGAGTTGCTGAAGAATTGTCGAAGCGTCGATCCGGGGCCGGTAATGTTCGAGGACTTCGCGCATCGGCGAGCCCGTCAGGTAGATGCGGCGGTGCGGCAGGCCCTCGGACAGCAGGTGCCTCCGCGCGTGCTCGGTGTAGACCAAGTTGAAGTCCGCAATGTGATCGACCAGCTTGCGGTTGGTCTCCTCGGGCACGTTGCGGTCGAACGAGCGGTTGCCGGCCTCCATGTGGTATACCGGGATCTTCATCCGCCGCGCGATGATCGCCGAAATCGCCGAATTGGTATCGCCCAGCACGATCACCGCGTCGGGGCGCCATTCGCTCAGGACCTTTTCGCTTTCAATAAGGATCCCGCCCAGCGTCGCACCCAGGGTGCCGCCGCCGGTGCCAAGAAAATAATCGGGCTTGCGAATGCCGAGGTCTTCGAAAAAGATCTCGTTCAGTTCGTAATCGTAATTCTGCCCGGTGTGGACGATGCGGTGATCACAATAGGTGTCGAACTTGTCCATCACGCGCGCTAGGCGAATGATCTCGGGGCGCGTGCCCAGAATAGTCATGATGCGAAGTTTTTGGGTCATAGGTCGCCTAACGGAGCAGCAAAAGTGTCTGGGCGGAGCCGGTCAAAAATTTCATTGGCCCAAAGCATGACGATCATTTCGTCGCTGCCAGTGTTGGTGATGTCGTGCGTCCACCCCGGTACGGTCTCGACAATCTGGGCAGTTTCGCCCGAAGTCTTGAGATCGTAAATCTCACCAGACAACATGTGGCGAAACTTGAACAGGGCCTCGCCCTTGATGACAAGAAATTTTTCGGTCTTGCTGTGATGATAGTGCCCGCCCCGGGTGACGCCGGGATACGCGGTAAAGAACGAGAATTGCCCGCTGTCTTCGGTCTTGAGCATTTCGACGAAGGTGCCGCGCGGGTCGGTGTGCATGGGCACTGGATAGGCGAAAAGTTCAGTCGGCAGATAGCTGACGTAGGTGGCATAGAGCGCACGCTCGAAGCCGGTTCCTACCCGCGCCGTGACCAACGTGTTGCGGCTATCCCGGAATGCCGCAATGCGCTCGGCCACATGGCCGACGTTCGTTTCGTATACCGGCAGTAAAAAAGCGAAGCCGGCGGCATCGCGGACACCCGCTTGCCCGTCAAGCAGACCCACGATTTCGCTAACCAGATCGTCGATATAAACCAGTTTCAGCGGCGCGTCGGGATCGTTGACGGTGATCGGCAAGCCACGCGCGATATTGTGGCAGAACGTCGCGACCGCCGAATTGTAATTCGGGCGGCACCACTTTCCGAACACGTTGGGGAGACGAAAAATATGCGCCGGCGCCCCGGTTTCCCGGCCGAGCGCAAATAGTAAGCCTTCGGCCTTGCGCTTGCTGTCGCCGTATGGGTTGTCGGCCGCCGCCTGCGCCGATGAACTGTAGATCAGCGGCACGGGCCGCCTCAGCCCGCGCAGCGCATCGGCCAGCGCTGCGGTTAGATCAACATTGCCTGTTTCGAAATCATCCTGGATTTGCGACCGGTTGATGCCCGCAAGGTGAATTACGAAATCGACGTCCGCGACCTTAGCAGGCAGCGCGACGACGGTGTCGTCACGGGTGAACTGAACGACTTCGACATCGGCGCGCTCGGCCAATGTCTGGAGCAAATTCTTTCCGATGAAGCCGTTTGCCCCGGTGACCAGAACCTTCACGCCTCAGTCCTCCGCCTGCGCCGATTCGCCGCGCAGGATCTTGTGCATGAAGGCAAGCTTCAGGAGCAGCCCCTTCATGCCTTCGACATCGAGGCGTTCGGTATTGTGAGAGCTGTATTCCTCACCGTGCAGCGCTTCCGAGATGCCCGGTTCGCCCTGTTCGACAAACTTGCCATAGTTCAAATCCCGCCCATCGGGTGGGATGCGGTAATAATTTTCCAGGTTCTGCGCGCGGGCGCGTTCCTCGCGGCTTAGGAGAGCTTCGTAGAGCTTTTCACCGTGCCGCGCGCCCATGACATGCACCGGGTGATCGGGGCGCTGCAGCAGCTCCAGGATGGCGGAAACGAGCACCCCGACGGTCGCCGCGGGTGCCTTCTGGACGAAGATATCGCCGTTCTGCGCATGTTCGAAAGCAAACAGGACAAGGTCTACTGCATCGGCCAGCGTCATCATGAAACGCGTCATGTCGGGATCGGTGACCGAGATCGGCGTACCTGCGAGGACCTGCTCGATAAACAGCGGGATCACCGATCCGCGCGAAGCCATGACATTGCCGTAGCGCGTCCCGCAGATCGTAGTGCATGCGCCGTCGACGTTGCGACTGGCTGCAACCATGACCTTTTCCATCATGGCCTTGCTTATGCCCATCGCATTGATAGGATAGACGGCCTTGTCGGTGCTGAGACAGATGACCTTGTTAACCCCCGCGGCGACGGCAGCGGTCAGAACGTTTTCGGTGCCCAGCACATTGGTGCGAACCGCTTCCATCGGATAGAATTCGCACGACGGCACCTGCTTGAGCGCAGCGGCGTGGAACACGAAGTCGACCCCGCGCATCGCCGATTCCACGCTGCGATAATCGCGCACATCGCCGATATAGAACTTGAGCTTGGGATGCCCATAGCGCCGGCGCATATCGTCCTGCTTCTTCTCGTCGCGGCTGAACACCCTGATTTCGCGAAGCCCCGAATCAAGGAATCGATTGAGCACCGCATTGCCGAACGAGCCGGTCCCGCCGGTGATCAGGAGTGTCTTGTCGTCGAACATTCTCAGTCTCAGTCCTTCTAAATTCGTCCAGTCTTTCCCGTCCGCATCGCCGATCAATTCCCGGCGCAAAGGCTTTCGCGCTGCGATCGGTCAGGGTAATTGATCAATACGGCGCGGAATTTTCCTTTGAACACGAACAGGCTGCCCGCCGCAGCGCCGATCACCGGATATTGCTGCACCAGCTCGGCGATATCGTCCAGCGAACCGGCCCCGCCCAGCACGGTCAGCGGCACGTCGATCGCGTCCTTCACGCTGCGGACCATCTCTAGATCGTAACCCGTCGTCATGCCGTCACGATCGACCGAATTGAGCACGATTTCGCCCGCACCCAGGTCCTGCATCTTGCGGGCAAAAGCGACGGGCTCTTCGCCCGTTCGCTTGGTCGCGTTGAGAATGACGACCTCGGGCCGTTTGAGTAGGCCGCTGCGTCTGACGTCGAGCACGACCACAACGCTCTGACTGCCGACGCGCTCTGCGGCGCGGGCGATCAATTGCGGATCGGTGATCGCAGCCGATCCCAGCGCGACCTTTTCGACCCCCAACCCGATCAGTTGTTCGATCTGCTCGACCGTTTTGACCCCGCCGCCATAGCTCAGCGGCATCCGGCATTCGGCGGCAAGATGTTCGATCAGCTGCATGTTCGGCGCCGCGCCGTTGCGGCTGGCATCGATGTCGACCACCATCAGTTCGTCGACTTCCTTTTCGTTGAAGATGCGCACTGCGTTGAGTGGATCCCCGACGTATTTCGGCTTGCTGAACTGGGTCGTCTTGACCAGCCCGCCCTGATGAATGAGGAGGCACGGAACGATGCGCGGTCTCAGCATGGGGCGAGCTCGGCATAGTTCCTGAGCAGGCTGACGCCCCACTGGTGGCTCTTTTCCGGGTGAAATTGGGTCCCGAATATGTTCCCCTTGCGCACGGCCGAAACGAATTGGTGGCCATAATCGGCCACCGCGAGGACGTCGTCTGCACTGCTCGGCGAAAAGCAGAAGCTGTGCAGAAAGTAATACCGCGGGGCGTCGATTTGCCGGAACAGACAGTCGGTCATCCGCGGGGTCACATCGTTCCAGCCCATGTGCGGCAGCGGTATCCCCTTCGCCTCGGCGGGGAAATGCACCACCGAGCCCTCGATCCAGCCCAGCCCGGGGAGTTTGCCCTCTTCGCTACGGTCGGCCATCATCTGCATTCCGACGCAGACGCCGAGCACCGGGACCTGCTTGGCCAGCACCAAGTCGTCGAGCGTGTCGCGCAAGCCCGATGCGTTGAGCCGCGACATCGCCCAGTCGAACGCTCCGACACCGGGCAGGATCAGCTTGTCCGCCTGCGCCAGCTCGTCGCGAGTGGAGGCAATCGTCACGTCCATGTTGAGCATGCGATAAATGTTCGCAAATGCCCGGATGTTGCCGAGGCCGTAGTCGACGAGGGTGACGCCTGCCATGGTCAGAACGCGCCGCCGCGCCGGCTACCGGTCAGGCGGGTCATGACCTTTTCGCCGAAGTCGTAGAAGCGCCGCTGGTTGCGATAGTCCCAGAAGAATTTCTTCGGCATGTCGCGGTACGATTCCAATTCTGCGGTGCTGATGCCCAGCTTCTTGGCGACGTATTCGAAATCTTGACCGATCAATTCGGCGTCGTAAGGCGACTGCTCGAGCTTGTGCAGCGCTTCGTCGCGGCTCATCTGCCCGGTGAGGATAAGGCTTGAAAACTGCACGCGGCGGACATCGTAGCCAAACCGGGTGGGCAGCCAATAGCCTTCGAAAAAGCGGGTGAAGCGCGATTCGAAATGCTTTTGCTCATACGGTTTCCAGCCGTAAACGCTTTCCAGCTCGCTCATTGCCTCGTGCTTGACGTAGGGCATCGAGTTGAGCGGCTTGAGCATCCGCACACCGCGAACGTACGGCATGTAAATCTTGCGATAGACTGAGGAGGTGAAGGGGTAGGTGCGCATCTTCACGGTCCCGTACTGCTTGAGAACGTCGCGGATCATCGCCATATCTGCATAGTAGAAGTATTCGATCGGGTAGCCGACGCATTCGGTCGAGATATTCCCGCCGTTCAGAATGCAGTCGATCCCGAATTTTCGGGCGTATTGGAACAGTACGCCGATGAAGGCGATGTCCTGCGGGGTGTCGATGTTCGGCAGCCCGCTCTTGAACATGGCGAGCTGGAAATCTTTGACTTCCTCCCAGTTCACCACCTCGGTGAACAGGTCGAGACCAAGCTTGTCGATAATGCAATGGATGTTGTGGACCGCGATTTCCGAATTCCATCCGGCATCAACGTGGAACACCAACGGCCGCAGCCCATACTCGGTGACCATCTTGTGCAGCATGTAGGAACTGTCGGCACCGCCGCTGAGGCCGATAATGCAATCGAAGTCTTTGCCGGCACGCGCAGCTTTGAGTTTGGCCACGTCGGCTTCGAGCTGCGCGCGGCCTTCGCCCTCGGGATTCCAGTTCGGCAGGATGTTCTGCTTGAAATCGTAATATTGCCGACAGACCCCGTCGCTGTCGAATGTGATCGAAGGGTCTGAGGTGTCGAGCACAAGCTTCGTGCAGATTTGGTAGTTGGAACTACGTTGCATGGAATTACCCTAAAAAATCTTCGAACCGAAAACTGCCCATCCTTGGTTTGGTCGGCGCTATCCCAGCCCAAGTCGGCAAAGCGAGAAGGAGGCCGTTTCGGGATCAACGTATAGCGGCGGCGTGGCAATCTCGAAACGCCGGTTTGCGCTGGCACTATTCCTACGAAGTGGCCGCAGTGACCGGATCCGATCGGGCTTAGCAGGTGCATTGACGGCACAGATTCCAACGGAGTTGGCGGCGAAAAAAGACAAAAAAAACACCGTATTGATTTGAACTTGGCGTGGAATAGACGGACCGGCGACTAGCTACAACCCTTATGGCTTGCAATACTGGCGGGCGCGGTCATTCAAATGCCATCATCCTCCGCAATGCTCTCAGGCTCCCGTTGGCCGTGCGCCGAAATGGAGCTGCTGCCGAGACGGCTAGCTGCCATTAGCACTGCCGGCCAAAACAAGGTCGATACGAAATCGGCCTTAGTTTCGCGCCAGCCCCATTCGATGGCGTGCAACCAATCGAACAGTTCGTTGCCGGTTTCGGCCAGCGCTACCAGCAACACCGGCCAGATCGACCGTGACGAAGAGCGCAGGACCAAGATTCCAGTAAGCCAAATCGCCAGCCCGACATTGACGTGAACCAGTTTGTCGTATCCGGGGGCCAGGTTGCTTACCCAATCGACCAGTTCCAGGTACTTCTCGCCCAAGTTCATCCATCACTCCCGCCAAAAGTCGCGCCCGGCGAATGCTTCGCCAATGCTCCGGGTTGCAGTTAGCGCCGCGCCTTACGCGAGGCTTACGGCGATTGCCGTGTCTTTTGTGCCGCGCGCCGTGGTTACCCCGCGTCGTGCCTCCGCGCCGCCCTCGAGGAAGCGATCATACCAGCGGTAGAACGTCCGGCGGGCGACGCCGAGCTGGTCCAGCGTGCGCTTGGCCGGCAGGTGCGACTGCTCGACGATCCGGATGATCTCGAGCTTCTCGGATGCGGGATACCTCATTCGCCGCTC
>JAYWBP010000161.1:0-3380 GCA_043781375.1 Novosphingobium sp.
GCCACCTCCTTGTCCACCTTCTTCAGCACCTCGTCCGCCTCTTGCGCTCGCTTCTTCCCCTTCTTCTTCTTCTCTTGCTGCTCTCCCACCAGCGCCAGCTTGATTGGCTTCCACTGATCCTTGAGCCTCTGCGGGACGTCCTTCTTTCGCACCATCCGGTCCACGTGCGCCACAATTTCATCGTTGGGCTCCGCTTCGTGCCCCAACCTTGCGGCCCGCTTGCCTCCATGCAGCCACTCCTTGACGACGTATGGCCCGTGCATTCTGAACGCCAACTTACGCGACATTCCCTTACCTACGTTCGGGAATCTCACCCAGACCGTGTCGCCCACGTCAATGTCCAGGGCCTTGCTCTTGCCATCCCTTCCTGCCGCTTGCCTTGCCAGCTCGCACTCCTGCGACTGCATTGCCCACTGCCGCGCTCGCTGCAGGTCTTCCATCCACTCTCCCAGCTCCTTTGACGTCGTCTGCACCGCCACTGGATCCATTGCCGCATCCATCGGGTCCAGCGCCTCCCAACCGCCCTTCAGAAAGAGTGGCGACAGCCGCCCCAGCACGCGCTGTGCACCCACCAGCTGCGCGTACTCCACGTGCCTCAAGTATTCGTCCCAGTCCCGCTGATCCTCCCTTTTCAGCATCAGCGACAGCTGCGTCGCAATCGTCTTGTTGTATCGTTCCACGTGCGTGTTGGTTTGCGGGTGGTAGGGACTCGAGTGTCTAAACTCTGCCCCCAGCAACGTCACCAGCTCCTTCATGATCTCGGCCACAAACTCCTTTGCCAAGTCCGACTGAAAGATCTCTGGGCACATGCCCCGCAAATACACTCGCTTGAAGATTGCTCGCGCAATGCCCCTTGCCTGCTTCGTCGGCAGTGCTTTCAGCATTACCTCGCGCGTCCCCGCGTCCACCATCACCAGCAGGTACACGTTCCCCCGCTGTGACACGGGCAGCGGCCCGAAGATGTCAAACACCACCTTCTGCCCTGGCCGCATCACCTTCATCGACTGCATCTCTCCCACCTGCCGCTTGCGCTCTCCCTTCTTGCGCTGACAGCCACAGCTCTCAATCCACGCCACGACATCCCGTCGCATCGAGGCCCAGTAGTAGTGCCTCTTGAGCTTCTCCAGTGTCTCCTCTGCCGCTCTGTGACCTCCGGCCCCGTGCTTTGTCACCACCAATCGCCCTCTCATTGTCAGCGGCACATACAGCTGGCGCACCGACTCTCCTTTTCGCATGTCCAAATGGTACAAGCGCCCGTCCGCTCCTTCCACAAACTCTGCACACATCTTGTCCCGCGCCAGGTACTCTTGCAGTGCCGCACGCGCCGCCGGCACCACCTCCAAGTCCTGCAATTTCTTGCCCTCCCGGATTTGCCGAATCGCCATGACTTCGTCGTCAATCTTCTGCAGCTCGCCGATGCTCCGCAGCTCCGTCTCGAATCCCCACACGCCTTCCAGCTCGACCTGCGCGACTCCATGCTCCTCAACCTCACGCACCGCTGCTGGTGCTGCGACTCGCACTTCCTTGTCTGCCGCCAACACCGCCGCTGCCACCGCGACCGCCTCAGGCGTCACCTGCTGCACGTCCACGCAGCACACTGGCGCCACATCCTCCTCTTCCTCCGGCGCGTTCACTCGCGACAGCGCGTCCACGTCCTGCATGTCCTTTGACTTCCGGTACAGCAGATCAAACTGGAACTGCCGTAGGTAGGCAAACGCCGCTTGCAGCCGCCGATTGTTGACGCTGCTCAGAGACTTGTCCTTGAGCCATCCCAGCGAGCCCTGGTCCACATACGCCGTGAACTTTCGGCCCAAGAGGAACCGCTCAAACCGCTTGATGGCGTTGACCAGCGCCAGCATTTCTCCGTCCGGCGCCCCCACTTTTGCCTCTGCGTCCGTGCACTTGCGTGAGACAAACGCAATCGGCCTCAGCCGCCCGTCGTCTCCGGCCTGGAGCAGTGCTGCTCCCATTGCCTCTGAGCTCCAGTCCGACTTCACAACAAACTCGCGCGACCAGTCCGGCAGCTCCAGCTTCATGCGCTCCATCAGCGCCTGCTTGATCTCCTCAAAATCCGCTCTCTCCTGCGTTCCCTCCGCAAAATCCCCGCGGCCCCACCGCTTCTTGCGTGCCAGCGCCCAAAGGTGCGACACTCGTCCCGCAAAATTGTCTACAAACTGCGTGTAGTAGTTGCCGAGCGCCAGGAACCGCTCCATCTGCTTGCCGCCCCGCGGCGGTGGGTACTCTTGCACCACCTTTGTCGTCCAGTCAGTCTTCCACATCTGGCCGTGACCGTACATCATTCCAATTGCCTCCATCTCCTCCAGCGCATGCTGCGCCTTGGGCAGCTTGAGCTTGAGCTTGGCCTCTTCTACCTTCGTCAAGAAGGCATCAAGCAGGTCCAGGTGCTCCGTCTCCAACTCTGCCCGCGTTTTCCCCGGCGCGCTGTTCGTGAAGCGCATGAAGTCGTCCATGAAGACAAACAGCCGATCCAACGGCAGCTCCTTGAACTTCTCCGCCATGGCAGTGTTCCATACTGCCGGGGCCACGTTGATGCCCATCGGCATACAGTTAAAGACACGAATTCCGAGCGGCGTGTACACGCCCGTCAGGTACTTGCTGTCCTCGTCCAGCGCGTACTGATAGTAGCCCGAGAACCCGTCGTCCTTGTCCCACAGCACCGCATTTCGCGCCCTGTCCGCCAGCTCGTGGTGCAGAGGCACTCGCTGCGGCCCCGGATCCACCCGGCTGTTGGGTCCCCAAAAGTCGAATGTGACGCGCTTGACCCACGCGCCTGTCTTGTGGTCCCGCGTCTTCACGATGACCGGGTTGGACACGAAGAGCTTTGCCAGCATCTCCGGCGACGGCACCTCCCACAGGCCCATCTTGTCAAACAACAGCGTCTTCTCGCGCAGGAACTCCTCATCCTCGGGATTCATCGGCCGCCTGGCGTCCCGAATCGGTGGCCCAGGCCTGGCAATCAGCTTGAGCTTGGGCACGTCCAGCTGCCCCGGAACAAACTGCTCCAGCCGCACGCAATACGCATTGTAGTGCCGCCGCATTATCTCGCGGTACCGCTCTTTTGATCCAGCCGCCTTCAGCTGCGCCGCCTCTGCCAGCCGCTCCACCACCTCCATGAACTCCTCCAGGTCCTTTGGCTGCGGGAGCTCGGGCATGCAAAATTCGTCAGCGCTCACGCTCTCCACTTCCTGCTCCGTTCCGAGCAGCGTTCGCGCATCCACCTTGGTCCACTCGCCCGCCTTGGCGTGCTGCTCAATCACCTGCACCGCGCGGATAGTCGTCGAGGCCGCTGCCTGCTTCTCTGCCTGCTCCTCTTGCTCCTGCACCGCCACCGCTTCCAGCACCACCGTCACCGCAGCTGC
>JAYWBP010000162.1:0-3379 GCA_043781375.1 Novosphingobium sp.
TGAGGCTGTCACCCGAAGCGGCGAGCCAGACCCAGCCCGAGCCGAAGTGGCCGACACCTTCCTCGACAAACTTGACCTTGAGTGAAGCGAGATCACCGAAGCCGGTTTCGATCGCCTTGGCCAGATCGCCGCCGGGCTTGACCGAATCGCCGGTCATCGATTGCCAGAAGAACCCGTGATTCCACACCTGCGCGGCCTGGTTATAGAGCTTCGTGTCACCCTTGGCCTTCGCCTCACGCACCAGCTCTTCGACCGATAGGTCGTCGAGCCCGGCCTTGGCGGCAAGCTCGTTGGCCTTCTTGACGTAAGTCGCGTGGTGCTTGTCGTGGTGGAACCTCATCGTCTCGGCCGAGATCACCGGCTCAAGCGCAGCATAGTCGTACGGCAGTTTGCAAAGCTCGATCATCGAAGTTCTCCGGGAATGTCAGCACCGTAAGGCTAACGCGCGGAGCGATCGGATCGTTCCTGCCGGTGGTCGCTGCCAACCCCCGGACTGCCGGGTTTGATCCATGCCAAAGACAGGCAAACGGATTGCGATCACGGCTGGGAAATCGACGCGCGTACTTTCTGGGCATCTCATGCGTTGTGCCCATGACAAGCCCACGCACGCAGGAGAATATCATGCTGTTACCCCACGCCACCTTGATCGCAGTAATCGATGGCAGTGAGTTCGAACTTTACCGCAACACCGGAACCGAAGCCGAGCCCGAGCTTACCCCGGAAGAGAGCCCCAAGCTCGATGGCAGCAACCATTCGGGCGGTAGTCATCGTTCGAGTTCGGGCAATCCCGGCGGTCATCAGAACGACGAGGACGGCCACGCCATTGCTGCCGCCGAGTGGCTCAACCAGCAGGTGCTCGGCCACAAAGTCAGCGATCTGGTGGTATTCGCCGCGCCGCGTACGCTGGGCGAGATCCGCAAGCACTATCACAAGCTGACCGAGCAGGCCCTGCTGGGCGAGATCAACAAATCGATGGCTGGACGCCCGCCCAGCGAATTGATCGCGGCGCTGCACGAACCCGCCTGACCGCTTGCCATCGGCTCCGCTGCAGCTTAGCGGCGGGGCCGATGGAACCCGCAAACCCCCTCGGCCGCCTGAAATTCCGTGCCTGGCACCGCGGCACGCGCGAGGCCGATTACATGATCGGGTGCTTCTTCGACGCGCATCATCATGGCTGGGATGCGGACAGCATGGCCTGGTTCGAGGCGCTGCTTGATGAAGACGACGTCGACATCATGGCTTGGGCGCTTGGCACCCAGCCGGTTCCCGAGCGCTATGCGGGCGCTTTGATGGATGCGTTCCGCAAGCTCGATTTTGTTGAAATCCCGCGCTGACATCGCGCACATCACCCGCTAAGGCACGCTGATCATTCCCACCCCGCTGGCCGCAAAACGGCACGCGGGGCAATTGCTGTTGCGCCCCGCCATGTCAGACTTCGCCAAGATCCTGAGTGCCACCACGCCGCTGACGCTGGCTTCGCTGGCGCGCGGCGCGCAGCCTTTGGTGCTCGCCGATCTGGCGCGCGCGGCAAAAACCCGCGTGGTGTTCATCGCCCCGGATGAGGCCGCAATGCAGGGGATTGCCGACAGCTCGGCGTTCTTCGCGCCCGAGCTGGAGGTGCTGTCGTTCCCGGCGTGGGACTGCCTGCCCTACGACCGCGCCAGTCCGGCGCTATCGATCAGTGCGCGGCGGCTGGCAGCGCTGCACCGGTTGCAAAGCCCCACCGATGGCCCGCAACTCCTCGTCACAACGATCAACGCCGTGCTCCAGCGCGTGGTCACCCCGTTCCGCGTGCGCGAGAACGTCCGGTTGCTCAAACCCGGGATGGAGATCGGCCGCGAAAGCCTGATCGGGCTTCTCCAGCGCCAAGGCTACAGCCGCACCGACACCGTCGCCGATGCGGGCGAATATGCGGTGCGCGGCTCGATCTTCGATATCTATCCGTCCGGCCTTTCAGGTGGTTTGCGGTTCGATTTCTTCGGTGACGAGCTGGAAACGCTGCGGCTGTTCGATCCCAATACCCAGCGCTCCACCGGCACCGTCACCGAACACCTGCTCCTCCCTGCCAGCGAGGCGCTGCTCGACGAGGACAGCGTCAAACGTTTCCGCGGCAAGTACCGCGACCTGTTTGGCGCCAATGCCACTTCCGATCCGCTCTATCAGGCGGTTAGCGACGGGCGGCGGCTGGCGGGGATGGAGCACTGGCTGCCGCTGTTCGAAGACAAGCTGGTCACGCTGTTCGACCACCTCGGCGCGCGTGATCTGATGCTGATCGATAATGCCGCGCTGGGGTCGGCGGAAGAGCGGCTGGGTGACATCGCCGACTACTTCGCCAGCCGCACCGAGAGTTCGGGCAAGGCTGTGGGCAGTTACCGCCCGCTTGAGCCCGCCGCGCTGTACCTGACCCGCGCCGAACTCGACGCGCAATTGAAGGACCATCCGGTCCACCGCACCGATATATTCGCGCAGCCTGAGAGCGCCAGCGTGATCGACGCCGGGTTTGCCAGCGGGCGTGACTTCGCGCCCGAACGCGCGCGCGGCGATAACGTCTATGAAGCTGCAGCGCGCTACCTGACCGGACAGGCTGCGCAGGGCAAGAAGGTGCTGATCGCGGCCTATTCCGAAGGCAGCCGCGCGCGGATCAGCGCGATCCTTGGCGAAGCGGTGCGCCCTGCCGCGGTCATGGCGGCAAGCTGGCACGAAGCACTCGGCCTCGCCGCCAAGGGCGTGGTCGCGGCAATGGTGCTGCCGCTCGAAAACGGGTTCTCCAACGCCGAGATTGAGCTGGTTACCGAGCAGGATATCCTCGGCGACCGGCTGGTCCGGCGCAAGAAACGCCGCAAGGGCGCCGATGCCTTCCTCGCCGAACTGGCTGCGCTGACCCCGGGCGATCTGGTGGTCCATCTTGAGCACGGGATCGGGCGCTACGGCGGCTTGCAATCCATCCCGGTCGGCAAAAGCCCGCACGATTGCGTGATGCTCGAATATGCCGGCGGCGATAAGCTTTACGTCCCCGTCGAAAACATCGACGTGCTCAGCCGCTATGGCAGCGACAACGAATTTACCGCGCTCGACCGTTTGGGCGGCGAAGGCTGGCAAAGGCGCAAGAGCCGGCTCAAAGAGCGCATCCGCGCGATTGCGCACGAACTGCTCAAGACCGCCGCGCTGCGCGCTCTGCGCGAGGCCCCGGTGCTGGTCCCCGAGCAGGCCAGCTACGACCAGTTTGTCGAACGCTTCCCGTGGCAGGAAACCGACGATCAGGACGCCGCGATCGACGATGTACTCGGTGACATGGCAGCGGGCCGCCCGATGGACCGGCTGGTCTGCGGCGATGTCGGATTCGGCAAGACCGAGGTTGCCTTGCGCGCCGCTTTCGTCG
>JAYWBP010000163.1:0-3332 GCA_043781375.1 Novosphingobium sp.
TTCGGCCTGCATCAGCCCGAGCAAATCCTTGAGACGGCGGTTTTCTCCGGCCAGCGCCTGGGCCTCGATCAGCCGGACTCGGGTGGCTTCGACCTCGCGGTGGAGCGCAGCGTTCTGGCTGGCGGCGGCGAAGTAACCCTCGATCGTGGCAACCAACCCCTGGCTATGGATGCGGCTCCCGGCGGCCGCATGGGCGGCAGGCGCTACAGCATCGCTTGCACCGCTGCGCAGGAAGGCGAAAGCTCCGGGGTTAGACAGCGAGACGGCAAGCAGCCCCGCGCCAATCACCGCTCCGCCAAAGCCGAGCAGGTATCCGAAGAACGTGCCGTATTGCGCCCTGCGCGAGGAGCTGGAGCGCCGGTTTGGCGGCGACACCATGGCTGCAGTCTCCCTTCCCTACCGGCTACAACGCCCCCTTGAACTCGTTGCCGGACTATTGCGCCCCTCTGGTGCGCCCCTCAGGCGGTCATCAATACGCCGCGGTAGATCGGGTCTTCCATTGCCCGGCCGGTGCCCAGCGCCACGCACGACAGCGGGTCTTCGGCGACGGTTACCGGCAAGCCGGTTTCCTCGCGCAGATACTCGTCCAGGCCGCGGATCAGGGCGCCTCCGCCGGTCAGGACAATACCCTGATCGACGATGTCGGCGGCCAGCTCAGGCGCGGTGTTTTCCAGGGCGATGCGCACCCCCTCGATGATCTGCCCGATCGGCTCGGCCAGCGCCTCGGCGACATTGGCCTGGGTGATCGTGATTTCTTTGGGCACGCCGTTGACCAGGTCGCGGCCCTTGATGTGAATCGTCTCGCCCACGCCGTCGGCGGGGATCATGGCGATGCCATAGTCCTTCTTGATCCGCTCAGCTGTGGCTTCGCCGATCAGCAGGTTGTGATGGCGCCGGACATAGCTGACGATGGCCTCGTCCATCTTGTCTCCGCCGACCCGGACCGAGGTGGTATAAGCCAACCCGCGCAGTGAGAGAACTGCGACTTCAGTAGTGCCGCCGCCGATATCGACAACCATCGAGCCGACCGGCTCGGTCACTGGCATGTTGGCGCCGATCGCGGCGGCCATCGGCTCAAGGATCAGGTAGACCTGGCTGGCCCCGGCGTTGCTGGCCGCATCGCGGATCGCGCGGCGCTCAACCGAGGTCGAGCCCGAGGGCACACAGATCACGATCTCGGGATAGCGGAACAAGCTGCGCTTGCCGTGGACTTTGCGGATAAAGTGCTTGATCATTTCCTCGGCGATTTCGATGTCGGCGATCACGCCGTCGCGCAAGGGCCGGATCGCCTCGATGCTATCGGGGGTCTTGCCCATCATCATCTTGGCATCGTCGCCCACCGCCTTGACCCGCTTGACCCCGTTGATCGTTTCGATGGCCACCACTGAAGGTTCGTTGAGCACGATCCCGCGGTCCTGAACGTAGACCAGCGTATTGGCCGTTCCCAGGTCGATCGCCATGTTCTGCGAACCGAATTTGAAGAATCGAGACATCAGCGAAGCCATTGAAGAATCCGTTTGCTTTCCGGGAGCTTGCCGCAATTGTTGCGACCCAGCGGGTCCGGTCGGTGAGGGCGAAGGCGGCTCCTTATCGCAAGCTACCGGCAAAGGCCAAAAATTTGTGTCGATTTCGGGGGGTTCGGGGGGAGCGCGGCTCGAAATTGCGCCGCTTCATCGCTAAGGCGTAGCCATGCCCGAAATCCGCCGCCTGCCCAAAGCGCTGGTCAACCGAATCGCTGCTGGCGAAGTGGTCGAGCGTCCGGCTGCTGCGCTCAAGGAGCTGGTCGAAAACGCGATCGATGCCGGCGCTTCGATGATCGCTGTCCGTCTGGTCCAGGGCGGGCTCGATTGCATCGAGGTGACCGACGACGGTTGCGGCATGGCGCAGGCTCAGATTGCCCTGGCGCTGGAACGCCATGCCACCTCCAAGCTGCCCGATGAGGCGATCGAACTGGTCACTACCCTGGGCTTTCGCGGCGAGGCCTTGCCCTCGATCGCCAGCGTCGCCCGGCTCACGATCGAGAGCCGCCCGCACGGCGCGGCCGAAGGCTGGCGAAGGGTGGTCGATCATGGCGTACTCGCCGGCGAGGGGCCAGCCGCGCTGCCGCCGGGAACGCGCATCCGGGTCGAAAACCTGTTCGGCAATGTGCCTGCGCGGCGCAAATTCCTGCGCAGCGCCCGGTCCGAATATGCCGCCTGCCTCGACATCGTCCGGCGCCTGGCCCTGGCCCGCCCGGCGATCGGCTTCACGCTGGAACACGACGGACGCCGAACCCTCGCGGTGCAACCGGGCGACGACCTGGCCGAACGCGTCGCGCGGATCGTGGCGCGCGAGCTGGTCGGCGACGGCATCGCCATCGACCTGGTGCGCGGCTCGGCGCGGATGACCGGGGTGGCCGGGCTGCCGACTTTCAACCGCGGGGTCGCCGATCTCCAGTTCCTGTTCGTCAACAACCGCCCGGTGAAGGATCGCCTGCTGATCGGCGCGGTGCGCGGGGCCTATGCCGATATGCTCGCGCGCGATCGCCATGCGGTGCTGGCACTGTTCCTGGAGGTTGCGCCCGAGGATGTTGATGTCAACGTCCACCCAGCCAAGACCGAGGTGCGCTTTCGCGATCCAGCCTTCATTCGCGGGCTGATCGTGGGCGGATTGCGTCAGGCGCTCGACAGTGCCGGGCAACGCAGCGCGCAGGCGCCCGCCGCATCGGCGATGAGCCAGTGGCAGGCCGAGCCGATCGCGCCCGCGCAGGACTCCATCTTCGCCCGGTTCGCCCATTCGTTGGCAGGCCCGGCGCGAGTCCATGAGGCGGGCCAGGCGTGGCGCGGCTATGAGCGTGAACTGATGACCGGTCCCGCTGGCCGGGCCGACCTCACCGATGCTCCCGTGCCCGAGGCGGCTCAATACCCGCTCGGCGTCGCGCGCGGCCAGGTTGCCGAGACTTACATCGTCGCCGAGGCCGTCGATGGCCTGGTCCTGGTCGACCAGCACGCCGCCCATGAACGCCTGGTGCTCGAACGGCTTAAGGCCGCCGGGGCGGGGGATAGCGTCGCTGCCGCTCAGGCGCTGCTGCTGCCCGAAGTGGTCGAACTGGACGAGGCGGCGTGTGACCGGCTGGAGGATCACTTTGCCCAACTCGCCACCCTCGGCCTGGCGCTCGAACGCTTTGGCGCCTCGGCGATACTGGTCCGTTCGGTGCCGACTGCGCTGGGGCAGGGTGATACCCAGGCCCTGGTTCGCGACATTGCCGACGATCTGGCCGCTAATGGTGACGCGCTGCTGTTGGGCGAGCGGCTCGACCACGTCCTGGCGACGATGGCCTGCCATGGCTCGGT
>JAYWBP010000164.1:0-3307 GCA_043781375.1 Novosphingobium sp.
AGCGCGATTGCCGATCTGCGAACCCAGGTGGCCGCGACCGGGGAAGTGGCGTCCAGCACAATGACCGAGGGCGCGGAAAGGCTGCTTTCGGTGATGAACGATACGTTAGATGGCATTCGCAGCAACACCGCCGAGGGTGCCGGCGCGATGAGCAAGGCTGCCGCGGAAATGCGCGACGCTGCCATCAGCTTTCGTGATACGCTTTCAACCGCCACCGCCCAGAGTGCGGCCGACGTCGAGCAGCGCATGCGTGAGGCTTCGAGCGGTGCCGGCCAGGCGATGCGCGATGCCTTCGGCAAAACCAGCCGTGAAATCGCGCAACTCGGCGATGACCTGTCCACAACCGTCGGGGCGCAGGTGATCGACCGGGTGCAGGCGCTGGCAACCCAGTTCGAAGCGCTAGTTGGCGAAGTGACGTCAGGCGTTGGCGGCATGCGTAGCGCCTCCACAAGTCTGCGCAGTGGGGCCGATGCGATCGCCGGGGCGGCGGTCAGCTTCGGGGGCGCCAGCCGCGAAATGGTCGCCGCGACCGACCCGGTGCGCGCCAGCCATGAACGGATCGAGGCGCAAATCCGCCAGTTAGCGGCAGCCACCAACGATACCGCAGTGACCATGACCTCCAGCGCACAGTCGGTCGCCCGCAGTGCGGCCCAGGTGCTTGAAGCGGCGCAGGCGGCCCTTGGCAATGAGCGCGAAGGCATCCGCCTTACGCTGGAAACCACACGCGTCGTCCTGGCGCAATTGACCCGTGATGCGGAAAAGCTCGACGATATCGATGCGATGCTGGGCCGGGCGCTGTCGGGCTATTCCGCCCAGCTTGAGGCAGCGCTTGGCACCGCGCAGGAGCATATCGGCAGGATGAAGGACACGTTGGCCCCGGGGGTTGATACGCTGCGTGGCATTGTGGACCGGGCTGAAACCTTCATGCCGAAAAGCGGGCCGCCCCGCTAATGCGCGCGCAGGCTCGAAAATCCAGCGCCGAGGAAGACGAAGAAAGCGTCTTCGTGTCGATGACCGACATGACGGTGGGGTTTCTTTTTGTCGTGATGATCCTGCTGGCATTCTTTGCCAGCCAGTTCAAGAACACGGAAACCGTTTCGAAGAACACATATGACAAGTTAGCCGAGTACCTGCATGTGGTTGAGCAACGCAATAGCGAGCAAGCCGAACGGATCAGGCTGCTCGAAATGCTGCTGGCCGATCGTGAAAGGGAACGCGATGAACTTGCCAGGGATCGCGATCGGCTCAAAAAAATCACTGAAGATCAGGCGCTCAGGATCGCCGAACTGGAGCGCGCCAAAAGCGACCCGCTTGAAATCTATATGTCCAAGGTGGCCCTTGCGCGTCGGCAAATCCTCGAACAGATGCGCGACAGGCTGAAGGTGGACTTCCCGGACCTGCAAATTCAACTCAGCGAACAGAGCGACGCGCTGCGCTTTCAGGGCGACGGTCTGTTTGTCCAGGGCTCGGCGATATTCACCCAGGGCAAGGCCGATGTAATTAAGCACATCGCGCAACGCTTGAATGAGGTTTTGCCCTGCTACACCTTCGGTGGCCCGCCGGACTCCTATAAAGGCTGTAATCAGAATTTCGCAGTTGTGGAAGCGGTGCAGATCGAAGGCCATACCGACTCGACCGGCACCTATCCGGTGAACACCAACCTGTCGGCGGTGCGCGCTACCACCACGTTCGGGCTGATGACCGACGCCTTGCCGACGCTGCGTGGCTACAAGAACCTCCAGGGCCAGTCGGTGATGTCTTTTGCCGGCTATGGCCCCGACCGCCCCATAGCCGCCAATGACACGCCGGCCGGACAGGCGACAAATCGGCGGATCGACCTGCGCTTCATCATGCTGACCCCAAAATCGGGGGCACAGGTCGAGGACATCAGACAGAAATTCATCGGTGTCGGTCTGGTTCCGCCATGAAGGCATCGGAACGTCTGCATGTGGGACGGTTTGTGCTGGGTGCGGGCGTGCTGCCGTCATTGGTGGAGCTTGAACGCGCGGTCGCAAAGGTGGTGGCGCGCTGGCCGGATGTGGTTGCCGTCCCCGAGCCGGCGAACCGCGATGCGCTGGCTCGCGAAATGCTGCGCCGGGTCACGGATTGGGACTGGGCATCGGTGCCGATCCAGCGCGTGACAGCGGCGGCCTTCGCGGTATTTGACGAAGACCGGCGCGACAAGGCCTTGCTGAAGCCGTTGCGCGACTTCTATCTGCGCGAAATTGCAGATAATGGCCACGAAGCATTTCTGGCTGCGATGTTCCGCGTCTACCTCGACAGTTTCGTGCCTGGCGCCGCGCATACCAACCAGCTCGCCGCCGCCTTGCGTGCCCGGCGCACAGTTCTTGGGGCGCGGGCAATTGCGATGCTGCACGCTCTGCCAGACCTGCTGTTGCCCTACCAAGCGCCGGCCGCCATTGCCACTGCGATGTCCGAAGCGGACGACCCCTATGACGCACTGAAGCGGCTCGGCTTTGCTGCGCCGCACGCGCCGGGCTTGCCGCATCACGCCCATCTGGCGTTTGTCAAACAGGTCGCGCCCCGCCTTGATCGGGCCAACGAACAGGAACGGCTGCTGCGTTGGCTGAAGCCAGGCCCGGCACCCGCGCTACAGGCCGGCGCGTCCGTGGCGGTCGCCGCGTTGTTGGCACCATGGCGCGAAAATACTCCGCCCGAGGCCATGCAAGCGCGGCTGACCGAGGCCATCGTCGCATCCTATGGCGATCCGCGCATCATGCGCGGCGGCATCTGGGCGGGGTTTGCCGAACCGCTTAAGGCAGTTTTGCTGCGTTGGTTGACCAAGGCCGATATGCGGCTGTTCTGTGACGTTATCACCGCTACCCAATACGACCATCAATGGCCACCGCGCCGGGATTATTGGCTCAGGCTTTTTGAAGATCGCCGGATAGATGAGGCATGGGTGGCGTTCGGCAGTTCAGCCGGGGATTATGCCAGACGGCATTTTTCCGGCAACGCTGGTTCCAATGTCGATCGGCTTTTCGCCAGTCAAACCGACCGCAATGGCGGTACATCTCTGCTGGTCATGCGGATCGGCAACAAAATCGTAGTCGATGGCTGTCATAGCTACAAGACACATATTTTCAATGCAAATTCCGAAATTGCGCCGAAGCTGTATCAATCAACCTATCGCTGTGATCAGATCATGCACCGATCGTCCTTGTCCAAAGCGCATAATCATATCCGAAACTGGCAACTCTGGGTCGAACGGCACATCTGAACATGCGCATTGAATTCACTCATACCGATGCCGCCATCACGCTGTCCCCGCGCGCGGAAAAGCCCG
>JAYWBP010000165.1:0-3300 GCA_043781375.1 Novosphingobium sp.
ACGCCTTCGATCCGCTTTTCCTTGGCGGCTTCGGCGATCTTTTCGACGAGGCCGGACTTGCCGACCTGATAGGGGATCGAGGTCAGCACGATCGAGCGCCGGTCACCGCGGCCTTCCTCGATTTCGTGGCGGCAGCGCTGGAGGATCGAACCGCGCCCGGTCAGGTAAGCCGACCGCGCGCCATGATTGCCGAGGATGATCGGGGCGGTCGGAAAGTCTGGCCCCGGAATAATCTCGAACAGTTCCTCGGTGGTGATCGCCGGGTTCTCGATATAGGCGAGGCATCCGTCGATCACTTCGCCGAGGTTGTGCGGCGGAATGTTGGTCGCCATGCCGACCGCGATGCCGCCCGCGCCGTTGACCAGCAGGTTGGGGAAGCGGGCCGGGAGGACCTGCGGTTCCTTGCGCGAACCATCGTAATTGTCCTGGAAATCGACCGTATCCTTGTCGAGATCGTCGAGCAGCGAATTGGCGACCTTGGCCAGCCGCGCTTCGGTGTAACGCATCGAGGCCGGCGCATCGGGATCCATCGAGCCGAAGTTGCCCTGACCATCGACCAGCGGCACCCGCATCGACCAGTCCTGCGCCATGCGGACCAGTGCCAGGTAAATCGCGCTGTCACCGTGCGGGTGGTAATTGCCCATCACGTCGCCGACGATCTTGGCGCATTTGCGGTATGGCTTGCCCGCGACCATGCCGCCTTCCTGCGCGGCGAACAGGATCCGGCGGTGGACCGGCTTGAGGCCATCGCGGACATCGGGCAGGGCGCGCGCCACGATCACGCTCATCGCGTAATCGAGGTAGCTGGTCTTCATTTCATCGACGATATCGACGCGGGCATACTCGCCCGGGACGCCGCTGGGAGTTGGAATGGATTCGGGAATTTCGGGTTCGTCGCTCACGCGCTCTGGTTCACTTCATCGCTGATGGGATTTGGGTCGCTTCCGCTCTAGGCGAAAGGGGCCGACAAGACTATCAAAAGACGCAGCCAGCCTCGTCTTTTCCACACTTTGAACCGCCAAACTGAACGGTTGGACGCTGCGCTATTCAATCGCAGTTCACCGGCCTTGCCCTAGCGCGCTGACCTGTTGCCAAAGGGGCGCGCTCGCGCCTATGGCGAAACACAGGATTACGGCTTTCGGCAAGGGGTATCGGGCCCGGCGCAGACAGCCCGCGAAGGAGAAGATTTCGATGATGCGAGCCAAATTTTTCGCGCGCACGGCGCTGGGTCTGGCACTTGCCATGGGCATCGCGGCTGGAGCCACCAGCCCCGTAATGGCCAAGGACAAGCCAAAAGACGCGCCCAAGGAAGTAAAACTGGCGCCGTCGAAACTGTTCATTCCGGTCTATCAGGCCGCAAAGACAGCGATGGACGCCGCTGCGAAGCGCCCTGACGTAATCGCGGCCCACCAGGTTGCAACCACCGCGCTGACGGCGCTGAACAATGCGCAGGGCAAGGCCGCCAAAGCTGCGGCTCAAGCGAAGTATGATGCAGCCGTCGCCGCGATCGCGCCGTTGCTGGCTGGTGAAAAGGCCGCAGTCGACAAGACCGTGGCAACCGCGACCAACACCGACGACAAGTTCCTGGCCGGCCAGATGCAGCTGTCCTACGGCACGCTGGCGATGGACGCAGGCGTGCAGCGTCAGGGCATCCAGGCGCAGCTCGACACTGGCCGGATCGACGCGGTCAACAAGCCCAAATACCTGATGGTCATGGGCAACCTGGCGATGGAGCAGAAGGACTACGCGGGCGCACGTGCCGCGTTCCAGGCCGCCAGCGATGCCGGCGCAACCCCGGGCGAAGCTTTGATCAACCTCGCCGATGCCTTCATCAAGGACAACCAGACCGCCGCCGGGCTCAAGGTTCTTCAGCAAGCCGTGGTCAAGACCGGCGCCGGAGCCCCTGAGGGTTGGATGCGGTATGGCATTGCCAGCGCCTACCGGGCCAAAATGCCGACTGAAGCCGCCATGTTCGCCAACGAACTGGTCGCCACCTACCCGTCCAAGGAGAATTGGGCGCTGGCGATTGCGGTCGTCCGCGATCTCAATGGCTATCAGGGCCACGACCAGATCGCTTTGCTGCGCCTGATGCAGCGCACCGGGAGCTTCTCCGAAGAGCGCGACTACGTCGAATATATCCAGGCGTTGAGCAAGCGCGGTCTGCCGGGTGAAGCGCTCAAGATCATCGATCAAGGTGTCGCCGCGGGGCTGCTCAAGACCGGTGACGAGTTCGTGAGGGATGCACGCAAAGAAGCCACCACCCGCGTTGCTTTGGACAGGAATTCGCTGCCCGGGCAGGAACGCGAAGCGCGCGGCGCAGCGGCGTCGGCGACAACGATCACCGCTGCAGCCGATACTTTCCTGAGCTATGATCAGCCGGCCAAGGCCGAGGAGCTCTACAGGCTCGCTCTGGCCAAACCGGGCGTCGAAACGGCGCGGGTCAACCTTCAGCTCGGCATCGCGCAATCCGACCAGGGCAAGTATGCCGACGCCCAGGCCAGCTTTGCCAAGGTGACCGACACCCGCGCCCCGATCGCGCTGCTGTGGTCGAGCTATGCCAAGGCCAAGGCCGCCGGCAAGTAAGCCAGCGGATTCAAGACCAACGGGAAGGGCGGCGGGCAACTGCCGCCCTTTTTGCAGCCGTTCAGATTGGTGCGAAAAGTCCGGTGGACTCGTCGAGGACGTGCAGCAGGCCGTCCGAAATAGCGAAGAACGCCCCGGTCAGCTTGAGCTCGCCGCTGTGCTCTTTCTGGCGAACGCACGGGAAGGTGCGCAGGTTGGCAAGGCTGACCTTGACCCCAGCCAGCTCCATCGCCCGCTCGGCCGCCGCGCCTTGGGTGCCGTGATCATGCACCACCGCTTCGCGGGCGTCGTCGAGCATTGCAATCCAGTCGGCGATGAACCCGCCTTCGCCTGGCTTGGTTCCGGCCAATTCGCGCGACAATGCCGCCTTGCAGCCGCCGCACATGCCGTGGCCCAACACCACGACTTCCCTGACCTTGAGGATTTGCACCGCGAATTCCAAAGCGGCCGAGACCCCGTGATGGCCGGGCGAGGTTTCGAACGGCGGGACCATCGCCGCGACGTTACGCACGACGAAGACTTCGCCTGGATCGACATCGAAAATCTGGGATGGGTCAACCCGGCTGTCCGAACAGGCGATGATCATGACGTCGGGCTCTTGGCCTTCGCGCAATGCCGCCCAGCGCTCACGATTGGAGGCCCAGCCATTGTCCCGGAAACGGCGATAACCTTCGATCAGGCGGTTCAGGCCGCCCACGGAACCAGCTGGTGAATCGG
>JAYWBP010000166.1:0-3299 GCA_043781375.1 Novosphingobium sp.
CGACGCCTGGAATAAGCTCGCCGCCCAGCCTGACAGAATCACCTCGATCGGACGCCGCGATTGGGCTCATGGGTTATGATCAGCGAGTCCTGGTATTAGGCGTCACGCGGCGGCGCGGAGACGCACAGAAACCAGTCCTCCCCGAGTACTGCTCGGGGAGGGGGACCGTCTGCAAGACGGTGGAGGGGTAAGGCGCGCAGCTTTGTCGTCAGCCGCGCGGTGTTACTGTGTTTTGCAAACCGAGGTAGTGGAGGCTTGGCAGGCCGCGACCTTGGCGCGCCAATCTGCCATCGCAGCTTCGTGGTCGCGCGCGGCATTGTCATTGGCCTGCTGCATCCGAGCGACTACCGCATCATGCTGCGACTTGGCCTGCGCATAGTCGGCCTGGGCCTTGCGCTGCGCCTGCTCGGTGGCGAGGTCCTGCTGCATCTTGGTCACTTGCTGGGCAGCAAAAGCGGCGGCTTGGCGGTTGGCATCGGCAACCTTGGGCGCATCGTCGGGAATCGGCACCGCCGGGGGCAGGGCGAGGTGACTCTTGGCGCCGTAAGTCCTGACTTTGAACGCGCGCGAGCTGTTTGGAAATTCGGCGTTGGTGAGCGGGAAGTCGAAATCGGCGCCTATGCCCTGAAATGTGCCGCCTGCCAGAATCAGCGAGCCGAGGTATTCCTGAATTTGCGGCTTGGTTGCATTCGGTCCGACCAGGGTCTTGATGAAGCCGACCCGTTGCGTCTGCCCGGTGAAGCAGCCGAAGCCGAGTGTCTCGCCTGCAAACTTGTCGCGGAGGTGACCCACCGTGGTGATGGTGGATTGGTATTTGCGGGTCACCCGCATGTCCAGTTCGACCGACGCGGGCGCTTCGGGTTGCGACGCTGGGGTGGCGTATTCCATATTGCCATGGCCAATCGGCCTGACGACATAGCGATCGCTATGCTCGAGCGATTTGCGATCGATGCCATAGGCAACCTGGATTTCGTCGGCGCAGGCAAGGAAGCGATAGTTGAGCTTGAGCGAGGCATTGTCATAACCGTAGCCAGCCTGAACACCGTCCTGGTAGGTGAGGTTGTAGGATTGAATGGGGGATTGGGCATTTCCAGGCGCCGCCGCCGTATCGGTTGGTTGCCAATCGATCATGTCCGGGGTTGTATCGTTGGCGCCGATGATGTGGCTGGTAGCCCCTGCTTCCGAAGTGTAGATGCAGCGCGGATAAGGACCACCCAAAAATATTGTCAGGCCGTCCAGGCCCCCATTCCTGCCACTTTTGCCCCTCTGATTTACGAAAGATTCCCATTCTGAAGTAGCATGATCAAGCGTTGCTTGGTCATTCCCTTTTACGACGAAAACCCTTGTCTTTATTTCATAGATAGCGCGGCCGACAACAGTATCGGCGGCACATTGCATGAAGGCAGAAGGCACTCCTATGGAACTCTGCCGGACCGGCGCAGCAGCCACAGTCTCGGGCAAAGTGCTATAAATTGATGCGATCAAAAATGATCCAAGAATGCTTCCAAACGCAGTTGGGCGCTTTTTCGAAACAATATTTGCCTGCTTCATTTTATGCCCCCAGTAAACTTTCAATAAGTTCCTGCATTTACGTTCTGCTACAGTGTACGTTATCGCTCACCCCCGCAACTCCGCTCGCCGCTTTTCCCACCACTCCATCCGCTCCAGCACCTTGCGCTCGAACCCGCGCGCGACCGGCTTGTAGAACGCCACCTCTTCAATTTCCTCGGGCCAGTAGTCCGCGCCGGAAAAGCCATCGTCGGCCTCATGGTCATAGGCATACCCGCTGCCGTAACCGAGGTCCTTCATCAGCTTGGTCGGCGCGTTCAGGATATGCGCGGGTGGGCTGAGCGAGCCGGTTTCCTTGGCGCTGCGCCAGGCTTCTTTTTGCGCCACGTACGCCGCGTTCGATTTGGGGGCGGTGGCGCAATAGAGGCAGGCCTGGACGATCGCCAGTTCGCCCTCGGGACTGCCGAGGAACTGGTAGGCGTCGCGTGCGGCGAGGCACTGGATCAGGGCTTGCGGATCGGCCAGGCCGATGTCCTCGCTGGCGAAGCGGACCAGGCGGCGCAGGACATACAGCGGCTCTTCGCCCGCGGTTAGCATCCGCGCCATGTAGTAGAGGCTGGCGTTGGGGTCCGAGCCGCGCAGGGCTTTGTGCAGTGCGGAGATCAGGTTGTAATGTCCGTCGCGGTCCTTGTCATAGACTGCCACCCGGCGCTGGAGGAAGGCACCCAGCGCTTGCGGATCGAGCGGGGCAGTTATCCGCGCCGCATACAGCGTCTCGGCCTGGTTGAGGAGGAACCGCCCGTCGCCGTCGGCACTGGCGATGAGCGCGGCGCGGGCATCGGGGGTGAGGGGCAGCGGCTGGGCTTCGAGCGCCTCGGCCCGGTCGACCAGCGCCGTCAGCGCCCGCGCGTCGAGGCGGTGGAGGATCAGCACCTGGGCGCGGCTGAGCAGCGCGGCGTTGAGCGCGAAGCTGGGGTTCTCGGTCGTGGCGCCCACCAGCGTCACGGTGCCGCGCTCGACGAAAGGGAGGAAGCCGTCTTGCTGGGCGCGGTTGAAGCGGTGGATTTCGTCCACGAACAACAGCGTGCGCTGCCCCGCGCGCCCGGCGGTTTCCGCCTCGGCAAAGACTTTCTTGAGGTCGGCCACGCCCGAGAACACCGCGCTGATCGCGACAAAGCGCATCCCCACCGCGTCGGCCAGAAGCCGCGCGATAGAGGTCTTGCCGGTGCCGGGAGGGCCCCACAGGATCATCGACGACAGGCGCCCGGCCGCGACCATCCGCCCGATCGCGCCTTCGGGTCCGGTCAGATGCTCCTGGCCGATGATCTCGGCAAGGGTGGCGGGGCGCAGGCGATCGGCCAGCGGCGCGTCGGGGTGCACGGCTTCGCCACGCGGCGGGGGGAGGTCATCGGCGAAAAGGTCGCGCATCGCTGCGTTAGGTAGGGGCTGGGCGGCGATTTGCCCAGCCTGGGCGCAAGTGATAGCTTGTGACCGGATCATCTGGGGAGAGTGCAATGGGCGACGTCCTGCCTGATCAAAACGCGCGTGGTTCGGGAGTGCCGTGGCACTTGTGGGTGGTCGGCGTGCTCGGCCTGCTGTGGAACCTGTTCGGCGCTTATGATTATGTCATGTCGAACCTGCGCGATGCCGAATATCTGAAGAACTTTCCGCCGGAGATGGCCGCCTGGCTCGATGGGCTGACGACGCTGAATGTCTCGGCCTGGGCGATCGGGGTCTGGGCTTCGGTGGCGGGATCGCTGCTCTTGCTGGCGCGTTCGCGTCATGCGGTA
>JAYWBP010000167.1:0-3294 GCA_043781375.1 Novosphingobium sp.
CAAGGTCCTGTCCGAAATCGCCGACACGCTCATCATGGTCTATCCCAACGCCGGACTGCCCAACGAGCTGGGCGAATACGACGAAATGCCGGAGACCACTGCTGGCCTGGTCGGCGAATGGGCGCAGCATGGCCAGGTCAACGTGCTGGGCGGCTGCTGCGGCTCGACCCCGGCGCATATCGCCGCGATGGCTGCGGCAGTGCAGGGCCTGGCCCCGCGCGTGCCGCCGGTGCTGGCACCGGTAACGCGGCTGGCTGGGCTCGAACCGTTCGTGCTGGCGGCGTGAGCAAACAGCACTTCCCCGGAACGGGGAGGGGGACCATGGCACGCAGCAGCATGGCGGAGGGGGTAGGCGGCTGGGCGCACCCTCTCATGGATACCGTCCAGCCGAGAACCCCCTCCACCGCTTGCGGCGGTCCCCCTCCACGTTCCGGGGAGGCACTTGAGAGATCGATATGACTACGCCCAGTTCCGCCCGCTTCGTCAACATCGGCGAGCGCACCAACGTCACCGGATCGGCGGCGTTCAAGAAGCTGATCATGGCCGGCGATTATGCCCGCGCGGTCGAAGTCGCGCGCCAGCAGGTCGAGAACGGGGCCCAGGTGATCGACGTCAACATGGACGAAGGGCTGCTCGATTCGGTCCACGCCATGACCACCTTCCTCAAGCTCATCGCTGCCGAGCCCGACATCGCCCGGGTGCCGGTGATGGTCGATTCATCGAAGTGGTCAGTGATCGAGGCCGGGCTCAAATGCGTGCCGGGCAAGCCGATTGTAAACTCGATCTCGATGAAGGAAGGCGAAGCGCAGTTCCTCGAGCAGGCCCGCAAATGCATGGCCTATGGCGCCGCCGTGGTGGTCATGGCCTTCGACGAAACCGGCCAGGCCGACACCAAGGCGCGCAAGGTCGAGATTTGCAGCCGGGCCTACAAGTTGCTCACCGGAATCGGCTTTCCGCCCGAAGATATCATCTTCGACCCCAACATCTTTGCCATCGCCACCGGGATCGAGGACCATGACCGCTACGCCCTCGACTTTATCGAGGCGGCCAGCGAGATCCGCGCCAACTGCCCGCACGTTCATATTTCGGGCGGGCTCTCCAATCTGTCGTTCAGCTTCCGCGGCAACGAGCCGGTGCGTCGGGCGATGCATTCGGTGTTCCTGTATCATGCGATCCCGGCCGGGCTCGACATGGCGATCGTCAATGCCGGGCAGCTCGACATCTATGACCAGATCGACCCAGTGCTGCGCGAGGCTTGCGAGGATGTGATCCTCAACCGCCGGATCACAGTGGAAGGCGAGCAGACCTCCACCGAACGGCTGATCGTGCTGGCCGAAAGCTTCAAGGGCACCGATGCGGTCGCCGAAAAGGCCGCCGAGGAATGGCGCGGGTGGGACGTGGTGCGGCGCCTGGAACACGCGCTGGTCAAGGGCATCGATGCCTATATCGTCGAGGATACCGAGGAAGCCCGACTGCTTCAGCCCCGCCCGATCGAGGTCATCGAAGGGCCGCTGATGGCCGGCATGAACACCGTTGGCGACCTGTTCGGCGCGGGCAAGATGTTCCTGCCGCAAGTGGTCAAGTCGGCAAGAGTGATGAAAAAGGCCGTCGCCCACCTGATCCCCTATATCGAGGCGTCAAAGGAACCGGGCGCCAAGGCCAAAGGCAGGATCGTCATGGCCACGGTCAAGGGCGACGTCCACGATATCGGCAAGAACATCGTCGGCGTCGTTCTCCAGTGCAACGGTTACGAAGTGATCGACCTGGGCGTCATGGTGCCGTGGTCGAAGATCCTTGAAGTCGCGCGCGAGCAGGACGCCGACATCATCGGGCTGTCGGGGCTGATCACGCCCTCGTTGGACGAAATGGTCACCATGGCCGAGGAGATGCAGCGCGCTGGCTTCACCATCCCGCTGCTGATCGGCGGGGCGACCACGAGCAAGGTCCACACTGCGCTGCGGATCGATCCGGCCTACAAGGGCCCGGTGATCCACGTGCTCGACGCCAGCCGCGCGGTCGGGGTGGCCTCGCAATTGCTGTCGGACACCCAGGCCGAGGGCTTCGTCGCTAACACCGCAAGCGAATACCAGAACGTGCGCGAAGCACGTGCGGGCAAGGTACCCAGCGCGCTGCTCAGCCTGGCCGAGGCGCGCGCCAACAGTTTCAAGCCCGACCTGGCCGACAAGCCCCCGCCGCCGCTGCAGCCCGGCGTCCATGCGTTCGAGGCCTGGGACCTGGCCGACCTGGCCGAACTGATCGACTGGACGCCATTTTTTCGCGCCTGGGAATTGGCTGGGACCTATCCGGCGGTGCTGCAGGACGAAGTGGTGGGCGAGAGCGCGCGCTCGCTGTTCGCCGATGCCCAGGCGATGCTCAAGACAATCATCGCCGAGAAATGGCTGACCGCCCGCGGCGTCTGCGGCTTCTGGCCCTGCGCGCGCGATGAGGATGATGTGATTATTGGCGGCGAGAATCTGCGCATCCCTTTCCTCCGCCAGCAGATCCGCAAGAGCAAAGGCGCTGATGGACAGGGGCGCGCAAACTTCTGCCTGGCCGATTTCATCGACCCCGCCGGCGATTGGCTCGGCGGCTTCGCGGTCGGCATTCACGGGATCGAGCCGCACCTCGAACGCTTTCGCGCCGGGTACGACGATTATAACGACATCCTGCTCAAGGCCCTAGCCGACCGCTTCGCCGAAGCCTTTGCCGAGCGGCTGCACCAGCATGTCCGCACTACGCTGTGGGGCTATGCGCCGGGCGAGCAACTGACCAGCGAGGCGCTGATCCGCGAGCAGTATCGCGGCATTCGTCCCGCGCCGGGCTACCCCGCGTGCCCCGATCACAGCCTCAAGCCGCTGCTGTTTGACCTGCTCGACGCGACGGCGAACACTGGCATCACCTTGACCGAAAGCCAGGCGATGCTGCCCACCGCAGCGGTCTCCGGGTTCTACTTCGCCCATCCTGAAAGCCAGTACTTCGGCGTTGCCCGGATCGGCCGCGACCAGCTTGAGGACTATGCGGCGCGGCGGGGCATGGACCTGCCGGTGGCTGAGCGCTGGCTACGCCCGAATTTGGACTGAGGGTAAGTCGGGCGGCAAGGCTTTTGCACCCGTGCCGCGATCTGCCATAGGCCCGCCATGCTGGCTGATACCGTCCTGACCGCGCTCCACCGCACCTTCGGTTTTCCGGCGCTTCGCGGGGTCCAGGACCAGGTCATCGACCGGGTCATGACCGGGCAGTCGACGCTGGCGGTGATGCCCACGGGGGCGGGCAAATCGCTGACCTACCAATTGC
>JAYWBP010000168.1:0-3292 GCA_043781375.1 Novosphingobium sp.
CCCCGACACCCACGCCGAGGCCACCGCCCAGTCCCCGCTCGCCCCGACCCGCCCGGCCTCGGCGACCCGCACCGCATCGGCATCGCGGCCGAGCGAATAGTAGCTCCACGCCACCCGCTGTCCCGCCTCGGCGCGCCCCTCGGGCGTCATCAATGGCGCCGACTGGATCATCAGCGTTTCCGCCGCATCGGCCGAATCGAGCTTGAGCAACGGGTCGAGCGTCACGCGCACCTGATCCGCGACCGCATCGCCTACCACCGGCTTCGCCCGCCCACGACGCGTTGCCGAGGAAAGACTGACCACCGGCCGCTCGGGGATAGCCATCATCTGGATCGACCCCCGGCTCGCCGCCAGCCGCTCGAGCTGCTCGGCCTGCGCCAGCTCGGGTGCCTCGCCAATCAGGGCTTGCAACTCATCGACGTTGACCGTCGGCGATCCTCTGGCGGTATAAAACTCGGCCTTGGCCACCGCCTTCAGCGGCCCGTCGGGAAGCGCCCCGATTCCCGCCGCCGCGCCCGTCCAGTCGCCCTTGCGAATCGCCGCAAACTCCGCCCGCCAATCCATCGAAATCACAAGAGAAGTGGTCACCGTCGGGGCGGGCAGGGGAGCTGGCTGCTGCACCGCCGGGCTCACCTGAACCACCAACGGAGCCAGCGGGTCCTGCTGCGCAATTTGCAGCACCATCAAAAGCTGGAACATCATTCCCCGTCCATCAGCATCAGCAAGTCGCGCCACACTAGCGCCTTGTCGCCAGGCCGCTGGAGCAGCCAGCGCGGATGATAGGTGGCCACGCTGCGTACCCCCTCGATCCAGTGCGCCCGCCCCCGCGCCTGCTGCAGACTTTCTCCGAGCAGCGCGCGCGCCGGCGCTTCGCCAAACAGCAGCAACCGTTCGGGCTTGACCAACGCAATGTGCCGCCGCGCGATTTCCCCGCACCGCTCAAGCTCGGGATCGCCCATCCGCGCGCCCGGCGAATGGAAGCAGGCCAGGGACGCGCTATACGCCTCATCAGGTGACAGCTTGATCGCGGCGAGCATCCGCGTCGTCAGTAGCCACGCTTCGCCCCCGATCGGCCTGCCATCTGCGGCATCGTCATGCTCTGGCGGACTGCTCATCAGCATGATTCTCGCGCGCGGCAGCCCATGCGGCAGCACCCGTCGCGCTCCGGCGCGATCAAGCGGCAAGTCTGTCGCCCTCTCCAACCACAACCGAAACGCGTCATAATCGGCGGGAAGTTCTGCCGGACTCGGAGGCGCAATCTCTTTTAAAATCGCGGACGCAGTAGCGGTCGTGCGCGACGCCGCGGGCTTTAACCACTGCCGCGGCTCCTCTGCGATTGCCGTATCGACCCCGGCGTCCAACCACCACCGCAGCAGTCTGGCGGCCGCGTCCCGCGTATATTCATCCGCACTCGCGCTCATCGCATCCTTGTCTCCGCCATTGACGACGCGGTCAAGGAATTGGCAGGGCGTTAAGTGACGGAAGAACGGAGCGATGCGAGTGAGCGAACGCGAATCGATGGACTATGACGTCGTGATCGTCGGCGGCGGCCCCGCAGGCCTGTCCGCCGCGATCCGTCTGAAACAGCTCGCCGCCGAGAACAATAACGAGATTTCAGTCTGCATCCTCGAAAAAGGCAGCGAGATCGGCGCGCACATCCTCTCGGGCGCAGTGGTCGACCCGATCGCGCTCGACGAGCTCATTCCCGACTGGAAGAACAAGGGTTCGCCACTGACCGTGCCGGTGACCGAGAATTTGCATTGGGTGCTGACGAAGAAGGGCAAGTACAACCTGCCCCATCTCCTCATGCCGGGCTTTCTCGACAACAAGGGCACCTACACCGTCAGCCTCGGCAATTTCTGCCGCTGGCTCGCGGGGCAGGCGGAGGAGCTCGGGGTCGAGATATTCCCCGGCTTCGCGGCGGCTGAAATCCTGTTCAACGACAACGGCTCGGTCAAAGGCGTGGCGACCGGTGACATGGGCATCGCACGTGATGGCACGCGCAAAGCCGACTGGCAGCCGGGGATGGAAATCCACGCCCGTTATACCTTCATGGCCGAAGGCGCGCGGGGTCACCTGACCAAGGAACTGACCCGCATCTTCGACCTGCGCAAACAGGCGGGGCCGCAGGTTTACGGAATCGGGATTAAGGAGTTGTGGGACGTTCCTGCTGACCAGCATCACCCAGGACGTGTCATCCACACTCAGGGCTGGCCGCTCGACGATGCATGGGGGGGGGGCTTTCTTTACCACCAAGACAACCACCAGGTCGCGCTCGGTTTCGTTGTCGCGCTTGACTACCAGAACCCGACACTGTCGCCGTTCGAGGAATTCCAGCAGTGGAAGACCCACCCCGCGATCGCCGCCGAAATCGCAGGCGGCAAGCGCGTTTCTTACGGCGCGCGCGCGATCAACGAGGGCGGGTGGCAGGCGGTGCCCAAACTCGCCTTCCCCGGCGGAGCGCTGATCGGTTGCGCGGCGGGCTTCGTCAACGTGCCGCGCATCAAGGGCAGCCACACCGCGATGAAGTCGGGAATGCTCGCCGCCGAGTCTGCCTTTGCTGCGGTTGTCGCGGATCGCCGCTGGGACGAACTCACGGACTATGAGCCCACGCTACGCTCGAGCTGGATCGCCAAGGAACTGAAGACCGTCCGCAACGCCCAACCCGCAGTGGCAAGATTCGGTGCGACGGCGGGCACGCTTTACGCCGGATTGGACATGTGGCTCAACCACTTGGGTGTCGGCGTTCCGTGGACATTCAAGCATCTTCATGCTGACAACACGACCCTTTGTCGCAAGGACCAGGTCCACGCCAAGACCTATCCCAAGCCCGACGGCGTCCTGACCTTCGACCGCCTCTCCTCGGTGTTCCTGTCGAACACCAATCACGAGGAGGACCAGCCGGTCCACCTGACATTGAAGGACGCAGCGCTGCCGATCACCGTCAATCTCGCCCTCTACGACAGTCCCGAAAGCCGCTATTGCCCTGCCGGTGTGTATGAATTTGTAAAAAATGCCGACAACACAGACCGCCTGCAGATCAACGCGCAAAACTGCGTGCACTGCAAGACCTGTGACATCAAGGACCCGACACAAAACATCGTCTGGGTCACGCCTGAAGGCGGCGGAGGGCCCAACTACAGCGGCATGTAGACCGGCGCTGACGCCGCTGCAGGGCCGCAGGGCTGCGTCCGATCGCGTTAGCCCGAACCCCAAAAGGCACGACTTTGCGCTATAGCGGGGCAACTCCCAACCGGAAAGCTCCCTGTGCGCATGGCTGGCTTGTATCAAC
>JAYWBP010000169.1:0-3274 GCA_043781375.1 Novosphingobium sp.
GCGCCATCGACAGGCGCGGATACATCATCGACAGCCAGTTAGAATGAAAGCGACCGGCCTTTTCCGGCGCGCTGGTCGTCATATCGCCGCCTTCGGTCATCTGCCCCGTCTGGCGCAGATAGGCGCTCAGCGGATCAGCGAAATTGTCGTGATAGATGAAATCGTTGCCGGTGTTGTAAGGCGGATCAATGTAGATGAGCTTCACCTGGCCGAAATAGGATTTGTAGAGGAGCTTGAGCACCTCCAGATTTTCGCCCTCGATGAACACATGGGCGGCGCTATCGAAATTGACGCTTTCACTGCGATCTGGGGCCAGCGTTGCGGCGGTGGGAGCTTGCAGCATGGCAATGGCGGTGCGCTTGCCCGGCCATGTCAGCCCATAGCGTTCAGGGCCGTTATCGACGGGCAGGCCAACCAGTTCCGCCAGCCGCTCAAGGCTGATCGCACCATCCGTAAACGCCTCCGGTGCAGCATCTTTCAGGCGTGCAATCAGCTCATCACGCTGGTTGGGGGATTCGGGGGCAATATGGTCACGATCGGTCATGTTTGCTCTGTGCCGGAAGAGCCGGAACGCGGCAACACGTGTTCACCGGCAGGGCTGAACTTTAGCTGTTCTTGATGGCCTTAACCCTTGCCAGCCCTTGCAAAGCATACTTCCCTAGCGCCTTCACTTGGCGCCTTATCGCCTTGCTTTGAAGTTCATCGGATGAACGGTCAGCATAGGCGAGGAAATTACGCAGTCCAACATGGGTCAATCGACCGCGTAACTTGCTGATATAGATTTTGTCTTTCTCACCAGACTTGGCGAGCCTTTCCGCTTTTCTTTCGGACCGGCGAATAGCTCGCTTGGCCGACCGCCATTGCCGCGACAGCGAGCCGGGCCGTATCAGCGCCTGCCCAAGCCCAAGCTGGTATCCGAGATACTGGAAAGCGTCCCGCCCATCGCCAGTGAAGCGCAGGCGCACGGTCTTGTCGCCGTGTAAGTCCAAGGCTTCGTTGGTGAGCGCATCCGCCACGGCAGCAGCAAGGCTATCCGCGTGTTCCGGCTCGCAAATGATGAGGATGTCATCCGAATAGCGTTGATACAGCGCACCGTGCTGGTCAGCCAGCGCCTTCATCGCCACGTCAAAATCGACCAGAAAGAGGTTGGACAGGCTGGCGCTGATCGGCGTGCCTTGCGGGACGCCGTATTTGTTGGGGTTTGGCCGCATGGCAATGCCCTCCGCTTTCAACTCCTTGACGGTCGCCAAAGGGCGATCTGCGCCGCGCTGCTTCATCCGCTGGCCGAAAACGGGGTGGGCCTTCAAATCGGCCTTGCGGACATGATTGTAGCGGGTGACTGTCCGCAAAACGCGGTGCCAATCATCGGTAAGCTCATCGACGCCAAACAGCCATTTAAGTCGCTGCTTGAGACGCTTGTGGTCGATATTGTCGAAAAAGCCGGTGACGTCGAAGCACATGGCTTCGACTGAGTGATGGTCGCGCACATAGGCCTGCGCGGTGGCAGCGAAATGGTAGTTGGATTTACCCAGCGAACGATAGGCAATTACGGCCTCGTTTAAGCCGTTAGCGGCATACCATGCGTCAAGCCTACCGGTCAGCTCATGCGAGTATTTGGCCAAAATGCAGGCATCCCGGTGCGAGGCATGCATAATGTCGCGGGGCTTGACCTTCAGTTCCATCACGCCCTGATCGTTCAGGCGATAGCGTGGCGTTTCCTTGATCCAGTGGAGCAATGGCGACCAAGCATGGGCGGCAACTTGTTCGGACGTCAGCGCGGTTGCCCAATCGCTGGAAACCTGCACGTCAAAGTGCTTGTAGTGTCGCGGTTTGAACCAAGGCGGCTTCGCCATTCCCCCTCATTTCTAGCAGTCTCTGGGGGGTAATTCTGGCTCTGAACCCGGCTTTCGCCGCTAGACCCCCCAGAGGCACGCCACCATCCGTGGTTGCCTTCTCGCAAATGCAACCACGCGAGCCTGTAAACGCTAGGTGGTATTGTATGGTCGAGGAGGTCCGAGCAATGAAGATCGAAGTCTCGCCGCTGCAACTCGCAGAGTGGCTGATCCACGGCATCGCCGTAATCATCGCACTATTGCAGGTTGACAGTGTAAACGACCGCACCCGTTGGTCCGATACCATGGGCGAGTCACACATGGGAACGAACCCGCAACATTCAAGGGAAGGAAAGGCGATTTTCTTGATCGTCGAGAGTTCTGATGCCCTGTCGGGACCCCGCCACGAGGCGGTCATCTTTCCATTGCATCTAAGTCATTGAAATGTGGTGCCGGCTAGAGGATTCGAACCCCTGGCCCCCTGATTACAAATCAGGTGCTCTACCAACTGAGCTAAGCCGGCCTGGTCCCCTTTGCGTCAGGGCCTCGTGCCCTTTGCTTCAAGGAACGCCGAAGGTCCAGCCCTCGGTTGCGGCGATCTGCGGGGTCATGTGTTCGGGCGACCACAGTTCTGGACGGTGCGCGACACGTCGCAGCCAAGCGGCGGCGAGCAAGGCGTCGCTGGCGTGGTCGTCGATCGGGCCGCTGCCTTGGATTTGCGCGCTGTCGATCTTGGCGAGCGCCGCGTTCAAGCTGGCATAGTCGCGCATCTTGGAGCGCGAGGCGCTGCGCCCGGCAGCCATGGCGGCGACGGTGGTATAGATCTCGACCACCACCGAGCCGCGCTGGGGCAGCGGATCGACCGGCCACAGCGGCAGCTTGCCCGATAGCCGATGGAGCACGCGCATACCGGTCAGGCTGGCTTTGCCGACCTGTGCCGCGCCGACCAGGTTGAAGTTGCTGGTCGGCTTGCACCCCACCGCGCGCTGGCGCTCCTCGGTTGTGCGCAAGCGCCCCGCGCCGCCGCCGAACAAGGCCCCCTCGCGCCCGCCGTGGCGGCGAAAGTGGGGGGCGAATTGGGGGTGATCGACGAAGCTGCCCGCGCCCAGATGCGCGTCATCGGCGCAGATCGCCTCGACCAAAGCCCACAGTTCGCGGGCGTCTTTGGGGCTGCGCGTGTAGCCGGGGAAGTAGGCGCCGCGGTCGCCGTGGGCCAGGGCGGTGCTGATATCGAGGCCAATCAGCGTGTCGGCGGGCATTGCCTGTACCAGCCAGTCCAGCACCTCGGCGCGCGACCAGCGGTAACCGGGCCGGACCAGCTGCGGCGCGTCCGCTCCTGCCCGGCACAGCGCCACCGCGATCCCGCGATGGCGCTCCCCCACCGCGCCCGACCAGTCGATCGCGGCGAAGTGGCGGAAACGGAGAGGGTGGGGTGCGGGCAT
>JAYWBP010000170.1:0-3252 GCA_043781375.1 Novosphingobium sp.
TGACGGGCTGCATCTGGTCAGCGGCTTATCGATCCGGTTGAGTTGACTCACGGTTGCGGGATGGCAAAGTTTGCCGATGGCTTCAGACAAGACTCTTAATGCGAAAAATTTGATAGGGCTCGGTGCTGAGCGTCTGGCCGAGTTGTTGCTTGAGTTGGCGGAGGGCGACGCAGCGAGCAAGCGACAGTTGCGTCTGGAATTGGCCAGCCGTTCGGGCGGCGATGATGTCGCGGCGGAAATCCGCAAGCGGTTGGCGACTATCGCCAAGGCAAAATCCTTTGTCGATTGGCACAAGGTCCGCGCGCTCGCGAAGGATCTGGAGGGCCAGCGCGCCGCAATCATGAAGCATGTCGCGCCGTCTCGACCTACCGACGCCGTTGATCTGCTTTGGCGCCTGCTGGAGATGGCACCGTCGATCTATGAGAGGTGCGACGACAGCAACGGTACAATCGGCGACATCATGGACGAGGCGCTCGATAACTTGGGTGAGGTGGCAGCCGCCACCAATCTCGATTCGGAGAAGCTGGCGGAGCGGGTGTTCGCTGGGGTTTGCGATAACGGCTACGCTCAGTTTGACGGGCTGATCGAGGTGATGGCCGAGGCCTTGGGCAAGGTCGGGCTCGGCTTGCTCAAGGCCAAATTCGAGGCCTTGTCGCCGCCGCCGGCACAGGCAAAAGCAAGGGAAGACCGTGTGGTCGCCATTAGTTCTCGTGGGCCCATCTATGAGAATGATATCGCACGGGATCATCATGTCCGCATGGTCAGATCGGCGCTAACCGAGATCGCGGATGCTCTTGGCGATGTTGATGGCTTCGCAGCGCGGTTCTCGGCAAGCGAACAAACCAATCCCGCGATCGCGGCGGACATCGCTGCGCGGCTATTGGCTGCTGGCCGTGCGCAAGAGGCGTTAACGGCCCTGTCCAGGGCCGACCCCGATTTCGGAAAGGGGCGTCGCTGGCCGGACTGGGAACAGGTCAGGATCGATACGCTCGAGGCCCTTGGGCGGTCCGCCGAGGCTCAGGATGAACGTTGGGCGATCTTCGAGCGGGATCTGAACGCGGACTATCTTGCTGCCTACCTGAAGCGCGTTCCCGACTTTGATGACGAAGAGGCGGAAAACCGGGCAATGGCGCACGCGCGGGCGTATGCCGGTTTTCATCAGGCGCTATCATTCCTGGTCAATTGGCCGAATCAGACGGTGGCCCATGGCGTTGCGGCGGATTTGATCCTGAAGCGGCATGGCGAACTCGACGGTGATCACTACTGGCTGCTGACGCCGGCAGCTGATGCGGTGGATCAGCGCTTTCCGCTGGTTGCGACATTGATGCTGCGCGCGATGATCGATTTCGCGCTCGATAAGGCACGTATCAAGCGATACCGTCACGCCGCCCGGCATTTGCAGACCTGCGAGTATCTTTCCAAGCGGATTGACGACTGGGCCGGTCATTGCGACCACGAAGCCTATCTGGCCGATCTCAAGCTCCGACACGGCCGCAAGACGGCCTTCTGGAACGCGTGATAGTCAGCGCGGCATACTTGGGCGACCACGCTTGGCGGCGCAGATGCGGCTGATGGCTCTGCTACGACTTCTTCTGCCGTACTTTGGATAATTCAGCGATTTTCGGACTGGACTTCGCTGCCGGACAGAGCGTTACTGTCGGCACGGGTCGCGGCTGATTTAAGCGGCTGACCCTGCCTCGCGGCACGAACCTGCGGGGCTTCAGGCGGTGGGAGGCGGCGCATGGTGCACCGTCCCACTGGAGACCTGACATGACCACCGAAAATCTAACAAAATCGAAGAAGGCAGCGCCGAGCAAGACCGCTGCTGTCTGCAAACTCCTTGCTCGCCCGCGTGGTGCAACGGTCATGGAACTCATGACCACGACCGGTTGGCAGAACCACAGCGTGCGGGCCTTCTTCACCGGTCTGCGCAAGAAGGGGCTCACGCTGACACGGGAAGAGCGCACCTCGGGCGAGCTGGCCTATCGGCTGGTCCAAGGCGCGAGTGTCGAACCGGCGGCGGCGTGATGGCAAACCTTGCTGATACGCTGAACGGGCTGGCGGCATTGCCGCCAGCCGCATTGCGCGCAGAGTGGCGGCGCCTGTACCGTGAACCTGCCCCGCAGCTAAGTTCTGACCTCTTGGCGCGCGGCATTGCCTGGCGCCTCCAGGAAAAGCAGCTTGGCGGGCTTGCCCCGGCGGTCGAGCGCGAACTGATCCGGTTGGCGGAGCAGGGCGCGCAGCCACCACAACGCTATGCTCCGGCCGCCGTTAGCCTGCGCCCAGGCACCAGGCTGGTGCGCAGCTGGAACGGGGAGACCTATAGCGTGCTGGTGACCGATGACGGCTATCGGATGGGTGATCAGACCTATCGCTCGCTCAGCATGATCGCCCTGGCCATCACCGGCACCAAGTGGTCTGGCCCGCGCTTCTTCGGTCTCAAGGGTCCGGCTCCTGCCAAGGGAGGGCGCGATGCGTAACGGCGAACCCAAACGTCCGCGCGTGCTGCGCTGCGCCATCTACACGCGCAAGTCGACTGAGGATGGGTTGGAACAGGAGTTCAACAGCCTCGATGCCCAGCGCGAAGCCTGCGCCGCCTATATACTGAGCCAACGTCAGGAGGGCTGGGCGCTCGTGCCCGAGCACTACGACGATGGTGGCTTCTCGGGCGGCACCATGGATCGTCCCGGCCTCAAGCAACTGCTGACCGAGGTTGAGGCTGGAAAGGTCGATATCATCGTCGTCTACAAGGTCGACCGTCTGACCCGCGCCCTGTCCGATTTTGCCAAGATCGTTGATGTGCTTGATGCCAGAGGCGCATCCTTTGTCAGCGTGACCCAAGCTTTCAACACGACCACCAGCATGGGCCGGCTGACCTTGAACGTCTTGCTGTCGTTCGCCCAATTTGAGCGCGAGGTGACCGGTGAGCGGATCCGCGACAAGATCGCCGCATCGAAGAAGAAGGGGATCTGGATGGGCGGGACAGTCCCGCTTGGTTACGACGTCCAGGAGCGCCGGTTGGTCGTCAATTCGGCCGAAGCCGAGATGGTGCGCAAAATCTTCGGTCACTATCTCGAACTGGTTTCGGTGCGCGACGTAGTGACTTTGCTCGGCATGGAAGGGTTGCGGACCAAGATCCAGATCGGCAACAGCGGTCCGCACCGCGGCGGGGTTGCCTTCGGGCGTGGCGGCGTCCTCCATCTGCTTAAGAACCGGATCTACAGGGGCGAGATTGTCCATAAGGGCGTCAGC
>JAYWBP010000171.1:0-63753 GCA_043781375.1 Novosphingobium sp.
AAGCATGGTCTGATGTGGCGCGATGCGCCCAAGGCTTGTGGCCCGCACAACTGACCGAGCTTACCCGGCAGCGTGATACGATCCCACGATACCGAGCAGAACTTGCAAAACTTTTCCCCGCAATGTCTCCGGCGCTGGACCGCCTTCGGAAGCGCGAAGGCAACACTGACCTTAAATACAGCTGATTTCAGAGATAAAATTGTCTGCGAAAAGCAAACATATCATCGAGCAGGCAATATTCGGGAGCACCCAGAGTAATAACGGGGGCGCGGTGATTTAACATCTCCCGCCATGTGTTCAGTGCGCGCCTGAATTCGACGTTCTCCGCAGGCGAGAGCCAGTTGATGGTGTATCCAAGGGTAATGTGGAAGCCGTAACTATCATGCCCTGGCGCATGGATACCGAGCAGATCGGCAAGTCGGTTGCGCAGTTTGCGAAGCTTGGCTTCGGTTTCGGTATCGGCCGGGACCAGCCGAATCGTCAAAGGCACCTCACCTGCGGCAGGTTCAACTGGGTTCACCTTCATGCGATAGGGCGGTGCGTCCATACCGAGATCGAACCCTTTCAGACGATCCCCCAAAATGCGGTCGACTGTTGCTATCGGCATATCGAGCGGCAGGCCCGCAGGCCAAACTGCCAAGCGCCGGTCTTTATCATTGGCACCCCCGAAGATGGTCATGTGATAGCTCGACGGCGGCGTTGCCGTGATCCTATGCGCGAAGGGGTGCGCTGGAAGATCCCTGTAAATGTCCAGCAGCGCATTGAACGGCGCCGAGTCCGGACCCTGCTGCGGCAGATGGCAGATGATCGTATTGCCCCCGAACGGAATGACCATGCCATTCGGGGCGAATTTTCGATTGACGTCGAGAGGCGGGGAGCGGCGAACCGCTCCCGCACCCACACTACTCAGACCCGCCAGCGCCAAACCGGCACCTTGCATGAAAAACCGGCGCGACGTCATAGTTTGATCTTGGCCCCTACGAGGATCTGCCGCGGTACCCGCCAGGTCGACTGGAGCAATTCCTGCTTGTCGCCGTAACGATATTGCAGGCCTTGATGCGTCAGGTTCAAGGCATCAAAGCTGACGGTGAACTTTGGCGTCACGTCATATGACAATTGCAGGTCGAAGTTGTTTGTCGGTTGTTGAAACCGGTTCGCGTAAAAACCGGTCGGCGTAAAATTGGGGAACCGATCGTCCCACAGTTGCGACAGGTGATTCCATGCTAACCGCCCGTGCACCTTGCCCTTGTCGTAATAGATCGACGCATTCAAGATTCGGCTCGCCTGCTGGGGCAGGTTGTTCATGACACGGATTGAGCCATCCGAGAGGGTAACGGGGAACCGCGCTCGCGAAAGGGTTGCATTCGCGCTCACTCCGAAACCGTCGAACGGCGCGGGCAGAAAATCGAGATCGTGGGAAAAGCCGATCTCGATCCCGTAGGCACGAACCTGTTCGGTTGTATTGCGCGCCTGAGTTACCAGTACGGGAACTCCCACCCCTGCAACATTGTCCAGAACACCGAAAGTGAAGATGTCGTCGTCGATCCACTTGTAGAACGCTCCGATCGACAGAATGCCCTTGCCGCCATTGAGGTACCAATCATGGCCGATATCGAGATTCTTGGCCTTGCGCGGTCTGATGTTGGGATTGCCCGTCGAAAGCGTCGGTGGATTGGCAAGCGTATTGAGAACGCCGCCGCGCAGTGCCGCGGCACCGAAACCGGGTCGGCTTACACTCATGCTTGCACCGAACCGAAGCTTGCTGTTCGGGCTGGTGTCGAGCAGCAGCGAGAAGGACGGCAGGACATTGGTGTAGGTGGTGGTGGCCGAAACAGGTGCATAAATGCCGTTTGTTGCCTGGGTGCTGTTCGAGGTGAAACTCGTGCGTTCGACGCGAACGCCACCTCCGATGAACAGCGTATCGGTCCGAAATTGCAGCTGGAGATACCCTGCGGTGACGCTTTCACGAACGCGATAGGTGCCACCATTGATTGCTGCGGTATCGATGGTCCCAATGGCGGTTGCTCGGTTCTGGTCGAACAGGCTGTCCGCCTTGAGCGGATTGATGCGCGGGATCGGCGAATCGCAAATGAAGCCGCACAGCGTCCCGATCGCCGCATCGGCGGCAGTATAGGTCAGTCCCGTGTAGTTCGTGCGGTCAAGCGCAATATCCTGCCGATTCGCCGAATAACGCACCCCCGCAAGGGCACCGAAGCCGCGATCTTGCGCCTTGGAATTGTAGGCCACATTGCCCTGAAAGTCATACCGGTTTTCGGCGAGGCTGAAGCGTTCGACCCGGTGAACCGTATTCCGGTACTTCGTCAGATCATTGGCGAGCGTTGAATTGACCGCCGTGAAAATCGGGACCGGGCCGCTGGTGTCATAGGAATATTGCAAAGCCGCCTGGGCAAAGGTGTCAAAATTCTGGGGATTGTCGACCCGGCTGTTTGACCAGCTGCCGCCGACATCAACATGCCAGCCATTGTCGAAATCCGCGTTGAGACGACCGTAAACGCCACCCACATTGCGCTGCCAGCGGAAGCGACCGAGATTGATATTCTGGGTGATGTTGCTCAGCGTTCCCGCAGTGGCGGTTTGCCCGCTGACTGTCGCGCTTGTCTGCACGGCGGCATTGAGGTCGTGCCGGGTCGACTGTTCGCGCTGGTCGAACATATATCCGGAGATAAAGGCCGACAACACGTCGCCCGAACGCCAATCGAGGCGACCCTGCAGACCGATACGACGACGGTCGTTCTGGTAATTATAATAGAGACGTTGCGAGGGGACCGCAAAGCCGTTGCCGCTATACGGGGTCGTGCTGCGCGTGCCGTTGGCGTTATACCAGTTCTGCGTGCCGCCGAATTCAGCCTGCGGGACGTTGATCTGACGCTTCCAATAGGTTGCGGACACATAAATGCCGAATTGATCGTTTGCCCCGAAGCGCGTGGCGCCAGAAATCTCTGCCTGTCCCCCGCCATGATTGCCGCCCTCGTCTGCCTTACCGAGCGACACCCCGCCCCGCACCGCGGCTGCAAGCGTGGGGCGCGCAAAATCGAACGCGCTTGGCGTGACGAAGTTCGTGAGACCGCCGATGAAGCCCCCCTCATTCGAGGGCAAAGCCGATTTTACCACGTCGATGTGCGACGCCAGGTTGGCCGGCAAGACCTCCATCGAAATCTGGCGGCCATTGGCAACGCTCTGTCCGATGTTGATGTCGGTCGATGCCAGGCTAAACCCGTCGACAAGAATGTCATTGTAGCTCTGGTTAAAGCCGCGGACGATTACGAAGCGGGGCTCGCCCTGGTAAAGCAGGGTGCTGACACCGGTTACGCGCTTGAGCGCATCGCCTGCGTTGAAATCGGGCAGCTGGCCAATTTCGCTGGCCGACACAGTATCAATGATCTGGATCGCCTGCCGCTTAATCTCAACCGCCTTCTGATTTGAGGCGTGCGAACCTGTTACCACAATTTCTTTTTCTGCACCGGGCGGTGTGGCTTCCGCCGACGCCGCTGCTGGTGCCTGTGCCAGAGCAGGCGTGGCAATGGCCCAGGCAAAACTGGCCGTGGACGCAAGCAAGACCGGACGGATGAACTTTTTGGAAAACATGTTTCTCACTCCCTATGCGGCGGTTTGTCCACTGCTTAACACCTCCTTAGTGTCATAATCGTGACTGTCAATAATATGATAATACGCGACCACATTTTTGAGCATGGCTTGCTGGCTTATCAATTTGGGCTGGGATTCCGCGGTGCGGTGGTCCGCAAGGCAAAGCAGTGGTGGCGGATGATAACCCGCATCAACCGTCGGGCGACGCGCCTTCCGCAATCGAGACTGGCATCTCTCCTGCTATATCACGTACCTTCAGTAATATATAATTCCCGCCCGATAATTAGGCATCTTGCCGGTGGCTTGACCCTACGATCAAGCACAGAGCCGAGATGGCTAACAATAAAGAAGCGAGCCATCGTAAGGAAAATCGCTTATTAATTGCACTATTTACGGGTGGCAAAACGTCAGTTCCGCAGCTCGCAGAACTGTTGCCCTCATAATCTCGATTAAGGGCATCGCACAGAGAGGCCGACCGGCGCGGGTTTCACAGCCCGTTCCGATCGGCTTTTCATTAAAGCAGGATTAGGGGCGAATCAGGGTTAGTGGCGCCCGGCCAGTCCCGGGCGTTGGCGCGGATTGTGCGCCGCGCTTTTAAGGCCGGGTTCGCAGCACCCGTGTGATCCGGCGCTCGCCACCAATCCGTTCCAGCTGCACAATCACATCAATCACCTGTGTGGCATACTGGATAATATCATCGCGGCGCAACTGCGTGCCCGATTGCAGCACGATCAACGCCAATTGTTCCAGCGCGCCTTCAGGGCTATCGGCATGAATGGTGGTGATCGAACCGGGATGCCCGGTGTTCACCGCGCGCAAATAGGCATAGGCCTCAACTCCGCGCAGCTCGCCCACAATAATCCGGTCGGGCCGCATCCGCAGCGCCGCCTGCAGCAGATCATCGGTGGTAACCCGCGCTTCGCCCAATTCGCCCTTTACCGCCACCAAACCCACCGCATTATCAAGCGGCAGTTGCAGTTCCGGCGTATCTTCGATCACGATCAACCGTTCCTCCGCCGGAATTTCACGCAACAGGGCGTTGAGAAAGGTGGTCTTGCCGGTGGAGGTGCCGCCAGAAATCATGATGTTGGCCCGCGCCCGTACCAAATCGCCCAGCCACTGCGCCAGTCCCGCCGGGCTTTCATCGCTCGGCTGCGGCGATGGCCGCGCGGCATTGGCCCCATGCGCCAGCGCCGCACCATTAAACGCCCCGGTGGCCAGATAATCGGCCAGCCCCATCCCATCAACCACATGCTTGCGGATCGCCAGCGCCAGATGGCCGCGCGTGGCAGGCGGGGCCACCACCTGCACCCGCGCGCCATCGGGCAGGATCGCAGCCAGCAGCGGATGTTCGCGGCTGATGCCCTGATGGCTGAGGCTGGCGATCTGCCGCGCGAGCTGCCACAACCGTGCGGCGTCGAGCTCGGGCAGCGGATAGCGCTCTATCCCGCCGCCCAGCATTTCAACCCAGCATTCGCCCGGGCGGTTGATGTAAATATCGGTAACCTCGGGCCGAGCCAGTGCTGGCAGCAACGGGGCCAGCCAGACATCGAGGTAGCGCGGCTTCGGCGCTGCTTTTGGGGCTGTGCTCATGGTCCGGTCACCGCACCGGCGGCGTGCCGGTGAAATCGAGATCGCGCGCCACCAGCACGGAAATCTCGGCTCCCTCGCGCACCTGCACGGTTGGCGGGCGGTCTACCTTGGGGACCAGCTGCTCGCCCAACTGCTGCGCCTGCCCCGGCAGGCCGACATAGACCGGCGAGCCGTTCTTCGCGGGCAAGGCCGAGACGACATTGACCCCGATGGTCAGCGCCGATTGCAGCACCGCACCCAGCAATCGCTGGCCAAAATGGCTATTGACCCGGCCACCGATGCCGGCACCGCCCAGCGCATCGGCACCGGGCGAACGGATGCGGATCGCCACTCCGTCGGGCCGGATCAGCCGGGTCCACATCACCGGGATGCGGCGCAACCCAGGGCTGATGTCCGCCTTGAACTCACCGATCAGCCGACTGCCGCGCGGGATCAGCACCCGGCTGCCATCGAAGCTGCGCGCGTCCTGGCTGACAATCGCCCGCGCCAGGCCCGGCCGATCCGAGTTAAGCGGGGTTTCCAGCACTGCCGCGATGATCGCGCCCTGCGGGATCATCGCGCCGCGATTGCGGATCTGGGTGGCGCTGGCGGCCTCGTCTTCGGGCTGCCGCCTTTCAGGAGAGCCCTCGCCTTCGATTCGGGGCTCATTCGTTCCCCCAACCCCCTTGGTCAGATCGATCACAAGCGGCATACCCAGGCCGCCGGCTGCCTGGCGCCGACGCCTGGCCTCAGATTCTGGTTCAGGATCGGCCTCCAACTGGCGCGGTGGCTCGGCATATCGCATCGGGACGAAGGAAGGCGCAGGCCTTGGTTCGGGCCGTGGTCGCGCAGGCGCAACCGAGCGGATGATCATCACAGGCGGCGGTTGGATTGACGGCGCGAGCGGGATGACCAGCTGCGGCGGGCTGGATTGTGCGATGCCTTGCGGCTTGCCCTGGCCATCTTCAGCCGCTTGCCGGTGCGCTAGCAGATAAATCAGCAGCCCCAATGCCATGACAGCACCCAGCGCAATCGCCAACGGGACCGGCACCAGTTCACGCGGCAGGACGATCGACGGACGCGGGTCTGTGCCCAGCGCGCTCATGGCTTGCCCGCTTGACGCACAGCGCGCGCGCGCGCCTTGCCCAGCACGAAAACCAGCCGAGGATAGACGGCATCAAGCACATAGGCTCCATCGCGCATCACGCCATTGACCAGCGCAAGACTTCCCCGCTCGCCTTCGCGGTAAACCGCTGGCATTGTCATATCGGGTGCCCAGCGGATCGTGGTGGCCGAGCCATCATCCGCGATCTCCAGCGGCCATAGCGACTTGACCCCGACCAGCCGGTAGGATCCTGCTACCGGGGCGGTCGCAGCCACCGGCACGACCGCCGAAGGGTAAGTGAAACTGACAAGAAACGGTTGCACACTTTGGCCAGTCGGACTGCTAAAGAGCATGAAATTATAGGTTCGTTGATCCGTGAACACAGTCATGTTGGTCGGCGCAGGCTGCCCCTTGGGCTGAAGCACCAGATGGTCGGCGCGGCGACTGGTCTGCGTCACCCAGCTGCCGCTATCCCCGATAATGACGGTTTCGATCTGCTCTTCCGGCGAAAATTGTAGCGTCAGCGCGAAGCCGGTCGCCACAAACAGCGAAACCACTTCATCGGGATTATAGGCGACCGTCTGGATATGCGGATCGCCTGCGCCCGCGCGCGGAATCACCTCGGCCGCAAGCGGTGCCGAAAGCCCTAGTAATAGCGCGGCAAGGCTGATGATCCTCATTGCTCTGCATCCGCCTGCGGTAAAGTGCGCCGCGGCGCGAATGGTGCGCGATAAGTGCCAGGCACCGCCTGGTATGGCCCAGGTTCGGTAAGCTGCGGTGTCGACGACGGCAGCTGCGGAGCGGTTTCCTGAAAGCGGCGATAGCGGGTCACTGCAAAGCCGAGTGGATTGACCAGTCTGTCGTCGGCGGTCATCGGCTCACGGGTGAAATGATGGTCGATTTCGACCACCCACCAACTGCGCGTTACCGGCGCGGTCGGCGTATCGCGCCGCTCGGTAATGAAGCGCACACGCGCCTTGCCGGAACTCTCGGTGTTTACGCTGGAGACGCTGGTGCTGACCAGCGCGTCACGCGGATAGATATTCATCGGGCTGAGCGGGTTGGTGGCCGGGATCAGCCCGAGGTAATCGCGCCGCGCATCGCCCGCCGACCACAGTCCGACCTGGTGATATTGGTCCCTTAGTGAATCGATGTCGAAGCTTTCGCGGGCAATGACATATTGGGCTAGCAGCGATTGGGTCAGCGCCGCCTGAGGTATGATCGTTTGCGGATGCAGTCCCGCCAGCGTCTGGGTGTAACCGGTGGTCCGGTCGACCAGCAACGTATAGGGTACGACCGTTTTCAGCGGGGCAATCGCAGCCAGCGCGAGGCCTTCCAGCGCCGCCACGGTGATCGCGATGCCCGCCACGATCCACCCGGTACGGGCCCAGCGCGCCAGTGCATCAGCGCGATCAAGCGCCCAGCTGCGCGCGTTTGCATAATGGGGGTCGGGTTCTTCTGGCATCTGTTCGGTCATTTCAGCTCATCCCGGCGGTCAGCAGTGGCGGATTTGCGTGGCCCTGTCCGACGGCCCGATTGACCAAGCGGAAGCGCGGTCGAGGTCGGCCCATGTCCTGCCGCAGCGGGTACAGCCTCTGTCACGCGCATCAGCCGGATCTGGTCAACAGTGGCACCGCCCTCACGCCGATCCAGCGCCTTGAAGGCATCGGCCACCGCGCGGGTGCGGCTGGGGGCGACTGGCGCAGCCGACGCGGCCATGGTGCCTGCGGGCGGGGCAGTTCGCAGGGGTGGCGCAGAACTGGTAAAAGACCGCTCCCATTGGTCAGCCACGCTTACCGCCGCAGCCCTCGCAGACAGGCGGAGGCCCGTCGCCACCTTCGCCACTGCGCCCAATGTCACTAGCATCAGCACCGCGAAAAATGCAGCTGTGGCAAAGATCGCCGCAGGGAGTGTTCCGGCATCCTGCCCGCTTTCGACAAGGTCGCGCAGAGCGATGACCTGCGGTTCAATAATGGCAAGCTCCATCGCAAGCGCAAGGCTTACCACGACCGAACCCAGTCCAGCACCGATCAAACCACGCAGCCAGCCAATGAACAAACCCTGTGTCGCGGGGAACAGCAAACAGGCCACGAACAAGGGTCCGAGACCAAGTAACACGCCGCTGACGACGCGGACAGACAGCAGTCCCCCTAGCGCACTGACCGTCAGCAACCCGCTGGCGCGCTCGCCATTGTGCTGCGCTTTTTCGGACAGGGTCCCTGGAGGCGTTGCTGCAGCTGGTGGCGGCGGTGCCCCTCCCTCTCTGGCGGGCGATGCCGCAGCGGGCGCAGTCGCCGGGGGCGGAATCATGTCGGCGATGGCCGCATTCACGCCATCAACCCGCGCTGCCATCCCATGAGTGCCCGACGTCGCAAGACTGGATTGTGCAAGCAGGCTGACCGTCAGCTCGGTCGGAGCGGTAGTAAAGACGTCGAACACCAGCGCGCGATAGGCAGGCCATTGACCGGCCAGCGCCAGCACCGCGCCCAGCTTCAATATCATCACCATCACGTCGCGCAGGGCAAAAGCACCGGTGAGCAGCAACCGGTAGCCGAACAGCGCGACCAGAATGGTGAGCAAGCCGGTCCATGCCATGCCATACGAAGAGCTTGGCCCCAGCGCGGCATAACCGTTTGCCCCGAGCATCAGCATCCGGCAATCGGCCCAGGCCAGCACATTGCTGACATAGGGACCAAGCGGATCGAACGCAGGGCAGGCAGCCATCATGCCAACTTCAGCAATTCAGGCAGCCATGCCTCAGGATCGTCGCCCGTTCGCGTGCGGATTTCGTCGAACAGCCGTACCGTTCGCTCGCGGCCCGACAAGATGGTCAGCAAGTCCTGCTCGCCGGACAGGTTCAACCGCACGACCACGCTGTCCTGCCCATTCTTGACCAGAAAGCAGCGGGCATTGTCCGGCAGGGACCGGATCAAATCGAATTCGTGACGGGTCAGGCTGAAGCCCGTCATGTAATCTTCGGCGGCGGCCTTGGGATTAGCGGCGAAGATCTGGGTGGCCGCTTGCTCGACAATAGCCCCGGCGATGCGGCTGGCAAGCGCGTCACCCGCGTTCTGGGTGACGAAGCCGACGATTCCGTTGCGTTTGCGGATCGTCTTTTCCCAATCCCGGATCCGCGCAACAAAAATTTCGTCGTCGAGCGCCTTCCAGCCTTCATCGATCACGATGATTGCCGGCGTGCCGTCAAGGCGTTCATCCACCCGGTGGAACAGATACATCATGGCGGGGGTGCGCAGCTGCGAATCGTCGAGCAGCCGCGTCATATCGAACCCGACGGTCGCAGCGGACAGGTCTACCGCATCCGCTTCATTGTCGAAAAGCCAGGCATGTTCGCCCTCGCCCCACCACGGGCGAAGCCGTTCATAAAGGTCTTTTGCGTCGGGCCGGTGGCCGCCGCGCAAAAGTTCGACAAAACTCGACAGTCGGCGATAATTGGGTGGTGCTGCAAAGTTCGCGCCAACCGCCTCCTTGATCTGCGCAGTTTCAGCTACAGACAGGCTGCTTGCGCCACCGGCCAACTGGGCAACCCAATCAATCAGAAAACTGCTATTTTCCGGCGTATTCTCGAGTAGCAGCGGATTAAGACGGCTGGGCGTGCCCGGGCGCAACACATCATAGGTGCCACCTAGCGCGCGGATGAACAATTCCGCCCCGCGATCCTTGTCAAAGAACACAATGCGTGGCGCAAAGCGCCGTGCCTGCGCCAACAGGAAATTGACGATTACTGTCTTGCCTGAGCCCGAAGGCCCGATCACGGTAAAGTTGCCGAGATCGCCATGGTGGAAGTTGAAATGATAAGGCCCCGCAGCGGTGGTCTCGAACAGGCTGACCGAATTGCCCCAATGGTTTCCCGCCGCCTTCCCCAACGGAAAGTTATGGAAACTGGCGAAGCTGGCGAAATTGGCGGTACTAACCAGCGCGCGGCGGGCAATGAATTTGAAATTGCCCGGGAACTGGGCCCAAAACGCTGGCTCAAGCCCGAGTTCTTCACGCACCGAGACGATCCCGAGGTCAGATAGCGCAGCCTGCACATCGGCTGCATCGCTCATAACGGCCGCGGGACTTTCCCCACGAACAAGCACTGACAAGTGGTGCTCGCCAAAGGCCGCACGGCTGGCGGCAACTTCGTCCTTAGCCTGCACCAACTCACCGCGCAGGCTTAGTGCCTCGTCGTCTGCCGCACGCATACGGCGCAGCGCCAGGTTCATTCGCGAGAGACTCTCGGAACGATCAACGAATGCGAAGCTCTGCGACACGACCATTTCCACCGGCAGGCGCAACAGGTCATCGAGCATGCCAGGGGTGGTTTGGCCGGGGTAATCCTTGATCGAGATCATCGTCCCGAACTGGCCCGACGCAACACCCGTTGCCCCGAGTTCAAGCATGTCATGGCCAAAGCTGATGCGGCGTGCGGCAAGAAATTCACCAGCATCGCCTTCCGGAACACGCATCGGCTGCAATTCGGCGTTGTAGAGCAGGCCGAGGAACTCGAGCACTTCGGAATGTCGGCCCTGCGCCGTGTCATAGACACCCAGCAGGCTGGGCGCATATTGGCCAAGCGCAGCAACAAGTTGCTCGCTCGCCGCGCTCAGCGCGCGCAACTCCGACGCCTGCCTTGCCTCGGCCTCGGCGCGGCGGACACCACGTCCGAACCAGTCGGCCAGCCTGGCGGCAAAGCCCCCGCGCCCTTGCGGCGGGCGGCGGATGATCGTGATGAACAGCTCGTTGTGATAGAGCTGCCGCGCCGCCAGCCGGGCGCTCCACACGGCATCGAGGCGCGTGCTGAAGCTATCCGGAAATTCGCCCGCAGGCTCAACATCGACCCGTCGACGGATCACATTATGATAGATCGCAAATCTCGACGAGCCGATGGCGCGCAACATCGCATCACGCAGCCCCTTACGATAGTCGAGCTCGTCGGTATCCGCAGTTTCGAACAACAGGCCGCCCAGCCGGATCGACTGCAGCAAAGTTCCATCGCGCAACAACAGCGTGTGATCGTCGATATGGCATGCATATGGCAGACAGCTACCGACTGTTTGTTCGCGCGCAAATGAAGGGGGCGCACTCAGGCGCGATAGGAGTTGCATCGCCACCATCGATAATTCTTGACGCGCGGACAGTGGCTTAAGCGGACCAGCCAGAGATCGAACCGCCGCGGCTCGTCCAGACAGGCCAAAACACCCACAAGATGTACCAGAATTGCGGCCAGCAGCACCCATGCCGAGCGTGCAATCAGGAAGAGTTCGGTTGAAACGACCAGATTGATCACGAAAAAGCTGAAGGTTACGCCGGCAAACATCTGCGGCCGGGTCAAAGCCACGAACAGCGGATCGCGTGAGAGTTGCGGTTCCATCGGCTGCGCTCCGCCCTAATAACTCCCGGCGGCTTGTTGGATGCCGGCAACGATGCTGGCTGCGCCAAACAGGACAAAGCACCCCAATATTACCACCGCGCCATAGCGCCAATTCATCCGGCCCGTGAGCATCATGAACCCCACCGCCGCCACCGCGACCACCGCCACAACCGTGGCGACCGTGCCCAATATGGTACCCTCGATCCACCTTGCCGCGCCGACAATCGGGCCGGAGCCAACCGGATCAACAGCGGCTTGGGCTAGCATGTACAGGCTCGATAAGTGCACCGTCAGACCCTTCATCATGGACAATATTACAATATTTCGGTTATATGAGCTTGGCTGACTTGGCAACAGGTACCTTGGAGGAGACCAAATTGACCCCCGATCACGATTTCAGTTTGCCTCAGAAACCCGGCACTGCTGCGACAGAAATCGGCTGGACTGCAAATCATTGCTGTCCTGTAGCGGGGCAGCTTCTAGGCCAAGTGTCTTTCATCGGGTCTGGTAGGCAGCTGGCAGGCTTTTTTTCCACGGCGGGAAGGAGTTACGATTGCCCTTATTTGGTTGGTTGGACCGTCTGACACTGACGGCGCGTTTATACTATAGATGCGAACGACCTGCGTTGATGCAGATCGCTCGAAATCAGCTTGGCTGGAACTGCCAAGGCTTTAGTATTGATATGGGGTCACTTTTCCCATTGCCGCTAACCGGGATGTATGATCTCAACCGTTTTAATGCCATTCGGGCGACCCGTCACAGCATGACTCAATCCGATCAGTTTCTGATGTTTTCAAAATGCTACAAAAAGTAAAATAGATTTATGCGACTTACAAAAATTGAAAAGCTGACACTTGCGACAATTAGGAGGCGACCCATGTGTCGTCAGTCTGAACTTACAAAAGTTTTAGGCACGGCGCAGCAGAGCGTCTCGCGCATCGTGGCGTCGCTGACGAAAAAGCAGTTGATTCATGCCAAATCACCAACTTCGCTTGGACGTCCAGGTAAACCAAGTCCGCGTCTAACTCTTAACCCAGGCGCGGCTCACACAGTCGGCATATCGATTATGGCCGATGCCGTCTCGACTGGCTTAATAGACTTCTCCGGATCACTCCTGGGGCGGGAATTGACGCCGCTTCCAACTATGGACCCAGCCGCCGTGCTGGACTGCATTTCAAACCATGTCGACAAGCTTTTGACCGCTCGAAATATGACACGTGATTCGCTTTCTGGGGTCGGCGTGGCCATGTCCGGCTACTTCATGGATAACACCCGCACTTTCAATCCGCCGCCGCCGCTGCGCGATTGGATGAGCGTCGATGTTGCCAGTCTGGTGTCCAACCGGCTGGCCCTGCCCGCTTGGGCGGACAATGATGGCAACGCAGCGGCGATCGGTGAAGCCGCGCTTGGCGTCGGCCGCCGCATCCATAACTTTGCATATCTCTATTTTTCAGCGGGATTTGGTGGCGGGGTCGTGGTTGATGGTTCACTGCTGGAAGGACGTTTCGGCAATAGCGGTGAATTTGCCGGCATACTGCCCTATAATGTCTACCCGCATCCCAATCTTGAACTTTTGCGCCATTGCGTGAGGAATCGCGGTATCGAGATTGCAAGTATCCACGAACTCGTCTCGAACTTCGACCCGGACTGGCCGGGGATCGACGACTGGATAGCAAAAGTGAAGGACTCGCTTAGTCTCGTTGCCTCGGCATGTTCGGCGATTCTCGACACCGAAGCGATCGTGCTGGGAGGTTTGATCCCGCGGTCGCTCGCTGAGCGATTGATCCCGCATATCGAGTTTTACAGCATGCCCCGGTGGGGCACGCGGCGACCAGTTCCGCAGATCCTGCCTGCCGAAGCTCCGGGCGATGCCGTGCTGTTCGGAGCGGCATCGATCCCGCTCGAGAAGCTCTATTTCTGAAGTCCCGTCGCTGCAGGTGACTGGGTCAAGCAAGTCGACGCTGCAGCTGGCGCAACAGCATCGCTGCGCCCGCCGCACCTAATGCTGGAATCGCGAGCGCGGCGAACCGTATGGCATCGCGGGCCGGCTCGGCCTGCTCGATGCCGGCAACGAATCCCCCCCAGTGCAGCGACAGTCCTGCCATCATGGCCGCCAGTCCAATGGCGCATTTTTGTACCATGGTGAGAAAAGCAAGCAGCCCGGCATCGGTTCGATCACCGTTGGTGGATGCAATATGATCGGCGATGTCTCCGGCCATGGCCCAGATTGTCAGAATCGTGCCGCCATTGCAGAAGCCCCAGCACCCGACAATGACAGCAAGCACTGACGGAGACGCACCCAACGCGAGATGGAGACTGCCCAGTGCAAGCGTTAGCCCGGCAAGGCTGGCATAGCCCACGGCGAAACGGCCGTAATGCTTGGCCAACAGCGTGCAGACCGGCATAGCGATCATCTGGCCGATTGTCATGGCCACAAGCATCGTCGGCAACAGCGCGCCTTCGTTCCGTACATAACGCAAGAGAAAAGGCAGCGTCTTGCCGAGAAGCGGGGCGGTCGCGGCGAACACCGCTGCAAGGCACAGATAGAGCACTGCAATCCTGTTGTGCAAAATATTGACGAGGTAACGACGCGGGTCGAGAGGCGGCCCGACGTGGCTTCGCTCGATAAATGCCTGACGCGCGGGAACAAGACTTTGCCACACAGTCAGCGTTATGACTGTGCCCGCGATCATCGCCATCCCGACGACCTGTTCATGAGCCTCCGGTCGAATTCGCACTGCAAAGACTGGGGCTGCAATAACGGCAATCAACAAGCCACCCAGCGACGAAAAGAAAAACCGCATCGCCGCCAGCCTAGTCCGTACCGTGGAGGCAACCGGCATCTGGGCAAGCAAGGCGTTATGCGGAACGTCGAGCAGCGCATAGGCCGTGCGGAACAGGAAGAGCGCGACGAACAGATATGCAAGATTGGCACCCGATTGATCGAACGGCACCAAGAACACCGCCACAAAAAGCAACCCGGCAAGCGGAGGAGCCAAGCGCAGAAACGGGCGATAATCCAGCTTCATGGTCGATCGACGGTCGATCCAGTAACCGATGAACGGATTGATCACGCCGTCCCAGATCAGAGACAGCAGGATCATCAAGCCTGCCACTTCGGGAGATATGCCGACAATGTCCGTCAGGTAAAAAAGAAAGAGATATTCGAGCGAGGTCCACAGCAAGCTCTTGCCGAAATTCCCGGACGCATAGCCGATTTGACGGTACAGAGGCAGAATCATGGTGCCATGCGTATCCTGAGAACTTGTGTTTCGGCCATTTATCATATAATTTGTAAAGCTCCTATCTCGTTTGAAAGATGCTGCGTGTGTCAAAGATCGTCTGTTTTGGCGAAATCCTGTTGCGATTGGCGGCACAGCCTCCGGCCCTATTGTGTCAGGAAACCACAATGGAAGCGACCTTCTGCGGCGCGGAGGCGAATGTGGCAGTTGCCCTTTCGGGCCTAGGCCATGCGAGCCGCATGGTGACCATCTTGCCCGACAACCGCCTGGGCCAGGCCGCGCTTGCTGCCATGCGCGCTTTCAACGTGGACGTTTCGGCTTGCTCGCTGACATCCGGCCGAATGGGATTGTACTTCTTGTCACCGGGCGCGATGGCGCGGCCATCAGAAATTATCTATGACCGCGCGTTTTCGGCGTTTGTTGAATACGCGCCGCAAAGTTATGATTGGTCGGCATTGCTCGGCGGGGCAGACTGGCTATTTGTGGGGGGCATCACTGCTGCGCTGGGTGAAGGGCCGCTCCAAGCCTTGCAAAAGGCAATGGAGACTGCACGCAACAGCAAAATAAAAATCGCTTTCGACTGCAATTATCGGCCCAGCCTTTGGCAGGGTCGCGAGGCACAGGCAAAGACAGTGCTGCGTGAACTGTCGCTGCAGGCCGATCTGCTGCTGGCCGGCAGGCGAGCGATCGGGATGATCCTCGATACCAGCTTCGACCATGCCGATCCTGATGCCGGCTTTCAAGCTGCAGCTCAGGCCGTGTTCCAGGCAGCGCCACATCTGATGCATGTCGCGGCAACCCGCCGCGACGTCATCTCGAGCGATCGTCAGCGCCTCACCGCGCTGCTAGCTGACCGAAATGGAATAGCCGTCAGTCCGACCCTTTCGCTTGACGGCATCGTCGATCGGATCGGCACCGGAGACGCCTTCGCGGCTGGCATCGTCCATGGGCTTACCAACAGCAAACCACTGCAAGACAATGCGGTCTTCGCGGCAGCCTGCTCACAATGGGCGCATTCGGTCAGCGGCGATTTCATGCGCGCAACGCTGAGCGACATTGAAGGTCTTTTGGCGGGCGGAAGCGGCGATGTGCGCCGCTAAAGCGAATCAATGTGAATGACGCGGCGGCTTGCTGGCAATATCGCGATAGCGCGCCATCGTGGGGAAGATCGCACCTTCGTCGAGCGCATTGACCTGATCGCGATAAGTTTCCTGCCACCAGGTCTGGTTTTCGGGAATTTCCACCGTCATTGTCGCGCGTCGGGCCTCAAGTTCGGTTTCGTCGAGCAACACGTCGACCCGGCGTGCGATAAGGTCAACCCGGATTGCGTCGCCAGTTCGCAGCAGCGCCAAACCGCCCCCGGCCGCCGCTTCGGGTGAGACATTGAGGATCGAGGGCGCGCCAGAAGTGCCGCTCTGGCGACCGTCACCCATCGTGGGCAACTCAGCAATGCCGCGTTCGAGCAGGTAGGCGGGCGGCTGCATGTTCACCACTTCAGCCGAACCGGGGTAGGCGAGCGGCCCGGCGCCGCGCATCACGAGGATGCAGTCGGCATTGATCGCCAGCGCCGGATCTTCGATGCGGGCATGGTAGTCTTCCGGGCCGTCGAATACCACTGCGCGCACCACAAATCTGCCGGGATCATTAGGATTTTCAAGGTAGCGCGCGCTAAAGCTTGGGCTGATCGCGCTGGCCTTGAGCACGGCCGAGCGAAACAGATTTCCCGACAGCACCACAAAACCAGCCGCCTTGCGCACAGGATCGTCCAAGGTCCTGATAACACGGCGGTCATAGCAGGTAATTAGGGCGAGGTTTTCAGCAACGCTGCGGCCTGACACGGTCATTGCGGCGGGCCGCAGCAAGCCTCCGGCAAGCAATTCCGCCATGACTGCAGGCACACCGCCAGCCTTGTGATACTCTTCACACAGGAATTCACCGACCGGCTGGCAATTGGCCAGTTGCGGCACATGCGCGCCCAGTTGCTGCCAATCGTCCATAGTCAGCGGCACGCCCGCGTGCGCGGCGATGGCGTTGATATGGATTGGGGCATTGGTGGATCCCCCGATCGCTGCGCAAACAACAATGGCATTGACGAACGCATCGCGCGTGAGAATCTTTGATGGACGCAGATCTTCCCACACCATGTCAACGATCCGGCGGCCGGTCGCATAAGCCATTTGCTGACGCTCCCGATAAGGAGCCGGAATTGCCGCGCAGCCTGGCAGCATCATGCCCAGTGCTTCGGCCAATCCATTCATAGTCGAGGCCGTGCCCATTGTGTTGCAATGCCCCGCCGACGGTGCGGAGGCCGCGACCATGGCCATGAATTCGGCATAGTCGATCTCACCTTGGGCGAGCTGCTTGCGCGCTTCCCAGATGATCGTCCCGGCACCGACGCAGCGACCCATGTAATCGCCATTGAGCATCGGCCCGACATTGAGCGCGATAGCAGGCAGATCGACGCTGGCGGCACCCATGATCAGGGCCGGTGTGGTCTTGTCGCACCCGGTGGTCAGCACGACACCATCGAGCGGGTAGCCGTGAAGCACTTCGATCAGCGAGGCGCATTGCAGATTGCGGTCAAGCGCCGCCGTCGGCCGACGTCCGGTTTCCTGAATCGGGTGCACCGGAAACTCGATCGCGATCCCGCCAGCATCACGAACGCCGTCCTTGATCCGCGATGCCAGTTCAAGGTGGTAGCGGTTGCACGGCGCAAGGTCCGAGCCGGTCTGGGCAATTCCAATGATCGGGCGACCCGACTGCAACTCCGCTGCGGTCAAACCGAAATTCAGATATCGCTCCAGATAGAGCGCGGTCATTCCCGGATCGTCGGCATTGTCAAACCATTGACGGCTGCGCAGCTGATCGGGACCGATTCTGGATTGGCGCATCAGCAGGCCTCCCGGGCGATGCGGAATGCCGAAACGATTGCCTTGGCGTCGTCCGCGATCGCATTCAACGCCTTGCCAGCGCAAAAGAGCGAGCCGCCCAGACCAAAACCAGTGGCGCCAGCAGCAAGATAGTCACGCATATTCTCAGCGCTGATCCCGCCGACCACATAAATGGGAACGGCAGCAGGCAATATCGCCCGAAGCGCCCGCACCCCGGCAGGGGGCATGAGTTCAGCCGGGAATATCTTGAGGCCACTCGCCCCCGCATCAAGGGCTGCCATCATCTCCGTCGGGGTGAAGACGCCTGGCAGCACAGTCATTGCCTTGGCCGCCGCGTAAGAGATCAACCGGGGATCGCAATGCGGCGAAACAATGAGCCGGGCACCGATGTCCGCCAGTTCGTCGATTTGCTGCGGCTTCGTCACTGTGCCCGCGCCGACCAAAGCGCGCGCGCCCACGGCATCGATGATAGCCGCAATACTGGCAAGCGGCGCGCATGAGTTCATGGTGACCTCTAATATCTCGAACCCGTTTTCGACAAGCGTCTCTGCCACTTCGACGGCCCGTCCCGACTCGAGACCGCGCAGCACCGCAAAGAGCGGCAATCTGCCGACAAGTGTCTCAGTTACCATGTCGGTCGTCCCCTCCGTTCGCCTTTGGATGCGAAGGCTTGAACTTACCTCGCACTTGACCTACTAATCATTAATCATATTATTGCAATCGCGGATCGTAACCTGCGGTGCTGGGGAGATGAAGTCATGAATCTGGCAACGATCGACATAGTGGTCATCACACTCTACGGCCTTTTCATCTTCGGGCTGGCGCAATGGGTAAGCCGCGACAAAGCGGGTGAGACCAAGAACACCACCGACTATTTTCTCGCCTCAAAGAATCTGCCGTGGTGGGCGGTCGGCGCGTCGTTGATTGCCGCCAATATTTCGGCCGAACAGATCGTCGGGATGTCGGGGTCGGGCTATGCGATGGGCCTCGCCATCGCGTCTTACGAATGGATGGCGGCGGCAACACTGCTGATTGTCGGCAAGTTTTTCCTGCCGATTTTCCTGCGGAACGAAATTTACACGATGCCGCAGTTTCTCGAGCGACGTTATGGTCCGCGCATCCGCACACTGATGGCCGTGTTCTGGCTGGTGCTGTATGTCTTCGTAAATCTCACATCGATCATCTGGCTCGGATCTATCGCAGTCACCAAGGTTGCCGGGGTCGACCAGACCGTCGCGCTTGTGGGGCTCGGTGCCTTTGCGTTGCTCTACCAACTGCGCGGCGGGCTCAAGGCGGTGGCGCTGACCGATATCGTGCAAGTGACATTGTTGGTCACCGGGGGGCTTGTAATCGCTGGGCTGACTTTGTCGAAGCTAGGCGATGGTGCGGGCATTTTGGCAGGCTGGAGCCGTCTGACGAGCGCCATTCCCGACCATTTCCACATGATCTTTAAGAAGGGCGATCCGTACTACATGGACCTGCCCGGCATTTCGGTGCTGGTCGGCGGGATGTGGATCGCCAATCTTTCCTATTGGGGTTTCAACCAGTACATCATCCAGCGTGCGCTGGCTGCCCGCTCGCTCGATGAAGCGCAGCGCGGCATTCTATTCGCCGCTTTTCTCAAACTGCTGATGCCGCTGATTATCGTATTACCGGGGATTGCCGCCGTTCTGCTCGCGCCTGGCTTGCCAAAACCTGACGAAGCCTATCCGACAATGATGCGGCTTTTGCCCAGCGGCCTGCTCGGTCTGGTCTTCGCAGCACTGATCGCGGCGATCATCGCTTCAACCGCTTCCAAGATCAACTCGATCGCGACGATCTTCACCCTCGATATCTACGCCAAGCTGCGCCACATGCGGATTGATGCCGCGGATCACCAAGGCGATCATGGCGCGCGCGAGCGGCACTTGGTGCATGTCGGTCGTGTGGCGGCGGCGGTAGCTATCCTCATTGCGATCCTCACTGCACGCCCGCTCGTCGGTAATTCGGAGCAGGCCTTTCAGTTCATTCAGGAGTTCACCGGTTTCTTCACCCCCGGAATCACAGTGATTTTTTTGCTTGGGTTGTTTTGGAAGCGCGCGAACGAATCGGGCGCGATCGCCGCCGCCGTTGCCTCGGTGACCCTTTCCTGGCTGCTCAAGACTGGTTGGGCTGCGCTGCCGTTCATGGACCGGATGGGACTCGTCTTCCTGGCCTCGGCAGCGTTGGCGATTGTGGTATCGTTGCTCACCGCTGAGCGGCGTGACGCGGACACGATCATGACCGGCGATGTGCGCTACACCACCAGTACTGTGTTCAATGTCGGTGCGCTGGCGGTGATGCTAGCCCTAGTTGCGCTTTATGCAACTTGGTGGTGACCTCATGTCAGCCGAGGTGCGCCAACCGGTCGAGATAATCCCGGCGGCTTGCACACTCGGCGAAGGGCCGGTGTGGGATGACAGGCTTTCTTGCCTGTGGTGGACCGACATCCATAAAAGCCAGCTGTTGCGCTGGGATTGGGCAAACCGATCGTTCGAAAGTGTGGAACTTCCCGAACGCTTGGGTTCGCTTGGGTTGACCACTGATCCTTTATGGCTGGTCTGTGCTTTTGCCAGCGGCTTTGCGCTGTTTCGGCCCGACGTTGGCGAGCTCCGGTGGCTGGCCAGACCCGAAGCTGAATATCGAGGCGTTCGCCTCAACGACGGGCGCGTCGATCCACTCGGAAATTTCTGGAGCGGATCGATGGTCGAGAATGCGGCGCTGGCCCCCACCTGCGGCGGATCGCTCTACCGACTCGATTCGCACGGTGAACTCGATGTCATGCTCGATGGAATTGGCATTTCAAACAGTATCTGCTTTCCTGCAGACGGGAGTCGCCTGTTTTTCGCCGACACGCTGCAGGGTGATATAGATGCTTACGAACTGCGCCCCGACGGGACTCTCGGCGACAAACAGCCGTTTGCCAAAATTGCTCGGCCTGCTTGCCCCGACGGGTCGGAAGTCGATGCCGCCGGTCGCCTGTGGAATGCGGAGTGGGGCGGTGCGCGACTGCGTTGCTACGGGCCCGACGGCTCGCCTGTGAAGCAACTGGTGTTGCCGGTCTCCCAGCCGACATGCCTCACGTTCGGCGGACCCGGACTTGATCACATCTTCGTGACTTCGGCGCGTGAAGGCCTGTCAGCCGATCAACTGGCCGGGGAGCCACTTGCTGGTCACACATTGGTCTATCGAACGGGTGACACGGGATTGCGGGCACCCCGATTTCACATCGAATATCTTTTGTCCCGGAGGATGACATGACTGAGAGCGGCATGACCGGCGAAACGGGTGGCGGCAATCTTACCTCGCGCATTGTCGAAAGCCTCGGCCGAGCGATTGTTGCGGGCGATTATGTCGATCTGCCATTCCCCATCGAAGCTGACATTTCGCAACAATTTTCGGCAAGTCGCAGTGTCACGCGCGAAGCCGTAAAAATGCTGACCGCCAAGGGGCTGATTGCGTCCCGGCCAAGACATGGTACGAGCGTAGCGCCCGAGCGGGCGTGGAACTTCCTTGATCCAGATGTCCTGCGTTGGCTACTTTCCCGAGGGCTCTCACTCGATCTGCTCGCAGAGTTTACCGCTTTTCGCAGTGCGATCGAACCCCAAGCAGCCATGATGGCAATCCGTCATAATGATCGCGATGCCATCGCGCGGATTGGCTGCGCCGTCGAACAAATGGCACTAGCGGATGGCAGCAAAACCGAGTCGCTTCAGGCCGACATCGACTTCCACGTCGCGATTCTGCTGGCGAGCGGAAACCGGTTCATGGTGCAGTGCCGGGATCTGGTCGAGACGGCCCTGAGATTTAGTATCCGCCTTACCAACCGGCAGAAGGGCGTCGACTTTCCCGATATTGAAGCACATCGAGCGATCGCAAATGCGATCATCGCGGGCGATGCCGAGCGGGCGGTGAGCGCCAGCCGTGACTTACTGAATGAAGCCGCGATGCTGATCGAGCGCGCGCGCATCAGCAATCGTTGATGACTGCCTGTACGATTATGCCGTTTGGCCAAACGCCCGATGGTTGCGAGGCGAGCTTGGCCTCAATCGCGCTCGATAGCGGCTTTCGCGTTAATGTAACTGATATCGGTGCCAGCCTGGTCGGGATTCAATGCCCCGAAGATGGCGGTCGATACACCGATGTCCTGCTCGGCTGTCGAGACGCAGCAAGCCACTGGGCGCAAACATCTCATCTTGGCGCACTCGTCGGCCGCAATGCGGGCCGCATCCGGAATTCACTGTTCTCAATCGACGGTGAGCAATTTCTAGTTTCTCCGAACCATGGCACGCATCACCTCCATGGCGGCGAAACTGGATTCACCCGGCGGCACTGGAAATTCGGATCTGTCGACCCTTCGGAACCAGCGATTAGCCTGTCTTTGTTCAGCCCGGACGGTGATGAAGGTTATCCGGGCAACCTGGAGGTGGTCGTCACCTATCGGCTGGAGGAACCAGCGCAACTGGTCATCACGATCAATGGGCGTAGTGACAAGGCCACGCTGTTTAACCCAACGTCGCATGGCTATTTCAATCTCGACGGTCATGCGACCGGTCCTATCAGTTTGCACGTCCTGCAGATCGAGGCGGATGCGTTTACCCCGCTCGACAACGAGTTGATCCCGACCGGCGAAATCAGGCCAATTTCGGGGACGCCGTTCGATTTCACTTCACCAAAGCAGATAGATCGGGACTGGGCCGGTCTTGAGCGCGGCTATGACCATAATTTCGTGCTTCGCTCGGCAGCAAATAGCCTCAGACGCGCTGCAATACTTTGGTCACCGATATCCAAAAGGCGCATGACCGTCGATACGGATCGGCCATGCGTTCACCTCTATACTGGCGGCTACCTTGATCTCGCAACGGCAAAAGACGGGGCGGCCTATGGTCCCTTCGCCGGCCTATGCCTTGAAACACAAGGCTTTCCCGACGCGCCCAACCACGCGGACTTTCCCAACGCATTCCTGAGACCAGGCGTGAACTTCGACAGCCGGACAATCCTGTCCTTCGACCAGGAGATTTCTGAATGACCGGCATGCTTGAAGGTCAATGCATTATTGTAACCGGCGCATCCTCGGGAATCGGCACGTCAATCGCGCGGGCCGCGCTTCGCGAAGGAGCTCGGGTGATGCTTCATGGACGCGAAGCGGGGGCGCTGGCGAGGACTGTGGATGAGTTCGGGGACCAAGCGAGGGGCGTTGTGGCCGACCTCGCTGAACCGGACGCCGCCACGCGCATAGCTGCCGCGGCGGTCGAGGCATTCGGCCGCATCGACGGGCTTGTAAACAATGCGGGGATTTTTCCGCGGAGCACCATCGACACCGACATACTCGCGCAATTCGATCCGGTCTTCCATATCAATGTGCGCGCGCCGCTCATGCTTTCACAGGCGCTGATACACGATTGCCGAAGGCGGCAGGCATCCGGCACCATCGTCAACATCGGCTCGATTAACGCCTATTGCGGCGCGGACATGATCCTCATCTATTCGATGTCCAAAGGTGCAATGATGACCATGACGCGCAACTTGGCAGACTCTCATGGCGCCGAAGGAATACGAGTCAATCAGCTAAACGTCGGTTGGACTCTGACCGAAGGCGAGATTGCAACTCAGCGCCAAATGGGCTCTCCTGACGATTGGCACACAAAAATTGACCTAGCAGGCGCACCGCGAGGATCGTTACTTCTGCCTGATGAAGTGGCCGAACACGCTGTATTTTGGCTTGCGGATCGATCTGCTCCTGTGAATGGCGCAGTATACGAAGTGGAGCAATATCCGGTTATCGGGAGAAATCGCGCCGCAGGAAAATAAATCTGCTGCTCATTCGAAATTTTCAGTTACCCTATTTGCAAGATTGGTGTTTTATTTAAAAAATATCATGCTGATGGTGGACGACGCGAGCGTGATGCGTGGTCAAGGCATGAAATACGCGCAACTCAGTGGCAGCCCTTCTTCGAGATCTCCACGCCAGGCCGATCGTGACCTTGCACCCAGGTATCGCCGAAGGAGATCGGCGCCAAGGTGCAGACGTGGCTCAGCCGTGCGCGCCGCCAAGGTGCGATTGAGTCAGCCTGCAGCGCGCTCTGGAAAGGGCACAATCTCGGCCCCCTTGCGCAGCTGGTCCAGATAGTCGCTCCACCATTGCGCCATTTCGACCCGTTCCTGCCAATGCGCCCCGCGATGATAGGCCGCGCGCACTTTGTCGGTATCGCCATGGGCAAGCGCGCGCTCGATAGCGTCGGGATGCCACTTGCCGCTTTCATTAAGCAGCGTCGATGCCATGGCCCGGAAGCCGTGCGCGGTCATTTCGTCGCTGGCATAGCCCAGCCGCCGCAAAGCAGCGTTGATGGTGTTTTCGCTCATCGGGCGGACGCGTGTGCGAATGGACGGGAACACATAGTCGGCTGGCCCGGTGACTGCCTGCACTTCCCGGAACAGTTCCACCGCTTGGCGTGAAAGCGGGACTTGGTGTGCCTTTTTCATTTTCATTTTGCCAGCTGGAATGGTCCACAGTGCGCCGTCCAGATCGATTTCGCTCCAATCGGCATGGCGAAGCTCGCCGGGCCGCACAAAGACGTGGGGCGCAATTTGCAGGGCAAACTTGGTAATTCCGCTGCCCTCGTATTCATCGATGGCGCGCAGCAATGCGCCGACTTTCTTGGCGTCGGTTATCGCGCCGTAGTGGGTGACGGTTGGCGCTGTCAGCGCGCCGCGCAGATCGCGGGTAGGATCGGACGCCAGCCGGGCCGTGGCGACGGCATAGCGGAAAACCGCGCCAGCCAGTTGCAGGCTGCGCCGGGCGCTTTCCAGCTTACCCTTGCCTTCGATCCGGCGAATGGCGGTAAGCACGTCCGCCGGTTCAATCTCGCCGATGGGCAACTTGCCGATGGACCCGCATATCAGCGAAAGCAGGTATTCGCTGCGAATGGCCGTTGCCGGTGCCCAGCCCTTGGTGCCATCGCGCCGCCGCTTTTCGCAATATTCTTTGCAGATCGCGCCGAACGTGTCCGCTGCCTGTATCCGGGCGCGCACCTTGTCGCGCTGCTTTTCGCGTGAAGGGTCTTTGCCAAGCGCGATCAGCTCCCGCGCTTCCTCCCTACGCCTGCGAGCTTCACCCAAACCAATCTCGGGATAGCCGCCGATGGCCAGCAGCTTTTCGCGTCCATCGATGCGAAATTTGAGCCGCCAGAGCTTCCCGCCGGTCGGGGCGACAAGCAGGAACATGCCGCCCCCGTCCGCCAGCTTGATGGCCTTCGCGCCGGGCTTGGCGTTGCGGATTGCTACGTCGGTCAATGCCACGGATTTCCTAGCCTCTCCGGGGGTCTATACCCCAATCTACCCCCAAGCGTGGGGGTATCGAATTGGCCGTTTTGCATATACCCCCCAATCATACCCCCAGCGGCTGGTGGCTGAAGGCGAACGCGGGTGAACGCTGGCGGCTTGATAACCGCTAAATACGCTGGATTTTAGGGGTTTGTCTAGACGCCTGCGAACATCGGCGGACAGGGGAGTGGAGCGGGTGAAGGGAATCGAACCCTCGTATTCAGCTTGGGAAGCTGCTGCTCTACCATTGAGCTACACCCGCGTTTCAGTCACTTAGGTGCTGAGCACAGCGCGCTTTTACAATCTGTTTTAACGAACCTTTGATCCAAGGTTGCCTTGGCACGGTCCCAGCGCGTTCGTCAATGATGACGGCAACGGCGCGGAAGGTTTGGCCAGTGGATATTGGCTTGATCCGCAAAAGCACAGCTAATCTTAGTTTTGATCGCCAATCTGTGCCTGGGTTCTATCGCTTGTGCGGTGTGCACGCGCAAACGATCGATTGGCCTGCCGCAGGTCCAGCTCGCCATTCGCCGACAGGGGAATGCGCTCAGTCTGCTGATCGGCTCGACCCCGATCTTGCCCGACCGTGGGCTCCCCCTCGCGCAACTGGTCGCACTGGTGATCCCGGCTGGGCTCCCCGCCGACCTGCTGCGTCGCCTTCCCGTTCTCTGCCAGGCCGAGCAGATGCTGATTGCAGCCGACCGGAGCCATGACAGCGCGCGCGGCGTTGCTGCCCAGTGTGTTGTCGATCGGATCGGCTAGGTTTGTCCTGTCGACCGCGCGGACGCAGCCGATCGCAGCGTTCTCATTAGGCGGGAGCATCCTTGCGCCGCTGTTTGTCGATGGTCGGTTGCATGCGCAGGACGGCGTAAGCATCGCCCGGCATTATCGCGCTGCACCGGCTTGAAGAAAACCTGAGCGCTGCCCATGTGGCATTAACCGCTGCCGATCTGTCCGACATCGAGGTAGTGCGTGCCGTAGTCGATGGTCAGAGCGACTGCTATCCGCTAGCTATGGCGTCAACGAATGGCCCCTGACGCATTCAACAGAAAGAACTTCGATGACGGTCAATGCCTATGGCGCCTATGCTGGCGACAAGCCGCTCGAACCCATGGCGATAGAGCGGCGGTCGCTCGGGCCGCGCGATATCGAAATCGCGATTGCGTTTTGCGGGGTATGCCATTCGGACCTGCATACCGTGCGCGAAGAATGGGGCGGCACGCGTTACCCCTGTGTGCCCGGCCATGAGATCGTTGGCACGATCAGCGCGGTTGGCGGCGATGTCACGGACTTCGCGCTGGGCGAGACGGTTGGCGTGGGCTGTCTGGTCGGCAGCTGCGGCCACTGTCAGTCCTGCCTTGAAGGGCTGGAGAACTATTGCGAGAACGGCTGGACTGGCACCTACAATGGCGTGTCGCAGGATCCGCCGGGGCATACTCTGGGCGGCTATTCGCAAAGCATCGTCGTCGACCACCACTTCGTCCTCAAGATCCGCCATCCACATGATCAACTGGCCGGCGTCGCGCCATTGCTATGTGCCGGAATCACCACTTATTCACCGCTGCGGCGGTGGGGCGCTGGGCCGGGCAAGAAAGTCGGCATCGTCGGGATTGGCGGTCTGGGTCACATGGGGATCAAGCTGGCTCATGCGCTGGGCGCGCACGTCGTCGCCTTTACCTCCACTGAGGCCAAGCGGCAGGACGCGCTGGACCTGGGTGCCGACGAAGTGGTGGTTTCACGCGATGCCGACGAGATGGCTCTTCATAAGGGCACTTTCGACCTGATCCTCGATAGCGTAGCGGCCAGCCACGACCTCGACGCCTACACTGCCTTGCTCAGGCGCGACGGGACGCTGGTTCTGCTGGGCGTCCCTGAGCATCCACATCCCGCACCAAATGCCGGAGCGCTGATCTTTGGCCGCAAGGCAATTGCCGGTTCGCTGATCGGGGGCATTGCCGAAACCCAAGAGATGCTGGACTTCTGCGCGGATCACGCGATCGTTTCCGATATCGAGATGATCGCCATACAACAGATCGACCATGCCTATGACCGAATGCTAAAAAGCGACGTTCGCTATCGCTTCGTAATCGACAATGCTTCGCTGGGAGCGTAATCACCGCGAATTTTACCGACATTGGCGCCATAGTTCTGTTCGGCGATGACTGGACGGATAGTGGTTATTTTACACATTATCCTATTTTGTCATATGCCGGTCATACCCCATTGAATTGCGAACCGGGGTGAATACCGAAAATCGATCCTGGAGAGCTCGGTTCCGACATAAACAGGCCTAACGCCGCGCTGGCGCTTGCGGGTGTGTCGAGGGCGAGACCTTTATTCGCGAGTGCTGGCTGCGCGCCGATCTGGCAATCGTCAAGGCATGGCGCGCCGATCCCGCTGGCAATCTCGTCTATCAAAAGACCGCGCGAAATTTCAACTCGGTGATGGCAACCGCTGGCCGTGTGACGATCGTTGAAGTCGAGGAAATCGTCCCGATGGGCTCGCTCGATCCTGATCATATCCACACTCCCAAAATTTACGTGGATCGCGTAATCGAAGGTCCTAGCTACAACAAACGGGTCGAAAATCTGACCGTCCGGCAACCCCCGTGACAGCAGATACGAGCCTTGCGTCGGCCAGGAATCAACGCCCGGATTGAACCTTATGAATGTCGATCTGAACCTCCTCCTGGGATTCGACGCGCTGGTCATCGACGGCTACGAGACGTTTGGCCAACTCCCTGAAACGAAGAAAAGACCCGCTTCCCGCGATCTTCTCGCAGCCTTCAAGCGCCATTTGCGATGTCGCTATTAAATGCGGTGGCGGGCACCTCATGTCCCAGTCGAAACCAGTGCAGCGACATGGCTGAAAACTGACGGACATCGCGCAGGGGAACATTTAGGCCGGACCTCTTGAAGAATTGTCTGTCGCGCCCGCTTCAAATCCCCAAGCAGAGATATTTCAGCTCCATAAAGTCATCGAGTCCATGGCGCGAACCTTCGCGGCCCAGGCCCGATTGCTTGATCCCGCCAAACGGGGCGACCTCGGTAGAGATCAACCCGGTGTTGATGCCGACGATGCCCGCCTCCAACGCTTCCGCCACGCGCCATACGCGCGACAGGTCGCGGGCGTAGAAATAGCTGGCCAGGCCGAACTCGCTGTCATTGGCCATGGCAACGGCGTCGGCCTCGTCAGTGAAGCGGATCACACCCGCGAGCGGCCCGAAGGTTTCTTCGCGCGCCAGCTTCATGTGCTTGGTGACGTTGGAGACAACCGTGGGTTCAAAGAACGAACCGCCGAGCTTGCTGCGCTGGCCCCCGACGAGAACCTTGGCGCCGCCGGCCAGCGCGTCTTCGAGATGCTCCTCGACTTTTTCGACCGCGGCCTTGTCGATCAGCGGGCCCACCATGGAACCTTCGTCCATGCCGTAGCCGACCTTCAGGGCCTTGACCCGTTCGGCTAGCTTACCGACGAATTCGTCATAGACCCCGCCCTGAACATAGAAGCGGTTGGTGCACACACAGGTCTGCCCGGCGTTGCGGAACTTGGAGATCACCGCGCCATCCACGGCAGCGTCGATGTCGGCATCTTCGAACACCAGGAACGGAGCATTGCCGCCCAGTTCCATCGACAGCTTCTTGACGGTGTTGGCGCTTTCGCGGATCAACTGGACACCGATCTCGGTCGAGCCGGTAAAAGTGATCTTGCGCACCGTCGGGTTGCGGGTCATCTCCCCGCCGATCGCCCGCGCGCTGCCAGTGACGACGTTGACCACGCCTGCGGGAATGCCAGCCTCTTCGCACATATGCGCCAAAGCGAGCGCGGAGTAGGGCGTGGCCGATGCGGGCTTGATCACGATGGTGCAACCCGCGGCCAGCGCCGGACCTAGCTTACGGGTGATCATCGCAGTGGGAAAGTTCCACGGCGTGATCGCCGCGACCACGCCGATCGGCTGCTTGAGGACAACAATGCGCCGGTCGGCAGCGTGCGAGGGGATCACTTCGCCATAGGCGCGCTTACCCTCTTCGGCGAACCATTCGATGAACGAGGCGCCATAGCCGATCTCGCCCTTGGCTTCGGCAAACGGCTTGCCCTGTTCGCGGCTGAGTAGTTCGCCCAGATCGTCCTGGTGAGCGATCATCAAGTCGAACAGCTTGCGCATCAGCTTGGCCCGGTCGGCCGCGGTGCGCGCGCGCCAGGCCGGCAGTGCTTTGTCGGCTGCGGCAATAGCGCGGGCAGTCTCAGCCGTGCCCATGCTGGGAACGGTGCCCAATTGCTTGCCCGAACCGGGATCGTTGACCGCGAGGGTCTTGCCATCGTCGGCATCGCACCACTGGCCATCGATGTAGCACTGCTGGCGGAGGAAATCGGTAAAAGCCATGGGGGGAATCCTTATCTCGCCAGGGGGTCCGTTATAGGGGCGTCCGTTAGCGCGGCTGGCCCCGGCGTCAATCCTGCCCAGCCTGCGTCACCCAAAGCGCGCGCAGGGTCACAGCGCGGCGGGTATGTGGCACCGTGTGGGAATCCGGGCCGATCATCCCTTGTCCGCCGCGCCCTGAAAGACGCAGGCGCGGATCTGGACAGAGGCCACCGCTGATCGCGGTGGCGGCGATGGTCGGGTAGTACGTGCCTGCGGCTTTCGTCGAGAACTCGCTGTACATCGCGATGGTGTGGAAAGATACCGGGCTTGACCGGCAATAGCGCTTGTCGCCGGGACGACCGCACCCTAATCCTGAGCAGACACACCGAGGGTTCACCTATGCACGACGCGAGCGAGCCAGCGCAGTTACCCCCAGTCCCCGAACCTGCATCCACCATGCCCAAGGCCACTCCCCACGGCGGAGATCTGGTCAAGCGGCATCGCCTGTCGACCCGGCTATGGCACTGGCTCAACGTGGTTTCGGTCACGGTCATGCTGATGAGTGGGCTGATGATCTTCAACGCCCATCCCCGGCTTTACTGGGGCAAGTTCGGTGCCAATCCCGATTATTCCTGGCTGCAGATCGGCGCCCACGGGGGCAATGGTTTCCTGCGCCTTGGCAACCTGGAAATTCCGACGACTGGCCTGCTCGGACTGTCGAGCGACCGCCACGGCGCCTTGCAGAACGTCGCTTTTCCATGGTGGATGACGATCCCATCGGACTACAGCCTGGCCGACGCCCGGATTTGGCATTTGGCCTTTGCCTGGCTGCTCGCGCTGGGCCTGCTCGGCTACCTGCTAGTGTCGCTGGTCAACGGTCACGTGCGTCGCGACATTCACATCACCGCACACGAATGGCGCCCGGCGCATATTTGGGCCGATATCAAAGACCATGCGCGGCTGCGCTTTCCCACCGGAGTCGCGGCGCTGCGTTATAATGTCCTGCAAAAGCTGGCTTATGCCGCGGTGCTGTTCGGGCTGATCCCGCTCGTGATCCTGACCGGGCTGATGATGTCGCCCGATCTCAACGCCGCGCTATCGTGGCTGCTGAACCTGTTCGGCGGCCGACAATCAGCCCGCTCGCTCCACTTCCTCGCCGCCTGGGGGTTGGTCGGGTTCTGCTTCGTTCACATCGCGATGGTGATCCTGGCTGGTCCGGTCAACGAGGTCCGCTCAATCGTCACCGGCTGGTACCGCCTGCCGCGTGAGCCCGTGACGGAGGACGCGCCATGACCCTGATCACCCGCCGTGGCATCATCATGACCGGCGCGCTTGGCGCAGGTGGGGCGATGCTGTCGGGCTGCGACAAGCTGTTTGCCGTACCCAGCTTCAAACAGACACTGCAAGGCGCAGAGGGGCTCCACCTTGCCAGCCAGCGCCTGCTGACCGGCGGCGCACTGGCGCCCGAATTCACCGCGCAGCAAATGTCGCCCAACTTTCGCACCAACGGCAATACCACGGCCCAGGACCAGACCTGGCTGGCCCAGTCGAAAAACCAGTTTGCTGATTATGCGCTGAAGATCGACGGGCTGGTGCGGCGTCCTCTTAGCCTGCCGCTAAGCGCGCTCAAGACGATGCCGCAGCGCCGCCAGATTACCCGCCATGACTGTGTTGAAGGGTGGAGCGCGATCGGCATGTGGCAGGGTCCGCAACTGGGCACGCTACTGCGTAACGCCGGCGTCCTGCCCCAGGCGCGCTATCTCGTGTTCCACTGCGCGGATAACTTCGGTGCCAATCCCTATTATGAATCCATCGACCTGACCGACGCCTTCCATCCGCAGACCATCCTCGCCTGGCAGATGAACGGCCAGCCGCTGACGATTGGCCATGGTGCCCCGCTTCGTCTGCGGGTCGAGCGCCAGCTTGGCTACAAACAAGCCAAATATATCATGCGGATCGAAGCCCGCGCGAATTTGGCCGGACTCTATGGTGGCAAGGGCGGGTACTGGGAGGATAACGCCGGGTATCAATGGTACGCCGGGATCTGACATCGGTTGAGGCCGATCAGCTTCGCCATGCGTTTCGCCTCGGTAAGGACTGCCGCACGTTCAGCGCGGCGGCTTAACCTGAGAGGACCAACCCCATGAATATCTTCAAAGCCGGCCTGGCCGTGGCGCTCGCTTCGGCAACGCTATGCGGCCCTGCCGCCATCGCCCAGGGTATGAATCACGATGTGCGCTCGGGTCAGATGGACCCCAACATGCGTCATGATAACACCGATATTCGACGCGATCGCACCGATATGCGCCATGACGGCGATATGCGTCATTCGAACATGGGCCGCGACGAAATGATGCGGCATCGTGGTTGGTCGCATAACCGCGGCTGGTCGCACCATCACGGCTGGGCTCGCAATTGCTGGATGACCTGGCGCCACCATCACAAGGTGCGCGTCTGTCGCTAAGCGCCATCGGTCAGCGGGGCCGGCCTGTCCGGCTCCGCTGACCGATTTTTCGACGCGCGAAGCACGCTACTGGTGCAATGCAGCATAAAGTCGGCTAAGCGAGAGCAATGCTTCGCTTTCTGGCCGCGCTGGTCGCCTTCGTCTCGCTCATCCTGCCCCAGCTTGCCCAGGCGCAGGTGCGGGTTTCGTTTCAGAGCTTCAATGGCTCGTGGATGGTGGGGCGTTATCCGCACACCTTCATCGTGCTGCAGGGAACGCTCGACGAGACTGGCCAGGCGATCAACGAAAATTATGGCTTTACTGCCAAGCACGCGACCCCGGCGGTGCTGAGCGGAAATGTCGAGGGCATGGTCTACATCGAGGAACCCAAATACATCACCTCGACCAACCGGCATTTCACGGTGCCGATCAGTGACGCGCAGTATCACCGGATCATCGACGAAATCCACGCGTGGCGCGATGCCCCGGGCAAGAGCTACAGCCTCGACCACCACAACTGCGTGCACTTCGTCGCCCGCATTGCCGAGCTGGTCGGGCTCAAGGCCGACGTGCCGCAGTCGATGGTGCGGCGGCCAAAGATGTGGCTTAACTATGTGACCCGGTTCAATCCGCAGCTGGGGGCGAAGGAAATTCCCTGATATGGCTCGCGCTTACCGTCCGCAGTAAACCACATATCCCTCGAACAGTCGTCGCGCACGCCGCAGCAACGCTCCATAGTGCGCCACCGGCGCGGTTCCGTCGCGCAGCTCGGCTTCGGCATCGCCTGGCAATGGCAGCAGCGACCGCCAGGCCAATCGCCCCGGTAATCGGCACCGCGCGATGTGGCTGGCCGACCGAGACCATCCGCACGGTAAGAGCCATTTCGCTGACCGCAAGTGCCGCAGTGGTGAACACCACTTGCGCCCTGCAATCTTTCAAATGTGCGGCGATCTCGCGCGCGGTCAAACGGGGGCTGATCGTCGCTACCGCCGCCCCGGCATCGGGCAGCGCGGGCCACCGGTCCCGGTGTAGCCGTTGGTGGCGATGAGGGTGGGGACCGGCAGGTCCTCCAGCCGGGTGATGATCGCGCTCATCCGCGTCACAACTGTGTCGAAATAGTCGGGATCGGCAAAGGCCTTCTGGAGCAGGCCAAGGTCAAGCCCGACTCAGAAGGCCTTGCCCTCGCCGGTCAGGATCATCGCGCCCAGATCCTCGTCGCACTCAATCTTGGTCAGCATTGCCGCGATCTCGTCGAGCCGCGCGGCGGTGATGCCATTGAGGTTTGGGGGAGTGGCGCAAGTGACCAGAGTGATTTGCTCGACCACTTCAAAGCGCAGAGGCTGGTTGGTCATCGGACGATTTTGCGGATACCAGGCGGCAAAGGAACAGCCGGATTTCGGTCTACCCATTTTTCGGGTATGATCGCACCGCCGGGTTTGCGATCCGCAATCCGAAGTCCAAGAGCAGTTGCGTGGCCCAAACCCTGTATGACAAGCTATGGCAAAGCCACGAGGTCGCCGGCGAAGCCGACGGCCTGGCGCTGATCTACATCGACCGGATGCTGATCCACGAGGTCAGCAGCCCGCAGGCCTTTGCCGGTATGCGCGAGCGGCGGATGCGTCCGCGCCGTCCTGCGGCCCATCTCGCAGTGGCCGATCATGCCGTGCCGACCCGCAACCGCGCCCAGATCGCCGATCCCCAGGCCCGCGCACAGGTCTCGCTGCTGGCGAGCAATTGTGCAGCGGCGGGCATTGAGTACCTGAGCCTCGAAGATGAGCGTCAGGGCATCGTCCATGTCATCGGCCCCGAACAGGGCTTCACCCTGCCTGGTATCACCCTGGTCTGCGGTGACAGCCATACCGCCACCCACGGCGCTTTCGGAGCGCTGGCCTTCGGGATCGGCACCAGCGAGATCGAATGTGTGCTGGCTACCCAGGTGCTGCGCCAGAAGCGGATGCGCACGATGCGCGTCACCATCGACGGCGCTTTGCCCGCAGGCGTCGCGGCCAAGGACGTCATCCTGACTCTCATCGGCGCGATCGGCGCGGCCGGGGCGGTGGGCTTTGCGATCGAATATGCAGGCGCGGCAGTCCAGGCAATGTCGATGGAAGCGCGCATGACCTTGTGCAACATGACGATCGAGGCAGGCGCGCGGATTGGCCTGATCGCGCCCGACGAGACGACTTTCGCCTACCTCAAGGGGCGCCCGCGCGCGCCCGATCCGCTGCCGATTGCAGCCTGGCAGGCGCTGGCGAGCGATGCCGATGCAGTGTTCGACCGCGAAGTCCGGCTCGATGCGGCGCAGATCGCCCCGATGGTGAGTTGGGGGACCAGCCCCGACCAGGTGATCTCGGTCGCGGAGGCCGTGCCCGACAGCGCGCTCGACCAGCCGCTTGCTTACATGGGGCTGGAGCGTGGACAGGCGCTGTCAGGGCTTGCAATCGACCGGGTGTTCATCGGCTCGTGTACTAACGGCCGGATCGAGGACCTGCGCGCCGCCGCCGCAATAGCGCGCGGTCGCAAGGTTGCTCCCGGCGTTGGCGCGATTGTCGTCCCCGGCTCGGGCCAGGTCCGCGCTCAGGCAATGCGCGAAGGACTGGATCGGGTTTTCCTCGACGCTGGGTTCGAATGGCGCGAGCCGGGCTGCTCGCTATGCGTCGCCATGAACGATGACCGGCTCGAACCCGGCCAACGCTGCGCCTCTACTTCCAACCGTAATTTCGAGGGCCGTCAGGGGATCGGCGCGCGGACGCATCTGATGAGCCCGGCGATGGCAGCGGCGGCGGCGGTGACGGGCCATATTACCGACGTCCGAGAACTGTTGCGCTGATGGAGCCTTTCACCACTCTCACTGCCCGCGCCGCGCCGCTGCCCCAGGCCAATATCGACACCGATATCATCCTGCCCGCACGCTTTTTGCTGATCACCGAGAAGCGCGGCCTAGGCCAGTACGCGTTCTTCGAATGGCGCAGCGCCGGGCAGTTCGTACTCGACGATCCCCGATGGCAGGGCGCACAGATCCTGGTCGCGGGCGAGAACTTCGGCTGCGGGTCGAGCCGCGAGCATGCCCCCTGGGCGCTCCACGATCTGGGCATCCACTGCATCATTGCGCCCAGCTTCGGCGAGATATTCCGTGGCAACTGTCTGCGCAACGGGATGCTGCCGATTGTCCTGGCCGATGCTGAGTGGCGCCGGGCAATGGCAAGTGCCGAGGCTGCCGAAGTGATGACCATCGACCTGGCACACCAGATAATCGTGTTGGCCGATGGCTCGACCATTGCGTTCGTCCTCCCCGACGCCGAGCGCGAAGCCCTCCTCAATGGCTGGGATGAGATCGACGGAATCATTGCCCGGTACGCGGATAGGATCGACACATTCGAGGACACGCAGCGCCGCGCTAATCCATGGTTGTGGCAGAAGGAACCGAATCATGGCTGATCCCCGACTGCGCGCCCGGCTCGAGTCGCGCGAATTCTTCGTCGCTCCCGGCATCCAGGATGCGATCGCCGCTGCGGTGGCCGAGAAGGTCGGTTTCGACTTCGTCTACGGCAGCGGCTACTGGACCACCGCTTCAGCCTATGGCCTGCCTGATGCGGGGATCGTCAGCTACACCCAGATGCTCGACCGCATGGCGATCCTCGCGAAGTGCAGCAGCGCTGCGGTGATCGCCGACGCCGACACTGGCTTTGGCGGTCTGCTCAACGTTCACCACACCGTTCGCGGATATGAGGACGCCGGGATTGCCGCGATCCAGATCGAGGATCAGGAATTCCCCAAGAAGTGCGGCCACACCCCGTTCAAGCGGCTGGTGCCGATGGAAGACATGGTCGAGAAGATCAAGGTCGCCGTCGCCGCGCGGCGCGATGACAACTTCCTGATCATTGCCCGCACCGATGCCCGCCAGTCCGAAGGCCTTGAAGGCTCGATCGCCCGGGCCCGGGCCTATGGCGAGGCGGGTGCCGACATCCTGTTCTGCGAGGCCCTGACCACCCAGGACGAAATGCGTCAGGCCTGCGATTCGCTCAGTCTGCCGATGATGGCCAACATGGCCAACGGCGGGCTGACACCGATCCTCTCGGCCAAGCAACTGGCGGACTTCGGTTATGCCTTTGCGATCTACCCGGCGCTGACTAGCCTGGTCGCTGCCGCTGCAATGGAGCAAGCCCTGCGTCAGCTCAAGGAAACTGGCGACGGCGAGCCGAGCAACATCCCGATCTTCGACTTCAAGGAGTTCTGCGGAATGATAGGCTTTCAGGAAGTATGGGACTTCGAGCAGAAATGGGGGCGGTGATCGACTGCAATCAGGCAGGCATCGGCGCATTTTCCGCGTTAAAGGCACCGACGCGCGGTGCTTACTCCCATGATCGAGCCCGAAGCTGTAGCCATGCACATGGACCTAAACGATCGCGAAGTTCACCTGCTCAGGATCGCGCGCATAAATTTGCGCCAGAGCGGGCGAATCGAGCAGCAATTGCAGCAAGATCCGCCACTCCTCGTCCTCCAGGCAGGCCAGGTGCATAATCCCGCAACTGTTTCCCGACATCGGGATTTCCGAGCCAATGTGGCGCCGATGGAGGTGCAGCGAGGTCGCCAGATCGAAGGTTGCCCACAGGCTCATGTGCACGCCCGCCGGGGTTGCGATGCACAGCGGCCAGCCGATCGCGCGGGTCGTCTCGAACAGGATCGGCGTCGCCACGTGCGTGATCCAGTTCTCCTCGCCGAAACCGGGCCTCAGCGCCGCCAACCCGCGCTTCAAAGACTTAAGTTCCGCGTATTGATCCATGCCCTGCCCGATCGTTCTGGCCCGGCCAATAGTACGCCGCGAAGCTTCGGATCATATGATGAGTGCATTTCAGATTGCGGATCTGGCCCTAGGACGCATAGCCCGAACCCGCCAAACAGGGATGGGAGAACCCGATGAAGATTGTCGCAGCGGTCCTTGAACAATCGGGTATTTCCGGCCCGTTCGACCAGACGCAGCCGCTTACCCTGACCACACTTGAGCTCGACCCCCCGCGGGCCGGAGAATTGCTGGTGCGGATCGAGGCGGCCGGCCTGTGCCATTCCGACTTGTCGGTGATCGACGGCAACCGGGTGCGCCCGATGCCGATGGCGCTCGGCCATGAGGCAGTGGCGACTGTCGCTGCGCTGGGCGCAGCGGATGACAGCCTGTTCGCGGTTGGCGATCGGGTGGTGCTCAGCTTCCTCCCACCGTGCGGAGAATGCGTCTCCTGCGCCTCGGGTGAGCCCTATTTGTGCCCGCGCGGCGCGGCGGCCAACGGCAGCGGAGAACTGCTGCGAGGGGGGCGGCGGCTGCATCGCGGCGCCGAGGATATCCATCATCACCTTGGCGTCTCGGCCTTTGCCGATCATGCCGTGGTCGATCGGCGCTCGGCAGTGAAAATCCCTTCCGACATCCCAGTAGAGATCGCCGCGCTGTTCGGCTGTGCGGTACTCACCGGGGTCGGCGCGGTGCTCAACAGCGCCGCCCTGCGCCCGGGCGAAAGCGTGGCGATCTACGGTCTGGGCGGGGTCGGCCTGGCCGCGCTGATGGGCGCACTGGCGGGCGGCGGCAATCCGGTGGTGGCGATCGATCCCTTCGCCGCCAAGCGCGACCTGGCGCTGGAATTGGGCGCGGCGGGAGCCTTTGCGCCCGAAGGCGCCGAAGCCGCGATCGAGGCGCTGCTCGGTGGCAAGCCCGACGTGGTGATAGAGACTGTCGGCCGCGCCAAGGTGCTTGAAGCCGCCTATGCTTTGGCGCGCCGCGGCGGCCGGGTGGTCACTGTCGGCCTGCCCAATCCGGCGGAAATGTTTTCGATCCCCGCGGTCAGCCTGGTCGGCGACGCCAAGACGGTGATCGGCAGCTACCTCGGCTCCGCGATCCCGGCGCGCGATATCCCCCGCTACATCGGCCTGTGGCGCGCCGGGCGCCTGCCGGTCGAGCGCCTGCTGACCTCGGTCAGTCCGATCAGCGAGATCAACGCGCTGTTCCAGAAACTCGCCGCGGGCGAGGCGATCCGCCAGATCGTGCTGCCCGATCATCGGCCAGAAACCGCGAAAGCCGCTGCTGGGCCAAGGGACAGGCGCGCCCGCGCTATCTTCAGCCCAAAGGCCTCAACAAGATGATGACCGTGTTCGTCGCGTTGATGTCCAAGGTCTCAGCCCTGCGCAAAACGCAGTAACGATATCGGCTGCGGCCCGGGCTTCGCAACTTTTCCCGATGGCTATTTCGATCTGGTCTTTTCGATGCTGGTCACTCATGAGATGCCGGTACCGATAATCAAGGCAAGGTTTGCCGACGCGCATCGCGTGCTCGCGCCCGGTGGGATAACCCTTCACGATGGCGGCACTGATCCGCTGGGCGATCATTTTGATTCTTTGATGACCAGCTGGTTTGGGATTAATGCCAATGAATCGTTCTCTGCGGGATACCGATCGCTGGACTTCAAAGCCGCGCTGACCGAAGCTCGGTTTCCCGAAGAGAACTTTTTCCGCGGCTTGCGAGAGCCGGTTTACCTCACGGGGCAATTACCCCAGATCAGCCTCATCGGCTTGGTCTATGAATAGGGAGCAAGGCTTTGGGTTATCGTCTGGGTGTCGACGTTGGTGGCACGTTTACCGATCTGCTGCTGTTCGACGACGACAGCGGCAATTTCTGGCGCCACAAGACGCCCTCGACCCCACATGACAGCTCTGAAGGCATTCTGATCGGGGTCGAGGCGATCTGCGGCCAGGCCAAGGTCAGTCCCAAAGAGATCGAGGTATTCCTCCACGGCACTACCGTTGCCACCAATGCCATGCTCGAAGGCAAGGGCGCCCGCGTCGGCCTGGTGACGACTCAAGGCTATCGCCAGGTCATGCAGATCGCGCGCAGCTTCGTGCCTGGAGGGCTGGCCGGTTGGATCGTCTGGCCCAAGCCCGAGCCGCTTGCCCGGCTGGAGGATACGGTTGAGATCAGGGGCCGGATGGACGCGTTCGGCGCCGAAGTCCGGCCGACCGATGATGCCGATATCCGCGCCGCGCTGACCCGGCTCAAGGGCCAGGGCATCGAGGCGCTGACCGTCAGCCTGATCAACGCCTACCTTAACGGCACCCATGAATTGCGCGTGGCCGAACTGGCCGCCGAGATCCTGCCCGACATTCCGATTTCGCTTAGCCACATCGTGCTGCCCGAGATGCAGGAATACGAACGCACCCTGACGACCGTGGCCAACGCGGCCGTGCGGCCCGTCGTCGGTCGCTATGTCCGCTCGCTCCGCGACAAGCTCGAGAAGGTCGAGATGAACGGGCGCCTGTCGCTGCTGCGTTCGGACGGCGGGCTAATGTCTTCGCAGAAATCGGAAGAACACCCGGTCGCGTTGCTGATGTCGGGTCCCGCAGGGGGCGTTACCGGGGCGCTATGGGTCGCAAAGAACGCAGGTCTCAAGAACATTTTGACGCTTGACGTCGGCGGAACCTCGACCGACGTCGCCCTGATCGAACATGGCGAGCCGCGCCGGGCTCGCACCACCGAAGTCGGGCATCTGTCGGTCCGGGCTTCCTCGCTCGACGTCAAGAGCGTCGGCGCAGGCGGCGGCTCAATCGCCTATGTTCCCGAACTGACGGGCGCGCTGCGCGTCGGGCCGCAGTCGGCGGGCGCCGTCCCCGGCCCGGTAGCCTATGGCAAAGGCGGGACCGAGCCGACCGTGACCGATGCCAATGTCGTGCTTGGCTATCTGCCCGAGAACCTGCTGGGCGGAACCTTCAAGCTCGACCGTGAAGGCGCCAAGCGCGCGGTCCAGACGATTGCCGACAAGCTCAACATCGAACTGATGGCCGCTGCGCGCGGGATTATCGATATCGTCAACGAGAACATGTTCGGCGCACTGCGGATGATCTCGGTCCAGCAGGGCTACGATCCGCGTGAGTTCGCGCTGATGGGTTTCGGCGGTGCCGGACCGCTCCACGTCAATGCCGTCGCTCGCCTGATGGGCAGCTATCCCGCCGTGTCGCCGGTTTCGCCGGGCGTGCTGTGCGCGCTGGGCGATGCGACCACGCGGATGCGCACCGAAAGCGCCCGATCGCTGTCCAAGCGCCGCTCGCAGACCAGCATCGCGGAAGTGACCGGCCTGCTCAAGGACATGGACCGCCAGGTCCGCGCAGAACTTATCGCAGACGGCATTCCGGCAGGCGAGATCGAGACTAGCTTCGAAGTCGACCTGCGCTATGCCGGCCAGGCCTTTGAAGTGCCGATGACCGTGGCGCTCGACACGATCGAGGCCGGCGGACTGCAGGTCCTGACCGATCGCTTTGACGAGGAGCATCGTCGCCTGTTTACTTTCAACATGGAAAGCGAGCACGAATTCGTGAATCTGCGCGCCGTCGCGGTCGGCCGGGCGCTCGACCTGCCGAGCCATGAGCTGGCCAGGGGCGATGGCAATCCGACTGCCGCCAAGCTGCGCGACCATGAGCTGTGGATGGACGGCGCGGCCCAGGCAGCGGTGATCTACGATCGCTCGCTGCTCCGCCAGGGCGACGTCATCAAGGGTCCGGCGGTGATTACCGAGATGGACTCGACGACGCTCATCGAGACCCGGCACATCGGCACCGTCGATGCGTTCGGCAACATCATGATCACCCCCAATTGATCACTCCCAACTGAACATTTTACGCTGAGGCGAAATCCATGCCCGCAGATATCATCCAGACCAACACTACTCCGTTCAAGCCGGTCGAGATCGACCCGGTAACGCTCGACATCATCGAGAACGCGCTGCGCAATGCGCGGGTCGAGATGGACACTACGCTGGTGCGCACCGCGATGTCGCCCGGCATCCGCGAGCAGGGCGATGCATTCCCGCTGATCGCCGACCACAAAGGACGGATGATCGTCGGCCAGTTCGGCAGCTACATCGGGCCGTTCCTCGACGAATATGTCGGCACACTCGAAGACGGCGACATGATTTTCCTGTCCGATCCCTATTCGGTTCAGGGCGCGATCTCGCACAGCAACGACTGGCTGGTCCTGCTGCCGGTGTTCAAAGACGGGCGGGTGATCGCCTATACCTCGATGTTCGGGCACCAGTCGGACATCGGCGGCAAGGTTGCCGGTTCGATGCCGATCGATGCCCATTCGATCTTCGAGGAAGGCGTTCGCATCCCCCCAGTCAAGATCTGGAAGAAGGGCGTTTATAACGAGGATCTGGTCAAGCTGGTGATGCACCAGACCCGCACTCCCGAATGGTGCAAGGCCGATCTCAACGCGCTGATCGCCGCGTGCCGGGTCGCCGCGCGGCGTGTGGTCGAAATGGCCGAGCGCTTCGGCGATGATGTGTTCGTTTCGGCCTGCGAGGACCTGCTCGCGCGCAACCACCGCGCCATGAAAAGCCTGATCGAGAACGCCATCGGCGAGGAACCGGTCAGCTTCGAGGACTATATCTGCGACGATGGGCTGGGCTTTGGACCCTATAAGATTAAATGCACGATGTGGCGCGAGAACGGCAAGGTCGTGCTCGACTTCGCCGGGACCGATCCGCAGAGCAACGGCTCGATCAACTTCCTGCTCAACGAGAATATGATGCGGATGTTCTTCGGCATCTACATGATCATGGTGTTCGACCCCCAGATCCTGTTCAACGACGGCTATTACGACCTGATCGACGTGCGCATCCCCAAGGGCTCACTGCTCAAGCCGCAGTTCCCCGCTGCGCTGTCAGGCCGCACCCACGCGCTGGGCCGACTGTTCGATATCCTGGCCGGGCTGCTCGGCCAGAAGACGCCCGAGTTCCTTTGCGCCGCCGGGTTCTCGTCGAGCCCGCATTTGTTTTATTCGGGAATGGGCAAGGACGGTCAGTGGTTCCAGCTGTTCCAGATCGGCTTCGGCGGAATTCCTGGTCGGCCGTTCGGCGACGGGCCTGACGGGCACTCGCTGTGGCCCAACTTTACCAATGTCCCCAACGAGTTCCTCGAGCGCTACTTCCCGCTGCGGATTGAGCGCTATGAGACTGTGCCTGACAGCGGCGGCGCCGGCTTCTTCCGCGGCGGCAATGGCATCCTGATGACCTACAAGTTTCTTGAGGATGGCGAGATCGCGATCCATGATGATCGCTGGTTCGTGCCGCCGTGGGGCGTCAACGGCGGCGCTCCGGGCGCGCGCGCGACCAAGATCCTGCGCCGGGCCGACGGCAGCGAGACCATTGTGGGCAACAAGCAGGAAGACATTATGGTCAAGGTCGGCGACGAGCTCGACTTCGTGACCTGGGGCGGCGCCGGCTGGGGCGATCCGCTGACCCGCGATCCCGCGCTGGTAGCCAAAGAAGTGCTCCAGGGCCTGGTCTCGGTCAAGGGCACCGCCGCTTACGGCGTAGTTCTGGACAACTCCGGCGCGGTCGATGGCGCCGCCACCGAAGCTCTGCGGGCAAAGATCATCCAGGCGCGCCCGGGCGTCTTGCCAACCTTCAACTTCGGTCCGCCGATTGAGGATTTGCGCCGCGATTCGCTGCGCGATACCGGCCTCCCCGCGCCGCAGCCGCCGATCTGGGCGCATGTGCCGGGTTTGGCGATCGCCGCCGAATGAGTGCGCTGACCGACGACTACAAATCGGCCGGGTTCGGCGGTACGCTGCCGTTCGGTCAGCACCCGGCGCTCCTGATCGTCGACGTCTGCAACGCCTACCTCGACCCCGCCTCGCCGCTCTATGCCGGGGTCGAAGATGCGCTGGCATCCAACCGCCGCCTGGTCGACGCGGCGCGAATTGCCGGAGTTCCGGTGGTATTCACCCGCGTGCTTTACAGCGCGGGCGGGGCCGACGGGGGGATGTTCTACCGCAAGGTCCCGGCACTTCGGGCCTATCTTCCGGGCAATCCGCACGGCGATTTTCCGGAAGGCTTCGGGCCGCGCGACGACGAAGTGCTGGTGACCAAGCAATACGCTTCGTCGTTCTTCGGAACCTCGCTCGCCGCGACGCTGACCACGATGGGCATCGACTGCCTGCTGATTACCGGCTTTTCAACCAGTGGCTGCGTGCGCGCGACCACGCTGGACGCACTCCAGAACGGGTTCGCGCCGTTCGTGGTGCGCGAAGCCTGCGGTGACCGCGCGCCCGAGCCGCACGAGGCCAACCTATTCGACCTTCAGGCCAAATATGCCGAAGTGATCGACGAGGCCCGCGCGCTGGAGCTGATGGCCACGACTTAACTCAAGGCAGGTCCTCGGCCAGCTTGAAGCTCAGCACCGTGGTGCGCGCTTCGACCAGATCCGGATGCTGCACCGCGGCCCGAGCGTACTTGCGAGTGTTACCCCAGGACGCTCGCGATCGATGTGCGGCCGCCGATCACAGCAAGTTGCCCAACGACGGCTCGGCGCAAACCGCCGCAAATCGCGGAAACTGCGATCACCGTTTGACCAAAGGCCGCGTTTTCCATAGCCGCGTCTGGCTGGCTCGTCCCGCAACCCCCGATGAAGGCCAGCCGGGCACCGGTCGTCCGGTGGCTTCGGGCATCCGGGTGTTACCTGAACTTTGAGCTTTTGAATTGAGAGACCCTGTTATGAAAATGATCCTATTCGCCGCCGCCGGGCTTACTGCGGCCTTGCTGACGCCAGCGCTGGCTGCCGTCGGCCAGTCCGCTCCCCCCAGGGCAGGAGGAGGCGATGCCGCTGCCGGGTTGCGCACTTTCGGCCAGTGCCGCACCTGCCATGCCGCTGCTGCCAACCTCCCCAACGGGATCGGGCCGAACCTGACCGGGATCTATGGCCGCAAAGCAGCGACGCGACCGGGTTATGCCTATTCGCCCGCGCTCAAGGCGGCGAACCTGACCTGGAACGAGGCCACGCTCGATCGCTGGCTGACCGACCCGGCGGCAATGGTCCATGGCACCAAGATGATATTCGGCAAGCTCCCGAGCAAACCGGTGCGCGACAATGTCATCGCCTATCTCAAGACCCTGAAGTAGGCTGCGCGCGCTGATCGGCGGCTTCGGGAAATTCACCGCACGATTGCTGGCGCTGGCCGTGGCTACGCCCGTTCTGGCCGCCACACCGGTTACGCCCCCGACGGCTGCAAAGGTGGTGACCCATCATCAAGGCGGGCCGTTATTCACGGTCTATGCTTGGAAGCGGTCGGGCAATTCAGCAAGGCTCAGGCCGACAGCAGCACCGAGATTCCCTACGATGCCGCCCGCCTGCAAGTGAAGGTTTACGCTTTCCCCACCGAAGGAAATCCGCCGCAGCGAGGATATCGATCTGGAATTTGCGCCGCAGCCCAAGGCGGTCCACAACGACCTTACCGGCTAATGATCGCTAGCCCGCAACCACCCTGTCCAGTCCGACCTACAGTGAGCCGAAGGTGGCGCGATCCACGAGGCGATCGGCGACAGTGCGGTTCAGGCCTCGGCGGCGCCGCTTTCTACCCTACGCGCTTCGCCGCGATCCCGGCTGACGCGGCCCGCGAAGTTTATCTTGCCTGGATAGCCGCGATCCAGCCCCCGGCCGCATCTTGTTCGTCCTTGCCGGGCATATCAAGGTAACCAGCGGCGACAAGGATTACACGCTCAACACCAAGGACCCCGCCCGCGCCGAACGCGGTGCCGACTGTCGGATCGAGGCGTTGGACGATGCCACGTTCGTCCAGGCCTACGTTGCGCCTGTCGCGCCTTAATCAGATCGGGAAGTTGCCCGCATAGGCACTCTCGCCGATCGGGCGTCGGCCGCTGGGAAATTCGCGCGCGCGCAGCGGTTCGGGCAGGACGCTGGGATCGTCTTTGCGCCCGATCGCCACCGCCGCATCGATCCGGAAGCGCTCGGGCACGCCAAGTTCCGCCTGGGCCTGAACCCACTCGACCCCGGCCATGCCGTGCGCGGCATAACCCAGCTTGGTCGCTTCCAGAGCCATGAGCGCCCAGGCCGCACCGGCATCGAAGCTGTGGGTATGCGACGGGCCCGGATCAGCGCCCGGCTTCATCGCGATCAGCGAGTCCGAGACGATAAAGATAAGCACTGACGCCCGGTTGGCCCAGGCCGCGTTCATCGGCATCAGCAAGCCGAGAAATCGTTCGAAATCGGCACTCTCACGCTTGGCATAGAGGAACCGCCAAGGCTGCGCATTGAACGACGAAGGCGCCCAGCGCGCGGCTTCAAAGATCGTGTTGAGATGTTTGTCCGGGATTTCCATCGCGTCGAGCGCGCGCGGTGACCAGCGATCCAGGAACAGCTGTTCGATGGGATGGTCGGCGATGCGGGTCATGGCGAGTTCCTGTGCAACAAGGGTTTCGAACGGTCTGGCCTCCAGCTAGTCACTCGCCGCCCGGTGACAAAGCAGCAAACGGCAACGCGCGCTAATTTCAGCCTGGGTGCCGCACCTTGCCAGCTACAATCAGCCTCGACGTCGTCGATATTGCGGCTGCGGTTCTGACCGCGTTTTTCGATGCCGATGATCCAGCCTTCGGGATCGGGCACGAATTGCAGCCGGGTCGGCACTTCCTTGACGCTGATTATGCCTTTCAGCTTCGCCCCGCGTCGCGGAAGTCCAACTACCTGGGCATCGAGATCGTGGATCCGCAGGACGATGGTGTCGGGAGACGCGAGCGCCGTAATTTCTGCTGTCCTACACGCAGAGCTTTGTGGAACAAATAGTGAACCACGATTCGTCCGATCCGATCGGCCGGGTCGACCGATTTGCTGCCAGGAGCCTGCGCCATGCCCGCTATCGATCGTTTCCAGACGTTCAGTGACACCTCGATCGGCCCGTCGCGCGCGCCCTTTGCCATAACTCCCAATGACAGCGTCGAATTGGGTCTGGTGCCCAAGGCGCTCTACGTCGGCACTGGCGGCACCATCGTCTTGCGCGGGCTCGACGCCGCTGCCGACGTTATCTTCAAGAACCTCGCCAATGGCCAGATCCTCGACGTTCGCGCGCAGTTTGTTCGGGCCACGGGGACCACCGCGAGCGACATCGTCGGCCTCGCCTGATGGGCGGATTCGGTTTCGGCGTTTTCCGCCAGCGGCTGCGGGTGGCGGCGCCCGCCCCAGTGCTCGGATCGCTGGCGCTGGCCAACCCGTTCATCACCGAGAACACCCTTGGTGCCACTGCGGTGAGCGCGATTTCCGGGTTCACCACGGGCTCGATCCTGACGCTCACCGACACTTCCGGCGGACGCTTTGCCCTTACAGGCACAAACCTCGTCGCGGGAACGACTGCCACCGACTATGAAACTGCGACCAGCCACGCGATCACTTTGCGTGAAGCCTTGGCGGGCGCGAGCAACACGCCGCGCGACACCGTCCTGACAGTGACCGTGATCAACCAGTTCGAAGCGCCGCTGCTGGCGGCCTTGGCACTGGCTTCGGCCAGCTTCATCCTGGGCAGCGCCGCTTCGGGGATAGTGACCGGCGCAACAGCGGGGTCGGCCATTGTCGCCAGCGGGCTTCCGGCAGGACTGACCGTCAACGGCTCGGCGCGCACCTGGACCTGGACCGGCGCAGGCAGCGTCGGCTCGGCCACCATCACCCTCACTGAAACTCTCGCCGACAGCGCGAACTCGCCCCGCGCGACCGATCTGGGCGTGACCATTGCGCTGGCCGATGGCGCGCTGGACTTCGCCTACCCCACTCAAAGCGGCCTGCTGGCCCTTCTCCTGGAGACACTGTGATATGGCCACCATCGACGTAAAGGACGCCACCGGCGCGACCCAGACGATCCAGCAGCCCAACGCCAATGGTCGCGCATCGGCGGCTAATTCGCGCCCCGTAGCCCTGTCGAACGAGGACCTCGCGGCGGTCAGTGCACTGCCCACCGGCGCTGCGACGTCAGCCAAACAACCCGCGCTGGGCATCGCGGGCACGCCCGCTACCGATGTCCTGAGCGTTCAGGGCGCTGTGGCAATGACCGCACTCAAGGTCGACGGGTCGGCGGTCACCCAGCCGGTCAGCGGGACGGTAACAGTAGCCGGGACCGTGCCCGTCTCGGGCACCTTCTGGCAGGCCACCCAACCCGTCAGCGCCGCCGCGCTGCCGCTGCCCTCCGGCGCCGCGACTGCCGCCAAGCAGCCAGCGTTAGGTACCTCCGGCGCGCCCTCCGCCGACGTCCTGAGCGTCCAGGGTTCCGCCTCGATGACCGCGCTTAAAGTCGATGCCTCAGCTACGACCCAGCCCGTCAGCGGGACAATTTCGATTGCCGGGACGGTGCCTGTCTCGGGCGCATTCTGGCAAGCGACCCAGCCGGTCAGCGCCGCCACGCTGCCCTTGCCAACCGGCGCCGCGACCGCCGCCAAGCAGCCTGCGCTGGGCACTGCGGGCACGCCGTCCGCGGACGTCCTGAGCGTCCAGGGTTCCACCTCGATGACCGCGCTCAAGGTCGACGGGTCGGCAGTGATCCAGCCGGTCAGCGCCGCAGCCCTCCCCCTGCCCTCCGGCGCCGCGACCGACGCCAAGGTCGAGGCGGTCCGCGCGCTGCTCGCCGCGACGATCGCCACTGCGCCGATTGCGAGCGAGAACCATATCGGCAAGGTCGGCGGCGAAAGCGCCATTGTCAGCGCCAGCTTCGTCCGCCCGGCCGACACGGTTGCCTACGCGGTGGGCGATTTGGTGGCGAACAATGTCACCGCCGGTTCGGTCACGCCGATGCCTCTGGCAGCGGCGCGGATCAACGCCGGCACCGGGGCGATTCGCCGGGTGCGGTTGTCGACCAGCAAGACCGGGCTAGCCGGGACCGAAACCTTCCGCGTCCACCTGTTCAAGACCACGCCCACTGTGACCAACGGCGACAATGGAGTGTTCTCGGTCAACGGGGTCGCGGCCAACCACCTTGGGGTGATCGACGTGACCATGGACCGGGTGTTCAACGACGGCGCCAAGGGCTTTGCCATCCCGTTGGTCGGCTCGGAAATCGTTTTTGACACGGGCGCGGCGACGACCAACCTGTTCGCGCTGATCGAGGCTCGCACCGCCTATACTCCGGCGAGCGGCGAGACGTTTACCCTGGCCCTTGAAGTGCTGCGCGACTGATGCCCGCCCGCATCGCAAGCGCGCGGCCCGCACGGCTCGATCGGCGGAATCTTGGCGGGGCGGCTTACGTCGGACCGATCGTCAACAACACCCTGGTCCCAACCGGCACGATCGCCACCGGACAGCTCGAGCAATCGACGATCCACACCGTCCGCGTTCCGGGCGGGATCCGCGATATCCAGGTGTTGTTCCCCGGCTGGTTCGTCGGGGCCAATGGCGAAACCGCGATCTCGGCCAGCTACACGTTCCGCGCAGCGGCGGAATATCCGGTAGCCTCGGGCAACTGGACGACGATCACCACCAGCGGTCTGGCGCAGGGCACCGCTCCTGCCGCGCTCGTCAACACGGTGAGCGACCGGGTGGCCTTCGTGGTCCCCAACGGCGCCGATTTTCGGCTTTTCGTCTATCTGGTCGGGGCGGCGATCCCGGCCTGTTCCGCTGCCAGCGGCGCAGCGATGCTCCACACCGACGAGGGCTGCAACTCTGCCGTTACGGCCAGCGCCACGCCCAAGGCGGTTGCCGACAGCGACAGCAACCACCGCACTCGCGCCGCCGCTCCGGTCGCGATCCTGGGTACGCGCACGGGGGACAGCTTGGCGATCCTGGGTGACGACCAGACGAGCTTTGTATCAGCCGCCTATGCCATCGCCGATGGCCAGATCGCCAGTCGCAACCGCGGCGATCTGGCTGCGACGCTGGGCTCCAGCTACGCTCACTTAAACCTCGGCGTGAACGGCGAACAGTGGGAAACCAGCCTGTTCTCCTTCGCGATGCGCCGCGAACTGGCCCGTTACGCCTCGGTGATTATCGACCAGCTCGGGATCAATTCGCTCAACACCAAGGCCAACACCGCCGCCGCCGCGCTCGCGATCCGCCAGCGCAGCCTGCCAACTTGGAACGGGCGCAAGGTTATCGGCGCCATGATCAGTCCGCGCACGACGGCGGCGGCGAACGGCGTGGTCACCGGCAGCGTATCGGGCACGACCATGACCGTGACCGCAGTGACCAGCGGGGCGATCTATGTCGGCGCCGCGGTAACCGGCACCGGAGTGACCGCAGGCACTTTGGTGAGCGCGCTGGGCACGGGCACCGGCGGCAGCGGAACCTATACCGTATCGGCCTCGCAGGCCGTAGCCAGTACGACCCTCACCTGCACCCCGGGCTTCGGCGATGCGACCGGGGCGGACCAGGTGCTGGCAAGCTATTCGGCCACGATCTCGACCTACAACGCTGGCCTCAATTTCAGCGGCGTGCTGGCATCGCCGCTAGACCGGTTCACATCGCTGCAAGGCACGATCAACAAATGGATCGGCAACGGCACCGCCAAGTACTCCACCGTCGATGGGCTCCACTTGTCGAAGACCATGGCTCAGACCACCCTCCCAGCGGCCATGGCCGCTACCTGGGCCGGGCAGATCGCGGGTTTGGTGACGATGACCCCGCAAGCGCAGCCCGCGGTCGACATGACCGGGACCAGCTCGTTCGCTGGCGGCTATTGCAACAACGGCACCCTGGTTCGCAGCGATATCCTGCCGGGCATCCCGGTCTGCACGCTGGTCATGCGGATTAAGATCAGTGGCAATCCGGCCAGTGCGCATCAGCTTATTCCCAGCCTGACCACCGCCTGGTGCCGCCAGCTGACGATCAACACCACCGGGACCGTGGCGATGATGAATGTCGGCGGGACTTCCGTGACCAGCACCGCGAGCGTCACTGACAACCTCGATCACGAGATCGCGGTGAGTTGTGACGGGACGACGCAGTACCTGTTTATCGACGGCGTGCTTCAGGGCAGCCAGGCGCTGGGGGCGACGAGCGCGAGCGGTAACTGCAACCTCAGCCTGGCTGCACTGACCAGCAAGAATGTCTCGGTCCGCGAAGTGACAGTGTGGGCCGGGTGCAAGTGGACCACGACTTACACCCCTGCGCTGTTCAGCGGGAGCGAAGCCGGGCTGGTCGCGCGCTGGCCGCTGGCGACGAGCAATGCAGGGGCGGCAGGGCCGGTGCTGCCCTGATCTCTCAGCGCCGCCTGATCGTTGCCAGCGGGTTGATCGCTTGGCCATTGACGCGCACTTCGTAGTGAAGGTGCGGCCCGGTCGACAGCCCGGTGGAGCCGACCAGCCCGATCAGATCGCCGCGGTGGACCTGCTGCCCAGCCGCCACCGTCAGGCGCGAAAGGTGGCCGTAGCGCGTCTGCAGGCCGCCACCGTGCGAGACCGTCACACACAACCCATAGCCGCCCGCCCATCCTGCCGAGGCAACGATCCCGTCCGCCGTTGCTTCGACCGGAGAGCCAGCAGACGCCGCCAGGTCGATCCCGCGATGGGCCATCAGCCCGCCGGTGAGCGGGTGATAGCGCATCCCGAACGGGCTGGTCAGCGCACGCGCGGCGACGGGCATGCCCGACGGGAGCGAGCCGGTGAAGGCCAGGCTGCCGGGGCTCCCGCTCCATGCGGTTCTGACCGGGCGCATCATGGCCACCGGCTGTCCGACAAGATCCTGATCGCGCCCGATAGTCAGGTGCGCAAAGCCGGGCGCGCCATCGACCCTGAGCACCGCGCGGTGCTGCATAGCGACCCCGCTCTCAACCCCGCTGAGCGGCAAAGCCGCTGCCAGCGCTGCGGGTTCGGCAGCGTGGAGGGGTGCAGTCCCTGCCTCAAATATCAGCAAGGCAAGGCCCAGGCGCAAGGTCATTGCGAGCGGCCAAGCAACGGCCGTTCGGGCGCATTGGGCCAGAGCCGCTCGACCAGGGCTTCGATCTCCATCGGGCAGACGATGTGCTCGCCCGAGCTGAAGTGGACCGCAGTCCCGTAATTGTCCTGGCGCAGGTAAGTGATGTGATCGGTGTTGACGATCGTCACGTGCCCGCTCTGGTTCTCGACTGTCGCATAGGTCATGACGTTCTCCTGTTGCCAGCGACCTCTCCCAATCACGTAAGCGGAAACAACAGCGCCGCCGCCGCACCAATCGCTACTCCGAACGGCAAGGCTGTCCCGTCTCCCGCGCCGCGCGCGAACACGCGCTTGCCCTGGATCCTGCGAATACCGAAAAAAGCCACGAACAGCCCGATTGCGGCAAGCGCAATGAACCCGATCAGCGGGATCGCCAGCTTAAGCGGAAACCAGCTCGCGACTCCGGCGTAGAACTTGGCATCGCCCCCGCCGATCCACTTGACCGCGAACAGTGCCAGCCCAGCGACCAACGCGATCAGCGCGTGCCACAGATGGCTGAGCCCGACCGCCGCCGGGTGCAGCGCGAACGCGAAGCCCAGCCCGCTTGCCAAAGCCGCCAGCGCGAGCACATTGGGCAGGCGGCGCAGGCGCAAGTCGGACACGATCGCCCACAGGCAAATCGCCGCCAGGACCAGTTGTGCGATCAGGACAGTCGAGGCGGTCGGCATTGTCACGGCGTCGGAGGCGCTTCGGCCGGAGCTTCAGCGGGTTTTGTCGGCGCGAATTCGATCCGGATCAGGCTCTTGAAGCCAGGCGGGACCGACGTGGCATTGCGGGCCATCCGGCGGCCTTTCGCCGCCGCAATCGGGCCCGGCGCAGTCGTGATCATGAAGTGATGCGGCGAAACTTCGGCCAGGCGTCCGGTGACCGGCACTGCGGCCACCTGCTGCGTCGCCGCCACATCGCGGCGCTTCATCACTGCGTCGAAGTTCGAGGCGAACAGCCCGGCGCGCTGCTTCTCCTCGTTGGCGCGAAGCAACAGGTCCAGATTATCCGCGAACTGCGCATTGCCCGGCGCGGCAGCCATGGCCTCGCGGAAATAGCGTTCGGCCAGATCGACCCGCTCGATCCGGGCGTAACCAACCGCCAGCCCGTTGAGCGATGCTGCGGTTTCCTCGCCTTTGCCCAGGGCGCGGCGGAAGGCGTCGATCGCCAACCCGTAATTGCCCGCATCGAGCAGGGCGCGACCGTCTTTGACGTCGCTCGACACTGCCGGCACCGCGAGCGGCAAGGCCACGGGCGTGGCAGCCTTCGCCAGGGCCGGCGCGGCGGCCGCAGGCCGGGCTCGCTGCGCCGAATGAAAGCCGAGCGCGCGGAACACCGTACACCCCGAAGCGAGCAGCGAAATCGCTGCCACCCCTGCGATCAGCATCGGCCGATGGGTCATGTCATCCTCCTGTCATTGCGGGAATAATCTGCCGGATCACCAGGATCACCGCTGGCAACATCAGCACGCCGACCATCGTCGGCAGCATACAGACGATCAGCGGGATCGAAATCAGCACCGGCAGGCGATGGGCCTTTTCCTCGGCGCGCATCCGGCGGCGTTCGCGCATTTCGCTGGCATAGACGCGCAGCGTCGTGGCGATGCTCGTGCCCAACTTGTCCGACTGGATCAGCAGGGTTGAGAACGAGCGGATCTCAGGAATGCCGCTGCCGTTGGCCATCCGCCGCAGCGCTTCCTCGCGGGTCGCTCCAGCGCGCAGGTGAAGGACGGTGGAGGTCAGAAGCTGGGCAACCAGGGGCTCGGCTTCGGCCAGTTCGCGGCCGACGCGATCGAACGCGGCCTCCAGCCCCAGCCCGGCCTCGACGCAGACCAGCATGAGGTCGAGACAGTTGGGAAAGCCGTTGGTGATCGCCTCGGTTCGCCGGTCAACTTTGATCTGGAGCAGCAGCGCGGGAAGATATAGACCGATCAACCCGCCGCCCGCACCGTAGAGATACAGCTTGAGCACAGTCATCTTGGCGTTGAGCAGAACCAGTGTGCCCAGCACCAGCATGGGCACCAGAAAGATCAGCACCAACCGGATCAGAGTATATAGCCGCGGCGCTTCACGGCCGATGAAACCCGCCGCAATCAGCCTGGCGCGTAATGCATCGGGCTTGCTATCGACCAGGCTGAGGCCGCTGCCTTCGATCATCTTGGCCAACCGCGACCAGGCGCCATCCTGGCGCGCTTGCAGGCTCTCCGCGGTGGTCACCAGCAACGGCCGCGAAGCAATCGAGCGCAGCTCCCGGCGCACGGCGGAGCTGCGCTGGAAATTCTGCATCACATAATAAGACAGCGTCACCACGCCGCCGAACAGCAGCAGCATGAGGAAAGTCTGCAGCGGGTTGATCGAGGCGAGGGCGCTCATCATCGGCTCAGACCTTCAGATCGACCATGCGGCGGATCCAGATGACCCCGATCGCATAGAGCACCATCAAGGCGATAAAGCCGGTGGTGAAGATTGGGTCCTGGGCGACGTTGAGATAGAATCCCGGGTTGATCAGGAACAGCCCGACGAATGTCAGCACTGGCATGATCGACAGCATCCACGCGCTCATCCGGCCTTCCGAACTCAGCGCCCGGACCTTGAGGAACAGGTTGGCCCGGTCGCGAATAACCTGGCCCAGGTTGCCGAGAATTTCGGCCAGGTTGCCCCCGGTCTCGGCCTGGACCGAGACGCAGACGGCGAACATCCGGATGTCCTCCAGGCCCCAGCGATCGGCCAGGTTCTGCAAGCCCGCGTTGAGGTCCGAACCATAGGAAATCTCGTCGGCGACCAGACCGAATTCAGTGCCGATCGGGTCGGGCATCTCTTCGGTCAACAGTTCGATCGCCGCTGAAACCGGGTGGCCCGAGCGCAGTGCGCGGGTGAATACGTCGAGCGCGACGGGGAACTGTTCCTCCATCAGCTTGCGGCGCTTTTGTGCGCGGCGGTTCACGTACATGATCGGCAGGCCCATGCCGATCGCAGCCGCCGCAGTCGCGGTCAGCAGCACCGTGCCAAGGCCAAGCCGCCAGCCGGTGGTTCCAGCGAGCGTCAGGAACAAGATGAACAGCAGCATCGAGGCCAGCATCGCGCCATAGACGATCGCCTCGGGCGAGACCGACAGGTTGGCGGTGGCGGCATTGCGATAGAACCGCTCGACCACCGGGCCGAACAGGGTGCCCGGTGTGACCTTTCGGCGCGGCCCACGCAGCAGGTGGAGGATATCGGTGCCGTCCATCCCGCTGCGCATCAATTGCAGTCGCTTGTTGATTTCCCGCTTGGTCGAGCGCTGGGTCAGAGTGACTGCGGATAGTTGCTGCGTTGCGAGGAACACACTGGCAAAAACCGCCAGCAGGACGAACAGTTTGAGGACAGTGACGCTCATGGTGCCGAGTGCTGCTTGGGCCGGAACAGTTCACCATCAAGGTTGATGCCGTTCATCGCCAGCGCGGTGGCGAAGCGCGGTCGGATTCCCGTCGCCTCGAACCGGCCCAGGACTGTGCCGTCATCGTCGCGCCCGGTCTGCTTGAAGCGGAAAATCTCCTGCATCGTGATCGTCTCGCCTTCCATCCCGGTCAGCTCCGAGATGCTGAGCGTCCGCCGTTTGCCATCTGCGAGTCGGCCGATCTGAATCACGACATTGATGGCCGAGGCGATCTGGGCGCGCGACGAGCGGCTGGAAATCTCGATTCCGCTCATCCCGATCATCTGCTCGATCCGCGACAGGGCATCGCGCGGGGTGTTGGCGTGGACGGTAGTCATCGAGCCATCGTGGCCGGTGTTCATCGCCTGAAGCATGTCGAACGCCTCGCCCGCGCGGCACTCGCCCAGGATAATCCGGTCGGGCCGCATGCGCAGCGCGTTGCGGACCAGATCGCGCTGGCTGACCTCGCCGCGGCCCTCGATGTTGGCGGGCCGGGTCTCGAGCCGGGCGACATGGCCCTGCTGGAGCTGAAGCTCCGCCGAATCCTCGATTGTCACGATCCGCTCGCGATCGTCGATGTACGATGAGAGCGCGTTGAGCATGGTCGTCTTGCCCGAACCGGTACCGCCCGAGATGATGATGTTGAGCCGCGAGCGGACCACGCCCTGCAATACCGTCGCCATGTCCGGGGTCAGGCTGTCGAGATCGATCAGCCTGCCCATGCTGATCGGCTTCTTGGAAAACTTGCGGATCGAGAGCAGCGAGCCATCGATTGCCAGCGGTGCGACGATCGCATTGACGCGCGAACCATCCTCTAGCCGGGCATCGACGAACGGCGAAGACTCATCGACCCGGCGCCCGACCGCACTGACAATCTTCTGGATGATCCGCAGCAGGTGCCGCTCGTCCTGGAACCGCGTCGGCGCGCGCTCGAGCAGACCGCGTCGTTCGACGAACACCGTATCGTGACCGTTGACCAGGATATCAGTTATCGTCTCATCCTTGAGCAGCGGCTCGAGCGGGCCCAGGCCGAGCAGCTCGTCGAGCACTTCCTCGGTCAGCTGGGTCCGATCACCGCGATTGAGGACCTGGCCACGGTCCTGCAAGATGGTGTTGATGATCCCCGCCAGCTCCTCGCCGATCTGACTACGCGATAGCTTTTCGAGCGCGGCAAGGTTGATCTGATCGAGCAGGTCGCGGTGGATCGCGATTTTCAGATCAAGCCGGTGCGCGGTTTCGGTATCTTCGGTCGGCAGAACGAGCGGAACGATTTCGACTGCCGTGGGCAGCTCGGTCACCGCAAGGCTTGCATGCCGCGCCTCGACAGGAACCTGGGTCAGCTTGGTCCGTGACGGCGTCTTGCGGATGTCCCACATGGCTCAGGCGCGCTCATGCACCAGCAGGGCGTGGACCGCCTGGGCGAGCGCCACAATGTCCCGGGCAAAGGGCGATTTGCGCGCAATCTGGCTGGCCAGCAGCCCGCGATCCTGCGCATGGCTCAACGTCGCCTCGTCGATGGCCAGCTGACCGATCACCTGGCGCCCGAGGGTGTCGCTGACGTCACCGATCGAGATCGTCTTGAACAGGCGCTTTTCGACCCGGTTGACCACGATCCGCACCCGCGAGGGATCGATCCCGATGGTGTCGAACAAATCGATTGTCCGCCGCGCCTGGCGCAGGCTGGCGACCGACAGTTCGGTCACCACCAGGATCAGGTCGGAAGCGCTGACCGCCGAGAGCGACCAGTTGGTCCAGCTCGCCGGCAGGTCGAGAATCGCCAGGCCATATTGCGCGCGCACCGCCTGGAGGCAGCGCAGCAGCGGATCGACCTCGACCCGTTCGATCGGCACAATGCCGTGCGGCGCGGCGATGACGCTGAAGCTGCCGACCTCGTTGGCGGCCGAGGCAACCAGCGCATCGTCGAGCCGGTCATGGGCGCTGAGCAGATCGAGGAACGAGCCGAAGCCCTTGATCCCCAGGTGATAAGCCGCCGCGCCGAATTGCAGGTCAAGATCGGCCAGGATCGGCATGCCCGACCAGCCGGCGTTGCCGATCTCTGCGGCCAGATGCGTTGCCACGGTGGTCGCCCCGCAGCCGCTGTTGGAGCGCACCACCGCGATCATCGGCGCCAGGGCAGGCCCGGGATCGCGCGCGCTGGCCCGGGCCAGCGCCTCAAGCGTGACTTGCGCCAGTTCGTCCAGATTGAGCGGCAGGGTGACCACGTCGGCCACGCCTTCGCGCAGCAGAGTGCGGATCAACGGCATTTCAGCATGAGCGATCGCAGCGATCACGGTTGCACCCGAGCCCGAGCGGATCGCATCGACGAGCCGCGTCAGCGACCGCGGATCGGCCGGATCGACCTCGATCACCGCCACTGCGAGAGTGGCGAGGATGTTGGGTGCGATGGCGCTGTTGGCCGAGATATCATGGACCGCAATCGGCATGTCGACTAGCGGCCAGGGTGCTTCGGCCAGCTGCTCGATATAGGCCGGTGCCGCAAACAGCCCGATCCCACGTCCCGCCACGCGCAGCTTGCTCCATTGTTCCACCAACACTTTATTCTGAGTTCCCATAAAGTTTTCCAATATTTCCTCGCTCAATTGGAGACGGTCCCCGCACCGTCCTCCATCGTCAGCGTGTAGCTGTAAGTGGGCATGGTTACCGCCTGGGTGCCGAAGATCAGGCCCATGATCGGTTTGTAGCTGACCCCCGACAAGGTGACCGTAGTCAATGGGGCGATCTGTGCGCCGCCGGGATCGCCGGCATAACCCAGTCCCGAGCCGCGATATTCGACCGTCACGTTCGCCGCCTTGACGATGCCGTTGATGCCCGACATCCGCGCCACGATCCGATTGAACGCGGCCGAAACCAGACCGCAGCTGGCCAGTTCGCCGGTTGTGCAAGAGCAGCTTGCACTGGTGCAGGTGACTTTGGTCAGCGCTGCTGCAGGGATCAGGTCGCCTTGCGTCAATGTGGTCCCGCCGATGGTCTTGCCAACGTATTCGGTCGTCGCCAGCCCATCGACCACGCTATCGGTGACCACTGCCACCCGCGTCCCGAATTGCACCGACTTGGCGTTGAGGTTCATCTGCCAGGCATAGCCGCCAACATCCATCACTCCGAAGATCACCAGGATCAGCAGCGGCATCGCCAGGACGAATTCCATCGCGGTGGTGCCGCGCTGGTCGCGGGCGAAGCGGCGGAGCGCCCGGGCGATCATAGCCCCACCACCACGGCCTGCTCGCGCGCGTACATCCGGCGAGTGTTCAGGAACCCGGTCAGCGATCCGAACAGCGTCGGATAGTCGGGCGTGCCATAGACCTTCACATAGGGCGCAAAATTGTTGTTGAGGTAAATTCCCGTCGTCTTGGCCGTGCAGCCGTAATAGATCGCCACTTCGGCAGCATCCCAGGTCCGGATCGTCGGCTTCTGGCCATTGTCCGGCGCGAGTAAGCCGAACCGGGCGACGTTGGTCATATTCGTGCTGATCGTGCCCAGCGCTCCGCTGTTGGGCATGGCGGTGTCGCCCAGGGTGCCGGTGCAGGCAAAGGCCGACAGCGGCTGGCGCCCGCCGAACCGCGCGGCATCGCGCAGATCCTGGATCAGGACGTGCTCGATATACAAAAAGTGCCCCGCCTCCATCCCGATGAACAGCATCAGCACCGAGACCGGCATCAGCAACACCATCTCGACCGCGGCCACCCCGCGATTATCGCGCCAGAAGCGCCGCAGGAAGGCAAGCGACGTCATTTGACCAGATACGGCTTGTCGCGGCGCACGACCTGGTTGTTCCCGGCATCGCCATTGCCGACGATGCTGACGCTGACACCTTCGACATAGACGTCGCTCGCAGCCGTGCGCCCGCGGTTGAGCGAGGGTTCGACCAGGAATACGTTCATCCACTTGACCACTGGCACGTTGCTCGATGAGCCGTCAACGCCATTGGCGATGCAGTTGACCACGGCCACCGGGAACGTCCGTCGGTCGGTGCTGCCGGTTACCGGATTGATCCCCGGGGTGGTGCAGACCGGCCCCTTGTTATCCATCATCGAGATCGCGTTCTTGCCGTTACCGGTGGATTCCGCAACGCGGGCAGCGCCAATGGTGGTTGACTGGTGCGTGGTGGAATTGGTGTAAGTGTCGGCCGAATGCGAGACTTCCCAGCGATAGACCTGGAACCGCGTCGGGCTGGTTGTGGCAAAGGCGCTGGTCATCGCCGCCTGCCAGTTGAAGCCTGGATAGTTGACCGCGAAATAAGTCGTCCGGTCCCAGTTGCCATCGCCGACGATCCCCCCGGCGCAGTCCCCGCTGCTCGACACCGAATGACAGATATCGCGCGGATGGCCCATTGCCTGTGGGGTCGTAAGCGGAAGCCGGGTGCTCGGACTGGGCAGATACGGGCCGGTGCTTTCCTGCCACCCCTGCGGCCCAGTGGTGCAATTGTTCGAGGTCGAGCTGCGGACCACGTCCTTGACCGTATTGGTCGAGGGCGGGCAGCTGCCGCCAGACGGGCAGGCACTGCCGCCGGGTCCGCCGCTGTCGTACATGTCGAACCGGGTGTTGAGCGCGTCGGTGACCGAGGCATTGGCCCCCGGCTTGGTCTTGATCCCGCTTTCGGCCAGGCAATCGCCCGGCGGCGAAATCCAGGCCAGCGACTGCTTGAGCGCCAGCAGCGAATTGCCCGCAGTGCCGTTGACGTCGATATACCCGAAATTGCCTGAGGCCCAGTTGCCGCCCGAATTCTGCACCGAAATTAGCCGCAAACCCTTGCCGACATAGTTCGCGCTGAACGTCGGATCGCTGCCTTCCGCCGGATTGCACACCATCACCGGCGGGACCTTGCAGATCGACGAGCCAAGTCCGGCGGTCGCCGCGGCGTTGAGACTGGGCGACATCAGCAGGCCGACGATCGGCGTCAGGGTATATTTCGCCCGCCGCGCTGCCAGCGTGACCTTAACATATTTGGCTGAGGCGGACTGGGCGGCGGCGGTAAAGCCGTTGGTCTCGGCTTCGGCATCGGCCTTGGTCGAATAGAACGTCAGCAAAGCGATCGCCAGGGTGTTGCTCCCCCCGTCTTCGGCCATGACCGAGCTGTTCGAGACCAGTGTGCTGGCCGCAGAAGTGGCATCGGCGATGGCGGTGCTGGTTCCGCCAAGCTGGGTCGCGGCGGCAAGAGCGGCCTGGTCGGCGGCGTTCTGAAGCTCGGTATCGAGCGTGGCCATCTGGGCGAAATCGTAGCCGATTCCGGCCATCGCAATCAGTCCGACCAGCGACAGGACATAGATCGGCGCTACCGCCCCGGTCTGGTCATTTCCAAATCTGGCGAACAGGCGCCTCATTGTATCCCAACGGCTCCATCAATTGCCGCCCGAATCGCTGCCAACCTTGGAGGTTCGCAACTTTTCGGGCTTTTTCACCTGATCGTGACTGTAGCGGTCGATTGCTGCCTGGGCCTGGTCGCCGCTGGTCTGCGGCACCGGATCGGCATATTTGGGATCGGGATCAATGATCTGCGCGGCGAAGGTCTGGCGCGAGGCCTCGCCCATCGGCGCGGCGTTGAGCTGGCTGGCGAGACTACCGTCGGCGGCACAGCCCGAGACCATCCACATCAGGGCCAGCACGCCCGCACCGCACAGTACTTCAGTAGGCATAATGCTCTCCCGTGGGAGCTTTGGTCGGCTCGCTCACTGAGGTGGAAGGTGGCAGTTCCTGGCTCGGTTTGGTCGACTTCAAGCCATTGGCAGCCAGGGTGCCCGACGAAGGAACAACCGCGATCGGGGGTCCGGGCGGCAGGCTTTGCGCCGCGCCGCTGGTCCCCATGAAGATCAGCTCGGCCGGGGTCGGGTCTTTGACTGCGTCGGTCGGGAGATGGACCTGCGAGGGCTTGATCGGCGCGACCAGATGCGGGGTGACCACAATCAGCAACTCGGTCTCGCCCTTGGCGAAGCTGCTCGAACGAAACAGGCTGCCGATGATCGGCAACGAACCGAGCAGGGGCAACTGGCTGACGGTGGTCTTGAAATCGCGCTGAAGCAGCCCAGCGATGGCGAAGCTCTCACCATCGCGCAGTTCAAGCGTAGTGCTGGCGCGCCGGGTGCGCAGGCCGGGGATCGTGATGTTGCCCAGGGTGAATGAGGCGGTCGGATCGATCGCGCTGACCTCAGGCTCGACCAGCAGGCTGATCGTCTTGTCGCCCAGCACTGTCGGGGTGAAGCCCAGGCTGACACCGAACGGCTTGAACTCCACCGTGATCGCCTGGCCGCCGGTGCCCGTGCCGTTGCCGCTTTGCGCGACCGGCACCGGGAACTCGCCGCCCGCCAGGAACGAGGCGCGCTGGCCCGACATCGCGATCAGCGTCGGCTGGGCCAGGGTCTTGGCCATGCCGCGTGTTTCCAGCGCGTTGAGCTGCGAATTGATGTTGAGACCGCCCAGCCCGAACGACTTCATGAAGATGCCGAATGAACCGCTGATCGCGCTGACCGCCAGTCGGTCGGGTGCGAAGCTTTGCGATGTCGCGCCGTTCAGCCCTGGCGCGGTGTAGGCGGACCCCGCTACGCCAGGAATGACCTGCGCACCGGCGCCGCTGATGCTGTTGAACGTGCCGTCGCTGGCCGAATGGGTGACCCCGACATCGAAGCCCGAATTGCGCGAAACTTCGGAAAACCGCACTTCCAGCATAACCTGCTGGCTCGACCCCATCGAGATCAGGTTGACGACCTTGTCACCCGCGTAAGTCCGCGCCAGCTTGACCGCGCGGTCAAGCGCACCGGGATCGCTGACCAGCCCGGTCAGAACGATCGACTCGTTCGAGATCCGCGCCTCGATCGGCTGGTCTGGAACGAGGTCGTGAAGCTGCTCTCGCAGCGCTTCGACATCAGGGCCGACTGCGATATCCATGATCGCGATCACGCGCCCGCCCGCGTCGTAAAGTGTCAGGCTGGTGGTGCCCATCTTCTTGCCCAGCACATAAAGCGAGCGATCGGTGATGGGCAGGACGTCGGCGATATCCGAATTGCCGACCAGCGCCTTGGCAATCGCGCGATCGGCGCTGACCACCTGGCTCTTGTTGACCGGCACCGACAGCGTGCCTGCGTGCGTATTGGCAGCGCGGCTTTGCGCCGTAACCTGTGGTGCGAATGCTCCGAGCGAAGCCGCGAGCGCCGCGCCCAGCGCCGCGAGATGGAGTGGCCTAATTGGCACGGGTCACCTCGTAATCGGTGGGCTTGCCCTGGCGGAAGACCGTCATCGTCGGCCCCGAAAAGTGCGGCATCGCCGGCATGTTCACTGCGGGCATACGCGGCATGGACATCGAAGCAGCGGCCGGCGCGGGCGCCGACGAGTTGCGCTGGCCGATGTAGAGACGGCTTTGGGTCAGGTTGCGCGCGATCACCGTCCCCGATGCGCCGAGCGCCGGTGCCGCGATATTGCGCAGGGCCAGGCTGAGCGTTCCCAGTTCGCGCGCCAGCGCCAGCTTCTGTGCCCCGTAGCCATCGACCTGCAAAGTGGCGGTCTTGCCCGAAGCGGGATCGGTTTTGGATTTGTCGGCGACCTGGTCGATCGCCAGGACGGGGACGGCTTCCATCACCACGTCGGTCATCTTGTCATCGGCGCGGGCGCCTTCGCCGGGGATCTGGCGGGTCAGCAGAACATCGACCCGGTCACCCGGACGGACGAAACCGGCCACGCCGCTGACATCGTTGATCGAGATCGCCACCGCCAGCTTGTCGGTCGGCAGCGCATTGGCCAAGGTCGCGCGGCCATCGGTGCCCGAAACGCGCGCCGCCAGAATCGGCTCGCCCGGAAGGATCGCCTGGAGCGCCACCCGCTTTTTCGTCACGTCGGTCATGTTGGTAAAGGCACCGGCGGGCACATCGGCTGCAGGCCAGTTGGTCAGCCTAACGTTGAGGCTGGTCAGCGGCGCGCCGAATTCGATCGGCTGGGTCGCGACGGCGATCCTGGCACCCTGCGCCATTTTGGACACAGCCGCCTCACGCTGTTCAACGCCAGCAAATAAGGAATTGGCGAGATAGACGGCAATCATGCCGATGAAGATCGCCAGACCTAGAACGATGGCGTTCTGCCGTGTCACGTTTGCCCCCGCAATTGTGTTCTTATGGAGTGCCGGCTGCCAGATTTGAAGTGGCAGCCGGTAAACCGGTTAGTCAGTCAAGTTCAGCTCGCCTGGTTCAGCAGGCAGTGCCGGTCTTGTCCGCAGCGCAGGTCGTCAGGTAGGTGCCCTTGGAAGTCAGGGCGTCCTTGATCGACGTCCCGAAGGCCAGCGCGCCAACGGCGATGCCGCCGCCCAGAACGGCCAAAAGAAGAACGTATTCAGCCGCTGCTGCGCCCGAATCGTCGCGAATGAACGCTTTTAGAAAAGTAGGCATGGGTTGCTCCCGTAATTTGTGTTCGGCCCAAAAGGGCCAAATCAGCAGGCGGCACCGGTTTTGTCGGCAGCACAAGTCGTCAGATAGGTGCCCTTGGCGGTCAGAGCAGTCTTGATCGACGTGCCGAAGGCGAGCGCGCCGACAGCGATGCCACCGCCCAGAACGGCCAGGAGCAGAACATATTCGGCCGCAGCGGCGCCCGAGTCATCGCGAATGAAATCGTTAAAGAGCTTCGTCATGTCATTTCCTCACTATAAAAGCGAGCCGCCTCCGCGGACCGCCATGATGTGTTTGGAAGGCGTCCGGCCTCGATTTCCGGTTTAACCTTCCCCCGAGGAAAAAAACATGGAACCAACGCGACCACATTTGAAAAACCAATGGTTTAGATCGGTTCCCTGCGTTGCTGCTCTCGGACTGCATTAACGCTCTGCCTCTTAACGGAACAAGTCAACAAAATGAAAATTACAAATTATTTAGTCAATAAAACAGATGTTTGCTTGGGCAAAGCATTAACATTGCAAGTTAATTTTACACGCCAGAGAGGTGGCCGGGTTTGTCTGCACAGGGATTGGCGACGGATAAGTGGATCGTCTGCCGGTTGCTTCTTCGAATTGCCGATATGGGGCGTCATGCAGGGAGGGCGTAGCCCGACCGGAATGATGCCCCATATCGGCGGCCAAATTCATGCTGCCATCCCAAGCAGCAGGTTGTCAAAGTACGTTTGATCCGGCGTCTTCGCGGCCAGGCTCGAGTGCGGCCTGCGGCTGTTGTAGAAGTTCAGATACCGGCCAATCGAACCCCTTGCTTCGCTGACCGCGCCATAGGCGTGCAGATAGACCTCTTCGTATTTGACCGAACGCCACAGGCGCTCGACGATGACATTGTCGCGCCACGCACCTCTGCCGTCCATACTGATAGCGATTTCCTCGCGCCGCAGCACGCTGGTGAAGGCGATGCTGGTGAACTGACTGCCCTGATCGGTGTTGAATATCTCCGGTTTGCCGAAGCGCGCCAGCGCTTCCTCCAGAGCCTCGACGCAGAAGTCGGCCTCCATGCTGATCGACACCCGCCAGGCCAACACCTTGCGGCTGAACCAGTCCACGATGGCAACGAGGTAGACGAACCCCTTCGCCATCGGGATGTAGCTGATGTCAGTCGCCCAGACTTGATTGGGCCGAACGATCGCCAGCTTGCGCAGCAAATAGGGGTAGATCTTGTGCCCCGGCGCCGGCTTCGATGTGTTCGGGCGACGGTAGATCGCCTCGATCGCCATCTTCTTCATCAACGTGGCGACATGCTGGCGGCCGATCGTGACTCCCTCCTGCC
>JAYWBP010000172.1:0-3215 GCA_043781375.1 Novosphingobium sp.
GGCCGCAAATTCCTGGTCGCTTACTTCACCGCTGAGGCCTTGCGCCGCCGCGCGGAAGGCGGCGGGCAAGATATGTTCAGCCAGTTCGCCACGGCCACGCGTGAAGATGGCTCGCTGCTGCCGGTTGATCAGGTGGTCGACCACATGATCTTCCTGATGATGGCGGCGCACGACACGATTACCTCGTCGGCGACCGCGCTGGTGTGGCAACTGGCCCAGCATCCCCAATGGCAGGAGCAGCTGCGGGCTGAAATTTTGGCCGTGACTGGGGGTGCAGGCCGCCCGCTCGGCTATGATGATCTAGGCAAGCTTGAACTGACCGAGATGGCTTTCAAGGAATCGTTGCGGCTGATCCCGCCGGTGCCATCCTTGCCGCGCCGGGCGCTGCGCGAATTTACTTTTCAGGGCTTTCGCATTCCCGCCGGGACCGGGGTCGGGATCAACCCGGCGACGGTCCACATGATGGAAGAATTCTGGCCCGATCCGTACAAGTTCGACCCCCTACGCTTCACCCCCGAGCAGGCAGCCGGGCGGCACAAATACGCCTGGGTGCCGTTTGGCGGCGGCGCGCATATGTGCCTGGGGCTGCACTTTGCCTATATGCAGATCAAGCTGCTGATGGCGCAGATCCTGTCGCGTTACCAGATCGAGATCGCGCCGGGTTACGCCCCCGAATGGCAGCCATGGCCGATCCCCAAGCCCAAGGACGGGCTGAAAGTGACGTTCAAACCGCTCTAAAAATCCACCGCAATGCCGTTCTTTTCCCAGTCGCCATAGCGGGTCGGATCGAGCGGATCGGTGGGCGCGGGCACCGCTGCGGGCTGAGGCGCCGGGTCGTTGCTCCAGTTCGCGGGCTTGTTGAACGGCTGCGGGCGGATGGTGGCGCGCTGGGTCATGGCGCATAAATGCTCTCGCTGGCTCTCGATTGCAATCTCCCCTAGGGCCCCGCCATGGATATTCCCGGCCTGCCCGCGCGCAAAGGTGCGCTCAAACTGATCGATGCCGTGCTCAACCGGGGCGAGACGCTCGACCAGGCGGTTAACAGCGCGCTACTCGGGGTCAAAGGCCAGGCTGATCGCGCCTTGGCGCGGGCCTTGGCCGGCGAAGCGTTGCGTTGGCTGACCGATCTCGACGGTCTGATCGATAGCGCCACCCGGCTGGCGCTCGCCCCCGATGCCAAGGTCCGCTCGGTGCTGCGGCTGATGCTGGCGGGCTGGCTGCGGCTGGAAACGCCGCCGCACGCGGTGATCGCCACTGGCTTGCCGCTGCTCAGCGGCGGACCGCGCAGATTGGCGCACGGAGTGTTCTCGACGCTGACCAAGCGCGCCGTGACTTTGCCCGCCGCGCCGACCTTGCCCGAAGCGGTGCTGGCCCGCTGGGGGACGCGCGCTGCGGCAATCGCGGCCGGGCTGGGTCACTTGCCCCCGCTCGACCTGACCTTGCGCGATGCGAGCGAGACCGCCGCCTGGGCCGAGCGGCTGGGCGGCACCTCGCTGCTTCCGGGCCACGTCCGGCTGTGCCGCGGAACGGCGGTGGAAAACCTCGATGGTTACAATGAAGGCGCGTGGTGGGTACAGGATCTCGCCGCCAGTCTGCCGGCCCAGCTACTGGGTCCAGGTACCGGCCGCAGCGTGCTTGATCTGTGTGCCGCCCCCGGCGGCAAGACGCTGCAACTGGCCGCTACGGGTTGGCAAGTCACCGCGATTGACGCCAGTGGACGGCGGCTCGAACGGGTCGAGCAGAACCTTAAGCGCACCGGGCTCAGCGCCAAGATTATCATCGGCGATGCGCTGCACTGGCAGCCGGGCGAACAATTCGATGCCGTGCTGCTCGATGCGCCGTGCACCGCCACCGGGACCTGCCGCCGCCATCCCGATGTGCTCCACCGGATCGGCCCGCGCCAGATCGCCGAGCAGACCGAACTGCAAGCCGCGCTGCTTGAGCGTGCGGTCAGCTGGGTTAAGCCGAGCGGCATGCTGATCTATGCGGTGTGCTCGCTCGAGCCCGAGGAAGGCGAGGCGCAGGCGGCCAAGGTCGCGCTCACGCTCGCTCCGATCCGCGCCGACGAATTGCCCGCCGGTCTGGCACCCAGCGCCGATGGATATCTGCGCACCGATCCGGGGATGCTGGCCGAAGCGGGCGGGGTTGACGGGTTCTTCGTGGCGCGTTGGCGCAGCGATTAACGCCTAGCCCCTTGCCCTAGCGCGACAAGCTGGCAAGATTGCCCTACATCTGAGGGGACCCACATGCACCGCACCGCCATCTTCGCCGCACTCGCACTGGGGGCCGCTACCCCCGCGCTGGCCTATCAGGCCGAGATCCGCCGCGACGATTGGGGGATCGCACACATCAAGGGCCACAGCGACGCCGATGCGGTTTACGGGATGATCTATGCCCAGGCCGAGGATGACTTCAACCGGATCGAGATGAATTACCTGACCAACCTGGGCCGCCGGGCCGAGGCTGATGGCGAGGGCGTGATCTGGCAGGATCTGCGCCAGCGGTTGTTTATCGATCCCGCTGATTTGAAAGTGCAATATGCCAAAAGTCCGCCGTGGCTGCGCGCGCTGATGCAGGGCTGGGCGGCGGGGCTTAACCAGTACCTCGCCGATCACCCCGAAGTGCATCCCAAAGTTCTCACCCGGTTCGAACCGTGGATGGCGCTGAGCTTTTCCGAAGGCAGCATCGGCGGCGATATCGAGACGGTGCCGCTCAGCCAGCTTGAGGCATTCTACACCCGGCACCAGATCGCGCTGACTGCGAACGAGCGCGGGCTGGAATTCAAGGAACCATTGGGCTCGAACGGGTTTGCCATCGGGCCGAGCCACAGCGCCAGCGGTTATCCGCTGCTGCTGATCAACCCGCACACCAGCTTTTTCTTCCGCTCCGAATTGCAGGTGGAAAGCGATGCGGGCTTGCATGCCTATGGCGCGGTCACTTGGGGGCAGTTCTTTGTCTATCAGGGGTTCAACGAGGCAGCCGGGTGGATGCACACCTCGAGCACGGTCGATAATATCGATCTCTTTGCCGAAACCACAATCAAGCGCCCGCGCGGCGGCTATGCCTATCGCTACGGCAAGGAAATTCTCCCGGTTTCGCAACAGCGCGTGACACTGGCCTATCGCAAGTCCGACGGCGGCATGGGCCGCCGCAGCTTCACCACTTACGCCACCCGCCACGGCCCGATCACCCGCGCCGAGGGCGGCAAATGGATC
>JAYWBP010000173.1:0-3208 GCA_043781375.1 Novosphingobium sp.
CCGATCACGCGCCTGCCAATTTTACCATCATCGTGCCTTTGGCGCATAATCTTTTACGACTGGCATCCGGCAAGGACTCGTTGCGAATCAAGCGCAAGGTCGCCGCCCGGGATGACAACGTCCTGGCAAGCCTTATCACCGCGTGAAAGTTTTATCCGATTCCCCCCGGGTGATCCATCTGGGCCCGTCAACCCACACCTTATGGCGACACGTCGCGACGGAGCCAGATCAGATGGCGCGGTAAGAAATAACCGCCGCCAGAGACTTACTTGATCAGCTCAAAACAGTTAATGCCTACGATGTCTGGTAACCAGGAAAGTCGAATTGTGGAACGTCTTCAGAACAAAGTCGCGGTGATCACCGGGGGCTGCTCCGGCATCGGGTTGGCGAGCGTGGAACTGTTCGTGGCGGAGGGGGCCAGCGTCCTTGTCGCCGACGTGCAGGACGATCGCGGCGCCGAACTCGAAGCCCGGTTCCAGGGCCGGGTGAAGTTCCAGCATTGCGACGTCACGTCGGACAGCGACATCGCGGGTGCCATGCAGGCTGCGGTGGACCATTTTTCGGGACTTGATTTGCTGTTCAACAACGCTGGCGCCGGCGGCTCACCGTTGATGCTCGAAGACATGACGGCAGACGCGTGGGACCGCACCCAGTCGCTGTTGCTGCGGTCAGTGGCGCTCGGGATGCGCCATGCCATCCCGCACATGCGGGCGCGTGGCGGCGGAGCGATCGTCAACACCGCCTCGATCGCCGGCCTGCAGGCCGGGTTTGCCCGCATCGCCTATTCGGTCGCCAAGGCCGGCGTCATCCATTTGACCAAGACCGCCGCCGCCGAGCTGGCGCGCTACAACATCCGGGTCAACGCGATCTGCCCCGGCTATATCCTGACCTCGATCTTCACGGCCAGCAGCGGCATCTCCGGCACCGCCGCCGACGACGCCAATGCCGCGCTGCGCCAGATCGCGCCGCACGCGCAGCCGATCCACGAAGCTGGCTCACCTGAGCACATCGCCCGCGCAGCACTTTATCTGGCCAGCGCGGACTCCGCATTCGTCACCGGCACCCATCTCGTGGTCGATGGCGGCATGACGATCGGGCCACGCAGCGCGTGGGACCCGGAGACGCCGTCAGCGATACGCGACGTGCTGGTGAAGGCCCGCGCCGCATCCGCCTCTTCAGCGCCATAGACAGGAAGTTGCCATGAGCGAAACCAGCGACGCCACGCCCAAAGCCGAGGCACCAGTGCCGACCGGCCTCGCGCTGTCAGCACTCAACCCGGTCTTCCGGGAAAGGCCGCATGAGATCCTCGACCAGCTTCGCGAACGGGAGCCTGTGCATAAGGACCGCCAGTTCGATCGCGTGGTGCTGACCCGATACAAGGATGTGGAGACGGTGGTCGGCGACCGCGCGATGCAGGTCGATCCGCGCAAGTCGCGCCCGGGATCGTTCGCCCGCCTGGTGCAGAATGTTGACGAGAACTACCAGCCATCGATGCTGAACATGGACGATCCCGACCACAAACGTCTGCGCGGGCTGGTCACCCAAGGCTTCAATCTGCGCTCGGTCGAGGCGATGCGGCCGCGAATCGCCGCTATCGCCAACGTCTTGCTGGACGAACTCGCGAAGCAACCGGGTTTCGACGTCATCGCCGACTATGCCGGTCCGCTGCCGACCATCGTGATCGCCGAGATGCTGGGGATCGATCCGGCCGACCAGAAAGACTTCAAGCGCTGGTCCGACGAACTGGTCCACAGTTTCAATCCGGCCCGCACACCAGAGCAGACGGCCAGCCTGCAACACGCCCAGAAAAGCCTGCATGGCTACCTGCTGGGCGTCGTCAACGACCGGCGGGTCAACCGCGGCACCGACCTTGTCAGCCTGCTGGTCGCGGCGCACCAGGACGGCGAAAAGCTGAGCGAAGCGGAGATCGTCAGCACCTGCAACCTGCTGCTGGCTGCCGGTAACATCACCACGACCGACCTGATCGGCAACGGCGTGCTGGCCCTGCTGCGCAACCCTGACCAACTGGACAAGCTGCGCCAGCACCCGGACCTGGCCCGCAACGCGGTCGAGGAAATGTTGCGCTTCGATCCTCCGGTCGCCTCCACCGGCCGCACCGCGCCGGCCGCCATCGACCTCGGGGGCGTGGAGGTAGCGGCTGGCCAGTCGATGAATTGCTCCATCCTGGCGGCCAACCACGATCCGGCGATCCACACCGATCCCGGCCGGTTCGACATCGAGCGTGCCGACACGCGGCATTTTGCCTTCGGCGGCGGGGCGCATTTCTGTCTGGGCGCGCCGCTGGCCCGGGCGGAGGCGCAGATCGCCATCCCGATGCTGTTCGCCCGGTTCCCCAACCTGCGGCTCGATCCGGCGTTCGGGGTGGAACACAAGGCCGCGCCGGTGTTCAACGGAGTGAAGGATCTGTGGGTGCGGGTGGATTAGCCAGCTGCGCCGCGAGGCTATCGCGCCTATCGGATGCTGGTTGGTTTGACACAATCACACGCCCGGCTGGCTGGCCTCACATTGGGGCTTGACGGCGGTCAGGAAGCAGACGGCCGGCTTGACCGAGGTTGGCCTGCCGGTGCATAGATTCCGTTCGCTGCTGGCCAATCTGGCGACATTGGTGCGCAACACCATCACCACGGCGATGTCGCCGCTCTGTCCGCTCACCGTACTAACCCGGCCGACCCCGCAGAAGGCGTTCGATCTGCCAAGCGCCAAATGTGGCCAGGAGCGCCGGGGCTAATTCGATAAATAATAAAAGTTTTCCACTGCTTTGCGTTCTTTCAAAAAATGAAGCGCGGTCTTTGGATCAGCGCAAGGTCGTTCGGGAAGGAAGCCTCAATGCCAGCCTATGATATCGTCATCAAGAACGGATTGATCTTCGACGGCTCGCGGGTGCCGCGCTATCGCGGCGACATTGCCATCCGCGACGGAGTAATCGCCGCCATCGGCCGCATCCCAACGGGCGACGCCGCGCAGGTGATCGACGCCGAGGGACTGCACGTCGCCCCCGGCTTCATCGACCTGCACACCCACTACGATGCGCAACTTTTCTGGGACCCCTACTGCACCCTCTCCGGCTGGCACGGCGTAACCTCCGTCGTCATCGGCAATTGCGGCTTCGGTTTCGCGCCCGTCGCCCCCGAGATGCGTGAGCGCGCGATGCTCAGCATGACGCGCGTTGAGGCCATCCCCTATGCCT
>JAYWBP010000174.1:0-3204 GCA_043781375.1 Novosphingobium sp.
GCAATCACGGCGGATCAACCTAATGTCATCACGCTCTAATGGCCGGCAACGCGCTCAATCTCTGGGCGGAATGCCATGGTGACATTGAGGGTTTGCTACTTAATGGCGTTACACGTTCCGAAGAGGCCGACTATTTTGGCTATCTGGAGTCTATACGCAGTTTACAACACCGCCCGGCCTTGCACGTGAGCTATTCGCGCGTCAGTCGCTGAATTCGGCGCGGCAAATACGAGACCTGCCGGCCGGATCGAGCGCTTCATATGTCGCCCGGTCGATAACTAGTTTGCGATTAGTGCGACTGAAATTCTGGTGGTCGTAGAAAAACGGTCGGCACACTGTGGCGTAGAGGAGTGCACGAACCCCGTCACTATGGTTCGCCTCGGCGCGGTGCACGATCCTAAAATCCCACAGGCCGCATGAACCTGTGGGCATATCCACGGCTACAAAGGCTTCGTCGTCCACGTTTGGCTCCGGTTCCCGCTGCGATCCCAGTATAAACTGGGTGCGCCCAGAGACTTCATCGAGATCCGTGAGCGGGATCGACAGCGTCAGCGCGACGGGTGGCAAAATTCTGTCGATCCCCGCCTCACCGAAAAGCCAACGGCCGTCCCGGTGAATGCGCATCGTGTCGGCATTGGAACTAGTGATCACGACTCCAAGCGATTCGACTGTCCAGTCCGAGCCCAGCAAAGGCGTTAGCACAGCATCGAGTACGGGATCGCAAAGCAGCGTTTCGATCTCGAACGGAGGGCCTAATGCCACTGGGAAAGCAAATCGCTGGTCTCCCACTATCAGATGGTCCCTCGGGACCAACGCGGCGAAGGAATCGGGGTAATGCTCCTGCAATGTTGCTGAGAGTGCGGCGACCCGGGCTGGGCTTGCGAACCCCTCCAAAACGGCCACGCCATCACGCCGCAACCCTGCAATGGCGGGACTTAAATCGTCACGCGTCGCCCGCACGATCGTAGACGTCAAAACTCAAGGCTCATCACTGGAATACCGCTGTACAAGTTCTCGGCGCGTACTTACGCGATCAGTAGTTCTGGATCAAGTCATCCGGGCAGGAACGAGGCCGGGTAACGAGCCAGGCACAGGCATCAGTGCGCACCGCCGCGAATTCACACCGGTTGCTGCTCGACAATTGGGGTGAAGACTGGAGGCAGCGACCGATTGGCAAAGCGCCGACCTAGCCTAATCATCGGCTGTTCAACCAGAAAGTACGCGCCGATGCCGACCGCGATCGAAACGGCATACGTCGCCAGGTAACTGGCGACGAAGCTTTCCGGCACCTGCAACTTCGTCAGCACCACCAGCGCCACCTGCTTGCTCAGCACGTGAAGCAGGTAGATCGCGTAAGTCAGCTTGCCGGCGGCAGCCAGCGCGCCAAACCCAAGAACCCGGGCTAGCGGCTGCTGTCGGTTGTGCCACATGCTGCCGACCATGATAGCCCCGGTCAGCGCCACAGCGACATTCCAGCCCCAATGCGGTGCCAGCACCGAAGCCGCATAGAATCCGGCGAAAGCCAGCACCGCGACACCGCCACTCCGCGCCAGCGCCGCCTGCACCGCCGGTCTGCGCGCGAGAATGGCAAGGGCTGAGCCGAAGCTCAGCCCGGCATAACCGCGAATTCCTCCGGCGGCGCCATACATTCCGTTCAGGTCGAACATCAGCCAGGTCAGCAGCGCATAAATGCCTGCACAAGCGAGCAGTGCGCGCCACGCCCGAAACCCGGTCAGCGCCAGTAGCGCCGGCCAGGCCAGGTAGAACTTCTCCTCGATACCGAGCGTCCAGCCGTGGGCGAACACGGTGTCAAGCGGGGGGCGATATTCGCTACACATCGCCGCCATGTACCAGAACGAGCGGGCAAACTCGGCCGCCTTGCCGGCCAGCCCGGCACGTGCCGCGACTTGTGCCGCCAGCGCATAAAGCAGCAGCGTCACGAAATAGAGCGGCAGGATGCGGAACACGCGGCGGATGTAGAACGCGCCGAGGCTAAACCTGCCGCTCCGGTCATTTTCGTCGAAAATCAACGTGGTGATCAACCAGCCGCTGAGCGCGAAAAACAGGTCGACTCCGATCGTGCCGTTGAGGAACGTCGGGGTACCGGTGACGTGGTTGCAGATGGTGAACAGGATGCAGACCGCCCGCAAGCCATCGAGTTCCGCCCGGTACTGCATCGATCCTCCGTCTGCGGAACTGCTTCGGTAAACGCATAGTCCTGGAGCGGCTGGGAGGGAAAACGAAATCTTGCTGCCGCCCGCCTCGGCGCGGGACGCCGCCAAAACAGCACCGCGGGCAATCGACGACACCTTCGCGTTCGATTCACCTAAGGCCAACCCTGCGTGAACTGACCAGCGCTTCGAAAACTTGCAATTCGTGCGCGTCCGATCGTGTATGTGACGGTTACCGAAAATTCAAAGAGGAGAGGGAGCTTTGCCCTGATTGAGCCATTTGGGCATCGATGGTCGATGCGCGGGGCTCGTAGTCAGGAGTATGTCCAATGATCAAGACTATCCCTCTGAACAAGCTCGTTCAGTCCCCCCGCAATGTCCGTCGCCATTCCGATCCAGCGGCCGATGCTGAACTCAAGGCCAGCATCACTGCGCGCGGACTCTTGTAGAACCTCATCGTTCGCCCCTATGCCAAGGGCAAATTCGAGGTCGAGGCCGGCGAACGCCGCCGCAAGGCCATGCTGGCGCTGGCCGAGGACAAGGTTCTGTCCAAAGTCCACGAGGTAACTTGCCTGGTGCGCGAAGACACCGCTGAGGGCGCAATCGAGACAAGCCTCGCCGAGAACTTCCACCGCCTGGCAATGAATCCCGCCGACGAAGCCCAGGCCTTTGCCGCGCTGATCGATGCCGGGGCTTCGGTCGAGGAAGTCGCCCGCCGCTTCGGCCTCACCGTCCGCTTCGTCGAGGGCCGTCTGCGCCTCGCCCGACTGGCACCGGTTGTCTTCGAGGCGCTGGCCTCGGGCGAGATCACGCTCGACATGGCCAAGGCCTGCGGCGCAACCCCGGACCAGGAGATCCAAGCCCGGGTCTTCGAGCAGATTTCCTCGGCCTACTATGCTCCCAATCCCGACTCGATCCGCCGCATGGTTCTGACGGGCAGTGACCCGCGTGCCCGGCTTGTCGGGCGCGATGCCTATCTCGCCGCTGGCGGCCGGATCGAGCGGGAACTGTTCGACGACGAGGACAGCGAAGC
>JAYWBP010000175.1:0-141770 GCA_043781375.1 Novosphingobium sp.
TCCCATGGGACGATAGGGTGCAGCGCGTACGCCACACCCTTTTCGCTCAACAGCAACCGCACCTTGCGGCTGAACGGACAAAGCTCGAAATGATGGAGCCGCCACATTTACGGGGCCTATCTCCCCTTGCTCTTGGTTCGCACTGATTCAATCAAGGCATCGAGGTCCAGCTTGCCCGATACGACCGCTGCCACCGCTTTGCTGACCGGCGCCAGCGCACCGCTCAGGTCTTTTTCGCCGTAGCCCTTCGACAGGCCAAGGCGATCGATCGCAATCGGTATAAAGATGCGGTTTTCGGCATCGGTCCTGCGAAAGCCCATCTTGGCCAACCGGTCCGCATGCACCTTTTCCTGCATAACGGCCGACGCAGTTCCGGTAATGCCGGTGCGGAAGAGCAGTTCGAGACCCAGTTGGGTTGGCCCCGCACCAACGGCGACGCCGAGCCAAGTGCGATCGAGACCGTCCTCTGCCACTTCGTTGATTTGCAGCCAGGCATCGCCATTGCCCAGTCCCCGTGAGGGCTTCCATCCCGGCGACCTGAGCAGGACGCTGTAATCGGTCTCGATGACCTCCCACGGGGCTGGTGCTGCTTGGCGCATCGCAAGCATGATCTCGCGCATCAGTTGCTCGCTCAGCGGGCCTTCTGCCAACCGGTAATCCCGCTCGAGTTCGGGAATTGCTTTGACAATTGACGCTGCCAGCGCGGCGTCCTGATTTTCGGCAGCCGTCATCCTCTGGTCGTGATCCATTAAACGCTCCTTGCTATGCTGTGGTTGTGTTGAAAACGGCATCGCGGCGGCCAAAACTGAATTGGCCGAAAGCTGCGCCGTGACTCAGCTTATAGCAGAATCAGCGCGCAATGTCAAAATTCTGTCGCTATATCAGATGTTTATCTCAAATTGCCTGTGGCGTTATATGGCTTGCCATAATCCCGCTTTAATGGCCCCTTCGATTAGTCGTCATCGCCTCGCGCGCACGAGGCAAGTCGGAAGTAAAAAAGGAATCGAACCACTTAAAAATACCATTTCGGGGGCTCTTTTGGTGGCCATGAGTCAAGTCGATGTGCTATTAAAGCATTGACAATGTTTGCATAATTGTCTTCGCACGAGTCCTCTTCTGGGCACCATTTCCTTTCAAATTATTGAAAGGAAATGGAAATTTGAGAAATCTGCGTAATTTGGATGGCGGGCGGTTGCAAACGTAACAAGCGCGATCCTCGTTGGCCGATGCCAAAGCGTAGCGTGTCGCGCGGCTGGATCGCGCGGTTCCAGTGACGCGCCTGGCGCCAACCTCCCAGCAACTCATCATGAACTTTATCGCGGAAACGTTCTGGATCTTCCCGAGAGCGATTGAACGGCTGCGGATCACGGCTTGGTCCCCGGGAAGGCGGCAAGGTGTCGGCGCTACTGTTGTAGGGTCGCCAGCACATCGCGCCATATCCCGGGCAGCGGCACTGGCTGGCGGCTGTCGCGACCAACGTAGACGTGGGTGAAGTTGCCCTGGGCGGCGATCGCGTCTGATCCTTGGGCGAACACACCTAAGCGATAGGTCACGCTCGACGTCCCAATCCGCGACACCGCCAGGCCAATGTCCACCGCCTCGGGAAAAGCGATTGACCGGGCGTAGCGGCAGCCGGTTTCGACGACCAGCCCGATCAGATCGCCGCGGCCAATGTCGAGCAGCCCCTGCTCGATCAGCCACTGGTTTACGACCGTGTCAAACCACTGGTAATATACCGTATTATTGACATGGCCGTAGGCGTCGTTGTCATTGAGCCGGGTTGGCACCTGCGCCCAATGACGATAGGCATCGCGTCCCAGCAGTGCCGCACGTTCCAAATCCCGTCCTCCCGGATCCGCCCCCCACGGCGGGACGATTCGCGCTTCTAGAGAACGAAATCCACTGCCGTCAAACGCGGCCCCGCGCCTCGACCAGCACTTCATCACAAAGCGTCCGCTTGTACAGCGCGCCGTTCTTGAACCAGTGCCAGGTCCGCGCCCGGTCGCGACCGCTCTGGCCCAGGCAAATTACCTCGTAGAAATTCGATCCCGGCTCATCCTTGCGATCGAGGTTGAGCAGGATCAGCCCGAAATGCGTCTCCCACGCACAGCCGTGAAACATAGCGTTGTCCCACCACAGTCGCCCGTCGCGCAGCACGCCGTTAAGCACCGAGCGATATTCACGCCCGTCGGGCCAGGTGAACAGATTCTGCTGGATGTATGCATAGGGTCCCGAAGTCGGGAACAGGCACTCGACCTGCGCCTCGTGCTGGTCGAGCGGCTGGTTATCGCGGTCGACATGGCGATAGGTGCCGCGCCATAAGCCGGCATGGCGGCACATCTCGGGCATGATCTCGGCGAGGAGTGGCTGGTCCGGGTTGGTCACAGTGCCTCCAAATCCTGCTCGCCGAGATCCGGTGCGGTGAGTCAAATTTGTCTGGACAAATTCCTGATCGGACGCAAGATGTTTGCCAGTAATTTCAGGAGTGCAGCGGTGCTAACGACAGCCTTCATTTCCCGGGTCCGGGATACTTTCACAGGAAGCGCCAAGTGAGTGAATTTCGCCTTGGCACCAAACCGCTCATCGCGGCGGTGCTGGGGGTGGCGCTGGGGGCATCGCCGATCCCCTACAATTCGATCGGGCTGGTCATCGGCCCGATCACTGCGGAATACCATTGGTCGGTCGAGCAGGTCGCCAATGGCATCACCATCTTCGGTGTCGTCGCCGCGTTGCTCGCGCCATTGTTCGGCGCGGTGGCGGACAAGATCGGGTCGCGCAAGGTGGCCTTGTGGTCGTTCGCGGCGTTTATCGTGACCTTCGCGCTGCTGTACTTCACTCCGCCCGACGTGCGCTGGTGGTATGCGATCTGGGGGCTGATCTCGCTATTCGGGATCGGCTCGACCCCGGTCACGTGGAGCCGCGGGATCAGCCAGTGGTTCGTCGCCCATCGCGGCCTGGCGCTGGGGATCATGTTGGTCGGCACCAGCCTGACCGCAGTGATCCTGCCCAAGCTGGGCACTGCGATCATTGCCGCTTGGGGCTGGCGCGCGCTGTTCCCCTCGCTCTCGCTGATGGCGCTGATCCTGGCCCTGCCGGTCGCCATAGCCTGGTTTCGCGAGCCCACTCCAGAGGAGCGCCCCGCCGCGCTGAGCGACGCCAGCGGACAATTGCTGGGCAAAACCCTGGGCGAGGCGCTGCGCGACTATCGCTTCTATGTCCTGGCGCTGTCGACGATCCTGGTCTCGACCGCCTATGGCGGCGCGCATATCCACATGATCCCGATGGTCAAGCTCCACGGCTTCAGCCCCTCCGAAGCTGCCGGTGTGACCACCCTGGTCGGCGTCGGCATCCTCGTCGGGCGGCTGGTCATCGGCCTGCTGTTCGACCGGTTCTGGGCGCCGGGGATCGCCTTTCCGGTGCTGCTGTTGCCGGCCCTGGCAGGCTACCTGCTGATCGGACACGTCGACAGCATCGCGCCGCTGCAATTGGCCGCGTTCCTGCTCGGACTGGCGGCGGGTGCCGAATCCGACGTTATTGCCTATATGGTCGCGCGCTATTTCGGGATGCGCAATTACGGGCGGATCTACGGTTCGGTCTATCTGTTCTTCGGGCTGTGCGCGGGCATTTCGCCCAAGCTTTATGCCCGCGCGGTAGATAGCACCGGCAGCTACGATCCGATGCTGAAAATCGCGATCGGGATGTTTATCGTCGGTGGCGGGCTGCTCCTCGCTTTGGGGCGTTATCCCGAGTGGAGCGCGCAAAAAGAAACCGCAGCCTTGCCGCAAGGAGCAACGATCGGTGGCTAATACAGTGACCCAGGCGGACAATACGATTTCCGCTCTGATCCACGCGGTCGGCAGCCAGGCCCTGGTCACCGATGCTGCCGAATGCGAATTCCATGCCCAGGACGTATTCACCAAGGGACCGCCGCCGGTCGCGGTGTTCCGTCCGGCAGATACGGCCATGTTGATGCGCGGGCTGGCCGAGGCGGCGCGGCTCGGGCTGGCAATCGTCCCGCGCGGGGGCGGGATGAGCTATACCTCGGGCTATATCGCCGATGTGCCGGGCGCGCTGATCGTCGATACCGGTCGTATGGACCGCGTGCTCGAAGTCAACGAGGCCGACATGACCGTCACGGTCGAGGCTGGCTGCACCTGGAACGCCCTGTACAATGAACTCAAGCCGCGCGGGCTCCGCACGCCATTGTGGGGCACACTGTCGGGGATCAAGGCCACGGTCGGCGGGGGGATGAGCCAGAACGGGGTCTTCTGGGGCGGCGGTAACGGCACGATAGCGCCTTCCGCGCTGGCGATGGACGTCGTCCTGGCCGATGGCTCGCTGATCCGCACCGGGCCCGGCTTTATCCGCCCCTACGGCCCTGACGTCACCGGGCTGTTTGCGGCCGACGCAGGCGCTTTCGGGGTCAAGGCTACTGTCACTCTGCCGCTGATGATGGAGGCCACCGCCTTCGCGTATGGCTCTTATGCCTTCGACCAGGCCGGGCCGATCATTGCCGCGATGAGCCAGGTCGGGCGCGAGGGGCTGGCTAGCGAATGCTTCGGCTTCGATCCGTTCCTTCAGGAACAGCGCATGCGCCGCGAGAGCCTGGCCAAGGATGCAAAGCAGTTGCTGGGCATGATGCGCCACCAGGGCTCGCTGTGGAAGGGTCTCAAGGAAGGCGCCAAGGTCGTCACCGCCGGGCGCTCGTTCCTCGACGATGCGCGGTTCTCGTTCCACGTAATCTGCGAGGGGCGCCACCAGGGCGCGGTCGATGCCGATCTCGCCCGGATCACCGCGATCGCGCTGGAGCACGGCGGGCGCGAGGTGGAGAACACCATCCCCAAGATCAGCCGGGCCAACCCATTCCCCCCGGTCAACTCGATGGTCGGGCCCGAGGGCGAGCGCTGGGTACCGATCCACGGGCTGGTTTCGCACAGCAAGGCGCAAGCGGCGATGGCGGCAATCGAGGCGCTGTTCGCCAGCCACCGCGCCGAAATGGACCGGCTCGAAGTCGGCGCAGGCTACATGATGCTGCCCGTGGGACGGACCGTGTTCCTGATCGAGCCGGTGTTCTACTGGCCCGATCAATTGGAGGAATTGCACCGCCGCTCGATCGAACCGTATCACCTCGCCCGGCTCAAGCAGTTTGATGCCAATCCGGCGGCGCGCGCATTGGTCGAGATCTTGCGCAAAGGGGTGATCGATTGCTTCGCCCGGCTCAACGGCGCGCATTTCCAGATCGGCAGGACCTATCCGCTCAATTCGGGCAGCGATCCCAAAGCGATTGCGATCCTGCGGGCACTCAAGCATGAAGTCGATCCCGATGGGCGGATGAACCCCGGCGCCCTGGGTTTAGGAAACCAGCCATGACCGTCGCCATACCGCCGCCCTATACTGCGCTCACCCGGCACGGGATGATGCCGCGCGCCAGCCATGACGAGGCGGCGCGGTTCAATTTCCTCGCCAATCTCAACAAGCATCTCTCGGGCACGCTGGGGCCGGGTAACAAGCTGGCCTATGACAAGCGCGTGCGCCCGGCGTTCCGCGAGCAACTGGGTCGCGATCCCGAACATCGCTATGAGATTCGCGAGGCGATGAACCGCGATCCGTATCATGCGATGTGGTCGGCGCTGAAGCGCAATTCGATGGAAATGCGCCAGCACAATGGCCGCCAGATCGTCCTGCGCCAACTCGACGAACTCGACGCCCAGGCGCGCCAGTACAATGAGGGCCGGGCGACTCTGGAGCTTGATCCGGCGGTGCAGGTGCCACCTTACCAAACCGCCGTGGACATCCATTGCATGCCCGGCAGCTATCACGGCGAGGAGCGCCGGGGCGACGTTTCGGCGGGCGCTAATTACGATGTCGGCCTGTTTGCCACCACCGCCGGCGGCCTTGGCGGGCTGAGCGATGGTGGCGGGCAGGCACTGGTCGAATGGGCCAAAGCCGAGCGCCCCGGCTGGAGCCCGCGCCGCATCCTCGATATCGGGGCTACCGTGGGCCACAACGCGGTGCCTTTGGCGCTGGGCTTTCCCGAGGCCGAAGTGGTGGCGATCGACACTGCCGGTCCGGTGCTGCGTTATGGCCACGCCCGGGCGCAGGCGCTGGGCGCGCGCAACATCCGCTTCGTCCAGGCCAATGGCGAAGACCTCTCGCGCTTTCCCGACGGGCACTTCGACTGGGTCCAGACGACCATGTTCCTCCACGAGCTGTCCGGCCAGGCGCTGCCCCGGCTAATGCGCGAGGCATGGCGCGTGCTGGCACCCGGCGGGCTGATCTTGAACCTCGAACAGCCGCAATATGCGCCTGAGATGCCGCTGTATGAGCAGTTCATCCGCGATTGGGACGCCTTCAACAACAACGAGCCGTTCTGGTCCTCGATGCACGCCTTCGACCTCAAGCAGGTGATGCGTGAGGCCGGTTTCCCGCTCGACATTCAGTTCCAGACCGGAGTGCGCGCGGTGGTCGACGAAGCAATTTTCCCGCCAGCTCCGGCGGGCGAGGCCGAGGACCACGGTCGCGCCGCGATCTGGCACGCCTACGGCGCATGGAAGCCTGCAGCATGAGTGACGATGACATCGACTGGGTCGACCGTGCGGGCACCCGCGCCAAAGGCCGACGCCCGGCTTATTTCGCCGATCCCGCCACCGACCGCACGCTGTCGATCGTGATGGCGGTGATGGCCGAAGTCTCGGTGCTGCGCGAGCGGCTCGATACGGTCGAGCGCCTGCTCGAAACCAAGGGCAGCATCACTCGCGCCGATATCGAAGCCTATGCTCCCGACCGCACTGCGGGCGAGGAGCGCGGCCTCGCGACCAAGGCCTACATCGCCCGCGTCCTGCGCGCGGTGCAGCAGGACATGGAAGCGCTGGCGGCAGACGATCCGCCGGTGATGCACTGGGTCGAGGAGCTGGCGAAGAAGTAGGCGTCATCCCGGCGAAAGCCGGGACACGAACGGATGTTGGTTGGTGAGACTTGGGTTGGGCTAATCCGCCCCTACTGCTCCTGCGGCAATCAATCCCTCAATCCGCGCCGCATCATAGCCCAGCGCCGCCAGCACTTTTCGCGCGTCCTCGCCCGGCTTGGGCAAGGTCGTCGCCCCGCCCGGACGCTTGCCGTCCATTTCCAGCGGGACCGTGGGCAGCCGGGTCTGGACGCCGGTGTCGAGCGTGACCGGCTCCAGTCCGCCTGTCGCCAGGTGCGGATCATCGAACAGGTCTTCGGGCTTGCCGATCGGGGCGAAGGGCATGCCAGTGCCGTCGAGCTTTTCGGACACCTCGGCGCGGGTCATCTGGGCAATCAGGGCACGGATCGGCGGCAGGATCCGCTCACGGGCGAGGACGCGCTGGTTGTTGGCGCGGATTGACTGATCGGCCCACAGTTCGTCCAGCCCGAACAGCGCGCAGAACTTCTCCCACAAGGCATCAGTGACCACGCCGATGAACACGGGCTCGTCGCGGGTCTCAAACACGTCATAGATCGCCCAGGCCGAAACCCGCGCGGGCATCGGCGCGGCGGGTTTGCCGGTCACCGCGAACTGCGCCATGTGCTGTCCGACCAGGTAGGCGGTGGTCTCGAACAGGCTGGCGACGACTTTCTGCCCCCGCCCGGTGCGGTGGCGTTCCTCCAGCGCGGCGAGAATTCCGATCACCCCGAACATGCCCCCGGTCACATCGATCACGCTGGCCCCGGCCCGCAAAGGCCGACCCGGCGGCCCGGTCATATAGGCGAGACCGCCCATCATCTGCGCCACTTCGTCGAGCGCGGTGCGCTGTTCATAAGGGCCGGGGAGGAAGCCTTTTTCCGAGCAGTAGATCAGCCGCGGATTGGTGGCCGACAGCGCCGCGTAGCCGAGCCCGAGCCGCTCGAGCGCGCCGGGGCGGAAGTTCTCGACCACGATGTCGGCCCCGGCGCACAATTCGCGGGCGATGCCCAGCCCTTCGGCGCTCTTGAGATCGAGGCAGATCGATTGCTTGCCGCGATTGTACATCGGGAAATAGCCCGCACCCGAGCCCAGCAGCCGCCGCGTCTGATCGCCGCCGATCGGCTCGACCCGCACCACTTCGGCGCCCAGCCCGGCAAGGATATGACCCACGGCCGGCCCCATGACCATATGGGTGAACTCGATCAGGCGCAGCCCGGCGAGCGGCGTGGGAGCGCTCAAAGTGCGAGCCTGTCAGGATAATCGAGCATTGGCCCGGCATCGGGGGTAAAGCCATACAGCGGCTCGCCGGGCAGGGCTTCGACCAGGATCTTGCGGACTTCGAGCAGCTTGGCCAGGTCGATCCCGGTTTCATAGCCCATCGCGTTGAGCATCAGCACCAGGTCCTCGGTCACCAGATTGCCCGAAGCGCCTGGCGCATAAGGGCAGCCGCCCAGCCCGCCGAGCGAGGAATCCAGCGTGGTGATCCCTTCGTCGAGCCCGACCACGGCGTTCGCCAGGCCCAGACCACGGGTATTATGGAGGTGGAGCGTGGTCAGCGCGTCACCCACCGCGCCGCGCACGGCACGAATCAGGCGCCTGACTTGCGCCGGATCGGCATAGCCGGTGGTGTCGGACAGGCTGAACTCCTGCGCCCCGGCTTGAGCCGCAGCGGCGGCGAGGCGGACCACCTGGGCTTGGCTGACAGCACCTTCGATGGTGCAGCCGAACGCGGTCGATAGACTGACGGCGAAGTGAACCCCGGCGGCGCTGGTAATCTTCGCCACCGCGGCGATCTCGGCCAGCATCGCGGGGTGATCCTTGCGGACATTGCGCAGTGAGTGGGACTCGCTCATCGAGAACGGGATGCTTATTGCATGGACCCCGGCCACCACCGCGCGCTCGGCGCCTTTGGCGTTGGGCACCAGCGCGACCACGTTAAGCCCGGGCAAGGTGCGCGCAAAGGCGACCAGTTCGGGCGTGTCGGCCATCTGCGGCAGCAGGCTGGGCGGAACGAAACTCCCCACCTCGATCTCGCGCACGCCGGCCGCAGCCTCAGCCGCGATCCACGCCTTCTTGGCCTCAAGCGGCATGACCGTGGCAATGGATTGCAGCCCATCGCGCGGGCCGACTTCGGAGACAAGGATTGCGGTCATGAATCCTCTCCAAGCAGCGCTTGGGGAGGGGGACCTTCCGCAGAATGGTGGTGGGGTAAGCGGCCAGACGCCACCTTGCTGATATGCGCCAAAACACCCTCCAAATTACCCAGCACATCCTTCGTCAAAATCCGCACCGTCTCAATTCCATTCTCAAGCAGGAAAGCATCGCGCCGCTTGTCTCCATGCGGCCTTGACCCAAAGTCATGCGCGCCACCATCAACCTCGACACATAGCTTTGCAGCTGCGCAGTAAAAGTCGAGCGGATAGCGGTCAGCTGGATGCTGGCGGCGGAACTTGAGGCCAGCGGGGCGCTTGCGTAATTCTCGCCAAAGGATCGCTTCGGGGGGCGACATGGCGCGACGCAGAGCGCGGGCGCGGGGGATTGCGGCGTTGGTGCGCGGGGGGAGGTGGCAGTTTACCCCGCTACCGTCCTGCGGACGGTCCCCCTCCCCAGCCAGCGGCTGGGGACGATATATCCAGGGGCGGTCCGTGCGATCCCGCTCGATCCACGCATCGATTGCCGCCCCTGATTGCAGCGTCAGGTCGATCGCGTCCAACCCGCCCAGCAGCATGGCCTTGGCTTCGGGATCGATGGCGAAAGTCCATGCAACGCCCCCGCAAACAACCGTCTGTGCCGCCAGGTCAATGGCCACCTCCTGCCCCGCCAGGACGCGCACCGCGTCACCTGCCAGCACCACCGGGAGAACGCCGTTGCGGATGCAATTGCCCGCGAATATCGGGGCGAAGCTCTCGGCGATGACCGCGCGGATGCCCCATTCGGCGAGCGCCCAGACGGCGTGTTCGCGGCTTGATCCGCAACCAAAGTTGCTGCCAGCGGCGAGGATCGCAGCGTGGCGGAATGCGGGCTGATTGAGGACGAATGCGGGGTCCTCCACCCGCCCTTCAAGATAGCGCCACGGCGCGAACAGGCCGTCGGCCAGGCCGCTTCTTCCAGTGCTTTTCATCTCGCGGCTGGGAATGATCGCATCGGTGTCGACATTGTCGCGCAGCAAGGGCGCTGCCAGGCTGGTAAGGGTGGTGAACGGGGTCATCCGGCCAACTCGCGGCCTAGCTTTCGGGGATCGGCGATGACCCCGGCAATCGCGCTGGCAGCGACCGTCTCGGGGCTGGCGATATGCGTGCGGATACCCGGGCCCTGACGACCTTCGAAATTGCGGTTGGTGCTGCTGATCGTGCGGCTACCCGGGGCAAAACCCTCGCCGCCCGCGTAAAAGCAGAGCGAGCAGCCGCTCTCGCGCCATTCAAAGCCCGCAGCGGTGAACACCTTGTCGAGGCCTTCGGCTTCGGCCGCGCGCTTGACTGCCGAGCTGCCGGGTACGACCAGCGCGGTCTTGATGCCCGGCGCGATGTGGCGGCCCTTGAGCAGCGCGGCAGCGCGGCGCAAGTCGGACAGGCGGCTGTTGGTGCAGCTACCGATGAAGGCGACGTCGATCGGGGTTCCCGCGATCGCCTGGCCCGCAGCAAGCCCGATGTAGTCATGGGCGCGGGTCGGGCCCTGCGGGATCAAAGCATCGATCGCCATGCTCTGTTCAGGGCTGGTGCCCCAGCTGACCATCGGCGCGATGCTTGCCGCATCGATTGCAATCTCGGCATCGAACACGGCATCTGGGTCCGAGCGCAGCTCCTGCCAGTATGGCTCGTCGAAGCTGGCCGGAGCATAGCGGCGCCCCGCAAGCCAGGCGTAAGTCTGCGCGTCTGGCGCAATGATTCCGGTCATCGCGGCGAACTCGGTGGCCATGTTGCACAGCGTCATGCGCGCCTCCATGTCGAGCGCGTTGACCGCGCTGCCAGCGAACTCGACCACATGCCCCGCGCCGCCGCCTGCGCCGTGACGGGCGATCAGGGTCAGCGCCATGTCCTTGGCGGTGACACCCGCAGCCAGCGCGCCGGTAAAGCTAACGCGCATCGTCTTGGGCCGGGCCAGGCGCAAGGTGCCGGTGACCATGGCGTGTTCGGCCTCGCTGGTGCCGATCCCCCAGGCCAGCGCCCCGAATGCCCCTTGAGTGCAGGTGTGACTGTCTGGCGCGACCAACGTTACCCCGGGCAGGACGATCCCCAGTTCGGGCGAGATCACGTGGACGATACCCTGGTCGCGGTCGTTGACGTCGAACAGGGTGATCCCGGCGGCGTGGCAGGCGGCGCGGGTTTCAGTGATGAACGCCTGGCCGCCGGGCATCAGAGTGACGTCACTGCGACCGGGGCGGGTATCGACGATGTGGTCCGTCACCGCAAACACCCGCGCCGGATCGCGCACTGTCCGCCCCGTCGCCGCCATCATATTCAGGGCGGCAGCGCCGGTGCGCTCGTGAAGGAACACCCGGTCGATGGCGATCAGGTTTGCCCCGCTGGCCGTCGCGGCCACCAGATGGGTGTCCCAGATCCTGTCAACCAGCGTCAAAGCCATCGGGTCAGCTTAGGGCTCCAGCGAGCGCCAGTCACGGGTAACCAGCTTTTCCTGGATCGCGGTGCGGGTTTCGAGCAGGCCGTTGCGGATCCAGTGCCAGGTGCGGCAGCGATCGAGGCCATCGTCGGCGATCTGGATCATCTCGTAGAGATAAAGCGAGGGATCGCCCTGCCGCTGCCAATACAGCATGACCGTGCGGTTCTCGAAATCAAGCGGGACTTCGGCGGCCCAGCCCTTGATCAGCTCGTTATCCCACCATACCCGCTTATCGCGGTATTCGGCGGGAAACTCGCGGACTTCGGTGCGGCCATCGGGCCAGGTGTAATGATTGGTCTGGTGGTAGAGGTGCGGACCAGAGTCGGGAAAGCGGCAGAACAGCCGACTGGCGTGCTCGTCGATCTTCTCGTTCTGCGCGTTAAAATAAGTGTAGGTGCCGTCCCACACGCCTTCGTGGCGGGCGAGCAGGGGCATGTCCTCGCGTATGCTCATGACAGAATTTTTCCCGATTTATCGTTGAGAAAGGCGTGATAGCGCGGCGCCTCGGCGCGGGCGCGAAGCAGCGCGCGGGTGCGCAACGCGATCGCTTCGGGGTCGAGCGCGGCGGGGTCGATCGGCACGGTGTGATCCTTGTCCGCCAGATACCACGGCGCAAAGATTGCCTGGGCCCGGGCCACGCTCCACGCGCGGGTCAGGTAGCTGCCGAAGCGATCGGGGCTGAGATCGGGATAGAGCAAAGCCGGATCGCCGGGGGGGAGCGCGGGCCAGACGATCTCGCTGGCGCCCAGGGCCACGCGGGCAGCTTCGATGGTCGCACCGATGTCCGCAGCAGCGTCGGACAAGCCGTGGCCCGGCACGTCAATGGCGACTTCGTTCGCACCGGGCTTAACCAGTTCGGCACCCGGTTGGTGCAGTACCATCCGCTTTGCCCCGCGCTGGCCGTGCCAGTGGACCAGACCCTCGTTGACGACGACGAAGCCGTGATCGTCATCCTGGGCCAGGGGCGGGCACGGATCGGAAACGTGGGTTTGCAGGAAGGCAAGGCTCTGCGCCTCGTGCTCAGCCTGGGTGTCCACCTTGCGCGCGGCCCAGCCCGCGGGCATCGGGCCCAAGCGGTCGATATGCTCCTGCAGCGGATCGCCGTGAAAGGCAGTGATCAGCACCGGCGGGGTCACGCTGTCGGTTGGCGGAATGTCACGCGGCGCATTCAGCACGGCGCGATAGCCGGCGCGATAAGCCTTGCCGGCGTCGAGCAGGTCCATCACCGCCGGATCGAGCTTGGCGAAATCGGCATTGGCGCCCGGCAGGCGGGCTTCGTCGCGCGCGTCGAACCATGGGAAGTACCAGCTCTGCTCAAGCAGGCGGTTCCACACCCAGATCAGGTGCTCGCCATACGCGCTGGGCACGAACGGGGGCAGGTAGCTCTTGCCGAACAGGTCCATTTCGGCCTGGGTCCATACCGCATAGCCGCCCACCGCCAGGCACGAGAATCGCTCGGACCTGCGTTTCAGGGCGGTGATCAGGATGATCCCTCCCGAATGGAAACCATAAGCAGCGCAGCGTGTTACTCCCAAGGCGGCCAGGAACTGGTCGAGGGCATCGGCATAGTCGTTGATGTCGGGTTCGCCAGGCAAAGCATCGGAATGCCCAAATCCCGGCGTGTCGGGAACAATGCAGGTGAAATGCGGCGCCCATTCCTGCATCAGCCGCTCATATTCGAGCGAGCTGCGCGGGCTTTGGTGGACCATCACCAGCACCGGACCGGTGCCGCAGCGACGATAGTGGACGCGCCGCGCAGGATTGGTCTCGCTGGCGGGCAGGGTGAGGAAATGGCGTGTGATCATCTGTGTAATTTGTCCGGACAAATTGATCTCGACAAGCCCCTTTCTGCAGGTATGGTACGAATTACACATAACAGGAGCCGGAAGCCACGATGCCCACTCTTAACAAACAGGGCGCCCGGATGATCAGCGATGATCGCACAGCGAAGCAAATCTTTGCCGAGATTATGGCCAACCCGGCGCGGCGTAAGTTTGGCTTCGGGTCGAAGCTGGCAATCGTGAACGTCGATTTCCAGTGCGCCTATACCGATATCGAGACTTATGCGACTGCCTATGAAACCGACCCGCTCCAGATCGAATATGTCAACACGATCAGTCGCTTGGCCCGTGAGCGCGGGATGCCGGTAGTGTGGAGCCATGTCGCCTACAAGGACGATGCGGGCGACGCCGGGATTTGGGGCACGCGCACCAACACCCCCGATTCGCTGCAGAACATCAAGTACGACAGCGCCCGCCACGCCTATGATCCGCGCTGCGAAATCGCGCCCGACGATCTCCAGTACACCAAGCGTATGCCGTCGGCGTTTTTCGAGACGCCGCTGGCCAGCTATCTCACCTGGCACAAAGTCGATACGGTCGTGGTGACCGGCGGCAGCACCTCGGGCTGCGTGCGGGCGACGGCAGTCGATTCGCTGAGCCACGGCTATCGCACGATCGTCCCGATCGAGACCTGCGCCGACAAGCATGAGAGCTATCACTTCGCCAACCTCACCGACCTTCAGCTTAAATATGCCGATGTCGAGCCGGTCCAGGCGGTGATCGACTGGCTGAAGGCGCGCTGATGCAACCGCGCGAGCAAAGCTGATGAACGAAGGCGCGGGCGATCCGGGGCTCTACGATTACAGCCCCTACATAGGTCGCCCCAAGGTGGTCTGGCCGGGCGGCAAGACTGTGGCGGTATGGGTCGCGCCCAACCTTGAATATTACGAGATCGATCCGCCTGCCAATCCCAAGCGCAAGGCCTGGGCGCGGCCGCATCCCGACGTGGTCGGCTATAGCCACCGCGACCATTCCAACCGCGTATCGCACTGGCGCTTGGCCGAGGTCATGTCGAAGCACGGCTTTCCCGGTTCGGTCAGCCTGTCGGTGGCGCTGTGCCAGCACCATCCCGAAGTGGTTGCCGATGGGATCGCGCGCGGCTGGGAGTTCTTCAGCCATGGCATCTACAACACCCGTTACGCCTATGAGATGGATGAGGCGCAGGAGCGCGCGATCATCGAGGATTCGATCCGCACCGTGCGCGAGGCCACCGGTCAGACGATCCGCGGCTGGCTCGCCCCGGCGCTGACCCACACCCCGCGCACGCTCGATCTGATTGCCGAATATGGCCTCGACTATACCTGCGACCTCTATCACGACGACCAGATGCAGGAGGTGAAAGTGGCCAAAGGTCGCCTCGCCTCGATCCCCTACAGCCTGGAAGTCAACGATCACTACGGCTTCTTCGTCTACAATATGTCAGGTCGCGAATATGCCGATACGCTGGTGCGCCAGTTCGAGCGACTGGCGCAAGAAGGCGAGGCTTCGGGCACGGTAATGTGCATCCCGCTGCACGCCTACCTGATCGGCCAGCCCCACCGGATCGGCCCGTTCGAGGAAGCGTTGCGGCATATCGCGAACGATGGCCGTGCCTGGCTCGCGCGGGCGGGCGAGATTGTCGATGCGTGGAGAGCGCAGCAATGAGCCTCGATCCCGCCTATCTCGAATATCCCAAGCGTCGCCATGGCTACGACCATGAACTTTATCCGTGGTCGGCGCTGCATCAGCGCCCGCCGGTCACATGGCCGCAGGGCTCGGTGGCGGTGTGGCTGTGCGTGAGCCTCGAATGGTTTCCGATTACGCCCAGCGACACCCCGTTCCGTGCGCCCGGGCACATGCAGACCGCCTACCCGGACTTCCGCCATTACACCGCGCGCGACTATGGCAACCGGCTGGGCGTCTGGCGGATGCTGGAGGCATTGGCCAAGGCCGGAGTGCGGGCAAGTTTTGCCACCAACGCGGCGGTGGCCGAACGCTATCCCGAACTCGTCGCGGCGGTGCAGGCGGGCGGGCATGAGATCATCGCCCATTCGACCGACATGAACGGCACGATCGACAGTTCGCTGGGTGAAGCGGAGGAGCGCAGCCTGATCGTGGACGCGGTCGCGCGGCTCACGGCGGCCACCGGAACCAAGCCGCAAGGCTGGCTGTCGATCGCCCGCTCGCAGAGCTTCCGCACGCTCGATTTGCTCAAGGATGCCGGACTCAGCTACTGTTGCGACTGGGTCAATGATGAGTTGCCTTATCGCTTCACCAACGGCCTCACTGCGCTGCCGCTCAACCACGAACTGTCGGATCGCCAGATCGTCTCGGTCCAGCAACAATCGGCTGATAGCTGGGCGCAGAGTTTGGAGGATGCCTTCGATTGGCTGGCCCGCGAAGCAGCTCAAAGCGGCGGCGCGCGGATGCTGCCGATCCATGTGACACCCTATATCATGGGGCTGCCCTACCGCATCGGCGCGTTTGAGCGCTTGCTGGAGCGTTTATCGGCGCGCAGCGAGGCGTGGTTCGCGCCCGGCGGGGACATCGTGCAGAGCTGGCAGGCGCAGCAATCGTGAAGGTTCGCAATCCGCGCACAGGTGCCTTCGATTATGAAATCGAGGCGTTCACTCCTGCGGCAGTCGCAGCGCAAGCCGCACGCCTGCGCGCCGCTCAACCCGCGTGGGAAGCGCTCGGCGCAGAAGGCCGCGGCGCGGTGCTGGAACGATTCGCCCAGGCGGTCGAGCGCCATGCCGAGGCGATTACCGCTGCACTGACCATCGACACCGGGCGCTCGAAAATAGCGCGGATCGAGGTGCTCGGTCTGCCCGGAACCCTGCGCCGCTGGATCGCGCGCGGGCCGCAGTTGCTAAGAGGGCTCGACTGCACTCCCGTTCCCAGCACCATGCCGGGGATCGAGCTCGTCCCGCGCTATTCAGCCTATCCGTTGTTCGGGGCTATCGCGCCGTGGAACTTTCCGGTGGTGCTCAGCCACATCGATGCCATCCCGGCTCTGATGGCGGGGTGCGCCGCGATGGTAAAGCCAAGCGAAGTCACCCCCCGGTTTATCGCCCCGATGCGCGCAGCACTGTCCGAAGTGCCCGAGCTGGCGGCGGTCTTCTGCTATGTCGAGGGCGGGGCCGAGACCGGGCAGGCGCTGATCGAGGCGGTGGACTACGTCTGCTTCACCGGCTCCACCGCCACTGGGCGCAAGGTCGCCGAAACTGCCGCGCGCTGCCTGATCCCGGCCAATCTGGAGCTGGGCGGTAAAGACCCGATGATCGTCCTGGCCAGCGCCGATCCGGTCCGCGCGGCGCAGACCGCTCTGCGCGCCGCCATACTCGCCACCGGCCAGGCCTGCCAATCGATCGAGCGGGTTTATGTGGCGCGCGCGATTGCGGAGCCGTTCCTGGCCGAACTGGTCCGCGCCGCCAAGGCGGTGCGGCTCAACTATCCCGACATCGGTGCTGGCGAAATCGGCCCGTTCATCTTTGCCGAGCAGGTCGGCAAGATTACCGCGCAGATCGCCGCTGCCGTGGCGGGCGGGGCTACGGTGCTGGCGGGCGGCACGGTGGAAACGCTGGGCGGGGGCAAATACCTCCGTCCCACGGTGCTGAGCGGAGTAACCCCGGACATGGCTATCATGGCCGATGAAACTTTCGGCCCAGTCATCCCCGTGACTGTATTCGACGATGTGGCCGAGGCGATTGCCTTGGCCAACCACGGCACGTTCGGCCTTTCCGCTGCAGTTCTGGCGGGCAGCGTCGAGGAAGCCGAGGCGGTCGGGGTCCTGCTCGATGCCGGGGCGATCTCGATCCAGGACGGGGCACTGACCTCGATGGTGTGGGACGCGACCAACCATTCGCGCAAAGGCTCGGGCCTGGGTCCTTCGCGCATGGGTGACGAGGGCCTGACGCGCTTTCTGCGCCGCCAGTCGCTGATCCGCCAGCTCGGCACCCCGCCGACCATTGCAATGTTTGCCGAGGATACTGCATCGTGAGCAACCGCGCCGCTCTTGCCCGGGCACTCCCGGCCATGCTGCTCCATGAGGGTGAATGGGAGGGCTGGTATCGCCAGATCGACAACGACGGCAAACTGCTCGATCAGTTCCAGGTCTACACCTGGTGCGAATTTCCCGATCAGGGCCACTGGCATTACCGCCAGCGCAACGCCTTGACCTGGGAAGATGGCCGGACCGGCGAATACAGTTTCGACGCGCTGCTGCGCGACGACGGCCTGTGGTTGGACGGCGGCGACTATACCGGGCTGATCTGCCAGGCACCTTACGATATGCTCCTGCTGAAGGTCGATCGCCGCGACAGCTATTACCTTGAGATGATCACCATCGCGCCCGATCGCAGGCACCGGGCGCGGACGTGGCAGTGGTATAAGGACGGGGCTCCGTGGAAGCGCACCTTGTGCGACGAACGGCGGGTGGTCTGATAAGGAGGACAACAGGCATGAGCCGAGCAATGATTATGGCTCTGGCGGTGCTGATTCCGGCAGGGGCCGCCGCCGCACCTGCTCCTGTGTCCGTGCCCGTTAGCGCCCCGCCTGAACTGCGCCGGATCACGAAGCTGGTGGGTAATATGGATCGCTCGCTTGCGCTTTACCGCGACGTGTTGGGGATGAGCGTCGAGTTCGACACCACCGCCCGGGCGACCACCGTGGCCAAGGTTGCGGGCGAGCCCAACGCCTTGCTGCGGATGGTCCGCCTGCGCGGCAGCGATCCGCGGGTTGGCCTGATCGAGTTCCTGCAATGGCTCGATCCGCCGCTGCCCGCGCCTGCGCCGTATGCCCGCCGACTGGGGATCGGTTCGACCGTGCTGGTGATGAATGTGCCCAGCGATGGCGAGGGGCGTTGCGCCCGGCTTGCGCAGATCGACGGTGTCAGCGTGCTGGCGGGCTATGCAGTGACCACCTACCCGGGCCGAGGCGGTGCCGCGGCAGTACGGGCGGGGGGCTGCAAGTTCTTCGATCCCGACGGGATGCTGGTCGAGCTGAGCCAGGTCCTCCCTTAAAACCGCTCCAGCTCGACCAGTTCGTAGCGGTTCATCATATAGCCGTCGATCGCGCCACAGACCACGATCGCATCCTCGTCGGCGGTGATCCACAGGTCGTAGGGTGGATGGGTGGTGCCGCCCATGCCCTCGGCGCTGTCATCGATGAAGCGGAAGTGGCGGCAGGCGAAAGTCCCGGCTGCGACCGTGCGGCTCTCTTCGCCGACATATTCGAGTGTGATTGTCACCTCGGCGATCTGCGGGGCAGTCGCACCACGGTGGTCGGGGGAGGGCAGGAACACGCGCAGCGTGCGTTTGTGCGGGCCGCGGCTGACGTCCATCGCCCGGGTCATGTAGCCATCGCCGACGATCGGGTGGGTGCCGAAACCGTCGAAGGCGCCGCCTGTATCGCGTATTTCGTGGTTGCGACCGATGGCGGGGCCAAAGCTCTCGCACGCGATGGTCCCTGCCTGCGCATCGTGGCGCATCCAGCCCGAGCCGAGGAACTGGTCGCCCAGGGTCAGGTGGACCAGCAGGTGCTGCGGAACCATGCCGGGGCCGAGATGATAAATCACATCGCGCAGGACCGTCGGCTCGGGCTCTTCGATCTCGCAGCGCGCGCGCATAATCGTGCTCCCGTCGGTGTGATGGGTAAAGGTGAACCACTCACGCCCACGTTCGGCGCCTTCGTGGCCCGGTTTGACCGAGGTATAGCGGATCTTTCCCGAGACTGTGCGGTGGCGCATCAGATTGCTCCTGCTTTAGCCAGACGTTCGATTACTTCCTCCTGCGCGCGCATGAAATGGGCGCGGTCGGCGGTGACGAGGTTGTCCCCCGCGATCAGCCCGTTGCTGCGGTGCGCGTCGATGCCATGCCACACCGCCGCGCCGATGTCCGGGCGCTGGCGGGCGAGCTGGTTGGTCATCGCCGGGACGCGGCGCATCGCGCGCAAGGCGGCGATGTCGATGTCGGCAAAGGCAGTGAAGGTTTCGCCGGGATAGGACTGAGAGAGGATTTTGCCCTTGGGGTCGACCACCTGGCTGTTGCCGTCGGCGCTGGCCAGCGGCAGCCCCGCGCCGGTGATCCCGGCGGTGTTGGCACTGACCACATAAGCCATCGATTCAAACGCACGGGCACGCTTGGCAATATCCTTGGGCGTGGCCAGCGGTGAGCCGATCTCGCTCGAGGAGTGCAGGAACACTTCGGCCCCGCGCAAAGCATGGGCACGGGCAACCTCGGGGTAGAGGATTTCTTCGGACGCGATCGCCGCCAGGTTGCCGATTGCGGTGCGGGCGACTGGGAACACGCCGTCGAGGCCGTAGCGGTCGAGATAGCGGTCCCAGACATCGTTGGGACTGGGCGCGAACATCGAGAACAGGCGGCGATACCGCAGGACCACGTTGCCCGCCGGGTCGATTGCGAACGAGGTCTGGAAATAAAGCCCGGGGAAATGCGGGTCCGCTTCATAGGCATTGCCGGCAAGGAAGATTCCCAGCCGCTGCGCCACTGCGCCCAGCGCCGCATATTCCGGACCATCGATCGCGAAAGCGGCAAGATCGGCGAAAGCGGGCACCGAAATGCGTACCGGATAGGAGGTAAACAGGTACTCGGGCAGCACCGCCAGGCGCACCGGCCGGCCGCCATACTGCTCGATAAAAGCCCGCGCGCCGACGATGGCAGCCTCAACCTCGGCGATATGGGCGATTACTTGCGTGCTGGCCGCAGCGCGGTCCGCACAGCCCATGACCGAGCGTGCGGTCAGTTGCATGGCCACGGCGGCATAAGGAGCAGGGGCCGGGAGGGCAGTGGCCGAATGGGAATCGGACTCGGTCATCTGAACATCCTGCTCCAGTGCGGCAAGCGGCGATGCTATCCGCGCAGCCCGGCTCTCGCTAGCCCTTTGCGCGGCCTTTTTGCAAAAAGTTGTCCGGACAATTTTGCATTCCCCGGCGGAAGCGGTATGTCGGTTGCGGATCGCTTGGGATTGAGGGGAAAGCAGATGAACGCCGGGGCACTGATCTATCCGAGCTTTGTCTATCTCCACTTGCTGCTGTTCGTGCTGTGGCTGGGCGCGGACGTGGGCGTGTTCCTGCTCGGCCAGCATTTCCGCAAGCGGCACCTGTACACGCTGGACCAGCGGATCGCCCTGCTCAAGATGCTGGTGCTGGTCGACATGACCCCGCGCAGCGCCTGGGCGCTGATGGTCCCGGTGTCGCTAACCGTGGTCAAGCTGGGCGCGTGGTGGGACGTGCCCGGGCCGCTGCTGGCGGCAGCCTGGCTGCTGGGCGGGCTGTGGCTGGTGCTGGTGTGGGATTCGCATCACCATGACCAGACCCCGCGCGCCACGCGCAACCGGCGGATCGAGGGCTGGCTGCGCGGCATGATCGGGGCGTTCTACCTGGGCCTGGGAGCGCTGTCGCTGCTGACCCAGGCGCCGCTGGCGCCGGGCTGGCTGGCGTGGAAAGCCTTTCTGTTCGGCTGCATCTTCATCGCCGCGATCATGATAGACGTCACCTTCAAGCCGGTCGGCGCGCAGTTGGGCGCGGTACTGAGCCAGGGGTCGAGCGACGAGACCGAAATCCCCCTGCGCCAAACGATGGACCGCACGCGCTGGTGGGTCTGGGCGACCTATCTGCTGCTTGTGATCACGTCCTATCTTGGAGTGACCAAGGCGTTGCCCTGATGCAACAGAGCGTGGGCAAGGTCGCGTTGGTATACAATTTGTCTGGACAAATAATTGCGGTTTTTGCAATGTCCGCGCAATTCAAATGCCATAGAAATAATTAAAAAATCTCAGGGGGGTATATACGATGAGCGGCAATTTCCGTGTGATGCTGTTGGCTGCAACTGCGCTGGTCGCCACGGCGGGAACGCCTGGATTTGTTTCTCAGGCGCGAGCCCAATCTCCGGGTTCCGCTCCGACCATTGCCAGCGAAACCGAAGACCCCAACATCATCATCGTCACCGCGCGCAAGCGTGAGGAAACGCTGCAAAGCGCGCCGTCTACCGTCTCCGTTGCCACCGCAGCCACGATCGACCGGCTGGGCCTGAGCAACCTCACCGATATCGCCAAGACCACCCCCGGCCTGGTGTTCGACGACACTTTCGGGCGCGATTCCAACCGCCCGGTGATCCGCGGCCAGGCCAATATCCTCGGCAGCTCGGGCGTCGCCTATTTCATCGACGGAATCTACTACTCGGGCTCGCTGGCCGACTATGACATCGACACGGTCGAGCGGATCGAAGTCGTCAAAGGCCCGCAGTCGGCACTCTATGGCCGCAACACCTATTCGGGTGCGATCAACCTCATTTCCAAAAAGCCGGGCAAGCAATGGCAGGGCCGGGTCCAGGCCGACGTGTCCGAGCACGATCGCTATGACCTGACCGCCAATGTCCGCGGGCCGCTCGCTGAAGGGCTTGGCCTCTCGCTGGGCGGGCGTTATTACACCAACAAGGGTGAGTTTATTAATGCCTACGACGGTTCGCGGCTGGGCAAGCAGCGCACTGCTTCGGCCTTTGGTATGCTCCAGTATGACAACGGCGGATCGGTTCGCGTCTCGCTGCGGGCCAACTACAACGACACCAAGGACGGCCAGCCGGCGATCTTCTCGCAGCCCGCCAATGCCAACAATTGCTATGCCGACAACGGCGCGCTCTATCGCGGGCAAAACCGCTATTTCTGCGGCGTGATCCTGCCCCGCCAGGTTTCGACCGATTACAGCCGGACCTTCGTCAATCCCGACGACGCCGGGCTCAAGTCCAAGGTGTTCAACAGTGCGCTGCGGGTCGATGTCGATCTGACGCCCAAGGTGACTGTGACCTCGCTGACCGGGTATAATCACCGCGTCGCCGATACCAACACCGATGGCGACTATTCGGGCAACAGCTTTCAACAGGTGATCTTCGCCTATGGCGCGGTTGCCACCCTGCCCTTTCCGGGGCCACGCAACCGGGTCTTCACCTCATTTGCCAATTCGACCCAGGATTTTACGTTTGCCAACCACGAAGTGGCTCGGGACTGGTCGCAGGAACTGCGCCTGTCCTATGATAGCGAGTGGCTCAAGCTGCTGGTCGGCGGATATTACTTCCGCCAGCATGATGACACCAACGATACCCGCGTGGTCCCGGCCGGGGCGCTTGCCCTAGCGCAGGTCAACGCCACTGCTGCCACTGCCGCGCTGTGCGCTGCGCTGCCGACTTGCGCCAGCTTTGCCCCGATCACCGTGACCGCCGCTAACCTGCCCAATTCGCGCAACACCAACTTCTTCGACATCACCAACAAGGCGATTTTTGGGTCGATCACGGTCAACCTGTCGAAGACTCTCTCGCTCAGTGCCGAGGGCCGTTACGCGAACGAGGACATCACCCAGGCGACCCAGACCTTCAACGAAGGCGCGGTGCCCCCGGCCGCGCGAATCGTCTCGGCCAGCTTCAAGAAGTTTACCCCGCGCGTCACGCTCAGCTGGCAGGCCACGCCTGAGCACCTGCTTTATGCGGTCTATGCCGAGGGTCAGAAGCCGGGTGGGTTCAACGCCAACTCGGCGATCACGGCGGGCTTCCCGACCTACGATCCAGAGAACAACCGCACATTCGAAGTCGGCTCGAAGAACAGCTTCCTCGATGGCGCGCTGGTCGCCAACCTGGCGCTCTACCACACCATCGTGCGCGGCTATCAGATCACCCAGAACGTCTCGGTTCCGCCCACCCAGGTCTCGCTGACTCGCAACGGCGGCGATGCGCGGGTCAACGGCGCCGAGTTCGAGCTGTCGATCCGGCCCGACCGCCACCTGACAGTCACCGCCAATTACTCTTACGTCGATGCCCAGTTCACCTCTGGCACGGATGAGAACCTTGGCCTGATCTACGACGTCCTGGACGATGGCCTGGTCAACTGCTCGACCGGGGACAACTTCCCCCTGGTAACCGGGTGCCAGTCGCTGTTCGGTTCGATTATCGGCAAGAACATTCCGCGTGCGCCCAAGCACACGGTGTTCTTCGACGTCGACTTTCGCACCCCGATCAGCAACGGCGATTGGTCGTTCTTCGCCGGGGCCAACGTCAACATGGTCTCGTCGAGCTTTGACCAGGTGCTCAATTTCGCCAAGACCGGCGGCTCGGCCGTTGTCGATGCGCGGCTGGGCTTTCAGAACAAACAGTTCAAGGTTCAGGCCTACATCAGGAACGCCTTCAATGAACGGTCGGTCGCGCAGATCATCCGCTATGCCGATGCCGGGGCCGACCTGCGTCGCAACTTCATCGCCGGCCTGCGCCCGGGCCGCCGCGTTGGGGTGATCCTGACTGCGGGGTTCTGATCAGAGATTGCAGTCGCAATAAAGGGCGCGGAACCGGCTGGGTTCCGCGCCCTTTTGATTGGGCCCTGATCTGGGCGCCTGTTACTTCGGAGCGGCGCGCTTGGCGTCGATCTGCTTCTTGAACACCGTCCAGGTGGTGGCGTTGGGACGGGCGTCGTCGGCTGGCGGAGGCGCGTTCCAGATCGGGTAGTTGAGCGCGATCTCGTCCTTGATCACCGGGGGCAGCGCGTCGAAGCTGGCAACCTTGGTGCCGACTGCGTTGAACACCATCTGGCCTTCGCGACCCTGCATCAGCAGCCACGGCATCCATTCGGAAATCCGCACCCAGGCAACCGCAGGATAGGCGGTGGGGTACTTGGTATCCAGCAGTTCACGCGCGTTCATGGTGAAATCGAAGATTTCCATCGCGTGGTACTTGTTGCCGACATAGTCTTGATAATCGCCCGCCAGCGGGTTGGTGTAAAACAACGGCGCTTCCATCGCGAGCATTGCCAGATCGCCGCTGCGCTGCAGGTTCATGGTGACGGGCGTGCCGTCGTCACTCATCGCAAAGCTGGGCCGTGAGTTGACCGGATCGTTGGCCACCTGCATCACGTCGACCGTCTTGCCGGTATAAGGATTTTCAAATTGGCGCAGGATCTTGCCGGTCTTGGCATCGACGTAAAACATCACTTCGCGGCTGATCAGGCGATATCCAACGCCCTTCTTGGGATCGGTGACAGTGACGCAGCGGCGCACGTTCATCCCTTCAAGGTTGAACAGCAGCTTGTCCGGCTCACCCGCGCGGCGGCCATAGGCGCGGCCGCTCCAGTGGTAGACGCCCGGCACGCCTTCGCCAGCACCGCACTGGACGCGCTTGTTGATCTCCAGGGCATCGGCGGGGACCGCAGGATCGAGCATTCGGCTGGCGCCCGAGGCACCGCTGGCAAGCGCGGCCAAGGCCGCTCCGGCAAGGATCAGGGGGGTCAATTTCATGGGCAAAACCTCCTCTTCGAGCGCCCTGGTGGCGCTTTCGACTTGACTTTAGATTTGTCCGGACAAATTGTGAAGTCCAATTGTCGTTCGCGGCACCTGATCAGGGTCTTTCTCGTCTAATGTTTGCCGCCAACAGCCTGTTGTTCGTTCCCGGATCGCGTCCCGACCGCTTTGTCAGGGCGCGCGCGGGCGGTGCAGGGGTGACGATCATCGACCTGGAGGATGCGGTCGCTGCTGGGGACAAGGCGACTGCGCGCGCTGCTGCGATGGAAGCGATCTGCGTCGCCCCCGCAGGTTGGGCACTGCGAATCAACGCGCTGACGACGGCAGCTGGCATTGCCGACCTTGCCGCGCTGAGCGAGGCAGAGATCCTGCCGCACATACTGCTCCTGCCGATGGTCGAATCGCCCACCGAGTGCGAGATCGTCGCCCGCGTCCTGCGCGAGCGCTGCCCTGACCTCGTGCCCCTGATCGAAACCCCCCGCGCGCTCCGCCACGCTCTGGCCATTGCCCAGGCGCCGCGCGTTGCTGCGGTGATGTTCGGCGGGGGCGACTTTGCCGGCGAGCTGGGCGTGACCCTGGCGTGGGAGCCGATGCTGGCCGCACGCCAGGCGGTGGTCCTGGCCTGTGCTGAGGCGAGAGTCCCGGCGATCGACGTGCCTTACCTGAGCCTGGACGATCCCACCGGACTGGCCGAGGAGTGCGCCCGCGCCCGTGCGCTCGGTTTCGGTGCCAAGGCCGCGATCCACCCGGCGCAAGTTGTCGCCATCGAACAGGCCTTCGCGCCCTCGGCGGCCGAAGTAGCCGAAGCGGAGGAGGCCATCGCCGCCTATCTCGCCGGGGGCGAGCGGGCGATCCGTTACAAGGGCAAGATGCTGGAAGCACCCGTGGTCAAGCGGTTCCGCGCGGTGCTCAGCCGGAAAGGGATGATCAGCAATGCGTGATGCCGTGAAGGAAGTCGCTCCCGGGCGGTTCCGCGAGGTCCAGGGCCGCTACTTCGAAGATTTCGTCGTCGGCCACATCTATGAGCATCGCCCGGGTCGGACGATCACAGATGCCGACAACGTGTGGTTTACCCTGCTGACCATGAATACCCACCCGGCGCATTTCGACTATGAATTCGCCAAGAAGACCGAGTTCGGCAAGCCCCTGGTGGTCAGCCCGCTGACGATCGCGCTGATGACCGGGATGAGCGTTTCGGACACCAGCGGCAAGGCCGTTGCCAACCTGGGCTGGGACGAGGTCCGGATGACCTACCCGTTGTTCGTGGGCGACACGCTCACGTGCGAAAGCGAGGTCCTGGAAAAGCGCGAGAGCAAAAGTCGGCCGGATCAAGGCATCGTCACTTTCAAAACCGTGGGCCACAACCAGGACGGCAAGGTGGTGAGCCATTACAAACGCACCGTGCTGGTCTGGAAGCGCGGCTGCGGGCCGACGGACGATTGAGAAATTGGAGGAACACACTTTGGCTACCGCACCTGTCATGATGTCCGACCAGGGCCGCACGATCGATCCCGACGAAGAAGCCGCGTTCATGGACGCGATCGACCGCTGGCTTGAGCGGTCGGTGATCCCGGTGGTCATGCACCACGATCACAACGATCTGTGGCCCGCGCAGCTCGTCGCCGAGATGGCCGAAATGGGCCTGTTCGGGGCTACGATCGGCCAGGAATATGGCGGGCTGGGGCTTCCGGCCACGACTTATGCCAAAATCATCATGCGCATCTCGTCGCACTGGATGGCGATCACCGGGATCATCAATTCGCACCTGATCATGGCCTGCGCGGTCGAGCGCTTCGGCACGTCGGCGCAAAAGGCCAAATGGCTGCCGAAATTCGCCACCGGCGAGATCCGCGGCGGCCTCGCTCTGACCGAGCCCAACGCCGGGACCGACCTCCAGGCGATCCGCACCGTGGCGGTCCGTGATGGCGATGACTATGTAATCAATGGCACCAAAACGTGGATTTCCAACGCGCTCAACGGCAGTTGCTTTGCCCTGCTGGTCAAGACCGATGCCAAGGCCGAACCACGCTATAAGGGGATGAGCCTGTTCATCGCCGACAAGCATGAGGGATTCACCACCGGCAAGAAATTCGACAAGCTTGGCTACAAGGCGATCGACAGCGCCGAGCTGATCTTCGATAATTACCGGGTGCCCGCCGACCAGTTGATCGGCGGGGTCGAGGGTCAGGGCTTCTTCCAGGCTACGGGCGGCCTTGAGCTGGGGCGGATCAACGTCGCCGCGCGCGGTGTCGGTCTGGCCGAAGGCTCACTGCGGCTGGCGACCGAATATGCGCAGCAGCGTCAGACCATGGGCAAGCCGATCGCCCAGCACCAGGCAATCCAGCTCAAACTGGGGGATATGGTCACCCGCGCCCGCGCCGCCCGGCTGCTGACGCTCGACGCCGCCGAGGCCTATGACCGGGGCGAGCGATGTGATCTGGAGGCGGGCATGGCCAAATACTTCGCCAGCGAGGCAGCGGTCGACAACAGCCAGGATGCCATGCGCATCTACGGCGGCTACAGCTATTCGAAGGAATACGACATCGAGCGCTATTACCGCGATTCGATGCTGATGTGCATTGGCGAGGGGACCAACGAGATGCAGCGGATGATTATCGCCAAGCAGTGGCTCAAGGCCAATCCCATCTGATTGCCGGAACCCTACACATGAACCTGCCGCGCCCATGAACCTGCCGCTCACCGGCTATCGCATCGTCAGCGCCGAGCAATATGGCGCCGGCCCCTATGCGACGATGCTGCTCGCCCAGCTGGGCGCCGAGGTAATCAAGATCGAACCGCCGGGGCGTGCGGGCCCCGATGGCGTGCGGCGGGGCGGCGGGGATACCGCGCGCAGCGTTGGCCCCCATTTCCTGCGCGAGGATGAGAGCCTTTATTTTCAGGCGTTCAATCTCAACAAACGCTCGCTGACCCTCGATCTCAACGCTGCCGAAGGCCAGGCGGTGTTCCACAGGCTGGTCGCCAGTGCCCACGCCGTTTCCAACAACATGCGCGGCGATCTGCCCGTGCGGCTGGGGCTGGACTACGCTTCGCTCAAGGCGATCAATCCGGCGATCGTCTGCGCGCATTTGTCCGCCTATGGCCGCGACAACGTGCGCTCCAAATGGCCGGGCTATGACTACCTGATGCAGGCCGAGGCAGGATACTGCGCGCTGACCGGCGATCCAACGGGCGATCCGCAGCGAATGGGATTGTCGATGGTCGATTTCATCACCGGAGCCCTGTTGTCGGTCGGGCTACTTGCCGCGCTGCTCGATGCCCAGCGGAGCGGGCTGGGCCGGGATGTCGATATCGACCTGCTGTCGGCGGCGGTTCATCAGACCAGCTACCCGGCGCTGTGGTATCTTAATGAGGGCGACGAGACCCAGCGCACCCCGCGTTCAGCGCATCCCTCGGCCACCCCCAGCCAGATGTTCAAGGCCGCCGACGGCTGGATGTTCGTGATGTGCCAATTGCCCAAGTTCTGGACGATTCTGACCGATAAGCTGGCCCGCGCCGACCTCGCCGCCGATCCGCGCTTTGCGACCAACCAGGACCGGCTCGAAAACCGCGCGGCGCTGACCCCGATCCTCGACGCGGTCTTTGCCACCCAGCCGACGGCTTATTGGCAGCATATGCTGGCGGGGAGCGTGCCGGTTGCCCCGGTCTATGGCCTGGGTCAGGCGCTCGATAATCCGTGGCTTGAAACCATCGGTATGCGCGATCGGGTTGCGCATCCTGACCGCGCATCGATCGAGGTCCTCGCCAGCCCGATCAAGCTCGACGGCGAGCGCCTGCCCAATCGCGCCGCGCCGCTGCTGGGCGCGGACAGCGCGGCGATCCTGGACGAGCTGGGCTATTCCGCAACCGACGTCGCCACCCTGCGCGCCAGCGGGACGGTCTGAACCGATGGGCAAGCTGTCGGGGATAAAAGTGGTCGACCTGACCCAGTTCCTGCCCGGTCCGGTGATGACCATGATGATGGCCGACCAGGGCGCCGAAGTGATCAAGATCGAGCCAGCGGCGGGCGATCCGGCGCGCGCCCAGGCGCCATACGAAGCCGGCCATTCGGTGTGGTTCGGCAACTGCAACCGGGGCAAGCGCAGCCTGATGCTCGATCTCAAGAGCGCCGAGGGCAAAGCCGCGCTGAAAGACCTGTGCCGCAGCGCTGACGTCTTTGTCGAAGGCTTCCGCCCGGGGGTGATGGCGCGATTGGGGTTTGACTATGCGGCGGTGCGTGCGCTCAATCCGCGGATTGTCTATTGCTCGATCTCCGCCTTTGGCCAGAGCGGCGCGCTCGCCCACCATCCCGCGCACGATATGGCTGTGCAGGCGCACAGCGGCTTCCTGTCGGTCAACGATGGACCCGACGGCGTGCCGGTGGTGCCGGGCGTTCCGGCCGCGGACATGGCCGCCGGGCTGACCGCACTGAGTGCCGTGCTGATGGCGCTGCTCGGTCGGGCGCAAAGCGGCGAGGGCGACTATGTCGACATTGCCATGTTCGACAGCCTGCTGCCGTGGAGCGCGCATCTTGCGGGAGAATCGCTGGGCGGGGGCGTGAGTCCCAGGTCGGCCACCCAGCGCTCGCTCGGCGGGGCGGCGCTATATCAGGTCTACTCCACCAGCGACGGTCGCCAGATCGTTCTGGCCGGGCGCGAGCCGAAGTTTGCACGGGCGTTACTGTCGGCGCTGGAGCGTGAGGATCTGCTGGCTTTTGCTGAGGCCGAAGCAGGCGCACAGGCACCGCTGATCGCGTTTCTGCGCGAGACTTTCGTCATGCGCACCCGCGACGAATGGGTCGCGTGGTTCGAGGGCAGGGACATCGCCTTCGCCCCAGTGCTCGATTTTACCGAAGCCTTCGCCTCGGACCACGTCGCCGAGCGCGGCCTGGTCGTCGCAGCCGGTGGTGCCCATCACTTGGCGCCGCCGATCCGCTTTGCCGGGGAAGCGCCTTGGCAGCCGGGCAAAATTCCCGAACTGGACCACGGCTGATGTCTCGGCCTGGCCTGTCAGCTATCGACGTCGATATGCATCGAATAGGCGAAGCGGTCACCCGGGTGATGGCTGACCGAGATCTCGAACAGTCGCCCGTCGGCCTCAAAATAGCAGCGCAAAATCCGCAGCACTGCGGTGCGCCGCGGGATGCCGAGCGCGGCGGCAACGCTGCTCGAAGCGGCGACCGCCTGAATATCCTGCGTCACTCGGGCGACGCTGATCCCACCCAGTTGCTCAAGCTGACTGAACAGCGTGGACCGGGCAAAGTCGATCTGGGCCACGGCATCGGCCAGTCTGGCATGGACATAGGCATCGATCACCGCGATCGGCCGCTCATTGTCACTCTGGTTGCGCTGGCCCTGAAAGCAGTGCCACTTGCCGCCGGTGTCCTCGACGATCTGTTCGGCAATTGCGCGGGGGATCTTGCACAGACCCTGCGCCGCGTAGCGCACCCGCGTGTCGCGCGCATATTGCAGGATTTCCGCGACGTTGGACAATGGCTGATGCAGCGCGCCGCCCCGCGCGCTGGCCGGCTGGACCTTGGTGCCGGAGCCACGACGGCGCGCGATCAGGCCCTCGTTCTGCAGCTGTCGCAGCGCCTCACGCACGGTAAACCGGCTCATCCCATGTTTGCGGCACAGCTCGCTTTCTGTGGGGAAGGTCATGTCGCCCGCGTATTTGCCCGCAGTGATTTCCGCGCGCAGTTCAGCCGCCAGCTGGAGATAACGCGGCAGTTCGGGCTCGGGCTTGCCAGGCGCGGTGGCATTGGGCTGGCTGGGCAAAGTGCGCTCTCCACGACATCTGTTGCGTATCGCGGACACCGCAGATGACGGCCACGCTGCTTGAACAACTTGTCTGGACCTTAGCGCGCCCCATCGGCGAAAGCGATAGGCAGCGCGCGCGGCTTCACCTGCTCGATTGGCTGGCCTGCGTGGCCGGGGCGCGGAGGAGTGCAGTCGCCCGGATGCTTAAGCCGATGCCAAGTGATCGCACGATCAATGCCGCGTTCCTTGGCAACATCCTGGAAATGGATGACATCCACCGAACAGCCCTGCTTCACCCTGGGCCGGTAATCTGGCCCTGCGCGCTGCTTGAGGATATCGGCGACCTGGACCGTGTGCTCGATGCCGCGATCATCGGCTATGAAACGATGATCGCGATCGGCGAAACCTTTGATGCGCGCCACTACGCCTTCTATCACCCGACAAGCACTGCGGGCATATTCGGAGCGGCGGCGACGTTTGCCCAAGGATTTGCGCTCGACCCGAAAAAGTTCGCTGCTGCCCTGGCGCTGGCAGGTTCGGTCAGCGGCGGGTTCTGGCAGATGCGGCATGAGCCGGTAACCACCAAGCAATGGCATGTGGCCCATGCCCTCAATACCGGTCGAGCGGCGGCCGAATTTGCCGCGCGAGGAATTACTGGCCCGTTGACGATTCTTGAGGGCCCGCAAGGCCTCTACGCAGCGACCTGCACCCAACCCAAGCCGATGACCTTGCCCGATCAGTGGCGCATCCACCAGGTCAGCTTCAAGCCCTGGGCCGCCTGCCGCCACGCCCATCCGGCGATCGACTGCGCGCTGGAATTGCGTGCGCAGGGCAGGCTGGTCCCGCCGTTTCTGGTCGAAACTTTCGCCGATGCGCTGACGTTCTGCGACCGGCCCGATCCGGTGACCGAGCTGGAGGCCAAGTTCTCGCTCCAGCACGCCGTGGCGGTGATCGCGGACGGGCGCGCGGCTGAGCCCGCCGATTTTACCCCTGACGCGATTGTCGCCCTGGCTGCTTTGCGGGCACAAGTCACGGTGCGCGAGGATCCGGCGATTACGGCGCGCTACCCGGCGCATTTCGGGGCGCGCGTGAACGGCCTGGAACTGGTCGACACGCGCGGCGATCCCGAACGTCCGGTCGATGCCGCAGGGATCGAGGCCAAGTTGCGCACGCTGGTTGCCTGGGGCGGGCTTGCCGAGAGCGAGGCGGATCGGGCAATTGCCGTGGCGCTTCACGGCAACGATGCAGGAGCTATCGGTACGATGCTGGGTGAGTGGCTGGAATGAGCGCGACTCTTGATCTCCTCGCCTTTGCCGGGGCGAAGCATATCCTGCCCGCTACCGTGCGGGCCGATGCCGTGCGCCTGCTCGGCGATACCCTGGCGGTGGGCGCAGCCGCGGTCGGCGCCGCGGGAGAGCCGGAAATCCTCGCCATCGCGCGCAGCATGGGTGCGGGCGATGCGGCAAGGCTGCTCGGCACCGGAGAGCGCCTGCCCGCTGCCGGTGCAGCTTTCGTCAGTGCCTACCGTATTCATTGCCTCGAATGGGATGCAGTGCATGAGCCTGCGGTGGTCCACGCGATGAGCGTTGTCACTGCGGCCCTGGGCGCAGCGATTGACCGGCGCGGCGGGTGCAACGAGGACGAGGCGCTGGTCGCGCTGGCCGTCGGCGTGGACGTCGCCTGCGGGCTGGGAATTGCCGCCGATAGCGCGCTGCGTTTCTTCCGCCCTGCCACCGCCGGTGTCATCGGCGCGGCGCTGGCGGTGGCGCGGCTCGACGGTGCACCGCTCGATCAGGCGCTGGGGCTCGCATACTCGAGCTGTTCCGGCACGATGCAGGCGCACGTCGAGGGGAGCATGACGCTGCCTTTCCAGGTCGCCAATGCCGCCCGCGCGGCGATCGTGGCGAGCGATCTTGCCACGGCCGGGTTCACTGCGCCGATCGATGGTCTCGAAGGCCCGTTCGGCTATTTCAAGCTGATCGATGCGGGCGATCTGTCGCGCTACACTGCGCGCCTCGGCAAGGTCTGGCGGATCGCCGAGATCAGCATCAAACCCTTCCCCTCGGGCCGGGCGAGCCATGCCGCGCTGGGCGAGCTGGCGCAATTCGCCGGGCAGCAGTTTGCTGCGATCGAGCTCGCCTGTCCGCCGCTCATCCACCGCCTGGTCGGGCGTCCGTGGAAGGCAGCCATGACCCCGGCCTATGCCCGGCTGTGCCTGCAATTCCTCTCCGCGTTGATGCTGCGCGACGGCCGGATCGATCCGCGCCGGTTTACGCCTGCCAGCTTTGCCGATCCGGCGCTGGCGGAGCAGGCCGCGCGGTTCACGCTGGTTGACGACGGCAACCCCGATCCCAACGCGCTGTTCCCCCAGCAACTGACGCTTACCCTTCCCTCGGGCGAGCGGCTGGTCCGCGCGGTCCCGCATACCCTCGGCAGCCCCGATGCCCCGCTCTCGCCTGAACAGGCCCAGGCCAAACTCTCGCTCATGCGCGACCTCGCCGATTCAGCCTGCGACCCGCGTATTTTCACTCAACCCCTGGCCTATTTCACCCAACCCCTTGCCTAACAATGGAGCCCCGATGAGCTTCCCTACCTATTTCGAAGCGCTCGATATCAAGACGATCCTCGACGAATATCCGGTCGGCGATGCGTTCACCGCACGCTACCGCACGATCAGCCGCGACGAACTGCACACCATGCAGGATGCCCGCTTTCGCAAGCTGATGCGGCGTGGCTGGGAGATACCGTTCTATCAGCGGCTGTGGGGCGCAAAGGGGATCGAACCGGGGGACATCCGCGGCCTGGCCGACATTGCCAAACTGCCGGTTTACGACAAGGGCGATTTGATGGCCTCGATCGCCGAGCATCCGCCCTATGGCGATTTCGCCGGGCTCGGCGGACCGGATCGCCCGCCCTCGATCCTCCACACCACCAGCGGTACCACGGGCAAGCCGCAGACGCTGATGTTCGGTCCCAAAGGCCGCGAGATTACCAACCTGCTGGTCGGGCGGATGTACCGCTGGCAGGGGCTGCGGCCCGAGGACGTGGTCCATTCGGTTTACGGCCACGGCATGATCAACGGCGGGCACTATATCCGCGAATCCGTCATCCATTTCACCAATTCGATTTTTCTCTCGGCGGGCACCGGAATCGAGACCCGCTCAGTCCAGCAGGTCCAGCTGATGGCCGATTTCGGGGCAACGGTGATAGTCGGCTTCGTCGACTATATCCGCAAGCTGGCGCAAGTGGCTGAGGCGGAAAAGCTGTTCGACCGGATCAAGCTGCGGATGATCATCGGCCACCTCGGCACCGAAGACCGCGCCGCTACCGAGGCCGCCTGGCATGGGGCCAAGGCCTATGACTGGTACGGCGTGGGTGATACCGGATCGATCGCCGGCGAAGGCCCCGAGCGTGACGGGCTCTATGTGTGGGAAGACGCGCAATACCTCGAATTACTCGATGTCGACAGCGGTGTGCCGGTGGCACCGGGCGAGACCGGAGACATGGTCGTCACGTGTCTGTTCAAGGACGATATCGCCCCGTGCATCCGCTTCAACACCCATGACATTTCCTCCGAACTGGGCGGCCACGGCGAACTGGCATTCAAGCGCATTGCCGGGTTCAAAGGCCGCAGCGACAACATGGTCAAGCTGCGTGGGATCAACCTGTTTCCCCACGCCATCGCCGCGCTGATCGAGAACCGGCCCGAGCTGACCGGCGAATATGTCTGCAACCTGCGCCGCGATGCCGCAGGCCGCGACGACATGGTGGTGACGATTGAAAGCCGCGAAACGACGGGCGGAGAGGCTTTGGCCGAAGTCCTGCGGCGCGGCCTGGGAGTCGAAGTCGCGGTCGCGCTGTGCCCGCCGGGCGGGACTGCTGCGGCGACCCAGATCGACACCCGCCAAAAGCCGATCCGTCTGATCGACGAGCGCCCGCTGTGAGCCACGACCCCTACAATGCCTTTGTCGATCTCGATCCGGCGGCCCATGGCGGGACCGGGCCGCTGGCGGGGGTGCGCGTGGGGATCAAGTCAAACATCGCAGTCAAAGCCCTGCCGTGGACCGGTGGCATGGCGCATCGGCGCGGGATGCTGGCGCAGGAGGATGCGCCAGTGGTGGCGCAGTTGCGGGCGGCAGGTGCCGTGATCCTGGGCACGCTCAATATGCACGAAGCCGCGCTGGGGGCGACCACCGACAATGCTTTCTATGGCCGCACGCACAATCCGCACCGCCACGGCCACACCCCCGGCGGCTCATCGGGCGGTAGCGGCGCGGCGGTGGCGGCGGGGCTGTGCGACCTGGCGCTGGGCACCGACACAATGGGCTCGGTCCGCGTGCCCGCCGCCTATTGCGGGGTCTATGGCCTGAAATCGACGCGCGGCGCAGTGGACGATGGCGGCTTGCTGTTTCTGGACGAACGGCTTGATTCAATCGGGCCTCTGGCGCGCGACCTGGACATGATCGAGCGGGCCTGGGCGGTGATTGGTAATGGCGGAGAGGGCGGAGCATTCGCGCGCCTGCTGACCCTGCGTGATCTTGGCGGAATCGTCTGCGAGCCCGCGGTCGTTGCGGGCTACGAAGCGGCGCTGGCCAGTATCGACCTGCCGCGCGCAATCATCGACCTGCCCGCCAGCGCCCGCACGATCCGCCGCGCGGCGCTGGGGCGTTTGGCGCGTTCGTTCGCCGCCGACCTGGGCGCGCATCGTGAGCAAGCCTCGCCCCAATTGCAGGCGATCCTCGATGCCGCATCGGCGATGCCCGACGATCCGCAGCTGTTGGCAGATGTCGCGACCGGCTTGGTGGACGCTTTGGGCGCGGACGGCGTCCTGATCATGCCCACCGCCCCGCAAGCCGCGTTCTCGCACGACAGCCGCGCGCCTGCCAATCAGTCCGAATTCTCCGGGCTCGCCAACCTCGCCGGCCTGCCCGCCTTGGCCCTGCCGTCCGGGCGCAATGCCGATGGCCTGCCGGTCTCGGTGCAACTGGTCGGCCCGGCCCATTCCGAAGTTCGGTTGATTGCATTGGCGCGGCAGATCGATGCCGTGCTTAACGCCTATGCCCCGCCGCCTTGAGGAGAGACCCGATGCGTATCGTTTGCCTGTTCAACCTGCTGCCCGATGCCGATCCCGAAGCCTATGAGGCCTGGGCGCGCGGGACCGACATTCCCGGCGTCAACGCGCTCGATTCAGTCGGCCAGTTTAGCGTCCACAAAGCGACCGGGCTATTCGGGTCGGACGGCACGCCACCCTACCAATACATTGAAATAATTGATATTTTGTCGATGGACGACTTTGTCGGCGACATCAGTAATCCCGAGTTCCAGAAGGTTGCCGCCGCGTTCGGGCAGTTCGCCGATAACCCGACCTTTATTCTGACCCAGGACCTGTGATGTTGGTAAGCTTCGCGGGCAAGACGGTCGTCGTCACCGGCTCGGGCAGGACGCGCGGGCTGGGCCAGGGGATCCTCCAGAAGTTCGCCGACCAGGGCGCCAATTGCGTCGTCTCCGACATGGCGGTGACGCCCGAGGCCGAGACGGTGGCGGCAGACTTGCGGGCCCGGGGGGCCCAGGCGGAAGTCATTGCCTGCGACGTCTCTGACGCAGCGCAGTGCGAGGCGCTGGTCGACCAGACCGTGGCTCGCTTCGGCAGCATCGACGTGCTGGTCAACAACGCGGGCATCGGCTTCATGATGAAGCCGTTCCTCGAGGTCGACCCTGCCGACTGGGCCAAGGTCATCGCGGTCAATCTGTCGGGCGCGTTCTATTGCAGTCAGGCCGCCGCCAAAGCCATGGCCAAGGCCGGCAAAGGGGGCCGGATCATCAACATCGCCAGTCAGGCGGCCAAAAGCGCGTTCCCCCATCTGCCCGCCTATGTCAGTTCCAAGCACGGCATGATCGGGCTGACGCGGGCCAGCGCGATCGAGCTGGGCGCGCTGGGAATCACCGTCAACGCGGTCTGCCCCAATCACGTCACCACCGCGCTGGGGGCCGAACAGAACGCGTACTTTTCCAAACTCCTCGGCTTTGCCAGCGTCGCGGCGTATTTGGCCAATATGGCGGCGAAGAACCCGATGGGGCGGCCCGGCTTGCCCTCCGACACCGCCGCTGCCTGCGCCTGGCTGGCCAGCGACGAGGCCGCTTATATCACCGGCGAGGCGCTCAACGTCTCAGGCGGGGAGGAGATGCACTGATGCAAGAGGAACGGATTGACTGGCCGGGCGGCGCGAAAATGGCGCTGTCGGTAGTGGTCAATGTCGAGGAAGGCTCCGAACAGTCGATTGCCCGGGGTGACCGGGGAATGGAGCCGGTCGACGAATTGGGCGTCTTCGTCAAAGGCGCGGTGCGCAATGTCAGCAACGAATCCAACTATCTCTACGGGATCAAGGCCGGCGCGCCGCGGGTAATCAAGCTGCTCAAGGCCTATGACATCACGGCGAGCTGGACGGTCGCGGCGATGAGCCTGGAGAACCATCCCGAGATCGCCCGGGCCATCGTCGATCTGGGGCATGAGCCGGTCAGCCACGGCTGGCGCTGGGTCCACCAGTTCCGCTTCGACGAGGAAGCTGAGCGCGCCTTCATCCGCCGCGCGGTCAGCTCGATCGAGGCCAGCTGTGGAATGCGCCCATATGGCTGGCTGTCGCGCTATCTGCTGACCGAGAACACCCGGCGGCTGTTGATCGAGGAAGGCTTCACCTATCATATGGATGACTACTCGGGCGACGTACCGTTCTGGGATCGCGCGACGGTGCCCGGCAAACCGATCGTAATCGTGCCCTATCAGCTCGATAACAACGACATGAAGATGTGGACCGACCCGGCGCTGACCCCTGAGCAGTGGCTCGGCTATGCAACGCACAATTTCGACCAAGTCTATCGCGAGGGCGAGGAGGGCAATCCCAAGATGATGAGCCTGGGGCTGCATTTGCGGATCATCGGTCGTCCCGGGCGGATCTGGGCGCTGGAGGAATTCTTCCGCCATGTCCGCAAGCATGATGGGGTGTGGATCACCACCCGCCAGGCGATTGCCGAGCACTTCCGTACGGTCTCCCCGGCGTGACTGTGCGGCTGGAAAAACATGGCGCAACCGCCCACCTGCTGATCGACCGGGCGGCCAAGCGCAACGCTTTCGACATGGCGATGTGGATGGCGATGCCCGGCCTGCTGTCCGAGGCTGCTGCCGATCCGGCGTTGCGTCTGCTGGTGGTTCGCGCTGCCGCGCCGGGCGCGTTCTGCGCCGGGGCTGACATTGGCGAACTGCTGGCCCACAAGGACGATCCCGAGTGGCGCGCGACCAATCAGGCGGCAATCAACCACTCGCAATACGAACTCGCCCGCTTTCCGCTGCCGACCATCGCCTTCATCGAGGGAGATTGCATCGGCGGCGGCTGCGGCGTGGCGCTGGCTTGCGACTTGCGCGTGGCGACTCCGGCGGCGCGGTTCGGGATCACCCCGGCCAAGCTTGGGCTGGTCTATCCGCTGCACGATGTGAAGCTGCTGATCGATCTGGTCGGACCCGGCCAGGCCAGGCGGATCCTCTATACCGGCAGCCTGATCGATGCCGCTGAAGCCTTGCGGATCGGGCTGATCGAGGCGGCGGACGGCGATCTGGCGCGGTTCGCCGAGCCGATCCTGGCGGCATCGCAGCACACGACCCGCGAGATCAAGCTGTTCGTGCGCCGCGTGCTCGATGGGCAGGTTGCGGATGACACGCACACTCTGGCGATCTTCGCGCATGCCTTCACCGGGCCTGATTTCGCCGAGGGCACCACCGCCTTTGTCGAGAAACGCCAACCGGAGTTCAAATGATGACGCGTCATGGCGAAATTGTCGGCGGGATCGTAACCGTGCCCGATCTGGACCTGGCGCTGGCGGATTACCAGGGGCGCCTCGGCTTGCGCCTGATCGAACAGGCCCTGCTCGACGCAGTGCTGGCGGCAAGTTGGGGTTGCCCCGCCAGCGCCGGCAGCCGCATGGCTGTGCTTCAACCCACCAGCGGCGCGCATTGTTTTATCCGCCTGATCGAGCAGCCGCTCCCGGCCGCATTCGTGCCCACCACCAGTTTTGGCTGGGCGGCCTATGAGCTGACCGTGCTCGACGTGTTCGGCTGGCCCGCGCGGATCGCGGGCGGCGGCTTCTCGATCGTCGGAGAGCCCAAGGAAATCCCTGGACTGCCCTATTTCGTGGCGATGCAGATCCACGGCCCGGGTAAGGAAATGCTCTATCTCAACGAGACCCGCTCGAACACGCCAAGCAGCGACCTTCCAGTGGCGCAGAGCCCGGTCGATCATCTGTTCATCGTCATCCTCGCCGCGCCCGACCGGGTGGGAGCCGTCGCCTGGTACAAGCAGGCGCTGGGGCTGGACGAAGGCGAGACTTACGTGATCGAATATTCTATGATCAACAACGCTTTCGGCCTGCCCGCCGGGACCACCTCGGGCCTGACCATGATCCAGAACGCGCGCATGCCGATCGTCGAGATCGACGAATATCCGGCGCAGACATTAGTCCGACCGTGCGAGCAAGGCTGGTTGCCGCCGGGGAATGCTCTGGTGTCGCTAGCGGTGCGCAGTCTTGAGGAGTGCCATTGCGAGTGGATCGTGCCGCCTGCGGTTCACTCTGGTGCGCTGTATGGCGGGGCGCGGAGTGCGACCACCTTAGGTCCGGCGGGAGAGCTGTTGGAGCTGGTGGAACTGGCGAGGTGAAGAGCAAATAACCCCCTCCTTGGAAGGGAAGGGAAGCCGCGTTACTGCCTTCCCACCACTCGCGAACAGCTCCCTTGGACCCAGCGCAGGTTGATCCCGATCAGGCTCGCGCCGGGATCGGCCCAGGCATAGGAGACCGCGTGGTCGGGCTCCTCGGGGCGGTGGACATAAAGGACCAGCGAGGGCTTGTTGGTCGAGGGTGCGGGCCAGATCACGTTGCGCAGGCGGAAGATTGCCGGGGGTGCGCCACTGGTGCCGCCGCCGCTGGTCACCCGCCCGCCCTGATCGGTCAGCGCCATCTTGCCCTGATAGGCGAAATCGTCGCTGCCGTCGGGCTTGGGCGTGCCTTTCCTGATCGACATCCAGCAGGTAAACGCCGCGCCGTGGCGCAGCTCGGTGCGGTGGCCGTGGCTGTCGGCGAGGGTAGGATGGCTTTGAGCGTCACGCTGTAGCCCAGGCGGCATGCCCTTGAGCCAGGCATCCTGCGGCTTGCCGTAATCATCGACATGGCGCCAGGTGCCAGCTTGCGCGCCCGCGCCGATCTCGATCCCGATCCAGTCGGGCTTGGCCGCGACGGGGGCGAAGTAACGGTCTTCCTCGTTGGACCATGTGCCTGCCGACAGCACCGGCGGTGGCTCGGCAGACAGCACCGGTCCCGCCAGAAAGAGGGCAGCCAGAGCGATCGGGCCGATTGATCGAATGCGCGTCATCGGCAGTCCCCATATTGCCAATTTGTCCGGACAAAAGCATAGTGCGAATGTCGTGGAGTGAGAAGCAAATGTTGCGGATATTCGGAATTCTTGTCGCTGGGGCAAGCGCTGCGCTGGCCTCTGTCGCGATGGCTGCTGACGACCCTGCGGCGCGCGCCCTGCTCGCCCAGGCCGCGCAAGTTGCGGGTGGCGAGACCTGGCTGCGCCCGCGCACGCTGGTGATGCGGGGGACGGCCGATTTCTATGCCCCGGGCAAGTCAGCACCGGTCAGCCATTCGGACGACTACCGGATGTGGCGCGCGATGAACCTCGATCGCATCACCAGCCACGCCGCCGACGGGATGGTCCGGATCCGCGCCTCCAGTGGGCCAAAAACGTTATTCGAGGTGGGCTGCAACGGGACCACGACGTGGAACGATCACGGTGTGGTGCCCAAGGCCGAGGCCGACGTCTACTGGGCCAGCGCTTTCGGCTTCGGGGTCATCCGCCAGGCGCTCAGCGAGGGCTTCACCGTCGAGCGCGCGCCCGATCGCGGGGTTGATGGCCATGCGGTCGACATGATCCGGATCACCGACCCCGGCGGGCAGCAGACCCTGTTCGGGCTTGATCACCTGAGTCACTACATCCGCTACATGGGCTTTACCACGCCCAAGGGGTGGCACGAGCGGACCTATGATGACTTCGTCATGCTCCAGCACCCGCGCTGGTTGCAGGCACGGACGGTGACGCTGTTCTACAACGGGGTGCGCTCAAACACGGTCTATTGGACAAGCGTGGTGGTGAACCAGCCGCTGCCCGCGGACCAGTTTGCGCCGCCGCCAAAGCCGTGAGGCTGGGGTGAGGCTAGCTATTCGTCTCAGGAAAAGCACTTAGCCGAGCGGTGGTTACGGCAGGAGCACGGTCGAGCCGCTGGTCTGGCGCGATTCGAGCGCCACATGCGCCTTGGCGACGTTTTCCAGCGAAAACTCCTGGCCGATCTCGATCTTGAGCACGCCCTGGCGGATCAAGTCGAACAGCCGCGCGGTGCCCTTGGCCACGTCCTCGGGGCTGGAATAGTAATCCCACAGCGTCGGGCGCGTGTTGTAAAGCGAGCCCTTGGTGGCGAGGATCCCCAGGTTGACCCCGCCGACCGGAGCATCGGCATTGCCGAAGCTGACGATCAGCCCGCGTTTGCCGCAGCTGTCGAGCGAGCTTTCCCAAGTCGCCATGCCGACCCCGTCGAACACCACCCGCACCCCCGCGCCGCCGGTGATCTCGCGCACGCGTTTGGCAGTGTCCTCGCGATCGTAACGGATCACGTGGTCGGCGCCGATCGCCAGCGCTTGTTCGGCCTTGGCATCGGTGCTGACCGTGCCGATGACCATGGCGCCAATGTGTTTGAGCCACTGGACCAGCAGTTGCCCGGTCCCGCCCGATGCGGCGTGGACCAATACCCACCAACCCGGCTGGACCTTGCCGCAGCGCTCGACCAGGAATTCGGCTGTGCAGCCCTTGACCATGACGGCGGCGGCGGTGCGGTCGTCGATATCGTCGGGCAGGGGCACAAGAATTGCGGCCGGGACGACGCGCTCGGTGGCATAGGCGCCCAGCGGCATGGAGAAAGTGGCGACACGGTCACCCACTTTGAAGCTGGTCACACCGGGGCCGATCTCCTCGACTACGGCGGCGGCTTCGATGCCCAGGCCAGTGGGCAGTGGCGCGGGATAGAGCCCGCGGCGGAAATAGGTGTCGATGAAGTTCAACCCGACCGCGCGGGTCTTGATTTTGACTTCGCCCGGGCCGGGGGCGGGCAGATCGACGTCCAGCCATTCGATCACTTCGGGGCCGCCGTTGGTGCGGATTTGTGCTACGCGTGCCATGCTATTTCGCCTCTTTCAGTCGGATTTTACGGCCTGTTCGGCCTCGGGAATAAAATAGATTACCACTAAATTGTCGTCGAAATCGGCGATCCCGATCTCGCGGCCCAAGCGGCCATCGTGCGTTTTGAGTTTACCCTCTGGATAGACCTGGAGGCCCAGTGCGCGCGCGCCGACCATCACCGCATCGGGATCGGCAACGTCGAGGACGATCGCGCTGCGGCGCGGATCGGGCACGGGTTTGAGCGCGACTCCGCTGATCTCGGTCAAGGCCATGACTCGCGGCTGGCCGGGAGCCGACAGCACCGAGAAGCCGATCCTTGCATCGCGTGGGATCTCGAACACCGGGAAGGAATAACTGTCCGGATTGTGATCGTGGCGGAACTCCTCGGTAAAACCAAGCACGTCGCGATAGAACGTCAACGCGCGGTCGATATTGGCCACCACGAAGTTGGCGCGTTGCAGGCGGACTTGCGGCTTTGCGGTCATGCGGTCAGTTCCACTGTTCGGGCTCGCCGCGGACGGAGCAGCATTGCACCCCGACGTTAGCGCCATGATAGAGCCGGGCCAGCGCGCGCGGCGGGGCGCCGGGCCACGCGCCACTGGCAGTTGTATTCTTCCGAGAACGCCACTCCGGCCTCCAGCGCCTCGAAGGCGGAAAGGCCTGAACGGCGGGTCACAGCTCTTGGTTGATTTCGTAAAAGTACCCGTCGAGGTCCCATAGTGAGCAGCCGAGCATGGCCTTCGCGCGCCCATCCGCGCCGGTGACGGTCCAGGGAGCGGGCTCGCTGTGGATGGTCGAGCCGAGTACCCGGGCGCGATCGACGCAGGCTTGCGCCTCCTGCGCTGCGACGACGAATATCGGCGCGCCAAAGGCGATCCGGGTGGGCAATTCGGCGGGGGCATCCTGCTTGGGCTCCAGCCATTCGAGCAGGCCGATCATGCCGATCCGATCGTGCTCACACTTCAGGATGACCAGCCGGGTGCGATCGCCCTTCTGACCCGCGGCGAGCTGCTGGCCCGAGAGCGTGAACGGGGTGTCCAGCCACCGGGTCATGCCGAATACGCTTTCGTACCAAGCCGCCGCGCGCTCGGCATCGCGGACCATCAGCGTGGTCCGCTTGATCACATCAGCCATCGTTGCTGGCTTGGTTTGGCTGGGTTCCGTTGATCTTGACCCCGTCGATCAGCAGCACCTGGCAGTCGGCAATACCTGCGCGCAGCTTTTTGGCCTCGGCATATTCGGGGCTGTTCCAGAAGGCCCGCGCGGCCTCGCGGTCGGGCCATTCCGAGATGACCATCGAGGCACCCTGGCCGAACTGACCCTCGAGCAGTTCCGCGCCCGGCCCACGCAACACGTACTTCCCACCAAATTTCTCGACCAGCGCGGCGGCGACTTTGCCATAACCGTTGATGAAGGCGTCGCGGTCGGCGATCTGGGCGGTGACAATCATATAGGCGGGCATTCGCAGTCTCCGATACTAACAGTTGAACGCCGTGGCCGCGCGGCGCAGCGCTTCGGCCTGACGGGCATAGGCGCGGCCGATCGCGGGGAGCAGCAGCAGTGGCACAATGCCATAAAGGATCGGCACCGTCGCGATCGCCAGATGCAGCCGCGCTTCGCCATAAAAGCGTGACGACAGCAGGCCGACGGTCGTTGGGCCGAGCAGCAGCCCGGTCATGCTGATCACCATGTAGTAGAGCGCGACAGTCTGGCCGCGGATTGCCGCAGGGGTGATGTCGAGCAAGGCGACGATCCCCGCGACTGTCACCGTCGCGATGCTGATCGTGCCAAGCGAGAGGCACACGAAAGCGAGCATGGCATCAGGCATGAGCAATGCCAGGCCGTTGCTGATCACCATCCCGACAAAGCCGATCGCCAGCAGGACGAACGGCGCATCCGCGCGCCCGGCCTTGCGCCAGCGGTCGCACAGCAGACCGACCAGGTTGACCGTCAGCGGCCCCAGAAGCAGCAGCAGGACGCCATTGACCAGCGAGTAAAGCCGCGGCTCCCAGCCGAAGTGGCGGGAAAAGGCGCTGGGGACGAAGCCTTGGCTGTAGGCGATAATGGTCATCACCCCGACCAGTCCGGTCACTCCGAAGAACGAGCCGGCGTTGGCCGAGATGTGCCGCCGCAGATCGCCGATCCCGGGTTTGGCTGCACCGGGCTGGTCGCTCACCTGCCGCGGCGGTTCGCGGATGAACAGGAAAGCCAGGCCCAGCACCAGTCCGGGCAGCCCGACGATGAGAAACGCGAATTGCCACGGCTTGGTCGCGCCGATCAGCGGCAAGTCGATGCCGCTGGAGGTCTTGGCCCAGGTCAGCACTGCCGCGCCGACCAGTGCGGCAATCCCCGCGCCCAGCGACACCGCCGAGGAATAGAGCGCGACCGGGCGTCCACGCCGTTCGGGTGGGAAGCTATCACCGATCATCGACATCGCGCATGGCCCCAGCGTTGCCTCGCCCACGCCCACGCCCATCCGCGCCAGGAACAGGTGGCCGAAGCTGTTGGCCAGGCCCGAGACGGCGGTGGCCAGCGACCACAGGCCCACGCCCAGCCCGACGATCCAGGTTCGCCGCTGACGATCTGCCAGCCACCCCAGGGGGATACCGACGGTGGCGTAGAACAGCCCGAAAGCGAGCCCGATCAACACGCCCATCTGCGCATCTGAAACCTTGAGCTGCGCCTTGATCGGCTCAACCAGCAGGCCGAGAATCGAGCGGTCGATATAGGACAGGACGTAGGCCACAGTGAGCATGGCCACCAGCACCCAGCCTTGCCGCGAGGGCGGGTAAGTTGGCGGGGGCGTGGGGACAAGCGGGGCGGGATCGGTCATCGGTACCAGCTTCCCCCTTCGCGTGCCTGCGGCCCGCATCATTTGTCCGGACAACTTAACGGCAAACAAGCGCGATGCAATCGCCTTGTCAGCGATTGCATCGTCGGCTCGGGCCTTGCCATTCCCCGCTTGACTCGTTCCAGATGGTATACCAGACTTCGGTAATGAACAACGCATCCGTTAACCGCATCAAGGTCATTGTGCCGATCCCGATGGATCAGGCCGGAGTGGCCAACCGTGCCGAGCAGCTTCCCGCCAGCTTTGTCGCGCCCGGCTTCCAGCCTGAATTTGCCGCGGTCCCGTGGGGCGCAGCGCTGGGCGATTCGTACCATGACATGCTGCTGATGGACTGGACCGTGTTCCAGGCCGGGATCAGCGCCGAGGACGAGGGCTATGCCGGGGTCCTGATCGATACAGTGTCGGACAGCGGGATGCGCGCGCTGCGCTCACGCCTGTCGATTCCGGTGGTCGGCCCAGGCGAGGCGGCGTTTTGCACTGCGATGATGCTGGGCAAGAAGTTCACCGTGCTGACGATGTGGCCCGAATGGTTCCCGCTCTATGAAAAGACCCTGACCGAATACGGCTTCTGGGACCGGGTAGCTTCGCTTCGTTCGATAGATACCCGGCCCGACGTGACCGAGTTGCTCGCGGGCAAGGAAGAGGTGATTTTCGCCAAGCTGCTCGCGCAGGCGCAGGCCGCGATCAAGGACGACGGTGCCGACGTCATCGTCCTGGGCTCGACGACCATGCACCAGTCGGCGCAGTATCTGGCAGCCAATCTGCCGATCCCGGTGCTGAACCCCGGTCAGGTCGCCTACAAGCATCTCGAAATGCTGATCGGGCTGGGGTTGACCCATTCCAAGGCGGCATTTCCCGCGCCCGAAGTGGGCAAGGACCACGACATCAGGAAAGGCTGGGCATGAGCTGGAGTGAAGGCGCAAGCGGGCAACAGGCGCTGCCCTATCCGGATTACATCGACATCGTCACCAAGCGCTATTTCGATGGGGTCGACAATAAGGCTGTCCAGCAGGTGCTTGACTGTTTCACCGAGGATGCGGTGCTAACCGAAGTCACGTCGGATACGATCCACAATGGCCGTGATACCGCGATCAAGTCAATGTTCGAGAAGCTGTTCAGCGACTTTTCGAGTATCTGGCATGGCAATTTCGTCCACACCGGCGATCCCGCCAGCAACGCGATCTGCTCGCAGTTCACCGTCCTGATCACACCCGAGGGCGGCGAGGAACTGCGCTATGAGAACTGCAATCGGTTTTACCTCAAGGGCGACAAATTTCACCGGGTTTATGTCTACATGAGCGGTGATAACCTGCTCCAGCCGGGAGACGCCTGATGCAGTACGAACCCGGACTCTCTCGCGCTGCGCTAATCGAACTGGCCACGATGAAGTACTTTGCCAGCGTCGATGCCAAGGACATGGCCGGTGTCCTCGAGTGCTTTCACGACGAGGCGCTGTTCTGCGTCCAGACCGCTTTCACCCGCCATGCTGGCAAGGCAGAAATAGGCCGGATGTTCGAAGATTTCTTCGGCGCCTGGGAAAGCATCGTCCACAAGGACTTCGTCTGCACCGTCGATGATAAGAACGGACGCATCGCGGCCAGCTTCGAAGCCGTGCTGACCGCCGCCAACGGCGAGGTGACGCGCTTTTTCAACACCAATTTCTGGCGCGTGCGCGATGGCAAGTTCCAGGAAGTCTATGTGTATTTCAGCGGGGCCAATGTCTTGGTCTAACCGAACAGGTGGCATGGCGGAGTGCAAGGTTTGACTGTGTTCGGAACCTCCGCCTATGGTTGGGCTGAATTCCCGAACTGAAAACCGAGCAATCCTGACCATGCCCATCGACGCCTCAGTGATGAACGCTTCGGAAGAAGCCTATCTGCAACTGCGTGACCAGATTCTTGACGGCACGCTCAAGCCGGGCAAGTCGCTGATCGAGCGCGATCTATGCGGCCAGCTCGACATCAGCCGGACCCCGGTGCGTGAGGCCCTGCGGCGGCTGACTGCCGATGGCCTGGCAGAGATGCGCCCGCGCCGCTCGATCATTGTTTCCTCGTTCAGCGAAGAGGAACTCGGCGAAATCTTCGAGCTGGGCATCGTCCTGGAAAGCTTCGTCGCCGGGCTCGCCGCACAAAAGGCTTCGGCTACCGATGTCGCCGAACTCGAAATGATCCTGGCCAAGATGGAGACGCTGTTGCACAGCGAGGCGGGCAGTGGCTCGATCGCCTACGCCAAGCTCGACCAGGCATTCCACGATCGCATTGCCCAGGCCGCGCGCAATCCCCGTGTCGCCCAGATTCTGCGCCAGACGGTCAGCCTGCGGCTGCTGGCCAACCTGATGGAGCACTATGTTCCGCGCGATTTCAACGCCTCGCTGACTCAACACCGGATGATCGTCCAAGCCATTGCTGCGGGCGATTCCGAATGGGCCCAGAGCGCGATGGGCAACCATATCCGGACCGGCCGTGCTGCTGGACGCAAGGATCGCTCCTAGGGCCCCGGATGGCATGGTATACCAAATTGTTTAGTCCGATGGCAGAACTTGCGCGGCCAGCTCGTGAATTTCCTCGGACCGACCCGCGCATCATGCCGATGACCCAGCGGATTTGTCGATGCCTGGAACAGTACCCTGTTCGTCAGGGCGCCGGGCCCGGGCAGCAATGCGTGGTGGCGCGGGGAGGTTTATCATAGGTCGGCCGGGACAGGCCGGGCGCGCTGCACCAAGGAGAAGGGCATCATCGCCACGCTGCGCGACTTCCGATGCGCGCATAGCTTGAAAAGCTGGCTGGGGCGGCAGGATTCGAACCTGCGAATGGCGGCATCAAAAGCCGCTGCCTTACCACTTGGCGACGCCCCAGCAGAGGCGCGCGCTTAACCGCTGACAGCGCGGAAGGAAAGAGGGGAGTGGCGACGTGGTCGCGCCAGCGGGAACCGCCAAGAACCTCCGCTCGTTCGCCAACCATGGATAAACCCGCAATCCTGCGCGTTGGAAAGACCCGCCTGATCTTCGTCGATGACAGCCTGCCCGGCATCTCTCGGCGCGAGCTGAAGCATGGCTGGGCCTATACCGACGCCCGCGGAACCCGGATTACCGACCGCGCCGAGATCGACCGGCTTAACGCTATCGCTATGCCGCCGGCCTATGTCGACTGCTGGTTCTGCCCGGCTGACAACGGCCACATTCAGGCCACCGGGCTCGATGCCAAGGGCCGCAAACAGTACCGCTATCACCCCCATTTCCGCAGCCAGCGCGAGAGCGAGAAATTTGACGGCTGTGCCAGCTTCGGCCGCTTGCTGCCCTTGGTCAGGAAGCGCGTAGCCCGCGATGTCGTGGCGCCTAAACTGACGCGTGAACGGGCTATCGCCTCGGTTGTCCGGTTGCTCGACACAGGCGGGATCCGCATCGGCAACGAAGCCTATGCCAAGGCCAACGACAGTTTCGGCGCAACGACGTTGCGGATGAAGCACGCCGCCATCCGCGGCAACGTGCTCAAGCTGCGGTTCAAGGCCAAGAGTGGCAAGATACGCGAGATGACGATCACCGACAAAAGCCTCAGCCGGTTCGTGCGCAAGATGCAGGATCTGCCCGGCCAGCATCTGTTCCAGTACCTTGATGATGACGGCCAGCCGTGCCCGGTCGGATCGGCCGAGGTGAACCAATATCTGCGCGAGACTATGGTTGAGGACTTCACCGCCAAGAACTTCCGCACCTGGCACGCCAGCGTCCTGGCTTTCGAGATGCTGGCCCAGACGGAGGGGCAAATGCGGCTCAAGACGCTGCTGGAGGAAGTGTCTGACCGGCTCGGCAATACCCCGGCGATTGCGCGCAAGAGCTATGTCCATCCCGCAGTGCTCGCGCTGGTCGACAACCAGGAGAAATGGCGCGGCAAGCTCAAGCTGCCGCGAGCGACGCAATGGTCGTCGCGTTACGAGCGCGGGTTGATCGAGCTTCTGGAGCAGGGGCCCAAGGCGGCGACGCTGCTCGCGGCTTGAGGGCTACCTTGCGCCCACCGGCTTGCTCATCGCATAGGGCAATTCGGCTGAGACGATTGTCGACTCGCGCCCGTTCGCATGGATCACCGTGACCTTGCCCAGCGCCGGGGTGATTACAACGCCGGTGATCGCATCGACCCATTCATGCAACTGCTGGCGGGCCATCGCGACTGCATCGGGCGTGGTCTGGGCCTGGCCCGAGGCTTCAAGTTCGCGCGCAAGTTCAAGCGTCCGCTCGATCCGGGCGAGCATGACGGCGCTATGTTCATCGGGCATCGTCTGCTTCCTCAATCCAAACGCATAACCCAACCGTGCGGGTCCGGGGCCTCGCCGCGCTGAATCGCCACAAGCCGGTTACGCAGCACCTGGGTCAGCTGACCCGATCCGCCGCTGCCGATGGTGAATTCACCATCATACCCGGCGACCTTGCCGATCGCGGTGACGACGGCCGCAGTGCCGCAGGCGAAGGTTTCGGTCAGCTTGCCCGAGGCGGCATCGGCGCGCCATTGATCGAGGGCATAGCGCTCTTCGCGCACGGTCAGCCCCTGGTCGCGGGCCAGTTGGATCAGGCTTTCGCGGGTAATCCCCGGCAGGATCGTGCCCGACAGCGGCGGCGTGACCAGCGATCCGTCAGCAAAGACGAAAAACAGGTTCATGCCGCCCAGTTCCTCGATCCAGCGGTGCTCGACCGCGTCGAGGAACACCACCTGGTCATGCCCGCGCGCGATCGCCTCGGCCTGGGGGACCAGGCTGGCGGCGTAGTTGCCGCCGCACTTGGCAGCGCCGGTCCCGCCGGGCGCAGCGCGGGTGTAATCCTGGCTGACCCAGATCGACACCGCCGGAGTGCCTGATTTAAAGTAGTTGCCGACCGGGCTGGCAATGACGAGATATTTGTATTGCTTGGCCGGGCGCACTCCGAGGAAGGCCTCGGAGGCGAACATGAACGGGCGTAAATAGAGCGCGCCGCCTTCCACAATGGGAAACCAGTCCTTGTCGGCGGCGACAATCTGGCGGACCGATTCGAGGAACAGCTCCTGCGGCAGTTCGGGCATCGCCAGACGCCGGGCAGAAGCCTGGAAGCGCGCGGCATTGGCCAGCGGGCGAAACAGCGCGGTGCCGCCGTCGCTCAGGCGATAGGCCTTGAGCCCTTCAAATATTTCCTGTGCATAATGCAGCACCGCGCACGCCGGATCGAGCAGCAGCGGACCGCGCGGCAAAACCTGGGCATCGTGCCAGCCGCGCGCTTCGTCCCAGTCGATCGTCACCATGTGATCAGAATGAACCTTGCCGAAGCCAGGATCAGCCAACGCAGCTTCGCGCACAGCGGGGGCGACGGAAGCGGGATGAGCAGTCCGGGCAAAGGCAAGCGGCGGTTCGGCGAGACTTGCCATGGCAGAAAACTCCTGACTTCGAATTTGAGTGCCGTTGAATGAAAATTACTAAAAATGCAATGATGGAGAAATTAATGGCAAGGATTTGCCGATTCACCCCGCGATTTTATAGGCTTCAAATGAGAAGGGCCGCCCTGCCGGAGCAGGTGCGGCCCTTCCATGGTCAGCGGCCGGAAGTGCCGCTCACGAAGCCTTTATCGCCTAAGTCTTTCAGACTAAAACGGTCTGACCGATCAGCGATAATGCTCCATGACGAAAAATACCGACCTCCCTGCTGAACCATGAGACATCGGATCACCTCCTTTCGCGCTGTTGAGCCAAAGTCGCCGCTCTCGCGGCTCGGCCGGTGGGCAGTCACCCGCTCCGACCTTGCACGATATGTGAATCATTGCGGGGCTCACGACAAGTCTTGCAAAGATTTATTTTGGCGTCAGGATCGCACGTCCGCCTGGAAGAGCCGTCAGCAGGGCGATGAGCCTGGTTTAGCGGCAATCCTCGATCACCCGGCCGACCTCGCTCCAGCTCGGAACGTATAGCGTTGGCTGCCCGGTCGTCTCGATCGCGAACCGGCCGCGGCTGAAGGCGATGGCGTCGAGCAGTGGATTGCGCGCATCGAGGGTAACCGCCACGCCGCCGGGCGCGGGGTCGGCGCTTAGCGCGCGGGTGGTGGACGTGGTCTCGATGGTCATCAGAACCGATTCGCCCAGGGTGAGCGGGGCCGCGCGAAGCAGGGTCACCGCGTGGCGCGGCGGATCGCAGCGCAAGATCAGCAGCCCTTCGGCGAAGCGCGCAGTCGATGTCCCAGCCTCGTTGCTCCAGTGCCAGTCCCCGGGCGTTGCCGGGACGTCCTGCCAGTCCGTGGGTGCGGGTATGGCGCGCACCGGCGGCGGGAGTGTCAGCACGACCGGAGAGGGTTGGGGTGCCGGGGGCGAAGCAGTGGGCGCCGCTACGCATCCCGACAGCAGCGCCAGCGCGGTCGCCAGGATTACAGGTCCGATGCCCGCGCGGTTTGCCATCATCGCTGCGGTATGGAATGCGTCCGAAGGATCGACAAGCCCCCCATCCTCCCCGACAAGTGTCCCGCCGTGACCACTCCCCCCCGACCTCGCCCCGCCGCCAAGACCCGCGTCGACCTGCTGCTGGTCGCGCGCGGACTGGTTGAATCGCGCGCCCGGGCGCAGGCGGTGGTGCTGGCCGGGCTGGTTTACAGCGGCGAGGTCAAGATCGCCAAGCCGGGGCAGGCCATCGCCGAGAACGCGGACCTGAGCGTGCGTGGACGCGACCACCCGTGGGTTTCGCGCGGCGGGATCAAGCTGGCCCATGCGCTCGATGCTTTCGGGCTCGATCCCGCAGGAGCAACGGCGATCGATGTCGGCAGTTCGACCGGCGGATTTACCGATGTGCTGCTGACGCGGGGTGCAAGCCATGTCTTCGCGGTCGATTCGGGCACCAACCAACTCGCCTGGAAGCTGCGCCAAGACGCGCGCGTCACTGTTCTCGAGCAGTGCAGTGCGCGGCTGCTGACTTCCTCACAGATTGACCGGCGGTGCGATTGGGTGGTTTGCGATGCCAGCTTCATCGGCCTCGCCAAGGTCCTTGAGGTCCCGCTCCGCCTGGCTGCGCTGGAGAGCACATTGGTGGCCTTGATCAAGCCGCAGTTCGAGGTCGGGCGCGGTGAAGTGGGCAAGGGCGGGGTGGTCCGCGATCCCGTACTCCACGCCCGGGTATGCAGCGAAGTGCGCGCGTGGCTGGAAAGCATCGGCTGGCAAGTCCAGGGGATTGTTTCCAGTCCGATCACCGGCCCCGAGGGCAATGTCGAGTTCCTGATTGCCGCGCGGCGCGAAGGCAGACTCCCGGAGCGGGACACATAGCGCCACTGGCGACCGCCCTGGCATTGCCAGCGCCCGCTTCCCTCGCCCATAGTCTTGGCCAGACCGTCAGCCTCACTCGATTCGAGAACTCCGATCCGATGACCGAGCTTGCTTCCCCTAACCAATTGCGCGCGGCGTTCCTGCGTTGGGCGTTGGTCTTGGTGCCCGCAGTGCTGCTGCTGGGCTTCCTCTCGGGTCGGGTGGCGGGCAATGGCCCGGGCAACGTGTGGTTCGACGCCTTGGTGAAGCCATCGCTCTTTCCGCCGCCGGTGCTGTTCGGGATCGTCTGGAGCATTCTCTATGTGATGATTGGCCTTGCCGTGGCGGTCATCGCGGCAGCGCGCGGGGCTGCCGGACGCGGACTGGCGCTGGCGACTTTCGTCGTCCAACTCGTGCTCAACTTGTCATGGAGTCCGCTGTTCTTCGGCGCACACCAGATTTCAGCGGCGCTGGTGGTGATGTTCGTGCTCGACCTGGCGGTGGCGATCACGCTGTTCCTGTTCGCCCGGATCCGCTCGCTGGCCGGCTGGCTGCTCGTGCCCTATCTGGCCTGGGTGCTGTTCGCGACCCTGCTCAATTTTCAGTTTCTCCAGGCCAATCCCGATGCCGATGGTCGCGATGGTTCCAAGCCGGTGACGCGAATTCAGATCTGAGACTCTTGAAGCGCGCGTCCGGTTGTACCATCTTGACGCCATGCAAAGCGAAAACCCCCTCCTCGCCGATCTCGTCAAGCTGATGAACAGCGCCGCCGGAACCTTTGCCGGGGTCACCCGCGAAGCCCGCGACGGCGCGCGTGAACGCGTCAAGGAAGCCTTCGGGGGGCTCGACTTCGTCACCCGTGAGGAATTCGACGCGGTCAAGGACATGGCGGCCAAGGCCCGCGCGCAGTCCGAGGCACTGCAGGCGCGCATGGCCGCGCTCGAGGTGCAGCTCGCAGCGCAGCGCCCCGCGAGGGTTGCCAAGCCGCCCAAGGCTGCACCGGCTGACCGGGAACCGCCCACGGTATAGGCAGTCAGGCCTTTGCAATCGCAGAGGTTTTTCCATGTTCACGCAGCTTGTCAGAACCTATCGCTCCACATTTTAGGGAGGGCGACGGCTCTGCCGTTGCCGTAATCGACTGTGGCCAGGAGCACCGCCTGATCTCGGCCGCCGTTCTCAATGAGAACGGCAAAGTGTGGTGCGCGCCTAATTCCGCGGTCCGCTTCGGCAACAACTGGTCGATGGGACGATCGGAAACCCCGGCGGTGGCGCAGGACAAGGCGCAGCTTGCGGTCAGGTCCAAATCAGCAAAACCTTGCGCGGACTACGCTGCCGAAATGACGAGGACAGTCGCGACGCACTGATCGCCGCTTTCGTCCGTACCGATCCGATTTTTCACACCATTAGTCAGTCTCACCCGGAACCACGCGGCCCGGCTAGGCATTTGTGTGCAAACTCCACGAGGAAACCTGAATATGGCCCGCCGCGCTTCTTCGAACGCACCTTCACCCGCCTTTGCGACGCGCTCCGGCGAAGGGGGCGAAACCCACCAGCAGGTGGCGATGGACGACAAACATTCTGGCGGCGCCGCGCATCTGACGACCGACCAGGGCATTCGCATCCCGGACAACCAGAACAGCCTCAAGGCCGGAGCGCGCGGGCCGGTGCTGCTCGAAGATTTCATGCTGCGCGAAAAGATTTTCCACTTCGATCACGAGCGCATTCCCGAACGGATCGTCCACGCCCGCGGTTCGGCCGCCCACGGCGTGTTCGAATGTACCCGCGCAATCCCCGAACTGTCCAAGGCCGGGCTGTTCGCCGAGAAGGGCAAACAGACCCCGCTGTTCGCCCGCTTCTCAACCGTTGCGGGTGGGGCTGGAAGCGTCGACACCCCCCGCGACGTGCGCGGCTTTGCGGTCAAGTTCTATACCGAAGAGGGCAACTGGGACCTGGTTGGTAACAACATCCCGGTGTTCTTCATTCAGGATGCGCTCAAGTTTCCCGACCTGATCCACTCGGTAAAGATGGAGGCCGATCGGGGCTATCCGCAAGCTGCCTCGGCCCATGACACCTTCTGGGATTTCATCAGCCTGATGCCAGAAAGCACCCACATGATCATGTGGGCCATGTCCGACCGCACCATTCCGCGCTCGTTGCGCACAATGGAAGGCTTCGGCATCCACACCTTCCGCCTGATCAACGCCAAGGGCGAGGGCAAGTTCGTCAAATTCCACTGGAAGCCCGCGCAGGGCATGCAGTCGACCTGCTGGGACGAGGCGGTCAAGATCGCCGGCGCCGATCCCGATTATCACCGCCGCGACCTGTTCGAGTCGATCGATACGGGCAACTTTCCCGCCTGGGACCTCGGCATCCAGATATTCGACGAGGCCTATGCCGCCAAGCTGCCTTACGACGCTCTCGACCCGACCAAATTGATCCCCGAGGAAGACGTACCGGTCGAGATCATCGGACGCATGACGCTCAACCGCAACGTCGACAACTTCTTCGCCGAGACCGAACAGTCGGCCTTTTGCCCGGCCAACATTGTGCCCGGAATCGATTTTACCAATGATCCGCTGCTCCAGGGGCGGCTGTTCTCGTATCTCGATACCCAGCTCAAGCGGCTCGGCTCGACCAACTTCCACCAGCTGCCGATCAACGCGCCTAAGTGCCCCTTTGCCAACTTCCAGCGCGACGGACACATGCAGATGGCAGTTCCAAAGGGCCGGGCGAATTATGAGCCGAACAGCCTGTCAGACAATGGCGAATACGGCGGCCCGCGTGAATGCCCGACAACCGGGTTCACCAGTTTTCCCGTCAACGACGAGCGCAATGAACCCGCCGAAAAGCTTCGCGTGCGGCCCGAACTGTTTGCCGATCACTTCAGCCAGGCGCGGCTATTCTTCCGCTCGCAAACCCCGATCGAACAGGCACATATGGCCTCGGCGCTGGTTTTCGAACTGTCGAAAGTCGGGATCGTCGCGATCCGCGAGCGGATGCTGAGTCGGCTGCGCAACGTCGATGAGAGCCTCGCCCAGCGCGTTGCCGATGGTCTGGCGATGCCGCTGCCCAAGGCTGCTCCTGCGGCGCGCAAACTGATCGAGATGAAGACCTCGCCGGCGCTATCGATCGTCGGCCAGGGCCAGCCCCCGCTGAAGGGCCGCAAGGTCGGGCTGCTGTTCGACGAAGGCTCGGACAAGGCGATGATCGATGCGCTGGTCAAGGATGTGACGGGAGCGGGCGGCAGCGTGTTTCTGGTTGCGCCCAAGGTCGGCGAACTGAAGCTCAAGGGCGGGACGCTGACGGCCAATGGCCAGCTTGCTGGTTCGCCTTCGGTGCTGTTCGATGCGGTAGCCTCGGTGCTGGCACCCGATGCGGCGAACAAGCTGCTGGGCGAAGGTGCGGCGGTGCAGTGGTTCATGGACGCCTTCGGGCACTGCAAGACCATCGGCCATTGCCCGGCGACCAAGGTGCTGCTCGACAAGGCCGGGGTGGTACCGGACGCGGGCGTGGTGCCGACCGAGAAGTTCGCCCAGCTTGCTCCCGCGCGCCACTGGGACCGCGAGCCCAAAGTGCGCATCCTCGCTTGATGGGAGATGGCCTGATCGCCTGATCAGCAGATAGCTTGCCAGCAGCGAGGGCAAGCGGCACTGCCATCGCATGTTGATCCGTGCGCCCGCCATCGTCTGCGCCACCCGGCCGCACGGGGAGACGGCGGTGATCGTGCGGTTGTTGACCGGCGAGCATGGTTTGGTCGCGGCCTATGTCGCGGGGGGGCGCGGGCGGCAGCTGCGCCCGGTGCTGATCCAGGGCAATGTGGTAGAGGCGGAAATTCGCTCGCGCTCGGACAGTCAGTTGCCGTTTGCGCGGCTTGAACTGGCTGAGAGCCGCGGGCCATGGCTGGGCGAGCCTTTGGCCTCCTCGGCGATCGGCTGGGCAACCGCGCTGGCCGCTGCCGTGCTGCCCGAACGCCACGCCTATCCCGCTTTGTATGAGGCGCTCGGGGCCTTGCTGGATGCGGTGTGCCATGCACCTTCGGCTCGGGGCTGGGCAGCGGCGCTGGCGGGTTACGAGGCACTGGTGTTGCGCGAATTGGGTTATGGCTCACCGCCAACGCGACCCGATCCTGACGACTGGCCAGCGGTGCTGGCCGCGCTCGACGCACTGGGCCAACAACTTTCCCGCTACCTGCTTGCCGATCGGCGCGGCGATGTTATGGCGGCGCGCGCCATCCTGCGTGAACGGCTGGGACGGATCGGGGGCGAGTAGCGGCATGAAAATTGCGGTATTTCCGGGCGACGGCATCGGTCCCGAAGTGACCGACCAGGCCTTGCGCGTGCTCGATGCGCTGCGCTTGCCCGGCCTGGTGCTGCACCAGGGCGACGTCGGCGCCGCCGCCTGGCGCCGCCATGGCCACCCGCTTCCGCCCGAAACGCTCGAGACAGCCAGAGCCTGCGACGCGATCCTGTTCGGCGCGGTCGGCGATTTCGACTGCGACCACCTTGAGCGCCATCTGCGCCCTGAACAGGCGATCCTGGGCCTGCGCAAGGAACTCGGCCTGTTCGCCAATTTGCGTCCGGCGACGATGTTCGAGGGTCTGGAAAGTCTGTCCTCGTTGCGCCCCGAGATCGCCCGCCAGATCGACCTGCTGATCGTGCGCGAGTTGAACGGTGACGTCTATTTCGGCGAGAAGGGCAGGAAAATTCTGCCCGACGGTCGCCGTCAGGGCTGGGATATGATGGTCTATGCCGAGGACGAAGTGCGCCGCATCGCCCATGTCGGGTTCAGGGCGGCAATGGGCCGCAAGCGCAAGCTGTGCTCGGTCGACAAGGCCAATGTCCTGGAAACTTCGCAGCTCTGGCGTGACGTGGTGATTGAAGTCAGTAAGGACTATCCCGAGGTCGCACTGAGCCACATGTACGTCGACAACGCGGCGATGCAGCTGGTTAAGAACCCGGGCCATTTCGACGTGGTCGTCACCGGCAACCTGTTTGGCGATATTCTCTCCGACCAAGCCAGCATGTGCGTCGGCTCGATCGGCCTGCTCGCTTCAGCCTCGATGGCAGCGGGAACCAAGGGGCTGTATGAGCCGATCCACGGCAGCGCGCCTGACATCGCCGGTCAAGGCATTGCCAACCCGATGGCGATGATCCTTTCGGCAGCGATGATGCTGCGCCATTCGTTCGGAATGGAAGCCGAAGCGGCGCGGATCGAGGCTGCGGTGGCTCAAGCGCTCGCGGACGGCATACGCGGCGGCGATTTGGGCGGGAGCCATGGGACAGCAGCGATCGGCGATGCCGTGGTGGAACGACTGTGACGCTCCAGCTCGCGGTCATCCTGCCCACGCTCAACGAGCGGGCCAATCTCAAGCCGCTGATCGCGCGGCTTGAAGCGGCGCTGGCCTCAATCACCTGGGAAGTGGTGATCGTCGACGACAACAGTCCCGACGGCACTTCGGACGAGGCCCGCGCCCTGTCGCTCAGCGATCCGCGCATCCGCGTGATCCAGCGGATCGGACGGCGCGGGCTGGCATCGGCGGCGATCGAGGGGATGTGCGCGACCGCAGCTCCGATCGTGGCGGTGATGGACGCCGATCACCAGCACGATCCCGCGCTGCTGCCGGCGATGCTCGCGGCGGTGGAGAGCGGTGACTACGATCTGTCCTACGCCTCGCGCTTCGCCGAAGGGGCCAGCACCGAGGCCTGGGGTCGGCCCGACCGGGTCAAGGCTTCGGGCTTTGCCAATGCGCTCGCGCGCCGCGTCACCGGGATCGAGTTGAGCGACCCGATGAGCGGCTATTTCATGCTGCGTGCCGATATCCTGCGCGCCGACGCGCATCGCCTGTCGGGGGTCGGCTTCAAGATCCTGCTGGATATTCTGGCGACGGTGAAGATCCCGCTGCGGATCAAGGAATTCCCGATGCACTTCGCCGCCCGCGCCGAGGGCGAGTCCAAGCTCGACCGCACCGTGGTCTTCGAATTCCTGATTGGGCTTTACGACAAGTGGCTAGGGCGGATCATCCCGACCCGGTTTGCCCTGTTCGGCACGGTCGGGGCGATGGGCGTGGTCGTCCAGCTGGGCGTGTTGTGGATCGTCCAGAAGGCGATGCGCGGCGATCATTTCGTGTTCGGCCGGTGGGATGCGGCGTTCGTCCTGGCCAATTCGATTGCCGCGCTCGTGGCGATGAGCTTTAACTTCGTCCTCAACAACGAACTGACCTACGCCGACAAGCGCTTGCGCGGCGCATTGCCGCTGCTCCGCGGCTGGGCCAAGTTCGCGCTGACCTGCTCGCTCGGCCTGCTGACCAATGTCGGCTCCGCTGCCGCGCTCAAGTCGATGGGCTTCCACGAAATTTTCGCAGTGATCGCCGGGATCGTGCTGGGCTCGGTGTGGAACTTCGCGCTGAGCTCGCGCTTCGTGTGGGGGCGGTATTAACGCCAGCTCGGTAGCCACATCCAGCGCAGGAACGACGTTTTTCCATCGGCCAGCGCGTCGGCCGAAATGATCGGGTAGAAGAACGCGAACATCCCCACGGCCACGGCCAGCGAGGCTGGGGCGATCCAGCGCCAGCGATCGGTGCGGCGCCACAGTTCGTCGAGCGCGAGCGCCAGACAGGCCATCAGGAACGCCCCGGGCAGCAGATAGTGATAGTAGAACTGCACCGGCTTGCCCGAGGCTGGCCACATCCCGATACTGACCACATAGAGCAGCGCGCAGGCCAGCGCGTCATATCGATGCCGCTTGATCCCGGCCCATAGCGCCCAGCCGAGCGCAGGCAGGCCGGCCAGCATCGAGAACGGATTGCCGATCAGCACAATCCCGCGCTGCGCCCCATCGGCGACCTCATACAGATACCAGATTGCGCGCCAGTTGATCATCCATTGCCACCAGTGGCTCATGTACGGGTGCTTCTTGATCACGCTGTCCTGCAGCCGAAGCATATAGCGGTGGTGGGCCAGTGGTGCGGCTGGATCGATTGCGCCCGCGTGGTAGAAGAAACCAGGCATGAAAGTGGCCCAGTAGACCACCATCGGCACCACGCCGAGCCATAGCGCGGCTTCGATCAGGCTGATTCCCGGCACCGGGGCACTGGTTTGCGCGGTCAGAAAGTGGCGACCGTCCGCCTTGATCCGCATCACCAGAAAGGTCAGCCCGGGCAAGAGCGCGGCGGGGCCGATGCTCCATTTCGCGCCGATGGCGAGGCCCAGCGCCACCCCTGCCAGCGCCAGCCGCCAGCGGCCCTGCTCGGGCAGTCGCACCGCCGCCGCCAGCTGCCACAGTGCGACCATGCCAAAGCCAGCCATGGCCATGTCGAGCATCGCGATCCGGCTCTGCATGAACCAGGCGAAGCTTGTCGCCAGCAGGACCATGCCCGCAACCGTTGCCCCGCGGCGCAGGCTGGCGAACCACAACGCCCGGCCAAAGGCATAGAGCCCGATCCCGCCCCACAGCCACGAGAAAATCCGCCAGCCCAGAGCATTGTCGCCAAACAGCCAGATGCCGGCAGCGATCAGCTCCTTGCCCAGCAGCGGATGCTCGGGGTTAAGCGGGCGCGCCAGGGTCAGCATCATCCGCGCGGCGGGGACGTAGTGGATCTCATCGAAGTAGAGCTTGCTCGGGATCGTCAGGCGGATCCACGCCAGGACCAGAAAGCAGCCCGCGATGAACAGGCTCAAGCCGTTCGGATCACGGTCTCGGGAAAGCGGGCGCGACATCGGGGTCGGCGGATAAGGCCTGCCGCAGCCCGGCGCAACAACCTGCGCGCGATCCCCCGCTTGTGCTGGGCAATCCTCTGCTTGTGCTGCGCCGGGGCCCTCCCTAAAGCCGGGCATTATGAAACGCTCCGCCGGACAAGACCGCTCAATCACGTCCAAATGGCGTCCCGCGACCCGCGCGGTGCGCGGCGGGACTTGGCGTTCTGAACAGGGCGAGACCAGCGAGGCGATCTACGTTACCTCGGGCTATTCGTACGACGACGCCGCGATCGTCGCCGCGCGGTTTGCCGGCGAGGCTCCGGGCATGACCTATTCGCGCACGCAGAACCCCTCGGTGCAGATGCTCGAGGAGCGGATTGCCCTGATTGAGGGCGCGGAGGCCTGCCGCGCCCAGGCTTCGGGCATGGCGGCGATGACCGCGGCGCTGCTGTGCCAGCTTTCGGTCGGCGATCACCTGGTTGCCGCGCGCGCTGCTTTCGGTCCGTGCCGCTGGTTGATCGACAACCTGTTCCCGCGCTTCGGGATCACCGCGACGATCGTCGATTCGCGCGATGTTGCCGCGTGGGAAGCGGCGATCCAGCCCAACACCAAGGCGTTCTTCTTCGAAACCCCGGCAAACCCGACGATGGATATCGTCGATCTGGTCGCAGTCTGTGCGCTGGCCCGGGCGCATGGCATAACCAGCGTGGTCGACAATGCGTTCTGCTCGCCCGCGATCCAGCGCCCGCTGGAGTTCGGGGCGGACGTGGTGGCCTATTCGGCGACCAAGCTGATGGACGGGCAAGGACGGGTGCTGGCCGGAGCGGTCTGCGGCTCGGCCGCCTTCATCAACGAAAAGCTGCTGCCGTTCCAGCGCAACACCGGGCCCAGCCTGGCGCCGTTCAATGCCTGGGTGGTGCTCAAGGGGCTGGAGACGCTGAGCCTGCGGGTCGCCCAGCACAGCGCCAATGCCATGAAGGTCGGACAGTTTCTCGAAGGGCGGGTGCCGATCATGCTCCACCCCGGGCTGCCGAGTCATCCGCAATACGATCTGGCTCAGCGCCAGATGGACAGCTGCGGCGCGATTTTCAGCTTCGTGGTCGATGGTGGACGCGCCCAGGCCCATGCCCTCCTCGATGCGCTTGAGCTGATCGATATCTCGAACAACATCGGCGATACCCGTTCGCTGATGTGTCACCCGGCCTCGACTACCCATTCCTCGCTCGGCGTCGCCGCGCGCGAGGCGATGGGCGTGGTCGAGGGGATGCTGAGAATCAACGTCGGCCTGGAAGACACCGACGACCTGATCGAAGACCTCGATCAGGCGCTCAAGGCCGCAGGACTTTAAAAATTCTGCGCAAGCCCTTCTATAGAGGGGGATAATTTATTGTCTTTTCGCTGCACCCGATTGCGGCTTCCGCGCATTTAGGCCAAGTCGCGTGCCCGTGGTCGCGCGCGCTGGAAACTTGGTATGGATGCAGCCGCGCTACATTCTGCAATCGTGCAGTCGTCCGACGATGCCATCGTCGCCAAGGCGCTCGACGGCCGGATTCTGAGCTGGAACGCCGGGGCAGAGCGCATTTTTGGGTATCCGGCGCAGGACATGATCGGGCGGTCGGTCCACACCATCATTCCGCAGGATCGCCATGGCGAGGAAGACGCTCGGCTGGCCGCGATCAGCCTGGGCGAGCGCGTTCCGATCTTCGAGACCGAGTGGCTGCACAAGGAGGGCCATGCGATCCCGGTGGCGATAACTTTCTCCGCGGTACGCGATGAAACGGGCGCGATCATTGCCGCCAGCATGATCGCGCGGGACAGCGCCAAGCATCTCGCGCTGGCACAGCGGCTGGAAGAACAGGAAGTTCAATTTCGGCTGATGGCCGACAATATCGCGCAATTGGCCTGGATCGGGGACCATGAAGGCTCGCTGTTCTGGTACAATCGCCGCTGGTACGAATATACCGGGGCCAGCTTTTCAGAGATGGAAGGCTGGGGCTGGCAATCGGTCCATGATCCCGAGCATCTCGACCGGGTTACGCAACGCTTTCGGCAACACCTGGAGAGCGGAGAACCGTGGGAGGATACGTTTCCCTTGCGCGGCGCCGATGGAACGTTCCGCTGGTTCCTCTCCCACGCCGCACCGATCCGTGACGAGCATGGCAAGGTCCGGTTCTGGTTCGGCACCAGCACTGACATAACCGAACAACGCAAAGCCCGGCGGCAGATCGAGCTGTTGCTGCTTGAGGTCAACCACCGTTCGAAAAACATGCTGGCGGTGGTCCAGTCGCTGGCGCGGCGAACGGCGGCCAGCGGCGGAGAGTTTATCGAGCGGCTTGAGCGGCGGATTGCTGCATTGTCGGCCAATCAGGATGTCGTGGTAAGCCGGTTCTGGGCCGACGTTCCGGTGCAGCGGATGATCGAGGCGCAGATTGCCTTTCTCGGAGAAAGCAGGAACCAGATCGACTATACCGGTCCTGAAGTGGCGATCAGCCCCAGTGCGGCGGAGGCGATCAGCATGGCGCTGCATGAACTGGCAACCAACGCCACCAAGTACGGTGCGCTCGCCAATCGTGGCGGGCGGGTAACGATCGTCTGGAAGCTGACAGGCTGCGACAATGCCGCCCGGTTCGAAATGCGCTGGCGCGAAAGCGACGGGCCATTGGTGACCAAGCCAACCGCCATAGGCTTCGGATCGCGAATCATCCTCGACGTACCGCGCGGCAAGTTGCGGGCCGAGGTCACGGTCGACTATCTACCCCAAGGCCTGGTGTGGCAGCTCAGCTGTCCGGCGGAAAACGTACTGGTCTGAATGCCGCCCTTAACGTTTATATCGCCGATTCGACCAGGATTGCCCGATTGTCCCGCGCGGAAAGAAGGACTAGCTTGGTCCGGCCATGAAAGAACTTTTCCAGCATTGCGCGATTACCGACGGCATTATCGTGCGGGTCGCCGTCAATTTCCTCCCCGAGCAATCACAGGTCGAGGCAGGCAAATGGTTCTGGGTCTACCATATCCGGATCGAGAACGCGTCCGATCGCACGGTCCAGCTACTGACGCGGCAATGGCGGATTACCGACGGGCGCGGGATGATTAGCTTGGTCGAGGGCGATGGTGTGGTTGGCGAGCAGCCGGTTCTGCGGCCGGGTGCCAGTCACGATTATGTCTCGGGCTGCCCGTTGAGCACGCCGCGCGGCAGCATGGAGGGGTATTACACCTTCCACCGCGACGACGGTGTCGAATTGCGCGCAGCGATTCCCTACTTCCCGCTGGCGGCACCTGTTTCTGGCGATCTTAAGCAGAACCAGCGCTCCACTTAATCCGATTGTCCTGAACGCGCTCGCACCATAGGGAGGCGCGATGAAGCGCACCCATCTGCCCTTGAACGCCCTGCGCGTGTTCGATGCGGCGGCGCGGCATTTGTCCTTCACCCGCGCGGCGGACGAACTGGCTGTGACCCCTGCTGCCGTCGGTCAGCAGATCCGGGCGCTGGAGGACCTTCTTGGCGTTGTCCTATTTCGCCGGACCAGCAAGGGGCTGGAACTGACCGACGAGGCCAGCGCCGGGCTCGAGCCGTTGCGCAGCGGTTTTCTCCACTTCGAGGACGCGGTCCAGGCGATCCAGGCCGGTCAGTCGAGCCATGTCTACACCATCGCCGCGCCGCGCGATTTCTTCGCCGCCTGGCTCGCGCCGCGGCTGGCAGCATTTCGTCAGGAAAATCCTCAGGTCCGCTTTGCCCTGGTCGATGGCGATGTCACTGATTTCACTGAGGCTAATCTTGATCTGGCGGTGCGCTGGGCCGAGGGACCGGGCGATCTTGAAGGCGTGGCGCTCGGCCCGGCCGAACTGATCGAGCTGGGTGAGGGGCCGTGGATTGCCTGGCCCGGCGATGGCGGCCCGGAAGAAGCGGATGCCGAAACGCCGCCGCTCGCCGTAACCGATGCCGGGGCCGCTCTGGCTGCTGCCGCAGCGGGACTGGGCCGGACACGGGTGCCGACGCTGCTGGCCGAGCGGTGGCTGGAGCGTAAAATGATTGCGGGTGAAATGCTCACCAAACCCTCGCGGCGGGGCTACTGGCTGGTCGCTCCGCTGCCGCAGTGGCGCCAGAAAAAGGTCCGGCAACTCGTCGCCGCGCTGACCGCATAAGCCTGACCCTAGTCAAACGCGGCTAGAGTCAGACTACATCCCGTTTATCCTGAGCTTAGCGAAGGACGATGCTTTTTGCGTGCGGTTGTCCGCAATCGCAGGAACAAGTGCAGTGCTTCAACCAGCTTGGCATGGACGGTTCTGGGCGGTGGTTGAGAGGTCGTGCATTCCGGCTCAAGTACCTTCGCGCGGTTGACCTTGCTATTTGGCCCGATCACGCCCATCTAGGCGGCGCTATCTGTCGCAAGTTGACGGTTCTTGGCGCTTTGCGGCTCCTCTTTCCTTCTGTTCGCCTCTCCTAGCAACGCGTTCCGGCGTTCGGGGCGCTTCAGAAGGAAATACCATGTCTAGTGAATCAAACAGCTTTGTCGGCACCGTCAAGTTTTTCAACACCGACAAGGGCTATGGCTTCATCGCTCCCGATGGCGCCGGTGCCGATGCGTTCGTGCACATCAGCGCAGTTCAGGAAGCCGGCCTCGGCACGCTTTCTCAGGATCAGCGCGTTTCCTACGATCTCGCCGAAGATCGTCGTGGCAAGATGAGCGCCGTTAACCTGCGCTCGGCTTAATCCGGGCACACCAAATTACGGGGGCGCCTTGCGGCGTCCCCGTATGCGCGCACACGTTTATACAAGGCGGACCCGATGGCACAGCAGGAAGACTTCTATTTCGCCCGTGCCGCTGAGGCTCGCGCCGAAGCCGATCTGGCCACGCTCGACAACGTTCGCGATCGTGCGCTGCGCTCGGCGGCAGCTTGGGAAGCCATGGCCACCCGCGCTGCCGGGATCACCGTGGCGCGCGAAGCTCGCGCTGCCGAGAAAACGCCTGACGACATGGTAGACGACATGGCCGAGACCACTGTCGCCGACTAAGCTGTCGAGGCTTCGTTCAGCCCGGGATAAGCCGCTCCAGCAAACCCTTGCGCTTGCGTTGAGGGGCCTTTTGTCCGGTCACCGCCAGCAGATAATTGGCCAGCACCAGCGCTTGGTTGCGAGTCATCATGAAATGATGCGATTCGATGTCGCTGGGGCGGCTGTCGGTATGTGAGCGCGCGCATTGCATCCGCAAGTCCAGCCGACCGTTGAACTCATTGTGGCTCCACCCCACTAGAAAACCATAGCTTTCAGGCGCGATCGTTTCCTGTTTCACGGGTTATGTCCTCTCCTGCCCGGCGCCAATCTACGCGACTATGCAAGGTCCGCAAGTCGCGTAATCGCGTGGTTTTCAACAGGATGGCTACGCCTCCGAAAAAGCGGGCCCGTTTCCGGACCCGCTGTTCATTTCGGCACTGCTGACCCGATCAGTTGCGGCGCTTTTCCGGCGCGACCGAGATACGAACTGTCTCACCCGAATTGCCGGGAAAGTCGGTAAACATCGCCTCGACCAGGTTGGGCACGAGGTACTGCAGACGATTGGAGGTGGAGACCGCTTCGGCCTTGCCTTCGAACAGGCGATGCCCATCGCCGCGACGGTCGATCCTCAGATCTATGCCGCTGGTATAAACGGTGTAGCTTTCCACGTCCTGGTTGTCGAAGAACGGGTCATACCAGCCGTAACCCCATGGGCTCCCGCCGTAGAATCCGCGACGCCCACCATATCCAATCCCGCCATAGCCGAACTGGCCGTATCCAAAGCCGCGGCCATAGCCGTACCACGGCGAATAGAACGGATCGCGGGCAAAGCCAGTGCTGCGCAAACGTTCACGACCGCGGTCTACGCCATAGTCGAAGTGGACGATCAGGTTGGCGGCGTCGGGGTTGGCCACCGGCACATAACCCAGACCAGCCATGCGATCGGTGACGATCCGCGCGTACTGGCTGAACTCAAGCCCGCCAGCCAGAGCCGGATCGTCCGAGACAACGGCGAAGGTTTGCCCGGCGGGTGCTGGCAACTGCGATTGAAAGCGCGACACTTTCGCGTCGAACGGTACGGCGCAAGCTGCCAGTCCCGCAACCAGCAGTGTTACCGCAGCCAGCTTCAGGCGACCTGCATGTTTTTGAAATTGCAGCGACATGTTCCAAAACTCCACAAGCATGCGATACAAACGCCCGAGATGGCGTTAGGGTCGCAAAATCATGATTCGCCGGTACGAGCCAGCGGCTGAATAGCGGTTGAATGATGCTTGGCTGCGGCGAGTTGTGCTTAGCGCAGGAGGCCAAGCGCGCGATATGTCGCATCCAGCGTCGGCGCAGCCAGTGCACGGGCCCGCGCCGATCCATCGCGCAGAATCGTGTCTAGCGCGGTATTGTCGCTGCGCAGTTCCACAAAGCGGCGGTTGATCGGGGCGAGCTGCTCGACCAGCACTTCGCCCAGCGCCGGCTTGAATGCGCCAAAGCCCTTGCCGGCAAAGTCGCGCAGGACGTCTGCTGGCTTGCTTCCGACCATGGCCGCATAGATCGCCACCAGGTTGGCCGCCTCGGGACGGCCTTCGAGCCCGCCCACGTCGCTAGGGAGCGGCTCGGGATCGGTTTTGGCCTTGCGGACTTTCTGCATGATCGTGTCGGCATCGTCGGTCAGGTTGATCCGGCTCATATCGGACGGATCGGACTTGCTCATCTTGGCGCTGCCGTCGCGCAGGCTCATGATCCGGGCAGCTTCGGGCGGGACGATCGGCTCGGGCAGGGTAAACACCTCGGCGCCCGCTCCGAAGTCGGTGTTAAATTTCTGGGCAATGTCCCGCGCCAGTTCGAGATGCTGCTTCTGGTCGTCGCCCACCGGCACGTGCGTCGCCTGATACAGCAATACGTCGGCGGCCTGGAGCACCGGATAGGTGAACAGCGCGACCGATTGCCCCTCACGGTTTTTGCCGGCCTTATCCTTCCACTGGGTCATGCGGTTGAGCCAGCCCATCCGCGCGGTGCCGTTGAGTAGCCATTGCAGCTCGACATGGGCAGGAACCTGGGCCTGGTTGAACAGGATCGAGCGCGCCGGGTCGATCCCGCAGGCGACCACTGCGGCAGCCATTTCGCGGGTGTTGGCGGCCAGCTCAGCCGGGTTATGTGGCTGGCTGATCGCGTGGAGATCGGCGAGGAAGAACAGGCACTGGCCGTCCTGCGGCATCGCATCCTGCATCGCCGCCCAGTTGCGAATCGCGCCAAGATAGTTGCCGAGGTGGAGATTGCCGGTCGGCTGGATACCGGAAACGACGCGCATCGCTGAAGGTCCGTCTGGTCAGGGGCGCTTGCGCCGGAGGAACTGGAGATCGTCGCGGGTAAAGGCCTCGAGCACGAAAGTTGCCACCCCATAGACCAGACCGCCCGCCGATACCAAGAGCGCCAGCGCAATGCAGCGGACCCACCAGAAACCGTGGACATAGGGCGTCAGCTGGCCTTGGGCCGCCCACAGCACCCCGCCCATCGCCAGCGCCGCCAGGGCCAGGCGCGGCGCGCGCCTGCGCAGCCGGGCATCGGGCTCGAAATGACCGCGCTTGCGCAGAGTATAATAAAGCAGCGCGACGTTGACGGTCGAGGCAATCGCCGTGGCCAGCGGCGGCCCCATATGCTGGAGCGGGACGATCAGTGCGAGATTGAGCCCCAGGTTGACCAGCATCGACAGCATGGCAAAGCGCACCGGGGTCCGGGTGTCCTGCCGCGCATAAAACCCCGGGGTCAGGACCTTGACCAGGATATAGCTCGGCAGTCCGACCGAGAACGCCGCCAGCGCCTGTGCGGTGGCATGGGTATCGGCGGCACCGAACTTGCCATAGCCGAACAGCGCAGCGGCAATCGGCTCGCCGCAAACCACCAGCGCGACGGTTGCCGGCAGGCTCAGGAGCAAGGCCAGTTCCATCCCCCGGTTCTGGGTTTGCATTGCCTCGTCGGGTTTCCCGCTACCCAGCTGGCGCGAGATTGTGGGGAGCAGGACGGTACCAAGGCCGATCCCGATCAGGCCCAGCGGCAGCTGGTTCAGCCGGTCGGCCAAATAGATATAGGTAACCGAGCCATGCGCGAGCAGCGAGGCGGCCAGCGCGGTCGAGATCACCAGGTTGATCTGCACCGCGCCTGCTCCGGCCGCAGCGGGCAGAGTCAGGGTCAGCAGCCGCTTGACCGCCGGGTTAACCCGCGGGCGGCGCAGTTTGAGGCTCACCCCCGCGCGCTTGCAGGCCCAGGCCAGCCAGATGAATTGCAGCAGTCCGGCAATACTCACCGCGATCGACTGGTTGCGCGCGGTTTCCAGTGGATCGTTCGAATGGAATGCCAGCAGTGCGACGATCAGCGTCAGGTTCAGCAGGATTGGCGCCGCGGCATTGACCCAGAACTTGTTCAGCGAGTTGAGAATGCCACCGAGCAGCGAGACCAGCGAGATGAACAGCAAATACGGGATCTGGATCCGGCTGAGTTGGACCGCGAACGCGAACTGATCATGGCTGACCCCGTTGAACTTGCCCGACAGCGCGAAGGTCACGGGCCAGGCGAAGATTTCGAGGATCACCGTCATCACCAACAGCACCGGAAGCAGCACCGCCAGCGCCTGTTCGGCGAATTGCAGTCCCGTTGGCAGCCCTTCGCCCTCGGGATCGGCGACCTTCTGATTGAACATCGGGATGAACGCCGCCGAAAAGGCTCCTTCGGCAAACAGCGCGCGAAACATGTTGGGCAGGCGGAAGGCCACCAGAAAAGCGTCCGACGCGAAACTCGCGCCGATATAGCGGGCGAACAGGCTATCGCGCACCAGTCCCAGGATGCGGCTAGCCAGGGTCAGCCCTCCAACCGTGCCGAGGGCCTTGGTCAGGTTCATTGTGTTGCCACCGCAAGGACTGACCTTGGCGCGTGGGCTTCGACGAGCGCAGCCTGAGCGGATGAAAGGGTTAAATAGCCAAGTTCGCGGTTCATTACCTCTGTTCCCACTCCTGCTCGTGCTGAACCCGTCGAAGCCCACGCGCAACGGTCGAGCTCAGGCTGAGCGAATGAGGCAATCAAGGGGTGGGCGTTATCAAGCGTGGCCCGCCGGTTCGGCCTCTGCCGTCTGCTGCGAGGCGGCCAGTTGCTGCACGTACAGCCCGTTGAAATCGATCGGCTCGAGCATCAGCGGGGGGAAGCCGGCATCGCGGACAGCATCGGCAATGATTCGCCGGGCGAAGGGAAACAGGATGCGCGGTGCTTCGGCATAGGTGAAGGCGTGCATCTGTTCGTCAGCCAGGTTGCGCATTCCGATCAGACCGCAATAGGCCAGCTCGACCAGATAGGCAGTGCCCCCCTCGCCCTTGGCGGTGAGCACGATCTTGAGTTCGACTTCCTGGACTTCGTCGGTGACGGCCTTGGCGGCGATGTTGAACTGGACGTCGATCTGTGGCGGATCCTGCCACTGGAAGGACTCCGGAGCATTGGGGTTTTCGACCGACATGTCTTTGACATATTGCGAAATAATCCCAGCGCTGGGCAGCGTATCCTCGCCATTGGGGACCGGGCCAAGATCGAGATCCGAAATGATATTGCCTGCTTCGGCCATGAGAAAGTTCCTGCGCGCCAGTGTTATTTGGTGTGTTACTAATTGGGCCGCGCGCTAGCACTGCGGGGCGAGGGCGGCAATGGGATAGCGCGTCAGGACATGCCTGGTGCGATGCGCCACCTGCCGAAATTTTCAAACCGACGGAAAAATGGACCGTATTGGCTCCCTCATGCGTTGTTCATTTGTCTTGGCTACCTATCTAGGGCAATATCATCGATAATCCGGTCAGTGCAGGCGGTACTGGCCTGAAAAATCATTTCGGAAGAGAACGGCGTTGACTGTCGAAATCGTCATCCTTGCCATGATCGCGGCCTTCCTTGGCCTGCGCCTTTACGCGGTGTTGGGTCGCCGTGCCGAGCATGAGGAGGAGCCGATCCAGGCCCGTTTTGAACCCAAGCCCGAAGCCCGGCCCGCGCCGCGCGGCACCGCGCCAAAGCTGGCCGAGCGGATCCCTGCCGCAGCCGTCGGCACCCAGCGCGAAATTCCCAACGTGTCGCTCGCGGTCGAACGTGGCTTGCGCGATATCGCGGCTGCCGATCGTCGCTTTGATGGTTTCGTCTTCGTCGAAGGTTCGCGCATTGCCTACGGCATGATCCTCGAAGCGTTCTGGCGCGGTGACAAGGACGAACTCGCGCAACTGTGCGACCGTGACGTTCACGAGGGGTTCGTCGCAGCGATCGACGCGCGTTTGGCAGCAGGCGAAACCATCCAGAATCGGCTGATCCGGATCGAAGAATCGCAGATTGTGGCGGCCAGCTATCAGGCGCCGCTCGCCCGGATCGGGGTGCGCTTCTCCGCCGATATCGCTTCGGTCACGCGCGACAAGGACGGGCAAGTCATTGCTGGCTCGCTTGACGACGCGATCGAGGTCAATGACGTGTGGACGTTCAGCCGCAATGTCGGTTCGTCCGATCCCGATTGGTTGCTCGACGAGACCGACGAAGGTTGATTCTGGTGGTGAGTGGCGACCTGCGCCGGGTCGCGCTCGTCGCGCTGCTTTCGATGCTTGCAGCCTGCGGGCGGATCATTCCTCCAGCAAACCTGCCGCCACCGTTGCCGCCGCGACCGTCGACGAGTCAGCCGGCGATCCTTCCGGTTGTGCCACCTGTGGCGATCACCGCAGCAGCTCTGGGTTTGCGCCCGGGCGCCGATATCGCCAGCCTGGCGCTCTCGCCTGATGGCGCCGCCAGCGCGCTTGTCTCCTTTCGCCAAAGCTGCCCCGAACTGCAACGCCGTGTCGACGGCAGCGGGCTGACCCGGCAAGGCGACTGGCAGTCGACCTGCGCCGCCGCCGCCGCTTGGACCGGCAGCGATGCGCGCAGTTTCTTCCTGCAGAACTTTGAGAGCGCCCAGGTCGGCGATGGCACCAGCTATGTCACCGGCTATTACGAGCCAGAGATCGCCGGGGTCCGAACCCGTCAGCCCGGCTTCGACGTACCGGTCTATGCCCTGCCGCCCGACCTGATCCGCGCCTGGCCTGCCGAAACCCCGATCGAGCAGCAAAGCGGTCGGCCGCCGCTCGGCCGCTATGACCAGACCGGCAAGTTCGTGCCATACTATCAGCGTTCGGAGATCGACGACGGCGCGCTCGTCAACACGGTCCCGGTAATCGCCTGGGCCGCCGATCCGGTCGAATTCTTTTTTCTCCAGATCCAGGGCTCAGGGCGCCTGCGCGCGCCCGATGGCAGCGTCATGCGGATCGGCTATGCCGGGCAGAACGGGCGCGACTATGTCGGGCTCGGCTCGCTGATGCGCCAGCGCGGGCTGATCGGCACCGAACCCGGGCAGTATGCCGGATCGATGCAGGGTATCATGCAGTTTCTCCGCGATCGGCCCGACGAGGGCAAGCCGATGATGCGCGAGAACATGAGCTGGGTGTTCTTCCGCGAATTGACTGGCGAGGGGCCGGTGGGGGCATTGGGTTACCCGGTGCGCGCCAAACTCAGCCTGGCTGCCGATCCCTCGTTCGTTCCGCTCGGCGCGCCCGTGTGGCTGAGCGTCGATCGCGGCGAGGTGACCGGGCTGTGGATCACGCAGGACACTGGCGGCGCGATCAAGGGCGCCAATCGCTTCGACAGCTTCTGGGGCGCAGGTGCCGAAGCTCGGCTGACCGCCGGCGGGATGGCTGCGCGCGGCCAGGCCCTCGTGTTCCTGCCCAAGGGCACGCTGACCCGGCTTGGCGTCCCTCAGGTTGGCATACGCTGATGCGCGCGCCGCGGGGGCTTTCCGTGGCTGAAGCGGAGGTGTGGAGCCGGGTCGCGGCGACGGTCAAGCCGCTCGAGCCCCGGCGAGTCGGCGCGGTGCTCACGGCCTCGATCCCTGCCGCCGTTCCAGTCCCGGAAAAACGACCTACGCCCGATCTCCCCCCGCAACGCGCCCCCGTTGCCCCACCCCCTCCGACACGCCCGCTCGACAGCCATGGCCTCGATGGCTCATGGGAGCGCAAGCTGGCCAAGGCGGCAATCGCGCCTGAATTTACCCTCGACCTGCACGGACATACATTGGCCCAGGCGCATCAGCGGCTCGATCTCGGGCTGGCACAGGCTGCGGCGCAAGGCGCGCGGCTGGTCTTGGTGATCACCGGGCGACCGCGCCCGGCCGATGACGAAGCCCATCGCGGCGAGCGGCGCGGGGCGATCCGGGCCAAGCTGCTCGACTGGTTGGCGGCCGGAAGCCACGCCGGGCGGATCGCTGCGGTGCGTCCGGCGCATCCGCGGCATGGCGGGGCAGGGGCGGTCTATGTAGTGTTGCGGCGCGGGCGGTAGCCTGCGTCATCCCAGGCTCGCCCCGGGCCGGTGGCCGTATCATTCCGACCTTGCGTCAATGAGGCCAGAGGTCCCGGCATTCGCCGGGATGTCGGGGGTTACCCGCACTGCCCCCGATGGAGCAGTTTGTGGTCTGCCAGCACCAGCGCCATCATCGCGGCCACCACCGGTGCGCCGCGGATGCCGACGCAGGGGTCGTGGCGGCCCTTGGTGCGGATTTCGGTGGCCTGGCCGGAGCGGGTGATGGTCTCGACCGGCGTCAGGATCGAACTGGTCGGCTTGAATGCAACGCGGACGACCACTGGCTGCCCGGTTGAGATGCCCCCGGCAATGCCGCCGGCGTGGTTGGCGAGGAATTCAGGACCATCGCTACCAGGCCGCATCCGGTCGGCGTTCTGTTCGCCCGTCAGGCGGGCGGCGGCGAAACCGTCGCCGATCTCGACGGCTTTAACTGCGTTGATCGAGATCATCGCGGCGGCCAGATCGGCGTCGAGCTTGGCATAGAGCGGCGCGCCCCAGCCGGCCGGAACCCCGGTGGCGACGCACTCGATCACTGCGCCGAGCGACGAGCCCGAGAGGCGGGCTGCGTCGACGCTCCCGGCCCAGCGGGCGGCGGCGGCGGGATCGGGGCAGAAGAACGGGTTGCGCTCGATCTCGGCAGGATCGAAGGCGGTCGCATCGATGGCGTCACCGCCGATTTCCGTAACATAGGCCATGATGTTGACTTCCGGCACGACCAGCCGCGCAACGCCCCCCGCAGCTACCCGCGCCGCAGTTTCACGCGCCGAACTGCGACCGCCGCCGCGATAGTCGCGCAGGCCGTATTTGGCGTCGTAGGCATAGTCGGCATGGCCCGGACGATAAGCTGCCGCAACATCGGAATAGTCCTTCGAGCGCTGGTCGACATTCTCGATCATCAGCGAAATCGGCGTGCCGGTGGTCTGACCCTCGAATACACCCGACAGGATCCGCACCGCGTCGGGTTCCTGGCGCTGGGTGGTGAATTTCGACTGGCCCGGGCGCCGCGCGTTGAGGAACGGCTGAAGGTCCGCCTCGCTCAACGCCAGCCCTGGCGGGCACCCGTCGACTACGGCACCCAGCGCGGGCCCATGGCTTTCGCCCCAGGTGGTAAAGCGGAACAGATGGCCGAAGCTGTTGAGGCTCATGGGCAGTGGCTTTGTCGTGGATGGTGTAAAAAGTCCACTCCCCTGCGCAACGCTTACGCGCTACGGCTCCCCACCATGTATCTCGTCGTCTTCCGCAACCGCAAACGCGACGATCTGGATGTTGCGGCCTATGCCGTGGATTCGGAACGGATGGAGGCGCTTGCCCGGGCTGAGCCAGGGTTCGTCTCGTTCAAGAGCTTCACTGCCGAGGATGGCGAAGTGATCGCGCTGTCCGAATGGGCGAGCGTGGAGGCGGCGCGCAACTGGGGTTGCCATGCCGATCACTCCGCCACCCAGGCGCGCGGGCGGGCCGAATACTATCAGGACTATACGTTGTACGCCTGCAACGAGCCGCGAACCCATCGCTTCGAAAGGACGCGTGGGTGAGCGTGACGGTTTACGGGATCGCCAACTGCGACATGGTCAAGAAGGCCCGCGCCTGGCTCGATGCCAAGGGCGTGGCCTATACCTTCCATGACTACAAGAAGTTGCCGCCCGACGGCAGCGAGATCGCCCGCTGGCTGACCCAGATTACTTGGGAAAAGCTGCTCAACCGGGCGGGTACGACTTTTCGAAAATTGCCCGAGGCGGACAAGGCCAATATCGATGAGGCCAAGGCCATCAACCTGATGATCGCCCAGCCCAGCATGATCAAGCGCCCGGTGGTCGAATTGCCCGGTGGGCTGCTCGTCGGCTTTGCGCCTGACACATGGGACGCTGCCCTGGGATGACCACGCTCGAATGGCTGGCGGTTCTGCTCGGCGTCATCAATATCGCGCTGCTGGTCCGGCGCAGCGTGTGGAACTATCCGTTCGGCATGGCGATGGTCGCGCTTTACGTGGTGATCTTCGCCCGTGCGCGGCTGTATGGTGAGGCCGGGCTGCAGGTCTTCTTTTTTGTCGCGCAGGCCTATGGCTGGGTGCTGTGGCTGCGGGTTGACGGAGCTGACAGCCGGGTGCCGGTGCGCTGGCTCGACTGGCGCAGCCGCGCGGTGTGGCTGACCGTGACAGCGGCGTTGGCGCTGAACCTGGGCTGGGCGATGCACCGCTTCACCAACGCGGTCATGCCCTATGCCGATTCGGCAATCACCGGGGCGAGCATCGCGGCGCAACTGCTGCTCGGGTTCCGCCGGGTGGAAAACTGGGTGTTGTGGATCGTGATCGATGTGGGTTCGATTGCGCTCTACATCCAGCGCGGTCTGCTGCCGACTGCCGGACTGTACACGCTGTTCCTGGGGATGTCGGTGCTGGGCCTGCGCGAATGGATCGTGGCGGCGCGCGCTCCCGAATGATCCGGATATGCTTCCACGGCGCGGAGAGCACTGGCAAGTCGGTGCTGGCACAGCTTCTGAGCGAAAGCCTGAATTGCGCCTGGGTGCCCGAATTCGGTCGCGCCTATTGCGAGGAACGCGGCACCGACCTGACGATGGACGATCTGCTGGCGATTGCCCAAGGCCAGGATGCGGCGATGCGCGCCGCCGCCGCGACCGATCCGGCGGTTCTTATCCTCGACACCGATCCATTGATGACCGCCGCCTGGGCGCAGATGCTGTTTGGCACGATCCCGCCCGAACTGCTGGGCTATGCCAAGGCCGAGCAGTACTTTCTGTTCGCTGCGGACGTGCCGTGGGTCGCCGATGGCACGCGGTTCTTCGGGACGGACGATGCCCGTGCCCGCTTCGCCGCGATCGCGCAGGAGGTGCTGGTGCGCGCTGGTGTGCCGGTCACCCGGATCGCGGGCGACTGGCGCCATCGCGAGGCTCAGGCCCGCGCGGCGATCCTCGCAGCAATGTCTCCCTAACCTGGTTGCAATCGGACTTGACGCCGCCGCCTAGGCGGAGTGAGGTCCGGTTGAAGCTCTGCTGCCGGAGGACAGTGATGATAGCGCTGATCAAGGGCCTGTTTCCAGGAACGTTGCTGACGTTCGTCGTCTCGGCGATCCTGGGCAAAAATCACTCGACCGGGGCCTACCTCGATATCCATCGGGTGACATTAGATACGCACAGTTTTTACTGGTCGTGGCCGCTGTTTTTTGCAGCGACGATCCTGTCCTGGGCGCTGTTTGCGATGATGCCGGATTGAAGGGTGTTGAGGCAGGAATAGTCTTCCAGCTGACCACCCCAAGTCCATTCGTGTCGAGCCCTTCGCCAAGACAAAAATTCTAACTCCGCTCTGCCGTCACGATGTAATCCAGCGCCAGCGAATTCGACAAATGCAGCCCCTTCATCGGCGAGAACGCGATGCCGCGCGGTTCGCCCATGGTCAGACCGGCCTCGGCTAGAAGATCACGCAACTCATCCGGCGTGATGAAATCGGCCCAGTCATGCGTTCCGCGCGGGATCGCGCCGATCATTTCCGCGCCCTCGACCAGCAATATTCGCGAGGCCGGGGTGCGGTTGGGGGTGGACAGGATCATCAGGCCGCCGGGTGCCAGCGCGTCGGCCAGCGCGGCGATGAAGGCGCTTTTGTCGGCGACGTGTTCGATCACTTCCATCGCGCAGACCAGATCGAAGCCACTGAGGCCCAGCGCGCCGATCTCGCCGGAGCGGTAGGTTATGTCCAGCCCTGACCCGCGCGCATGACTGACAGCCACGGCCACATTCTCTTGCGCCGCATCCACCCCCGTCACTGCAGCGCCCAGCCGCGCCAGTGGCTCGCACACCAGCCCCGCACCGCAGCCGACGTCGAGTGCGCGCTTGCCCGCCAGTGGTTTCAGAGTCTTTTCGTCGCCGGGCCAGTGCGCATCGATGCTCGCCCGTATGAACCCCAACCGCACTGGATTGAGGCGGTGAAGCATCGCCGACGAACCCTTGGGATCCCACCAATCGGCGGCCAGCTTGCCGAAGTGCGCGGCCTCATCGGGGCGAATGGTTAGCGGGCCAGGGGTCGGCGATGCGGTGGGCGTGGTTGCAATGCTCATAAGCCAACCCTAACAGGGCCGCCGCCCGGTCTCCAGCGCCGGATGAGACTTGATGTGATTTGGGGGGAGCGCGCAGTTGGCCCGCATCGTGATGAAATTCGGCGGCACCTCGATGGCCGGCACCGAGCGCATCCGCCGTGTCGCCCAGATTGTGCGCCGTCAGCAGGCTGCCGGGCACGAAGTGGCGGTGGTCGTATCGGCAATGGCGGGGGAGACCGACCGGCTGGTAAATTTCTGCCGCGAGGCCAATGCGCTTTACGATCCAGCCGAATATGACGTTGTCGTGGCCTCGGGTGAGCAGGTGACTGCCGGGCTGCTGGCGATGACCTTGCAGGCGCTCGGCTGCCAGGCGCGATCGTGGCTGGGCTGGCAGATGCCGATCCACACCAGCAATGCCCATGCCAAGGCACGGGTCGGCTCGATCGATGCCGAAGCGCTGTTGGCGAGCATGGCTGGCGGCACGATCGCGGTGATTCCCGGCTTTCAGGGTGTGGCCGAAGATGGCCGGGTCACGACATTGGGTCGCGGCGGATCGGATACGTCGGCGGTGGCGATTGCCGCGGCGATCAAGGCCGATCGTTGCGACATCTACACCGATGTCGACGGGGTCTACACCACCGATCCCCGCATCGTGGCCAAGGCGCGCAAGCTGCGCCACGTCACTTATGAAGAAATGCTCGAGCTGGCTTCGGTCGGCTCGAAGGTATTGCAAACGCGCTCGGTCAGCCTGGCGATGAAGGAAGGGGTGCGGGTGCAGGTGCTGTCCTCGTTCCTGGGCGACGATGCCCCCCCGGCGGACGATTTGCCCGGGACAATGATCGTGGGCGACGAGGAACTGGAAGGATTGCACATGGAAAGCCAGCTGATCACCGGCATTGCCGCCGACAAGAACGAGGCCAAGGTGATCCTCACCCGCGTGCCCGACAGGCCCGGCGCGGTGGCGCACATCTTCGGGCCGCTCGCCGCGGCTTCGATCAATGTCGACATGATTATCCAGAACGTGGGCCGCGAGAAGGGCGAGACCGACGTTACTTTCACGGTGCCGATGGCCGACCTCGCGCGGACGCAGGCACTGCTTGAGGGCCAGAAGGAGACCATCGGCTTCAACCGCATCATCACCGACAGGAAGGTCGCCAAGATCAGTGTCGTCGGAGTCGGCATGCGCAGCCATGCCGGAATCGCCGCAACCATGTTCAAGGCGCTGGCCGACCGCGCGATCAATATCCAAGCGATCACCACCAGCGAAATAAAGGTCTCAGTTTTGATCGACGAGGACGAGACCGAGCTTGCGGTGCGCGTGCTGCACACGGCATATGAGCTTGATTCTGAATAAGGAGCAGACCGCGATGTCCGGGCGAATTTGGGTGCGGGCATTTGCCTCCTTGGTCCTGCTCACGCCACTGACCGCCCAGGCTAATCCGGTTTCGCCCGATCGTCTGACTCTTGCTGCCGGAACGCTGATAGTGCCCGATTATGAGGGTTCGGACGACTATACGGTCGCTCCTGCGGCCGGCGCTTTGGCCCGCTGGCACGGTCACAACATTAGCCTGCATGGCACTTCGCTGAGCGTCGATCTGGTTCCCGAGCGGGACGGGCAGTCGTTCAAGTGGATCGTAGCGCCGCTGGTCAGCCTCAACTTCGACCGCGTCAGCACCCCGAGCGATGCCGTGGTTGGCTTGATCCGCAAGCGCAAGCTGGAGCTGGAAGCAGGTGGGACAGTCGGCTTCACCCGCACCGGGGTGCTGACCTCGGCGTTCGATACGCTGACCGTGCAGATCTCGGGATCGCACGATGTCGGGGCGGTGTCGAAAAGCTTCATCATCACCCCGACGATGCAATATGTCATGCCGCTGTCCAAGGCTGTGATCGTGGGGGCGTCGCTGTCAGCCGATTTTGTCGGGGGGCGCTTTGCGCGGTATTACTTCGGGGTCGGCCCGATCTCGAGCGCGGCCTCGGGCCTGCCCCAGTACCGGCCGTCAGGTGGGCTCAAGAGCGTGACTGCGGGCCTGATGGGCGCGGTCAGCCTCCATGGCGACATCGGCCATGGCTTGGCCATCGGCGGCCTGGTGAATTATGAGCGGCTGGTCGGGGATTTCGCCAGGTCTCCGCTGGTCGCCACGCGCGGCTCAGCCAATCAACTGATTGCGGCAGTGGGGCTGGGCTACACGTTCTGACTTGGCGCTAGCCGTTCGTGCGCCCTATAGGCGGCGCGAAGCAACCGAGTGAGAACCGCGTGTACGACAAGACCAGGGCCCTGATGGCGCGCGGCGCCGAGTTTTTCGGCAGCGAATATGCGATCATGTGCGGAGCGATGTCGTGGGTGTCGGAGCGGCACCTGGTGAGCGCGATCAGCAATGCCGGGGGCTTCGGGGTGATCGCCTGCGGGGCGATGACGCCCGACCTGCTCGATGCCGAGATCGCCGCAACCAAGACGCTGGCCAAGGCCCCGTTCGGGGTCAATCTGATCACCATGCACCCGATGTTGTTCGAGCTGATCGATGTCTGCGTGCGTCACCGGGTCAGCCATGTCGTGCTGGCGGGGGGCATCCCGCCCAAAGGCAGCGTCGAGGCGATCAAGGCGGGCGGGGGCAAATTAATGTGCTTCGCGCCGACTCTGGCCCTGGCCAAGAAGCTGCTCCGCTCGGGCGCCGATGCCATCGTCATCGAGGGAATGGAGGCGGGCGGGCATATCGGCCCGGTCTCGACGTCGGTGCTGGCCCAGGAAATCCTGCCCGTGCTGGCGCAAGAAGCGCTGGTGTTCGTCGCCGGCGGGATCGGGCGGGGCGAGGCGATTGCGGGCTATCTTGAGATGGGCGCGGCCGGAGTCCAGCTGGGCACGCGCTTTGCCTGTGCCAGCGAATCGATCGCTCATCCCAATTTCAAGAAGGCTTTTTTCCGCGCCTCGGCCCGCGATGCGGTGGCGAGCGTTCAGGTTGACCCGCGCCTGCCGGTGATCCCGGTCCGTGCGCTCAAGAACAAGGGCACCGAGGCCTTCACCGCCAAGCAGCTTGAGGTCGCCAAGGCGCTCGACGAGGACGGCATCGCCATGGGTGAGGCGCAGCTCCAGATTGAGCATTACTGGGCCGGGGCCCTGCGCCGCGCGGTGATCGACGGCGATATCGAGAACGGTTCGCTGATGGCCGGGCAGTCGGTCGGCATGGTCACCAAGGAAGAACCCGTCGCCGAGATCATCGCCGCGCTGATGGGCGAGTGCGAGGCGGCGCTGGAGCGGCGTTAAGCTACCCCAAACCTTCCCGCTCGATGGCGGACGGTTTGGCTTGTGCTGGACGAATCTCCACTAAGGTCTAAGCTCCTCCAACCATTACAGGAGCCCAGCCGATGTGCGATGAATTCACCCACGAGGCCCAGGATGCGGCCATTGCCGCCGCCGATGGCGCGGTCACCCGGCGCAGCTTCGGAGCGATGGGGATCGCCGCCGCAGTGGCCTCGGTCACCATTGCTGAGCGCGCGGACGCCGCGACTGGTGCGCGGGCGCTGAGCGAGCGGGTGGTCACTATCGCTACGCCCGACGGCCATGCCGACGCGTTGTTCATTCATCCCACGGCTGGCAAGCACCCGGCGGTGATCCTATGGCCTGACATCGCCGGGGTGCGCGATGCGTTCAAGGTGATGGGACGGCGGCTCGCCCGGGCCGGTTACGCGGTGCTGGTGGTCAACCAGTATTACCGCACCAGCCCGGCGCCGGTGATGAACACCCTCGCTGAATTTCGCACCCCCGCGGGCATGGCCAAGTTGAAGCCGATGATCGCCGCGCTCAGTCCGGCGGGCACCACGCGCGATGCCAAGGCCTTCGTCGCATTCCTCGACAGGCAGCGCGCGGTCGACAGTGCACGCAAGATCGGCACCCAGGGTTATTGCATGGGCGGCCCGTTTACGATCCGAACCGCTGCGGCAGAGCCGGGCCGGATCGGCGCGGCGGCCTCGTTCCACGGCGCCGCACTGGTCACTCCACAGCCGGACAGCCCGCACCTGTCGATCGCGGCGAGCAAGGCGTCATATCTGTTCGCGATTGCCCGTAACGACGATGCGCGGGCGCCGGGCGACAAGGATGTTCTGCGCGCCTCTGCCCTGGCTGCTGGGCGCCCGGCGGAGATCGAGGTCTATCCCGCCGATCACGGCTGGTGCGCGCTGGATGCGCCGGTCTACGATGCGGTCCAGGCAGAACGCGCCTGGGGGCGCTTGCTGGCGCTTTACGCAAAGTTGTAGCGCGCAATAAGTTTAAACCAGCCGCCGCCTTGCGCTCTGGACCGCAGGCAGCGTTTTGACTGTCAGCGGGGTCGCCACCGCTTCCTCGCCTCTGCGGCGCTGCATGTAGCGCGACAGGGCAACGTCGGGATCGAAGTCGACGCCCTCGGGGAAGCCGACCGGTTCGGCTTCGGCGCGCGAGCTGGCGATGGGGTTCTCGTTAAGGCTGCGAATCAGCATCATCACCAGTTTGCCGCCGCAGTACACCGCGCCGACGAATACGATCAGGGCGACCACCTGATAAGCCACGCGCTCGCCCGAACTCCCGCCCATCCCCAGCGGCGCCGCGCCCATTTTCTCGAAAAACAACGATACGCCGCGCAAGGTCACGCCCAGCGCGAGGTATCGCCAAAAGCTTGCCCCTGAAAAGTTCATCCGAATGGTCCCCTGTTCGTAAGGGTATTTACCCCGGCAGGGCTTAAGAAACGGTTTGCTTCAATGTTCTGAGGCGATAATTTTCGCCGCCTTGCAGCTGTGCCAGCGGCTTTCCATATAAGCCCGGCCATATAAGGGCCGAAAGGATTCCCCAATGACCGACAAACTGAACCTTAGCGATGCCGAGTGGCACGAGCGGCTGGGCCCGGAGAAGTACCAGATCCTGCGTCAGGCCGGGACCGAGCGCGCTTTTACGGGCGAGTATGACAAGAACAAGGCGGCGGGTGACTACGTCTGCGCGGGCTGCGGCGAAACGCTGTTCAGCTCGGACGCCAAGTACAATTCGGGTTCGGGCTGGCCCAGCTATACCGCCCCGGTCGCAGCGGATGCGGTCGAGGAACTGCGCGACTTCGCGCACGGCATGGTCCGTACCGAGGTCCGCTGCGCCAAATGCGAAGGCCATCTTGGTCACGTATTTTCGGACGGTCCGGAGCCTGAAGGCCTGCGTTATTGCATCAACAGCGCCAGCCTCGATTTCAAGCCGAAGGAATAGGTTCCCCTGCCGTTTAATCCACGTTAACCCGAGGTTATACTTGCCCCGGGCAGGTCACGGCGCACGACGGACGTCCGCGTCCCAGGGAGGAATAACCAGGCCTTATGGCACGCAGGCCCGAACGGCTTCGCTCCACATCGACGCAAACTCCTGCGGCCAAGCCGCCGTCGGGGTGGCGCCGGGGCTTGCGCCGTTTATTCGTGTGGGGGCTGGGCCTGTTCCTACTCGGCGTGATCGCTGTTGGCATCGCGGTAGCCGTCGAGGCACAGTCGTTGCCCAGCTATGGCCAGCTCAAATCCAGCCAGAACGGCCAGATGATCGTGGTCCGCGCCCGCGACGGGACCGAACTGGTTTCGCTGGGGCCGAGCTATGGCAAGTGGCTGCCTTTTGACCAGATCCCCCAGGTGATGAAGGATGCGATGGTCTCGGTCGAGGACCGGCGGTTTCGCTCGCACATCGGGCTTGATCCGATCGGCATTGCCCGCTCGCTGGCGGTGCGGGTCAAGACCGGCGCCTGGCGCCAGGGCGGATCGACCATTACCCAGCAGCTCGCCCGCACGGTGTTTCTCAACAACAACCGCACTTTCACCCGCAAGGTCCGCGAAGCGCTGCTGGCGATGGCGCTGGAAAGCCGCTTCAGCAAGGACCAGATCCTCGAGCTCTATCTCAACAAGGTCTATTTCGGCGGCGGCGCCTATGGCATCGATTCGGCCAGCCGCAAGTTCTTCGGCCATCCTGGGACTGAGATGAACCTGCCCGAAGCCGCGATCATCGCCGGGCTGGTCAAGGCGCCCTCACGCTATTCGCCCACCGCCGATGCCGCCGCCGCGGTCAGCCGCGCGCATGTGGTGCTTTCGACGATGCAGGACGCCGGGGCGATCAGCGCCGGGCAGGCGGCTTCGGCCGATCTGGCGGCGGTCCATCTGGCGCCGGAGGCAGGGCAGAACTCGGTGCGTTACTTCACCGACTGGGCGCTGCCGCAGCTCGATATCCTGCTGCCCGAGAACCGCGAGCCGATCGAGGTGTGGACAACGCTCGACATCGGCATGCAGCAGGCCGCAACCGATTCGATCCACGCCAACGCTCCCAAGGGCGCGCAAGGTGCGATGGTCTCGATGGACCGCGACGGGGCGGTGCTGGCGATGGTCGGCGGCACCGACTACGTCCATTCCAACTACAACCGCGCGACCAATGCGGTGCGTCAACCGGGTTCGGCGTGGAAGCTGTTCGTCTATCTTGCCGCGCTTGAGGCGGGCTATACCCCCGATGCGGCGGTGGTCGACGAGCCGGTTACGATCGAAGGCTGGAGCCCGCGCAATTCGGGCGGGACTTATGCCGGCAAGATCGATGTGCGAACGGCGTTTGCCTATTCCAAGAACACCGTCGCGGCGCAACTCGGCAACGAAGTCGGCTTCGGCGCGGTGGCCAGCATGGCCCGGCGGTTCGGGATCACCACGCCCGTCAACACCATGCCATCAATGGTCCTGGGCACTTCGGACGTGCGCCTGATCGACATGACCCGGGCCTTTGCCGCGGTGTCGGCCAAAGGCAGCTCGATCGAGCCCTATGGCATCGTCAAGGTTGCGACGACCGATGGCAGCGTACTCTACAAGCATGAAGTGGCTCAGCCCAACCTGCTTGTGCCCAGCTATGTCGCTGCCGGGATCACCGACCTGTTGCAGACCGCAGTAAGTATCGGCACCGGCCGCGCGGCACAGATCGGGCGGCCGGTGGCGGGCAAGACCGGGACCACGAGTTCAAACAAGGACGGCTGGTTCCTCGGCTTCTCCAGCGGCATCACCACCGGCGTATGGATGGGCCGCGATGATGCCAAGCCGGTTCCCGGCCTGCAAGGCGGCACCGCCCCGGCGCGGGCCTTTGCGCAATACATGAAATATGCCGTGGCCAAGCGTCCCGTCGAACAGTTCGATACCAATGCCAAGCTTCCCGGCTGGCAGCTCGAGCCCGACGACGAGGCCAACTACGGTAATCCGGATAACTATTATTATGTCGACGAACAGGGCAACCTGATCGATCCGCGCAAGGGTGCCGATCCCGGCCCGGGCGAACCGCCGCGTGACCGGCCTGAGGACCGTGTCGACCAGAACGGCGGGCTTGTCCCGGTCGGGCCCCCGCCGGCTGCCAACGACGACTTTCTGAACCAGGCGACGGGCAATCAAGGCGGGGTTCCGCCACGTCGGCGCGAGCCGGGCAACACGCGGCCACGGGTGATCGAGATACCGCCGGGCGGGGATGTGCCGCCGCCCGGGCAGTAGGCCAGGGCTCAGCAGATCCTCCCCTCGACCCCTCCTGCAATCGGGCGAGGAGAAGATGCGCGAAACATATAAGCTGGATGCAACCAGTCCCCGCTCGCCGGGGGGAAGGGTTAGGGCAAGGCCTGTCCCGTTTGGCAGAAACTTGCACCCCCGATAAACCGCATCCATACAGTCACCTGACCATCACCGGCCAAGGGAACCCGAATTGACCAAGCGCCTGATCGCAGCCGTGCTGCTGGCCTCGACCTGTGCCGTACCGGCCCTGGCCCAAAGTGCACCCGCGACCGCGTCCGCAACCCCGCTCGCACCTAAGCCGGCGGCGATTACGGCCGAACAGATCCCGCCGATCGCCGCCGCGCTGGCTTCGCAAGTGCGACCGTATCTCGAAGCGCGCGGGGCCAGCTTTGCCGGGTGGGACCAGAAGAGCCGCGCGATCCTGATCGCCACCCGCTTCGCCAATACCGCCCAGTTGCACCGCGTGGCCATGCCGATGGGCGCGCGGACCCAGCTTTCGTTCGAGGCCGAGCCGGTCAACGGCTCCTATGCCCCGCGCAAGGGCGACGTCCTGGTGGCGCAGAAGGACACCGGCGGCGACGAGTATTTCCAGCTTTACACCCTGGCCGAGGGCCGTCTGCGGCTGCTGACCGACGGCAAGAGCCGTAATGAGACCAATGCCTGGAGCCAGGACGGAGCTCTGCTGGGGTTCAGCTCAACCCGCCGCAACGGCGCCGATGCCGATCTCTACACCGTCGACCCGCGCCGTCCCGAGACCGCGCATATGGTTGCGCAGGTCACAGGCGGGGGATGGGGGATCGCGGCAATCGCGCCGGACAAGGCCAGCGCGATCGTGGTCAACGGGCTGTCGGTGACCAACTCCGACCTCTACCGCCTCGATCTGGCCAGCGGGGCGATGGTCCCGATCGGCGATAACTCGGTCGATGTTTCACAGGACAATGTCAAATATGCGCCCGACGGCGGGGTGTGGCTGCTATCCGACATCGGCTCGGACACCAAGCGGCTGGGCACGCTCGATCCGACCAGCGGCAAGTTCACCCCGCGCACCAGCGAGACCTGGGACGTTGCCGGCTTCGATATCGCGCCCGACGGGCAAAGCATCGCCTATACCGTCAACGTCGCCGGGGCCGATGTGCTCAAGCGGCTCGATCTGGCCAGCGGTGCGGTTACGGTGGTGCCCGGCCTCCCCAAGGGCGTGATCACCGGGCTGGAGATCGCGCCGTGGGGCGAGATCGGCTTTGCTCTGAGCTCGGCCAAAAGCGCCAGCGACGTGTGGTCGGTCGATCCCGCAACCATGGCGCTGACCCGCTGGACCCAAAGCGAGACTGGTGGGCTGGACGGCACGCGCAATGTCGAGCCCGAACTGCTGACGATCAAGAGCTTCGACGGTCTGGCGGTATCGGGCTTCCTCTACCGCCCCGATCCGACGAAGTTTCCCGGCCAGCGACCGGTCCTGCTCAGTGTCCATGGCGGGCCTGAAGGCCAGTCGCAGCCGGGATTCCTGGGGCGCAGCAACTACTTCCTAAACGAGCTGGGCATCGCCCTGTTCTACCCCAATGTCCGTGGCTCAACCGGCTATGGCAAGCGCTTCGTCAGTCTCGACAACGGGCCTTTCAAGCGCGAGGACTCGGTTCGCGACATGGGGGCGTTCGTCACTGCCCTGGCCGCTGACCCGCGGCTGGATGCGGCGCATATCGGCCTGACCGGAGGGTCATACGGCGGCTATATGTGTTACGCTGCGGCGGTCCAGCTCAAGGCACAGTTGCGCGCGACGCAATGCACCGTGGCGATCTCCAATTTCGTCAGCTTTCTTGAACACACCAACGCCTATCGCCGAAACTTGCGCCGGGTCGAATACGGCGACGAGCGCGATCCGCGCCAGCGGGCCAAGCTGCTGCAAATCTCGCCGCTAAGCCGGGTCAAGGAAATCACCCGGCCGATGTTCGTCATGACCGGCGCCAACGATCCACGCGTGCCCCAGTCCGAAGCCGACCAGATGGTCGCCGCCATCCGCGCCAACGGCGGCGAGGCCTGGCACATGGTCGCCGCCAACGAGGGCCACGGCTATGCCAAGAAGGAAAACGTCGACTACGCGTTCCTGGCGCAGCTGGTGTTCTGGGAGAAATATTTGTTGGGAAGGTAAGGTGCGAACCGTCCCCTTGATGGGGGACGGAACGCAGGCTTGGCAGCTTTCTGCCTAGGCGGAGCTGGGAGGGGGCTGCCGGGGGGGCTAGGCGCTGGACCCTGAGACCAGCGCAGCTCCTTCCAACTTCGCCTAATTTCACTTCGCTGTTTGAAACTTCGTATCCTTCGCCCAGCAAGGGCGAAGGTTTGGAAGAGCAGCCTACCGCACCCGCACCGGCACATACGTCGCAGGCTGACCCGCGCGCTGCACCCGCAACAGGACTGCAGGACGCCCGGTGGTCTTGGCCTGGGTGATGGTCGCTTCCAGCTCGGCCACCGAGGTCACCGCGCGGTAGTTGGCCGACAGCACGATGTCGCCACGCTGGAGCCCCTTGGCGCCCGCGTCGGAAGATGGATCGACCGCGCTGATGACGACACCCTGGGTGGTTTCCGGCACCCCGAGTTGCCGCGCGATGGCCGGGGTCAGCGGGAGGACCGACAAACCTAGTGTGCGCTCGGCCACGCCCTGACCCTGGCGCTGCGGGGTCTTGTTGAAGGGATCCTTCTGCTGGTTGGGGTTCGCTTTGGGATCGAAGGTCTGCTGCGCCAGCTCTTCTTCGCTCGGCCGTTTGGCGACGGAGGCGGTGACGGTCATCCGCTTGCCATCGCGGATCAGGTCGATCGGGACGCGGGTCCCCGGAGCGATATTGGCGACAAGGTACGACAGCGACTGTTCGGGCGAGATTTCCTTGCCGTTGACCCGCAGGACAACATCGCCGGACTGCAGGCCAGCCAGGGCAGCAGCGCCGCCCGGCTCGACCGCCTGGATGAATTCGCCACGGTTGTGCGGGATACCCAGTGAATCGGCGAGATCCTCGTTGAGCGTCTGGATTCGTACGCCGAGATAGCCGCGCTGAATGGTCTGGCCGGTCTTGAGCCGCTCGACGATCGGCGCAGCGATCTCGGCTGGGATGGCGAACCCGATGCCTACGCTGCCGCCGGTGGGCGAGTAGATCGCGTTGTTGATGCCGATCACGTTGCCTTTCATGTCGAACATCGGTCCACCGGAATTGCCCCGGTTGATCGAGGCGTCGGTCTGCAGATAGCGGTCATAGGCGGTGCCGCTGCCGGTGTTGCGATAGACCGCCGAGATAATCCCGGCGGTTACGGTTCCGCCCAGCCCGAACGGATTGCCGATCGCCACAATCCAGTCGCCTACTCGAGCCGAGCGCGAATCGCCAAAGCGGACGAACGGCAGAACCTTGCCGGGGTTGATCTTGAGCACCGCGAGATCGGACGCGGCATCGCGCCCGGCCAGCCGGGCGGGGTATTCGGTGCCGTCGGGCATGGTAACGGTGATCGATTCGACCTCGCCCTGGCCATCGGCGGTGATCACATGGTTGTTGGTCACGACATAACCGTCGGGCGAAACGATGAAACCCGAACCGAGCGACTGCGCCTCGCGCGTTTGGGCGCCGCTGCCCGTGCCGCCGCCGCTGCCATCGCTGCCGTCAGCACCGTTGCCGCCGCCGAACAGGTCCGCGAACGGTGTCCCAGCAAACGGATTGCCTTGCGCGGCAACCTTGATCCGCTGGCGGGTGGAAATGTTGACCACTGCGGGCTGGAGCTGCTGGGTCAGATCGGCAAAGCTCGACGGAGCGCCGCCGCGCGGAGCCACGCCCTGCATCTGCTGAGCGTCGTTCTGGGCCACTTGGGCGCCGACCGGATAGCCGGTCACCAGCGAAAGGGCGGCGCCGCCAAGCAGCAGCGCGGAAGTCACACCATAGGCATATCGCACGAGGCTAAAGTCCTTTGATTGCTTGTGTCCGGCGCCCGGCGCGCCATCGACAATCTTGATATTCTCGACCCCGATTCAACCTGCCACGGCTTAACCGGAATTGAATGGACCAAATATTACTGGCCTTTGAACTGGCGGAGGTAAGAATTGTCCGGCGACAGGACGATCGTGCTCGCGCCCTTGCCGCCGCCGTTGGAGAAGGTCGTGTCGTAGCTCTGCATAGCGCGGTAGAAGTCGTAGAACTGCGGATCCTTGCCAAAGCTGGCGGCATAGGTCTTGGCCGCATCGGCCTCGGCCTGGGCGCGGATGATCTGGGCGTTCTTCTGGCCTTGCGCCTTGATCGTGGTGGCTTCCTGCTGACGTGCGGCTTCCATCCGGTTGAACGCGCTTTCCAGCGGGGTGCCGTCGGGCAGATCGGCGCGCTTGATCCGCACGTCAATTACCTGAGCGCCATATTCGCGGGCCTGGCGATCAAGTCCCTGGCGGATCTGGAGCATCGCCGCGCCGCGATCAGCGGTCAGCAGCGACTGGAAGGTGCGCTTGCCCAATTCCTGGCGCAACACCGAATTGAAGATCGGCTGGAGCTGCTCACTGACCCGCTCGGTCGTCCCGGCGGTGCGGACCATGCGCACCGGATCGATAATCCGATAGCGAGCATAGGCATCGACCTCAAGCCGAAGCTGCTCGGTCGAAAGCACCTGCTGACGTTCCATGTCGACCGAGAGCACGCGCTTGTCGATGCGGACGAGCTGCTCGAAGAACGGAATGCGCAGCGACAGTCCCGCTCCGGTGTAGCCAAAATCCACGTTGGGGCGAAAGCGGTTGATCACCCGCACCGGCTCACCAACTCGCACGACCACGGCCTGTTCGGTCTCGGGCACCACCACCACGCTGGCGAGCAGCGCCAGAGCCAGAGCGGCGACCGCCATGACCGGCAGCTTGTTATCTTGCCACAGCATTGCAGGGCTCATCATGGCTGGGCTCCCGGTGCGGGCGCGGCAGCGGTGTCGGGCGCAGCGGCGCGGCGCTTGATCTCGGGCAGTGGGAGGTACGCGTTGACCCCGTTGGCCTCAAGGATGACCTTGTCGTTGTTGCTCAGCACACGCTCCATCGTCTCGTAATACATCCGTCGGCGGGTGACTTCGGGAGCCAGCTTGTACTGCTCATAGACCTTGTCGAACGCGGCAGCGTCGCCCTGCGAGCGGGCGGTCAGCTGCTGGGCCCAGGCCTGAGCGTTGGACTGATCGCGCTGCGCGTCCTGCTGCGCGGCAGTGACCTGCTGGAATGCGCCGATGACCTTTTCGGGCGGATCGGCCTTCTTGATCTCGACGCCCTGGATCAATACGCCAGAGTGATAGGCATCGAGGATCGCTTGCATCCGGCTGCGCATCGACTGCTCGATCAGGGCGCGGCCCGAACCGCCCATTGCCTCACGCAAGGGGACCTCGGCGATCGAGGCGCGCATCGCGGCTTCGGCCACCTCCTTGACGGTCATCTCGGGGTCGGCGAGCTGGAAAGTGTAAAGCTTGAGATCCTTGATGTTCCACCGCACCAGATAGCTCAGATCGACCAGGTTCTGGTCGCTGGTCAGCATCAGCTTTTCCGAATCGCTGTCGGGAATGGTGTCGCGCTTGATCGAGGTGACATCGACGACGTCGACGCTTTGAATCGGCCAGGGCAAAGTCAGCGAGACGCCGGGGCGGATCAGGCCGGAATACTTGCCGAAAGTGGTGACGATGCCCTGTTCCTTCGGGCCGACCATGTGGGTGGTCGAGACGAACAGCCAGACCACCGCGAGCCCGCCAACCAGCAGCGGGAACCAGCTTTTACCACCGGGCCGCTGGGGTATGCGGGGAAAGCTGCCGCCGCCACCTGAACCGCCACCGGGGCCTTTGCCCGGGCCCTTGTTGCGGAAGATATCCTCAATGCTGGCCGAACGTCGCGGCGGCTCGCCGGCGGGCAGCCAGGGATTGCGGGGGCCGGGCTTAGGATTAGCTGAAGGTCCGGGTTCGGCGGGGGGTTTTGGTTCAATGCCAGCGCGCGGACCCTTCGCGTTGCCCTCATCGGGGTCGACCGCAGGATCGATAGGCGGCGTGGGCTCGGGACCAGCTCCGCCACCAGTCGGTGGAACGCTGTCGCCCTTGTTTCCACCACCCCATGGGCTGCGGCGTCCGGCCATGGCCAGCCTGCCGCGCGTGATTGCATCGCCAATCATTTTCATGGCAGTCCTTATAGGTACGGTTGCAGCACAAAAACAGTGTCTCGCTGCGCTTTTTCGCTGTTAGAAAGTGTTTAAATAAGGCTGAAACACGTGCGGCACCGGCCCGCTCGCCGTCCCGGGCACCTACCAGGGTTTTCTTATGGGTGGCCGGGAGAGGAAGTGAGCCGGTGCCGCTTCCACGCGGGTGGAAAAGACTCTAGGGGATGCGGGCCCTCGCATGTGGGGACAAAGGAGCGAGAATGGCCGTTTCCAGCGCCGATAGCCACGATTTTTTAAAGGCCTTGGTGCCCCCATTGGCGCAGGCGCGGCTGCAATCGCTGGCGCTGGCAGATGGCGTGGCGACCATCGTCCTCGACGTTGCCGGACTCGACCGGATCGAGCGTGAGCGGCTGGAGGAAGCGGTCAAAGCTGCGCTGGGGGCGGCCTCGGGCGTGACCGCAGTGCGCGTGGCGATGACTGCAGACAAGGTCACGCGCCGCCTGATCGCGGTCGGTTCGGGCAAGGGTGGGGTCGGCAAATCGACCGTTTCGGCCAACCTGGCGGTGGCGCTGGCGCGCATGGGACGCAAGGTCGGCCTGGTCGACGCCGACATCTACGGGCCATCGCAGCCGCGCCTGCTCGCCACCGAAGGGCTCAAGCCCGAGGCCCGAGACAACAAGATGATCCCGGTGCCCAGCCCGTGGGGCATTGGCATGCTGTCAATGGGTCAGCTGATCGACCCGGGCAAGGCGATCGCCTGGCGCGGACCGATGGCGGGTAAAGCCCTGTCGCAATTGATCGACGCGCACTGGGGGACTGCCGAAATTCTGGTGGTCGACCTGCCGCCCGGCACCGGCGACGTTCAGCTGACCATGCTCCAGCGGTTCAAGCCGGTCGGCGCGGTAATCGTCTCGACTCCCCAGGACCTCGCCTTGATGGACGCGACCCGGGCGATGCAGCTGTTCGAGGCAGGTGAAGTGCCGGTGATCGGGATGATCGAGAACATGGCCGGCTATCAATGCCCGCATTGCGGCGAGCTGAGCGATCCGTTCGGCCAGGGCGGCGTGGAAGCCGCAGCGCGCGCGATGGGTCACGCATTCCTCGGGCGGATCCCGCTCGACCTGGCGATCCGCCAGGCCAGCGATGCGGGCGAGCCTCCGGCGGCCGGCGAAGGCCCGCAGGCTGAGGCGTTTATGGCAATCGCCCGGCGGGTAACGACGTGGTTAGATAACCAGTGATCTTGTCACGGTGAATCTATCGCGGCGCAACGTCCTGATCGGCACGCTTGCCGGAGGCGGGCTGGCGCTGGGCTATGCGCTGCGTCCGCGCCGCTTTGCCGTGCCTTTGCCCGCAGGCGAGAACGAATTTGCCTTCGATGCCTGGATCAAGATCGCCCACACCGGGGTGGTCACGGTGGCAGTGCCGCAACTCGAAATGGGGCAGGGCATCACCACCCTCATCCCGCAGATTGTTGCTGAAGAGCTGGGCGCAGACTGGCGCCAGATCGCGGTTGAGAGCCCGCCGCCGGGCGGGGCCTATGCCAATGGCGTGCTCGCGGCGAAGTGGGCTGTAATGTGGATGCCCGCACTGGCTGTGCTGGCGAAGGCTCCTGACAGCGCGATTGCGCGGCGCTGGGCTGAGACCGCGCGCTTCACCGCGACTGCTGACGGAGCCTCGCTGGCCGCTTATGAACAGCCCGCGCGGATCGCGGCGGCGTCGGTGCGCGCTGTGCTGGCCAAGGCGGCGGCTTCACGCTGGGACGCGGCTTGGGAGGAGTGCGAGGCCAAGGACGGCTTCATCATCCTGGGCACCAAGCGGTTGTCGTTCGGCGACTTGGCGCAGGACGCTGCGGACTACCATCCGCCGCGCAATCCGGTCTTGCGGGCCGGGGCGAGTGCTGAGCGTTCAATCGACTTCCCCCCCGGCGGCGCGTTGCGCTTTCCCCGGCTGGACCTCCCGAGCAAGGTCGACGGCAGCTTCCGTTTCGCTGCCGACGTCCGCCTGCCTGGTATGGTCCACGCCGCAATCCACCACGGGCCGATCGGTGAGACTGAACTGCTCGACTTCGACGAAGCGGCAGCGAAGAGCGTCCCCGGAGTGCTCGGCGTGATCAGCCACAAACGGTGGCTCGCAGCAGTGGCGAGCGACTGGTGGAGCGCTGAAAAGGCGCTCGACGCGATGCGCGCGCGCTTCGCCACCACCCACCGCGCCGACACCGCGCGGTTCGAGGCCGCGCTCGACGAGGCGGTGCATCGTGGCAGCGCGGTGCGAATCCATGAGGCGGGCGAGCCCGACAGCCTTGCCGCTGGCCCCTTTGCGCTGGCCCGGCGCTACGACGTCGCCCCCGCGCTTCACGCCGGCCTCGAGACCGCCAGTGCCACCGCCCGACTTGGCAACGGGCGGCTGGAACTGTGGTTGGCGAGCCAGGCCCCCGAATCAGCGCGGCGCGCGGTGGCCGAGGCGCTGGGCCTGGGGATCCGCGACGTCGTGCTCTATCCGATGCCTGCGGGGGGCAGTTTCGATCGTCGGCTAGAGCATGGCCATGCGGTCGAGGCGGCGTTGATTGCGCGCGCCACCGGGCGTCCGGTGCAGCTAACCTGGTCGCGCTGGCAGGAGCATCTGGCTGGCTGGCCGCGCACGCCGGTGGTGGCCGTGATGGCCGCCAAGGTGACGAAAGGCGGCGAGCTCAGCGGCTGGAAAGCTCGCCTGGCCTTGCCCGCCAGCGCCCGCGAATTTGGCCGTCGCTTGCTCGGCAACGACAGTCCGCGCCAAGCGATCCGCGCCAGCGCAAACGAAGGCGATGCTCTCGCTATGGAAGGCGCGACCCCGCCTTACGCTGTGCCCAACATGGTCATCGAGCATGTCTCGACCACGATCGCCCTGCCTACCGGTCGGCTGCGCGGCAATGCCCATGGCTACACCGCTTTTTTCACCGAAAGCTTTATCGACGAGCTCGCCCATCAGGGTGGGCACGAGCCGCTGTCCTACCGGATCGCGCTGCTCGGCGACGACCTGCGCCTGGCCCAGTGCCTCCAGCGGGTGGCCGGACTGGCGACCTGGGGCGGAGGAGGCGATGGCAGCGGGCAGGGTCTCGCCTGCCACCGTATCGGCGAAGGAGACTCAGCGGGTCGCATCGCCGTCATCGCCACCGCCCGGCGCGACGAGCGCGGAGTTCGGGTCGACAAGATCGCTGCGGTTGCCGACATCGGGCGGATCGTTAATGTCGATATCGCCCGCCAGCAGATAGAAGGCGGGCTGGTGTTCGGAATCGGCCTCGCGCTCGGCTGCAGCACGCCCTATGCACAGGGTCTGCCGCAAGTGGGGCGCCTCGCCGCGCTGGGCCTGCCAGTGCTGGCCGATTGCCCGGAGATCGAGGTGGAATTCATCGAAAGTAGCGCCCCGCCTGCCGATCCTGGCGAACTGGGCGTCGCCGTGGCCGCCCCGGCACTGGCCAATGCGCTGTTCTCCGCCACCGGTTTGCGGTTTCGCCGCCTGCCCCTGCTGGCGGAGGATTCGTGAGCTCCGCCCAAACGCCTCATCATCCGCCCGAACACCCGGCAGTCGCCCGTGGCGGCATCGGCGTGCTGCTGGTCAACTTGGGCACCCCCGATGCGCCCGACCAGGGCTCGGTCCGGCGCTATCTGGCAGAATTCCTGTCCGACCGCCGCGTGGTCGAGCTGCCCGCGCTGCTGTGGCAGCCAATCCTGCGCGGGGTGATCCTCAACACCCGGCCCAAGCGTACCGCCCATGCCTATAGCCAGGTGTGGACAGCCGAGGGCTCGCCACTTGCTTCGGTCACGCGGGCGCAGGCGCGCGAACTGCAGGCACGGCTGGGGGCAGATGTCCGCGTCGAATATGCCATGCGCTATGGCCAACCGGCGCTGGGCAAGACCTTTGCGCGGATGAAGCAGGAGGGCTGCGACCGGATCCTGCTGGCGCCGCTCTATCCGCAATATTCGGCCGCCACGACAGCCACGGTGATAGATGCGGTGGGCGTTGCGATGAAGGCGATGCGCTGGCAACCGGCGTTGCGCACGCTGCCGCCTTATTATGACGACGCCGGGCATATCGCGGCGCTGCGCGATGACCTGTCTCGCCAGATCGCCACGCTGGCTTTCATGCCCGAGGTCCTGCTGCTCAGTTTTCACGGCATGCCGCAGCGCACGCTGGAGTTGGGCGATCCCTATCACTGCCAATGCCGCAAGACCGCGCGGCTGGTAGCCGAGGCGCTGGCGCCGCTGCACCCTGAGGTGCGAATCGAAGTCAGCTTCCAGTCGCGCTTCGGCAATGCCAAGTGGCTCGAACCCTCGACCGAAGATACGCTCGTGGCAGAAGCCCGCAAAGGCACCCGCCGCCTGGCTATCGCCGCGCCGGGCTTTTCCGCCGATTGCCTGGAAACGCACGAGGAACTTGGAATCCGGGGCTCGGAGCTGTTCAAGCAGGAAGGTGGCGAGGACTTTGCAGTGCTGTCCTGCCTCAACACCAGCGAGGCGGGAATGGCGATGCTTGAAGGGCTGGTCAGGCGCGAACTGGCAGGCTGGGTTTAGGAGGCAGCGCGTCGCCGACGTGCTATTTCGCCCTTTTTCATACAAATGATTGGCGGATCAGTTGGCGTCACTCACACCCCCTAAACCAATCAGGGCGCGCAAGGATTGCTCCCTCCGCGCCCCGGATTGGCCGACAATGATGCGTGCGATTAAAAAGTCAGGCGGGCACCAGCGCGGATCGTCCATAGCGACGCCTTGGCGTAGGTCGTCGTCCGTGGCGCGCTGTAGGCCGAGTAGACATAGGCCGGGCAAACCTGGCTGCTGCCCGCAGCCGCTGTCTGACAGACCACGCGAACGACGGCGGTGTTGCCGAATTCCTGATAGCTGCCCCAGTTGCGGTTGAGCAGGTTGAGGAAGTTTTCGATCGAGAACAGTCCGGTTAGCTTGGCCCCGAACACCAACGGCAGTTGCTGCGAGAAGTGCAGGTTGACCTGGTCATACTTGGGCCCGGTCAGCAGGTTCTTCGGGGCGATCCGGCCCTGATAGCCTTTGAGAGCAGTGCCATTGACCAGCGCCTGCATCGCCGTGAGCGTCGCCGCGTCAGCGAAGATCACGTTGCCGTACTGGGTCAGACCTCCCGCAACGCCCTGGGTGGTCGATGCGGTCGTCGTCGGGGTCAGATTGAAGTCGGGCACATAAAGCAGGTGAGCCGTATTATTGACTGTGCCGAAGACCGAAGCCCGACCATTTGCCGCGCTGCTGAAGTCATTCATTGTCGCCGAGAACGGAGTGCCCGAGCGGCGCTCCCAACCGATCCCCAAGCGGGTTTCGTTGTCACCGAAGAACTTGTGGTGGACTTCAAAAGCAGCGCGCAAAGTGCTGCGAACCTCGAATGCCGAGCGACCATAGTCACCGCCCGAATTGGGGCTCGAAGTCGGGATACCGTAGGACGACCCGACGGTCGAGCTTACCAAGGCGCCAGCCACATCCTTGACGTTCTGCCAGGTGTATCCCGCGCTAACGCTCAGCCAATCAAACTCTTTGTTGATGCCAGCTGCCAGGACGATCGAGCGACCCTGTGTGGTGTTGGTCAGCTGAATGTCCGAGTTGCTGCCTGGCTGTACAACGCCTGTGCCGGTCGCAAGTGTACCGCCATAACGAGTGCGGCCATCGGGAGCGACTTGCGCCACGCCGTTCACGAACAGCGGCTGCGCGCGCAGATCGATCCAGCGGATCGCCTGCTGGGCCTTGGAATAAAGCGCATCGGCACGGATCGTCCAGCCGCTGCCCATGCCGATATTGCTCAGGTCCGGACGCCAGTTAAACGACAGGTCGTACTTCCACTGCGCGGGAATCTTGAACTTGGGATCGAGCGAGTTGGTCGTGGCATTGGCGAGAACGCCGGTATTGGTCTGCAGGTACTGCGTCACGACACCCGGGACATTGGCCCCGTCGATACCGTTAAGCGCGGCCGTGCAGACTGCGGCACCCGGATTGAGACCAGTCGTGCGATCGACGCAGCCTGCGGTGGTGCGGAAGATGTCGATACCAGTGATGGCCGTGCCGGTTGAGTTTAGCGACGCGCCACTGTTCGAATAGTTGTTCGAGATGAACACGTCCGAAAGCCCGCCCGCGAACAGCCCGACGCCGCCAACAACGCGCAGATTGTCAGTCGCCTGCCAGTTGAAGCCGAAGCGCGGCTGCAGTTTCTGGCGGCCGTTGAGCGTCGCGGTGTTGGTCAGATTGGGATAGATGTTGGCGAATCGGTTGGCAAAGTTCGCGTTGGGCGAGATCGGATTGCCCGAATCATACAGATCGTAACGCAGGCCATAGTTGACAACGAGCGACGGGCTGATCTTCCAAGTATCCTGCAGGCCGACGCTGTGGGTGGTATAGGCCCAGGCAACATAACCGTTGGTCTTGGGGCCGACCGTGGTCGAATTGAGGATCAACTCGTTGGCTTGCTTGTTTTGGAAATCCCGGAACGAGTCGAAATAATACAGACCCTGCGGACCACCGGTCCCGGCCAGCCCGCCTGTTCCGAAGACGAAGAGGTTGTAGAGCTGCGAATGCATGTTGTCGTATTCGAGCTTGAAGGTGTGATCCCCGGCATGCAACGCGGCATTGGCCTGGATCGTCAAGATCTTGTTGTTGAAGGCATTGGCCTGACGCGGAGTATCGGGCCCCAGGCGGACAATCGGCGAACCCAGCGAGCACGTCGCAGCAAGGCTTGAGCCAGCATTGGCTGCGAGCGCGCCTTGGCTGGTCGGATCGAGGCAGACGTTGAACTGGGCATAATCAGGGCCCGAGAAGCCGTCCTGGCCGCGCTTGTAGTACTTGTAGCTGGCGCGCACTTCGGTCGAAAACTTGTCACTCCACTGCGAGTTCAGCTGAGCCGTGGCGGCATTGGTAAACTCGGTAAGGCGATAAAGGTCCGACTGCAGCGCGATGAAAGGCGCCGTGGTGCTGGTGCTTCCGGCCGCACCGAAGTTTGGCAAGACGTTTTCGTGATGGATGAATGAGGCCGAGAAGCGCTGGCCACTGGTGATGTTCCAATCGATCTTGCCCGAGTACTTCTTGTCGGTCTCGGCAATGGCGGTCGGAACGTCACCGATGGCAAACGTGCCGTAGTTGGCCGTGAACGCAGTAAATACCGATTTGAGACCGGGCAGGCTGGTGGGGTTGCCGGCGACGCCGAACGGATAGGCGTTGGCGGGAAGTGTCAGCGAGCTCGAGGGCGTATCCGCATAGAACACGTTGGGCACCAGATTGGATGCCTGCGAACCCTGGACGCCGAAGCCGTTCGGGGTTCCTTCGGTGAGCTTTTCGTAAGCGAACGAGAAGAACAGCGTGTCCTTGATGATCGGACCCGACAGGCTGCCACCATAGTTGCGGAAGTCGAGGATGCGGGTGTCGGCCACCGGGTAGATATCGCCGACCACACCGATGTTGTCGGCTGTCCGCTTGCCGGTCTGCTTGGGGCCGCCGAAGTTGCCGAAGGCCGAGCCGTGGAACAGGTTGGTGCCCGACTTGAGCACGACGTTGACTGCGCCACCCTGGAAGTTGCCTTCCGAAATGTCGAACGGAGCAGCTTTGACGGTCAGCTGGTCGATTGCTTCGATCGAGACAATGCCCCGGCTTGACGGCAGGCCGCCGTAGTTGAGGCCGAAGCTGTCCTGCATCGCCACGCCGTCGACCGAGAAGCGCTGGGTGCGGATGTTGCCGCCCGCAATGCTGACGCCGCCGACGTTGGCGTTGTAGGTCGATAGCAGATCCTTGCGGATGATGTCGCGCACGTCGCGGCGCGACGACACAAGATTCTGGATTTCCTCGGCGTTGAACGAACTTTGCGACGAAGTGACCAGTTCGCGCGAGCGCTCGCGCTGACCGCTGACTACGATTTCGTGTTCGCCCAGTTGCAGGGGCAGGCCCAAGGTTTCGCCGACCGAAAGGCTGACGCCGTCGAAGGTCTGGGTGGAATACTTATCTGCCGACACCGTCACCGTGTAGGGGCCGCCGACGCGCAGGCCTCGAAGGCTGTAGCTGCCGCCCGCGTCGGTGACCGTGGTGCTGACGGTGCCTGAGGGCACATGACGCACGGTTACCTTGGCACCAGAGACGACCGCGCCGGCGTCGCCGGTCACGGTGCCGTCGATCGAGGAGGTGGTTTCCTGCGCCATGACCGGGGTCGCGGCGAGGCCGCAGGCGAGGGACAGGCTGGCCGCGCTGGCGGCAAGGAAATACTTGAGCTGCATGGTATGGGCCCCGTGATGTCCGGACATTCCGGATTACTGCTTAGAAATTTTTGATCGCGGGCGGCAACGAATCACCCGCCCGCGCACTACTAACGACGCTCTTACAAGCGCTGTGTCGCTGGCTAAACAGGCGGATGTGACGGGTTGTTGACAGTCCGAGCGCAGCGTCCACGCCAATTCAAGTTCGACGCAAGGAGATTTCAATCTACCGACGGTAAGCGACACTTTAATACAATCGAGGCGGAGACAGGCCTGTTTAGACGCATCACCCCCCCTCTCGGCGTCGACGATTCTTGCTGCACTGCGGCAATTGTGCAACATCGCCGCCGAGAGGACAAGCATGAGCACCGGACACCACCACCACGGGCATGAACACGGGCACGTTTCGCCGCGTGCCGGAGCCGGCTTTGCGCTGGCAGTCGTGCTCAACCTGGGCTTCGTCATCGCCGAAGTCGTCGCCGGTTTCACCAGCGGATCGATCGCGCTGCTGGCCGATGCCGGGCACAATTTCGGTGACGTGCTGGCGCTGCTGCTGGCCTGGGGGGCAAGTATCCTCGCGGCGCGCCCGCCCAGCGCGGGTTACACCTATGGCCTGAAAAGCTCCTCGATCCTCGCCGCCATCGCCAACGCCGCGCTGCTGTGGGTCGCGCTGGGGGCGATTTTGGTCGAGACCTTGCGCCGGCTGGGCGATCCGACGCCCGTGTCGGGCCCGACGGTGATGATCGTGGCGGGTATCGGGATCGTGATAAACAGCCTGAGCGCGTTCCTGTTCGCCCGGGGGCGCGGCTCCGACCTCAACCGCCGCGCGGCATTCCAGCACCTGCTGGCCGATGCCGCCGTTTCAGCCGGGGTGGTTCTGGCGGGTCTGGCCGTGACTCTCACCGGTGCGCGCTGGATCGATCCGCTGACCAGCCTGGCGATCACCGTGATTATCGCGCTGGGCAGCTGGGGCGTGCTGCGCGACGCGGTGCGGATGGGGCTGCTGGCGGTCCCCCCGCATATCGATGAGGCGAACGTGCGCGACTTCCTCTGCCGCTGCCCGGGCGTCACTACCGTCCACGATCTTCACATCTGGCCGATGAGCACCACCGAAACCGCGCTGACTGCGCATATCGTGATCCCCGGCGGGCACCCGGGAGACGCGTTCCTGCACAAACTGGCGCACGAGCTGGAGCATGAGTTCGGTATCGGCCATGCCACGGTGCAGGTGGAAACCGCCCTGGAGGCGGAGTGCGCGCTGGAGGCGCATGGAGTGGTCTGATCGAAAGATCCTCCCTATTTTCGCGTAGCGCAAATGGGGAGGGGGACCGCCGCCGCAGGCGGTGGGGGAGGGGCAACGGCGCTGGCGGAAACGCAGAACCCCTCCGTCAGCCGCTTCGCGCCTGCCACCTCCCCATTTACGCTGACGCGAAAATCGGGAGGACCTTAAATCAAGCCGCTTCTTCGGCCTTGTCGCCCTTGAGCACCTGGATCGGTTGCTTGCGGCCTTCGACTACGTCCGAATCGACCACCACTTCGACCAGGTTCTCGGTCGTCGGCAGATCGAACATCGTGTCGAGCAGGATGCTTTCCACGATCGAGCGCAGTCCGCGCGCGCCGGTCTTACGTTCGATGGCCTTCTTGGCGATCGTTTCGAGCGCATCAGGCGTGAAGGTCAGCTGGACGTCTTCCAGGTCGAACAGCTTGGCGTACTGCTTGACCAGCGCGTTCTTCGGCTCGGACAGGATCTTGACCAGCGCCTCGATGTCGAGGTCTTCCAGCGTCGCGATCACCGGCAGGCGGCCGACGAATTCGGGGATCAGCCCGAACTTGAGCAGATCCTCCGGCTCGGCCTTCTGGAGCAGTTCGCCGACGCGGCGCTTGTCCGGATCGGCGACATGTGCGCCAAAGCCGATCGAGCGCTTCTGCAGGCGGTCGGCGATGATCTTTTCCAGCCCCGAGAACGCCCCGCCGCAGATGAACAGGATGTTGGTGGTGTCGACCTGAAGGAATTCCTGCTGGGGATGCTTGCGGCCCCCTTGCGGAGGAACGCTCGCCGTGGTGCCTTCCATCAGCTTGAGCAGCGCCTGCTGCACGCCTTCGCCCGACACGTCGCGGGTGATCGAGGGGTTTTCCGCCTTGCGGCTGATTTTGTCGATCTCGTCGATGTAGACGATCCCGTGCTGCGCCTTTTCGACGTTGTAGTCGCTCGACTGGAGCAGCTTGAGGATGATGTTCTCGACATCCTCACCCACATATCCGGCCTCGGTCAAGGTCGTTGCGTCGGCCATGGTGAACGGCACGTCAAAGGTCTTGGCCAGGGTCTGCGCGAGCAGCGTCTTGCCCGAACCGGTCGGGCCGACCAGCAGGATGTTCGACTTCGACAGCTCGACCTCGCCGCCCTTGCCGCTATGCTTGAGCCGCTTGTAGTGGTTGTGGACGGCAACCGAGAGGACCCGCTTGGCGCGGTCCTGGCCGATCACGTAATCGTTGAGCGTGGCAAAGATATCGCGCGGAGTGGGGACCCCGCCGTCTTTCTTGCCGGCGATCCCGGCCTTGGTCTCTTCGCGGATGATGTCGTTGCACAGCTCGACGCATTCATCACAGATGAACACGGTCGGGCCGGCAATCAGCTTGCGCACCTCATGCTGCGATTTGCCGCAAAAGCTGCAGTACAGGGTGCTTTTGGCGTCGGAGCCGCTCAGTTTCGTCATGCTTTATCCCAGGTGTCCCCAAAGGGACGGACTCGCCGAGTCTAGTCCGGCGCTCATATTAATCAACCTTGCCGCTATACACTGCAAAGATTGCTGCGTGCTGAAGCGGCAGGGCAACCCTCAGCTTGGCGCGCCGCCAGTACCCTTGTCGACCGCTTCGCCCACCGCATCGGAGGTCGGGCGGGTTTCGAAGACCTTGTCGACAAGGCCGAAGGTCTTTGCTTCGTCAGCTTCGAGGAAGGTGTCGCGGTCCATCGCCTTCTCGATCTCCTCGAGACTGCGGCCGGTGTACTTCACATAAAGGTCGTTCATCCGGGCGCGGATACGCAGGATCTCGCGCGCCTGGATCTCGATGTCGGAGGCCATCCCGCGCGCCCCGCCCGAGGGCTGGTGGACCATGATCCGCGCGTTGGGCAGGGCAATCCGCATCCCCGGCTCACCCGCAGCAAGCAGGAAGCTGCCCATCGAGGCGGCCTGGCCGATGCACACTGTGGAAACCTTGGGACGGATGTACTGCATGGTATCGTGGATCGCCATTCCGGCGGTAACCGCGCCGCCGGGCGAATTGATATACATCGAGATATCCTTGGACGGGTTCTCGCTTTCCAGAAACAGCAATTGCGCGGTGATAAGTGCGGCCATGTGATCCTCGACCTCGCCGGTCACGAACACGATGCGTTCGCGCAGGAGGCGGCTGAAAATGTCGAAGCTGCGCTCGCCCCGGCTGGTCTGCTCGACCACCATCGGCACGAGTGCGCCGGTGACGGGGTCGTGCGTGAACTTGCCTTGGGCCGAGGATGCGCCGAACAGATCGATCATGGGGGGTCCTTATGATTTGCGGCGCCTATGTCGCGTGGCTGCGCGCGATGTTCAAGGGTGTTAACCCAACCATCGGCATAGCGCCGCGCATTGCGAGGCCGCTCAAGCACCGCGCCGCCCTTGCGGGGGCGTCACCGGACAGGCTGACTCGGTACGTGGGGCTGCGTAAAAACAGCTCAAGCAAAACCAGAAAACTGCCGAACCAGAGCCGAGGCCCCCCCTAGAAACGCTCGTCATTGCGAGTTCTTCGACCAGCTCAGGATAAACTGCGGCTATGCCGTAGCAACCAATCCAGCGCCCAACGCGGGGCGCTATGGATTGCTTCGGACCTGCGGCCCTCGCAATGACGAGGATTTTGGTTTTAGATCAGCTTGTGGGCGCGGCCTTCTTTGCGGCAAGCTTCTTGGCGGGGTTCTTTTCGGCCTTGGCAGCCTCTTGCTTGGCCGGAGCCTTTTCAGCCTTGGGCGCAGCGTTCTTGGCAGCCTTCTCGGCCGCAGGCTTGGCCGACTTTTCCACCGCAGGCTTGGCAGCCTTCTCGGCCGCAGGCTTGGCAGCCTTCTCCGCCGCAGGCTTGGCAGCCTTCTTTGCCGGAGCCTTCGTTGCAGCCTTGGTCTCGTGCGCATGGTCGTGGCCACAGTCCGGCCCGTGGACATGCTCTTCCTCGGCTTCGATTGCGGCCTGCAGTTCGTCCTTGGTCACTTCGCGTTCGGTCACTGCGGCCTTGTCGAACAGGAAGTCGACGACCTTGTCCTCATACATGGGTGCGCGCAGCTGGGCGGCGGCCATCGGGTCTTGCTGGACATATTCCATGAACCGCTGGCGATCCTCGGGGCGGTATTGCTGTGCCGCCTGGCTGACCAGCATCGACATTTCCTGCTGCGAGATGTCGACCCCGTTGGCTTGGCCAATCTCCGACAACAGCAGCCCAAGCCGCACCCGGCGAACGGCGATCGCGCGGTAATCGTCCTTCTCGGCCTCTACCTCGAGCATCGCTGCGGCAGGGTCATCCTCGCGGCTGGCCTCTTGCTCAAGCTGCTGCCAGATCTGGGCGAATTCGGCCTCGACCATCGAGGGCGGAACCTCGAAGTCGTGATCGGCGGCCAACTGGTCGAGCAGCGCGCGCTTCATCTGGGTGCGGGTCTGCCCGGCAGTTTCTTGCTCCAGCTGGCCGCGCAATAGGCCGCGCAGTTGGTCGAGGCTTTCCAGGCCCAGGTTCTTGGCGAAATCCTCGTCGATCACGCTTTCGCCCGCGATCTTGATTGCGTGAACGGTGATGTCGAACGTGGCGGCCTTGCCCTTCAGGTTCTCGGCCGGATAGTCGGCGGGGAAGGTCACCGTAATCTGGCGTTCGTCTGCGGCCTTGACGCCGATAAGCTGCTCTTCGAAGCCTGGGATCAGACGACCCGAGCCCAGCTCGATTGCCTGGTTCTCGGCGGTGCCGCCGTCGAACGCGACGCCATCAACCTTGCCGACAAAATCGCACAGGACCTGGTCGCCGGTCTCGGCCTTCTTGCCCTTCTTGGCGTCGACAAAGCTTTTCTGCTGGGTGGCGATGCGGACAACGGCTTCGTCGACCTCAGCATCGGAAACCGGCACCACCAGCTTTTCCAGCTTGAGCGCGTCGAGCTTGGGTGCGGCGATCTGCGGCAGCACTTCAAGCGCGACAGCGAGTTCGGCGTCCTTGCCTTCTTCGTAACCGTCGCCCAGCGAGACTTCGGGCTGCATTGCCGGGCGTAGTTTCTGGTCCTGGACCAGCTCGTCCATCGCCGCGCGGATCGAGGTGTTGAGCGCTTCCTGATGGAGCGCGGGGCCGTGCATCTTGCGCAGCAGGTTGGCGGGCACCTTGCCGGGGCGGAAGCCGGGCATCTGCACGGTTGGGGCCATTTTCTTGACCTCGCCGTCGATCCGCGCGGCAATGTCCTTGGCCGGGATCGTAAGCTTGTAGGCGCGCTTCAGCCCCTCGTTCGAGGTCTCGACAATCTGCATGACAAAGCCTTTTCAAATACGCTGACGAGCGGCGCGGCGGTCCGGTAAGGGGCGGGAAACTGGTGCGGGCGAAGGGACTCGAACCCCCACATCTTACGATACTGGTACCTAAAACCAGCGCGTCTACCAATTCCGCCACGCCCGCGGTACGACGAAGCCCGAAATAATCAGGCGCCGGCCCTTATCGCCAGTCTGTCGAAAGGGCAAGCGCGGCAACAGCCCAGGCATGGCGAGGACTCGATCGCGCTGGCGGGAACCAAAGGTGTGCTGAAGCGGTTCGCTATGGCATAACTGCCTTTGCACAGGACCTTGCGCCCATGGCCAGCCAGCCTCCCGTCAAGCCCGATGTGATCGATCCCGAATCGCCGGAGGAAAGCCCGGTCCAGCCCGACCCAAATGAAGCGCCGTTAAGCCGACCCGACGAAACCCCGGCACCAAGCCCCGACATTGTCGAGCCCGGGCAGGGACCGAGCGAAGTGCCTCCGCCTGACTGAGTATCGGGCGATCTAACATCGCCAGCGCGGGATTGCGCGCCCGGCATTGGCACTGTGTCCTGGCCGCCCTTAAAGCTCGCTCCACACTTTCGAGGGAGCACCCATGGCCGCCGATTCCCCCCAGCGTATCCCGCCCCTGCCGCGCGCCGAGTGGACAGATCCGGCGCGCGAGGTGTTTGCCTTCTGGGGGGAGCCAAACGCCTGGGAGGAGGGCTCAAAGACCAACATCATGATGCTGATGGCCAACCATCCTGAACTGGCGATGGCCTACAATGGCTGGGGCAAGCATCTGCTGATGGCCAACACCGTGCCGCCGCGCCCGCGTGAACTGATTATCCTGCGCGTTGGCTGGTTGTGCCAGAGCGAATACGAATGGCACAACCATGTTGGCTATGCGCTCAACCTGGGGATGCGCTTGGACGAGATCGCCGCGATCAAAGTGGGTGGCAATGCGCTCAACTGGAATGCGGAAGACCGCAGCGTATTGAACGCGGTTGATGAACTGGTTGAAAACGGCCGCCTTAGCGATGACGCGTGGGCAGCGTTAAGCGCTAAGCTGAATCGCAAGCAGTTGATGGATTTCGTCTTCACCGTCGGTCACTACGTGATGACCAGTTGGGCAATCTCGGCTTTTCGGATGCCGCTGGAAGCCCATACCGATGCCATCGGCTGGGATCTCAGGACCGCTTCGGGCAAAGTCCCGACCGCTACCCAGAAGCCGGGCGAGAGCAAGGACTGGGCGGACAAGCGCGGATATGACTAGTTGGCAGGGGGTCCTTGCAACAGCGCCAGATCTTCCGGCGTATTGATGTTCGCCGGAGCCGTCTTCAGGGTAACCGCTCGCGCCCCGATCCCGTGCGCGAAAGCCAGCATCGAATGGCGCGCATCGCTCTCCAGCAGGGCATTGAGCGCCGCGCTGGCAGTAACCGGCCATAACCCGATTACCGGCTGGCCAAGCAGGAAGGCGGGATTGGGGGCGAGCAGCGTCGGCAGGTTGTCCGGCAGCCCGAGCGAATCGACCCCGCAGCTCAGCACCGCGTCGTAACCCTGATCGCGCGCATGGTGGAGCGCTGCGGCCAAACCTCCCAGCGGACCCATGCCCGAGCGCGGCCAATCGGGCAGACACGGCGCGGGAGCTTCGCTGCGCCCGACCACCACCACCGCCTTGCACCACCGCGCCAAACGATCGACCGCCAGCGCCAGCAGCGTCTGGCCATCCAGTTCGGCCAGCGCCTTGTCACTGCCGAAGCGGCTGGCCCTGCCACCGGCGAGGACAACGCCAAGAATCATGCCTGGCCCGGTTTCAGCCTGGAAGCCATCGTCAACAGCCCACCGCGCCGAGCAAAGTCGGATTGCAGGGCAAGGGTTGTCTCAGCCATGGCACCTCTCCCGCTGGCACTCTCAAACTAACTGGATTGTGGTTATTTTGGGCTCAGCCGGACGGATTTGTGGCCGCAGAAAAATCCCCTAGCAAGCTAGCATAGGTTTGCGACAGGTTGAAGGAGCGAACTTCCTGCGATGGGACTAGATCAAACCGTCGATATGTGCGGCGGAAAAATATCAATTTCCGTCGCAAAAATTCATCAACACGGAAAACTGGATGATAGTTCTCGTTAGTTGCGCTTCGCGCCTGCTATCCCCGGTCGGCGTGTTGGAGTGAAAAATGAAAGATAATAACGACTCTGCCGGCGTCGAGCGTCTTTTAGCGACTCCTGGCCTTGCCGATGCTTTAGGGAGCGGTCGGTTCAAGCAATTCCTTGATCATGTGCCGGTCGCAATCGCCGTAGCGGAGCTTCAGCCATCAGAGTTGATCACTTATTGCAATCTGGAGTTCGAGCGGCTGACGGGTCGGGCGGTAGCAGCTATCGAGGGCGGGGACTGGAAGGTACTTCCAGGCGTGGCGGCCGCACCTGGCGATGACACGCCATTGGGTGAGGCAGTGCATTGCGATGAAGAATATATTGGAACCTTCACCATCGATCGTGGCGGTGAGAAAATCGACGTTGATGCATGGTCTAACACGATTGAAGGTGACGACGGCGTCGCGATTTTTCGCTTGGTCGCGCTCGCTACGACAGGACAGCGAAGTCATGACGTAAGCGAGCAGCATGATAAAATGTTGCAGGAAAAAGACGGCTTGCTTCGAGAGTTGCAGCATCGCGTTAAGAATAATCTTCAGATGATCACGGCGCTGATCCGAATGGAAGCGCGGAATCTGCCTGATGGAGAGATAGGCGAGCGGTTCGATCGCCTGGCCGGTCGTATCAATTCCCTGGCGTTGCTCTATGATCTCCTGGCGGGCGAAGGTGCAGGTGATGGCATCGATCTGGGTGTCTATCTGAGCAAGGTGGCCTCCTCGGTAATGGAAGCTCATGCAATTGAAGGTATCCGGCTGAACCTGAAGGTCGACACCTGGCCGGTGTCAATCAATGTCGCCATGCCGACGGGCTTGGTCGTCAACGAGCTCATGACAAACGCGCTTAAACACGCATTTGTGGGGCGTGACGGCGGGACGATTACCCTGTCAAGTTTGGTTGACGATACGGGATGCCGCGTTGTCGTTTCCGACGATGGTGTCGGCTTACAGCAGGGCGCGACTTGGCCTCAATCCGGCAAACTAGGAGCAGTGATCGTTCAGTCATTGAAGCAGAATGCCAAGGCTCAGATAGAAGTCCTTTCCGCGCCAAATCAAGGGCTGAAGGTTGTTATCTTTTTTGCTCGCAAGGAAGCCGAGCCCGACGCAGTTTCAGGTTAAAGATGGACCCCCGGTCTTTTTCATGAATCGCGCTCTCAGTACGACCAACTTTGGGCCGGGTCCGGGCTGGCCGGTTTTGGGTGGCTAAGTGCGGTCAGCTGCCCTTGAACAAAATATTTCCCTGCTGCGATTTTCCTCTCTTCGATCCCTGCCAAGCGGGTAATCTTGAAAGATGCCTGAAACCGATTGGTTATGCATGTCTGCAGCAACGGTATTGCGTGAGTTCAGAGCCGAAATTCGCCGACTTGAATGCCAACGACGTATAGCTGACGTTTCGATAAACTGATTGAAAATTTAAAACGTCTCCGCTCCGAACGAGTTTTATTTTTACTGACCGCGCCCAGCAACCTTGTATCTGTTATCCCCGTGCCCCCGAATTTTGCTAATATTTTGCGATGAAAAGGGTGGTAGAGGGAAAACTGAATGAAAATAACAGGTCGACAGTTTCTTTTCGCTACGCTGGCAGTGATCATCCTGACGTCGGCCGGTTATTGGTTGTTCGCGCCGCGCGAGAAAAAAGTCGTTGCCTTTGTAATCAAGGCGGCACCTGCGGATCGCATTCTGGCGGTTAATGGAAGAGTAAGACCGCGGCTTCAGGTCGATATCCGGCCCATCCTTGGTGGTGAACTCGTGGCCTTGCCCTTCGATGTCGGGGACCGTGTGCAGGCCGGGCAGATTCTCGCCCGGATTGACGATGCACCTGAAACAGCGGTGATTGCCGAGGCCGAGGCCTCTGCGCAGACCCAGCAGGCAACTCTCGCCCAAGCGCGACGCGATCTTGCCCGTTTTGAAGCTCTGGGCCAGTTCGCCACCAGGCGAGAGGTGGAGCAACGGCGCCTGGCCGTGGTTGAGGGCGAACGAGAACTGCGCCGTCGACGCGCCAGTGTCGTTCAGGCGAGCGAGCAACGCGACCGCCGCATCCTGCGTGCACCATTTGCCGGGGTAATCCTCGAACGTCCCGTCGATCCCGGCCAGACAGTCGGCATCGAAAGTATCATTTACCGCATTGCGGATCTTTCCGCTCCCCAGATCACCGTCGAGGTGGACGAGATCTACGCCGCAGAAATCCGTCCTGGCATGGAGGCTCTGGTAAGTTTGCCGGGAGAAACGCGCCAGATCAGGGCGAATGTGGTCCATGTCGAACCCCGGGTCGACACCGCAACCGGCGCGCGCGCTGTTCGCCTGAGTTTGAATGATGCATTAATCAATGCCCCTTCTGGCCTTACCGTTACCGTCAACCTTGTGATCGAGCGGCGCGAGCGGGCGATCAGCATATCGCGCAGTGCGATTATCCAGTCCGGCGGCGAGACAAGAGTGAAAGTCGTCTCAACCGGCGGGCTCGTGACAGAACGGCGGATCGGTTTTGTCGATTGGCCTGCAGAAAATGTGATCGTCACCAGTGGTCTTAGGGCTGGGGAGCGAGTCCTTGCCGATCCTGACGCAGCGAAGCCCGGTGAAACGGTAAGAGTGAACAATTGAGATGAACCCCTATGCGGTCAAGATCGCGATCCGACATCTGTGGTCTCATCCAGGACAAACCGCGTTGCTGATGGCTGGTGTGGCGCTCGGCGTGGGTGTTTTCATCTTCATGAGTGCGCTGATCGGCGGGTTGGCCACCTTGCTCACCTTGAGAACGGTGGGCAGTATCCCGCATGTCGTGCTGGAGATGCCCGATCGCGACCCAGCCATCCGGCGGCTAGGCGCAAGTGCGCAAGTAGTCGTGCAAAAGGACGTCAGCCGACGCGAGCAGATTGCCATCTGGCAACCGGTCATCCCGATCATCGAAACAACTCCGAGGGTGACTGCAGTATCGCCCCAGATCAGGGGCTCGGCTTTTGTCGAACGGGGCCAGGCGATAGCCCCTGTGGGGGTAATTGGCGTCATGCCTGGCAATCTTTCAGACATTGCCGATATCAAAGCGGCTATTGTGGGAGGCACCGGCAACCTTCCTGCCGATGGCATCCTGATCGGCAGCAAACTGGCGCGCGACCTGGGCCTCCGGGTCGGGCAAGTGGTGCGCCTGAGTTCGGACCGCGGACGATCGCGCAGCTTTCGGATTGGGGGCATTTTTACTCTGGGAATTGCCAGCGCCGACCGCCAAATAGTCTACATGAATTTTACCGCAGCGCGCGCGCTGTTCGATCTGACAACCGGGATCTCACGGATTGAGATCAAGGTCCAACCAGCCACCGCTGCATCCGATATCGCCATCCGCCTGCGGCGCTCTACCGGCCTCAAGGCTACGGCGTGGACCGAAGACAATGGCCAGCTGTTTGAAGGTCTGGATGCACAAGCGCGCACAGGCATCATCATCAAGGCCTTCTCCCTGGTGACGATTGTGGTCGGCATCGCCAGCGCCATGCTGCTGTCAATTATCAGACGGCAATCGGAAATAGGGATCATGCGGGCCATGGGTGCCAGCAAGGCGCTGGTGATTTCCATCTTTGTGCTGGAAGGGACGTTGATCGGATTCATAGGCGCGTTGATCGGCGCAGGAATTGCCTGGATCGCTTTGGCCCCTTTTCCACCAGTGTCCCAAGTCACCAGCGGCGAGCTACCGATCGACCGGGCTCAGGGCGATTTCCTGCTGGCGATCTCGCTTACCACCCTTGCAGCCACGCTGGCATCGATTCTTCCCGCGCGCCGGGCCGCCCGGATTGATCCGGTGGAAGCCATCGGATCATGAGCGGGCAACAGATATTCGCCGTCAGCGGGTTGACCAAGAGCTTCGGCGAAGGCGACGCTGAGACGCTTGTTCTCAAGGGCATCGATCTTTCGATGGCAGCAGGCGAGATGGCGGCCCTGCTTGGTCCGTCCGGATCAGGAAAGAGCACCCTTCTGACGATTCTCGGCACGTTGATGCGCGCCAGCGGCGGTACCCATGAAATGCTCGGCGTGGACCTTATGGAGGCCAGCGAGGCGCAGCGCACCGAATTCCGCAGCCGATACCTCGGTTTCGTCTTCCAGTTCCACCATTTGCTGCCCGATCTTTCGGCACTTGAAAACGTCATGATGCCGGCCGCCTGCGCAATCGGGCGGGAAACCCGTGCCATGCGGGAACGGGCGGGCGAACTGCTTGATGCTATGGGGCTTTCGGATCGCAGGGATTACCGCCCTTCGGCCCTGTCCGGTGGGCAGCGCCAGCGCGTCGCAGTGGCCCGGGCCCTGATCAACAATCCGGTCCTAGTGTTGGCAGACGAACCCACTGGTAACCTTGATCGGCAATCCGCCAACCAAGTGATGGACCTGATTCGCTCCATCAACAAGAAGATGGAGACCAGCTTTCTTATCTCGACCCACGACGAACATATCGCAGGGCTATGCCAGCGCCGAATAGAGCTTTTTGACGGTCATGTCTCAGTAAAAAAGGCGGCGGTACTGGCAAAGCAAACTGGCCAGTGATAATGGGTGCTGATAATTTGCAGGAATGATCAGGCCGCGCCCCAATAATCTGTTCCGCTATTTCAACTCGTTGGCGTCTAATGCTTTTGTATTTGACGTTTTTTGCAGCTGGCCGCGTTAGCGCTACAGCCGCCGACGACCGATTGTCGAACCCGCGAAGACAGTCTAACGATGCACAGTGCTGAAGTTGCTCCTCCACCTTTTGCTGTTGCTCTGGGCCATCGGTGGCCTGTCAAGTCAGGCTTTTGCCGAGCCGACAGCGCCATGTGGACAAACGGCAATGGCTCAGACTGATGCGATGGCCGGTATGGCCGGTTGCTGCCATGAAGACGGCAAATCCGGCAAAGACAGCGCTCCTTGCAAAAGTATGGCCGCTACCTGCCTGGCAATGGCGGGCTGCGCCACCGTTGCGCTCCAGGATTGGTACCCATTAACGCTACGCGCGGTTCTGAGTGATGAGGGGTCACTATTCTGGCAGGAGATGCCGACGCTCTACGGGCGTTCCATCCCGCCTGAGCCCAATCCCCCTTCACACCTTGGCTGAACCAACCGGCGCAGCGCGGCCTTGTGGTCGCTCTGCGCTTGAACGTTTCTCTGCCAAGGTGAACCTCAATGCGCATTTTGATTGGTGCGGCGCTGGCCATCGCCATTCCATCTGCACTTCATGCCGAATCGTTGACGTTCAGCGGAGCGATCCAGCGCGCTGTCCGCGAAGCGCCCTCGCTTCAGGCGACTGAATCGGGGATTACAGCCTCGCGTGCTGCGGCGATTGCAGCCGATCGCCTGCCGGATCCGACCCTCGAACTCGGCATCCGCGATTTCCCGGTGACTGGCCCCGATGCCGGAAGTCTCCATCGTGACAATTTCACGATGACTACCGTGGGAGTCAGTCAGCAGTTTATCAATCCGGCCAAGCGCCGCGCCCGCGCCGAACGCGCGCAGGCAAACGTCGGGATTGCCGAAGCAGGCTATGCGCAGGAAATTCAAACTGTCCGGCTGGAGACTGCGCTGGCCTGGGTCGATCTCTATTACGCCGAAAAGCGGCTCGCCCAGCTACAACACCTCGACACCAGCCTCGGCGATCTCCAGGCGACGGTCGCGGCAAGGCTGGTATCGGGATCGGCGCGGCCAAGCCAGGCGCTCGAGCCTGACCAACTGCGCGCTGCGGTCGCCGACCGTCGGAGCGAACTGGCGGCGGATGTCGCCAAGGCGCGGGCGCGGCTGGTGCGCTACACCGGCGATCCGCTGGTCGAAGTTGCGGGCGCGCCGCCTTCGCCAGGGGTCGATGCGGCGCAGCTGAACGCGGGCATCGGCGCGCTGCCGCGCTTGCGCGCGCTCAGCGCCCGGACAGCCGCCGCCGATGCCGAAACCGATCTTGCCCGCGCCGACAAGCGCCCCGACTGGACCGTCAATGCCTCTTATGGTCGCCGCGAGCCCGCATTTGGCGACCTGGTCTCGGTCGGGCTCAGCATCGACCTGCCATTCTTTACACGGCGTCGGCAGGAACCGAAGATAGCGGCGCGCGCCAGCGAGGCCGAGCAGGTCCGGCTGGAACGGCTCGCCGGCGAACGCGAGGCGGTCGCGGCGCTCAGCGCTGATCTGGCGGATCATGCGATGCACCATCAGCGGCTCGAGAACGCCCGAACCATCCTGGTGCCACTCGCCAAGCGCCGCGCTCAGCTCGACCAGGCCAGTTACGCTGCCGCCAAGCTCGATCTCGGATCTGCGCTCCTGACTTCGCTCGCGCTGGCCGAAGCCGAAGTCGATGCCCTAGCGCGCGAGGCAGAGGTCGCGCGTGACGCGGTCCGGATCAACTATACCTACGGTGAAGGACGGCCATGACGATCGATCCAACTACGGCGACGCACTGGCGTGCGGGAATTCTTGCTGCTGTGCTGATTGTCGGTGGTGCGGGCTACTGGCTTGGGCGCCCAGCTTCGGACAATCCGGCTACTTCGGCAAGCTCAGGGCGCAAGATCCTCTATTACTATGACCCAATGGTGCCGCAGGAGCATTATGACGACCCCGCCGCGCTATCCTCAATGGGGATGAAGACCGTTCCCAAATATGCCGACGAGGGCAGCCTCAGCAGAGCGTCTCCGGGGGTAAAAATCGATCCCGCAGCGATGCAGAACCTGGGGATCAGGGTCGTCACCGCGCAGATCGGCAGCCTGGCCGCTTCGATCAGTGCAACTGGCAGCATCGATTTCAACCAGCGCGACGTGGCGATCGTTCAGGCGCGTTCGGGCGGCTTCGTGGCGCGCGTCTATGCCCGCGCGCCGGGTGACATCATTTCGGCAGGCGCCCCCCTTGCCGACGTGCAGCTGCCCGAATGGGGCGGTGCACAGACCGAGTTCCTCGCGGTCAGGCGGCTGGCCAGGCCAGAGCTGACGGCTGCCGCGCGACAGCGGCTCAAGCTGCTGGGCATGTCTGACGGCCTGATTTCAAGTGTCGAGCGCTCCGGGCGCACCAACGGGACGGTGACAATCACTTCGCCTATCGCAGGCGTGATTCAGACGCTCGATGCACGCGCCGGCATGACCTTGGCGCAGGGGCAGACTCTGGCTCAGGTTACCGGCATCGACACCGTCTGGCTCAATGCTGCTCTGCCCGAAGCGCAGGCAGGTCGTGTCCGCGTTGGTCAAAGCGCCAGCGCGACGCTCACCGCTTTTCCCGGAGAGACTTTCGGCGGTCGGATCATCGCCATCCTGCCCACAGCGCAGGCTGACAGCCGCACGCTCACCGTCCGTATCGCCTTGGCCAACCGGGGCCGGCGGCTGCGTCCGGGAATGTTCGCGCAAGTGGCGTTGGGCGGCGATGCCAGCGCGGCCCTGCTGGTCCCCAGTGAAGCGGTGATCCGCACGGGCACCCGGACTATCGTCATGCTGGCCACCGGCAACGGGCGTTATCGCCCGGCCGAGGTCCGCACCGGCCGCGAAGGTGGAGGGCAGACCGAAATCCTGGCGGGTCTGGCAGCCGGCGAGAAGGTCGTCGCCTCCGGCCAGTTTCTGCTCGATTCCGAAGCCAGTCTCTCCGGACTTGCGGCGCGGCCACTGGCGCCTGGCCCATGATCGAATGGATCATCCGCACCTCGGTCAAGGCGCGCGGCCTGGTCGTGGCCGCCGCGCTGGTCCTCACGGTGATCGGCATTGCTGCCGTGCGGACTACGCCGGTCGATGCGCTGCCCGATCTGTCCGACGTGCAGGTCATCATCCGCACCACCTATCCCGGGCAAGCCCCGCAGATTGTCGAGAACCAGATAACCTACCCGATCACCTCGACAATGCTCTCGGTCCCTGGCGCGCGGATCGTCCGGGGCTATTCGTTCGTCGGCGACAGCTTTGTCTATGTCCTGTTCGAGGATCGCACCGACCTCTACTGGGCGCGCAGTCGAGTTCTTGAATATCTCAGCCAGGTGCAAGGCCGTCTGCCCGCCGGGGCGACGGCCTCGCTTGGCCCCGATGCGACCGGGGTCGGCTGGATCTACGAATATGCGCTGGTCGACCGGAGCGGGCAGCACGATCTGGCGCAGCTGCGCAGCATCCAGGACTGGTTCCTGCGCTATGAGTTGAAGACCGTCCCCGGAGTCGCCGAGGTCGCCAGCATCGGCGGCATGGTCAAGCAATACCAGGTCGTGGTCGATCCGCACAAGCTCGCGGCTTATGGCGTGACCGCCAGCGACGTCGCCGAGGCGCTCAAGCGCGCCAACCAGGAGACTGGCGGCGGGGTTATCGAGATGGCCGAAGCCGAATACATCGTCCGCGCCACCGGCTATCTCAAAACCCTCGACGATTTTCGCGCGGTGTCGATCCGCACTGCGGTCGGCGGGATCCCCGTGCTGCTGGGCGATATTGCATCGGTCCAGGTCGGTCCCGAGATGCGCCGCGGCATCGCCGAGTTGAACGGCGAAGGGGAAGTCGCCGGCGGGGTGATCGTCATGCGCCAGGGCAAGAACGCGCGCGAGGTCATCGAGGGGGTTCGAACAAAGCTGGCTGAGTTGAAGGCCGGTCTCCCGCCTGGCGTCGAAATCGTCACCACCTACGACCGCTCGGGTCTGATCGACCGCGCGGTCGAGAACCTGACAACCAAGCTGGTCGAGGAGTTCATCATCGTCGCGCTCGTCTGCGGGCTGTTCCTGTGGCACGCGCGCTCGGCGCTCGTCGCGATCCTGACGCTGCCGCTCGGCATCCTGATCGCCTTCATCGTGATGCGGGTGCAGGGGTTGAACGCCAATATCCTCTCGCTTGGCGGGATCGCGATTGCCATCGGGGCGATGGTCGATGCCGCGGTCGTCAAGATCGAGAACGCGCACAAGCACCTAGAACATTGGGGGCGCGACAACCCCGGCAAGGATCTGGAAGGCCCGGAACGCTGGCGGGTCATCACCGATGCGGCGGCCGAGGTCGGCCCGGCGCTGTTCCTCAGCCTGCTGATCATCACGTTCTCGTTCATCCCGATCTTCTCGCTTCAGGGCCAGGAAGGCCGGTTGTTCGCGCCGCTCGCCTTCACCAAGACTTACGCGATGGCCGGCGCGGCGCTGCTGTCGATCACGCTCATCCCGGTGCTGATGGGCTGGTTGATCCGGGGCAAGATCCCCGCCGAAGATACCAACCCGATCAACCGCTGGCTCACTCGCCTCTATCGTCCCGCGCTCGACTGGGTGCTGGCCCGGCCCAGGCAGGCCCTGGTCATCGCCGGATTGGTGTTCGCCTCCAGCCTGTGGCCGGTCAGCCAGACCGGCGGCGAATTCATGCCGCAGATGAACGAGGGTGACCTGCTCTACATGCCCTCGGCGCTGCCCGGCATATCCACCGCCAAAGCGGCGATGTTGCTCCAGCAGACCGACCGCCTGATCAAGACCGTCCCCGAGGTCGCCAGCGTGTTCGGCAAGGCCGGCCGGGCCGACACGGCGACCGATCCTGCTCCGCTCGAAATGTTCGAGACCGCGATCCGCTTCAAGCCGAAGAGCGAATGGCGCAGCGGCATGACGCAGGACAAGCTGATCGATGAGCTTGATCGCACGGTCAAAGTCCCCGGCCTCGCCAATTTCTGGATTCCCCCGATCCGCAATCGGATCGACATGCTGGCAACGGGGATCAAGAGCCCGATCGGGATCAAGGTCTCGGGCGCGAACCTTGACGAGATCGACCGCACCGCACGCGAGATCGAGACGGTTGCAAAGACCGTGCCGGGGATCAGTTCGGCGCTCGCCGAACGGCTTTCGGGAGGGCGCTATATCGATGTCAGTATCAACCGCGCTGCTGCGGCACGCTATGGGCTCAATGTCGCCGAAGTTCAGGCAGTGGTTTCCGGCGCGATCGGCGGCGAGACGGTCGGGCAGACCGTCGAGGGTCTGGCCCGCTATCCGATCAGCGTGCGCTACCCCCGCGAAATCCGCGATAGCCTCGACGACATCGTCAACCTGCCGGTGCTAACGCCCTCACGCCAGCAGGTTACGCTGGGGACGGTCGCCGAGGTTCGCATAACAAACGGCCCGCCGATGTTGCGCAGCGAGAACGGTCGCCCGGCAACCTGGGTCTATATCGATGGGCGAGGCCGCGCCTTGACCGAAATCGTCGGCGATCTGCAGCGCGCGGTGGCCGCGAAGGTGAAACTGCCGCCGGGGATCAGCGTTGCCTATACCGGCCAGTTCGAATTTCTCGAACGCGCCACGCAGCGGTTGAAGGTGGTCGTTCCGGCGACGCTGCTGATCATCTTTGCGCTGCTTTACGCAACGTTTCGGCGCTGGGACGAGGCAGCGCTGATCATGGTGACGCTACCCTTCGCGCTGACCGGTGGGGTGTGGCTGCTGTACCTGCTCGGCTACAACCAGTCGGTCGCCACCGGCGTCGGGTTCATCGCGCTGGCGGGGGTGTCGGCGGAATTTGGCGTGATCATGCTGATCTATCTCAAATCGGCCCTGGCGGAGCATGACGATGTTGAATCCGCCGTCCGCGCAGGCGCGCTGCTCCGGGTGCGGCCAAAGGCAATGACCGTTGCGGTGATCCTTGCCGGGCTGTTCCCGATCCTGATTGGCACCGGCACAGGTTCGGAGGTGATGAGCCGGATCGCCGCGCCCATGATCGGCGGGATGCTGACCGCGCCGCTGCTGTCGATGCTGGTCATCCCCGCCGCCTATTTGCTGATGCGCCGTCCGCGTATCCGCGTTCAATCCCAAGGAGAAACGACATGACGAACACGCCCAAGATTGCTGTGATTGCTGCCATAATGATCGGCTTGTTGGGCTGCGAGAAGAAGGTCGAGGCCCCCGCTGCGAAAGTATCCACGGCGAGCACCGATGCAATGCCGGGCATGGCGATGCCAGCTGGTGCCAAAATGGGCAAGGCCTCGGGCACCGTCACCGCAATCGATGCCGCCGCAGGCAAGATCACCCTCGATCACGGCGCGATCCCGGCCGTCGGCTGGCCCGCCATGAACATGGGCTTTTCCGTCAAGCCCGAGCTGCTCAACGGAATCGCGGTTGGCGACAGGATCGCGTTCGAGGTGATGGTCAAGGGCAATACCGGGGAAGTGACGGCGATCAGCAGACAATAGGCCAGCGCAGCGCAGTTCTGAAAGCCGACACGCTTGTCCGCCGATCACTGCCGTAGTTGTAGAAATCTATCACCCGCTAACGAAAGCCTCGGAAACCGCCCATATTCGGTCGCGCAACGGAGGCTGATTGCCTCCACAAATCCTGAATGAGTAGTTTCCGAGCCTAGTTTGGCGCGCGCCGGATCGGCACCATCACATTTCTGCGGGTCTGCGGTCGCTCGCGAACAAGCAACACGGGCCATTGCCTGATACCTCGATTGGGAGAACATTGTGCGCTACGCGACGCTTCTCGTGCATATGATCGTCGGCCGCCCGAACGGTGCCGTTCTCAAGGTGGCAGGCGAAATTGCCAAGCTGTTCGGCGCACGCACCGTCGGGATTGCCGCCTGCCAACCCGTTCAATTAATCTCGGGCGTAGAATATAACGATGGCGCGGTCGTCGGGATGTTACGTGACGAGTTTGATAAGGAGACCAAAGCGACCGAGGCAGAATATCGAGCTGCATTCGAGTCTTCGCAGTCATCACTGGAGTGGCGATCGTCCGACTCAAGCTTGCCCCTGTCCGAATATCTTGCGCGGGAGGCGCGGTGCGCTGACGTGATCATCACCAGTGTAGCGCCCGCCGACCGGTTTGACTCTTCGCGGCACGTTAACATCGGCGATCTGATTATGCGTGCTGGACGGCCGGTGCTTGTCGTGCCGCACGCAGGGACGAGTCTTCCGTTTCAGCGGGTTGTTGTCGCATGGAAGGATACGCGCGAAGCACGCCGGGCGATTCGCGATGCGATGCCGCTACTGAAAGCCGCCAAAGATGTAACGGTGGTCGAAATTGCCTCCGACGCAAATGAGTCAGCGGCGCTCAGCCGGGTGAAGGACGTCACCGCCTGGCTCAAGAGTCACGGTGTCACGGCAGTCCCGCTGGTATCGCCGTCGAAAGGAGACGATGCCAGTTGCCTCGACGCCATCTTTGAAAGCCAGCAAGCCGATCTGGTCGTCGCTGGAGCCTATGGCCACAGCCGCCTGCGTGAATGGGCGTTTGGGGGCGTGACCGACAACCTTTTGCGGACGGGTCGCTGCGCATTGCTGTCGCACTGATGCGGACCGATTGCTAGTTCATGGAAGCGTGGGCAGCATATTCCACCGAGTGACCACCGGCACGTCAGGATGACTTGCCTTGGAGCCAAGAATGCTCAGCGACGCGGTATCGAGGGCAAAATGCTGCCCTTCGATAACGGCTAATCCAATCCATCGGGCCGCCAGCACACAGCCGAGCTGACCATGCGAGAAGACTGCGATGTTGCCGCCAAGGCCGCGAAGTCGCGCGATTAGGCCGTCGGCGCGGGCAGAAACCTGTGCAGCCGTCTCGCCGCCCGGACAACCGTCGCGGAAGATGTTCCAGTCAGGCGCGGTCTTGCGAATTTCAGCGGTTGAAAGGCCTTCATACGCGCCATAGTCCCATTCTGCGAGGTGCGGTTCGATCTCGGCTGCGGGAGCAAGACCCGCCAGCGCACATGTCTGGCGGGCGCGTTGGCGTGGACTGGTCAGCACATGCGCGAAAGAAACAGACTGCAAAAGCGGCTGCAATCGCTGGGATTGCACTTCACCGTTCTTGGTCAAGGCGATGTCGCTGCGACCGGTATGGCGGCCCGATAGCGACCAGGCAGTTTCTCCATGACGGATGAAGTAAATTCGCGGGTAACCGATTGAGCGCGGCTCCGCTGTCACGCAGCGACTTCCATTGCCGGGTCATAATCGCCCTGGCGCGCGGCGCGGTTCAATCTGGCTCGATGATCCAGCGCCATTTGTGCCGCCACCACATTTTCTGGCCGTCCGCCCCAGATAGCGAGTGCCGGCTGCTGGATCGCGCGAGCGAATGAAAAAGTCAGCGGCCAGGGAGCTTGCCACCTCGATTTGACGTTCATGGCATTCAGCCGGGCAGAAGCGAGTTCGGGCGACTGACCTCCCGACAGAAACACGATCCCAGGAACGGCGGCAGGAACGGCACGCAAAAGGCATTTCACGGTGACGGAAGCGATTTGCTCAACCGAGGGCGTTAGAGCGTTGTCTGTTCCGGGTAGCACCATGCTTGGCTTCAGGATCATGGCTTCGAGCAGTACGCCTTGAGCAATGAGATGCGCAAAAACAGTCCGCAGGACGTCTTCGGTCACTGCCGCAGCGCGATCCAGGCTGTGGGCGCCATCCATTAGCATTTCGGACTCGACGACGGGCACGAGCCCGGCTTCCTGACAGAGTGCCGCGTAGCGCGCCAATCCTTGCGCGTTGGCTTCGATGCATCCCCTGCTTGGCAGCTGTTGATCGACGAAAAATACGCTGCGCCACTTTGCGAAGCGCGCGCCGATCTCGAAGTATGCTTGAAGCCGCGTGCGCAACCCGTCGAGGCCCTCGGTAATCTTTTCGGCCGGATGATTGGCGAGATCTTCGAGACCGATATCAACCTTGATCCCGGGAATGATCCCGGCATCGGTTAGAATTCGAACGAAGGGTACGCCGCTAGTGGTAGCCTGATGGATCGTCTCGTCATACAAAATGACGCCACTGATCGACGCGCCGAGTCCTGGGGTGGTCAGGATCAGCTCGCGATAGGCGCGCCGCATCTCAACGGTCTGCGCGATCCCGTGCACTGCGAAGCGCTTGTTGCAGGTCGCGTTGCTCTCGTCGATCGCCAGCAGGCCCTTGTTGTCGGCGACCAGCCGCGCCGCCATGTCGCAAAGCTCACGCAAGATCACTGATGATCGCTCCATTTCCAGTTGCGAACCTCCGGCAGGTCCTGCCCATGCTGGGCGATATAGTGTTTGTGGTCGACCAGCTTGTCGCGCATCTTCTGCTTGAGATACGCGCCCCTGCTTCCAAGCCGGGGGAGTTGCTCCACCGCATCCTCGACCAGATGGAAACGATCGAGGCCGTTCTGGACGCGGATGTCGAAGGGCGTCGTGACCGTGCCTTCCTCGTTGTAGCCGCGCACATGGAGGTTGCGATTGGTCCGGTGATAGGTCAGCCGGTGGATCAGGCCCGGATAGCCGTGAAATCCGAAGATGACCGGTTTGTCGCGGGTGAACAGCGAATCGTAGTCAACGTCGGTGAGGCCATGCGGATGCTCGCTACGCGGTTGCAGCCGCATGAGATCGACGACGTTGACGACCCTGATTTTCAGATCGGGGAGGCTGATCCGCAGGATCGATGTCGCGGCCAGCACTTCGAGCGTCGGCACGTCGCCGCAGCACGCCATCACGATGTCGGGGTCGCCATCCTGGTCGTTGCTGGCCCCCTGATCGTTGCTGGCCCCCTGATCGTTGCTGGCCCCCTGATCGTTGCTGGCCCCCTGATCGTTGCTGGCCCATTGCCAGATACCGATCCCTTGCGTGCAGTGCGATACCGCCGCGTCGATGGTCAGCCACTGCGGCAGCGGGTGCTTGCCGGCCACCACCACGTTCACATAATGGCGGCTGCGCAGGCAATGATCGACAACCGATAACAGGCAATTCGCATCGGCCGGCAGATAGGCGCGCACGATGTCGGCCTTCTTGCTGACCACATGATCGAGAAATCCCGGATCCTGATGCGTGAAGCCGTTGTGATCCTGCTGCCAGACATGCGACGAAAGCAGATAATTGAGCGAGGCGATCTTGCGTCGCCACGGCAGTTCCAGCGTGACCTTCAGCCATTTGGCATGCTGGGTAAACATCGAATCGATGATCCGAATAAACCCTTCGTAACTGTTGAACACCCCGTGCCGACCCGTCAGCAGATAGCCTTCGAGCCAGCCCTGGCACTGATGTTCACTGAGCATCGCATCCATGACGTGTCCGGCGGGGGCCAGGAACTCGTCGTTTGGCTCCTGCGCGGCATCCCATTGGCGGTTCGTGACTTCGAATACCGCACCAAGGAGGTTTGACAGCGTCTCGTCGGGACCGAACAGGCGAAAATTACGTTGATTCCGATTGAGCGTGATCACGTCGCGAAGGAATTTACCGAGCACCAGCATATCCTGAGCATCGACCGCGCCGGGCGACGGCACGGTCACCGCATGAGCGTGAAACGCGGGCATCCGCAAATCGCGCAGCAGCAGCCCGCCATTGGCGTGCGGATTGGCACCCATCCGCCGCTCGCCAGTCGGAGCCAGCGCCGCGAGTTCGGGGACTAGACGGCCTTCCGCGTCGAACAACTCTTCGGGACAGTAGCTTTTCATCCAGCTTTCGAGTTGCTGGATGTGTTCAGGGTGGGCGGGATCGATCGGAATCGGCACCTGATGGGAACGGAAGGTGCCTTCGACCTCCAGTCCATCGACGGTTTTGGGGCCGGTCCAGCCCTTCGGCGATTTGAGCACGATCATCGGCCATAGCGGTCGTTCTGATGCGGAGAGGCTACGGACATTGTGCTGGATCGCGCGAATATCCGCGATCACCGTTTCCATGGTGCTCGCCATCAGCTGGTGCATTGCTGCCGGATCATCGCCCTCGACAAAATGGGGTGTCCAGCCGCAGCCGCGCAAAAACTGCTCCAGCTCGTGATGCGGAATGCGCGCGAGCACGGTCGGATTGCTGATCTTGTAGCCATTGAGATGCAGGATCGGCAGCACGGCGCCGTCGGCGACGGGATCGAGGAACTTGTTCGACTGCCACGCCGTTGCCAGCGGACCCGTTTCGGCCTCACCATCGCCGATAACGCAGGCGACGATCAGATCGGGATTGTCGAACGCGGCGCCGAATGCGTGGCTGAGCGAATAGCCAAGCTCACCGCCTTCATGGATCGACCCAGGGGTGGAGGGCGCGACGTGGCTTGAGATGCCGCCGGGAAACGAAAACTGCTTGAACAGCTTCTGCAGCCCCGCCGTGTCCTGGCTGATGTCGGGATAAAATTCGCTATAGGTGCCTTCCAGGTACGTGTTGCCGACCAGCGCCGGACCACCGTGCCCCGGGCCGGAGACATAGATCATGTCGAGATCGTATTTTTTGATCACCCGGTTCAAATGGACGTAGATGAAGTTCTGGCCCGGCGTGGTGCCCCAATGCCCGACAATCACCGGCTTGATGTGCGGCCGCGTGAGCGGTTCGCGCAGCAGCGGATTATCGTAGAGATAGATTTGCCCGACCGAGAGATAATTGGCCGCCCGCCAATAAGCGTCGATGGCCTGCAATTCGTCAGGAAAGTGCCTTTCCTTAGCCTGCGCGCCTTCCTTGGCCAGCGCGGAAGTGTCTGCGCGCATGTGTCTTGCTCCATTTCTGGCCGCCGACGGTGGCCGGGGGCTCCTAACAGCCTAGCTCGGCCGCGGGTCCATCGCGCAGCCTCGGAAAATACCCATTGAAGGCGACTGTCGCCAGAGCGCACGAAGCATCAATTCATCTCGGCAAGAAGGCGCTCAAGCGACATTGTCGCAAAGGTCGTAAAGCTGTCAGCGACCGCAAAAGGCAGAACAAGGGTGCGGTTATGAACCATCGCGCCGCAACTGTAGATGACATTGGGGACATAACCGGAGCGTTCATCAGTTCTTGGCCTGAGCACAGGAATTGTTACACGCCCCAGTAATTTGGTCGGGTCCTGCTTGTCGAGCAGGCAGGCACCGATGCAATAATTCCGCACTGCACCCACGCCGTGGGTGATTACCAGCCACCCTTCGTCGATCTCGATCGGCGAGCCGCAATTGCCGATCTGGACAAATTCCCAGACCCACTTCGGCGAAATGATCTTCGTGCCGCTCTCCCAGAGATAAAGATCGCGCGACATCAGCAGCCAGATGTTTTCGTGGTCGTGGCGTCCCAGCATCGCGTAGCGGCCATCGATGCGGCGCGGAAACAGCGCCATGCCTTTGTTAGCGGTCGCTTGCCCGCGCAGCGCGCTTAGCTCGAACGTCGAAAAGTCGGCGGTCCGCAGTAATTCCTGACGGATTTTGCCGCCGCTGAACGCAGTATAGGTACCCAGATAAGTTACATTGCCATCGTCATTGGTGAAACGGACCATCCGCAGGTCTTCAATGCCATGGCGCTGGTACGGGGTTATGGGAAAGATGACGATTTCCGAGAGGTCACGGCTATCGTCGAAGTAGAGCCTATTGCCGGGATCATCGGGCGCCCCGCCGGGGATGTTTTCAATCCGCGGTGATATCGCCTGTGGGCTTGCAGGATCGATGGTGAGACCACCATTCTCGTTGCAGATCCCGGTGCGAAACGTGATCGAGGAGATGTGGCCTTCGCCGACAGCGCGAAGCGACAGCACAAATCGGATCGATCCGGCCGGGACATTCGATTGATCCGGATGCGCGACAATGCTCGGGTTGAACAAGGCTGCTGCCTCGAAGGAATATTCTTCGCTGAAAAACGCTCCAATCAAGTTCTCCTTGTCCTGATCAACCTTGCAGTGGTCGATCTTGAGCCCATTCACCTCATGAAACCTGCGCGTCAGGATCTTCCCGACATCGCGGTGACGTTCGGACAGGTCGGACATTACGCGCGTCGTTTCCGCGGCAAGCGCTCTATCGTCCAGGCCGAGAATGCGGTCCGCGATCCGTTGCGAGCGGGTCGGGCCTGAGGACCCTGGAACCGGATCATCGTCGGCGGGCACGAACGGACGTATCACTACGCGCGCGGGATCGGCGTGCAACGCAATGTCCAGGTGAGTTATCAGCTTCGATTCCGGCATTTTCACCTCGGCGGTTGACGCCGCATTGGCGACCATTGCGGGAGAGCGGTTGGCAATTCTGGACAGGCGCCACGCGTTTCCGACCTGCACTAAACATCGGCTTGCAGAACCATTCGCGAAACCTTCGGAAATTACCCAGTAGCTCTACTCGCATTCGACCAGCCGATGTGTCTTTTAAGTCTGTTCTAGGTAAATTCCGATGCTTTCGCGCAATCCCAACGTCCTGATAATTTCAGTATGGAAAACCTCGCACCTGCCGACCCGCCTTTCTGGACGCGATCACCTGGCGCCGTCTCCGCAGATTTGAATTCCGGTCGTGACGGCCTGACATCACTGGAAGCCAGCCAGCGGCTAAAGCGATTTGGCCCCAACGCCGACGCCCCAGTCCAGAGTGTGAGCGCAGTGCGGGCCGTTGTCCGGCGGTTGTTCGAACCGCTTTCGCTGATCTTGCTTGCCGCCGCCCTGGTGTCGGTCGCGACCGGCGACGGGATCGGTGGATCAATCATCATTGCCATTCTGGCGGTGTCGATCGGGCTGGAAGCAGTTCAGGAACATCAGGCACTGGGAGCCGCCGAAGCGTTGCGCCAGTCGGTTGCATTGAAAGCCGAGGTCAAGCGCGACGGGACGTTTGTGCAGATCGCAGTCGAAGCGGTGGTGCCCGGCGACATCATGCGCGTCCGTGCGGGCGACATCATTCCGGCCGACGGTCTGGTGATCGATAGCGATGCCTTTACCGCCAACGAAGCCGCGCTGACCGGCGAACCTTACCCAGTCGAAAAGCGCGCCGGACCGGTCGCCGGGCTGAGCGTGAGCGAGGCGTCGAATGCGCTGTTTCGTGGAGCTGTCGCGCAGACCGGCGAGGCAACCGCGGTGGTCGTGCACTCCGGGCCTTCGACCGTGTTCGGCAGCGCCGCCGCTGCGCTGGCCGTGGACAATGAGATTTCGCCCTTCCAGCGCGATCTGCGCAGCTATGGCCTGCTGACCGCGCGGCTGACGATTGCGCTGGTCGTCGTGGTACTCGCAACCAGCGTCTTCTTCGGCCGGCCGGTGCTCCAGTCCGTGATGTTTGCCGTCGCGCTGGCGGTTGGCCTTACGCCCGAACTGCTGCCGATGATCACCACGGTCACCCTTTCGCGCGGCGCAATGCGGATGGCGAAGCGCAAGGTGATCGTGAAGCGCCTTGCCTCGATTCACGATCTTGGTGCGATGACGATCCTGTGTACCGACAAGACCGGCACGCTGACATCGGCGGAAATCACCTTGGCCCGCAGTCTGTCGCCGGCGGGCGTTGAAGACCCGCGTCCGGCTCAGCTCGCTGCCATTGCGGCAAAGCTCGGCGGCGATCGCGGCGCACTCGACGCCGCGCTGCTGGCCAGCACACCCGCCGCCGACCAAGGCTGGGTCCTGCTCGGGCGCCATTCATTCGATTTCGGGCGCCGACTTGGGTCGGTCGTGGCAAACGGACCAGATGGCAAAGTGCTCATCGCCAAGGGCGCGCCCGAAGCCATCATCGCACTGTGCACATCGATCAGATCTGGTGGCAAGATGGGCACGGCGAAACGCACCGCTGCGCTCAAATCGGTGCATTCGCTTGCCGAGAAGGAAGGGCTTCGGACCATCGCCGTGGCATCACGCGCCTGGTCGGGCGCTTCGCACGAGGTGACGGCGGCTGATGAAACCGGCTTGGTCTTCGAAGGACTGTGCGCGTTTGCCGATCCACCCAAAGCGACTGCTGCGGCGGCGATTGCGCGTCTCGCAGCGGCGGGCATTCGGCTCAAAATATTGTCGGGCGACGATCCCGTCGTGGTTAAACGGCTCGCCGGACTTGTCGGCTTGAAGACCGACAAGGTGCTATCGGGTTCCGATATAGCGCGCCTGTCCGACGATGCGCTGGCGGTGCAGGTGCGGCATGTCGATGCCTATGGCCGCCTTGCGCCCGATCAGAAGTCGCGGCTGATCCGGGCGCTTCAGTCGCGAGGCGGCGTGGTCGGCTATCTTGGCGACGGCATCAATGATGCGCCCGCACTGAAGGCTGCCGATATCGGATTGTCGGTCGCAGGGGCGTCCGGTGTTGCGCAGGCGGCGGCAGACATGATCTTGCTCGACAGCGATTTGGCGGTCGTCGCCGATGGGGTGGAGGAGGGGCGGCGGACTTTCGCCAACATCCTCAAATATATCCGGATGGGGGCGAGTTCGAATTTCGGGAATATGCTCTCGATGGCGGTCGCCTCCTTCTTCCTGCCGTTCCTGCCGATGCTGCCCACCCAAATCCTGCTCAACAATCTGCTCTACGATGTGTCTGAAATCGGCATTCCGTTCGACACGGTGCGCGCCGAGGCCGTCGCCCGTCCGCAGGTCTGGAACCTGCGCGACCTTGTGCGGTTCGCAGGCATCATGGGGCCACTGTCATCACTTTTCGACCTGCTGACGTTTGCGGGTCTTATGCTGATCTTCCACGCCTCTCCGCCCGAATTCCGCACCGCCTGGTTCCTCGAATCGATGGCGACACAGGTGCTGGTGATTTTCATCATCCGCACTAACGGCAGGCCGTGGGCCGATCGCCCCCGTCCGATCCTTGCTGCAACGTCGCTGGGTGCGCTGCTGGTGGCGCTGGCGTTGCCCTTTACACCGGTCGCACACTGGCTTGGCTTCCAGGCGCCGCCGCTAGGCGTGTCTGCCAGCATTATGGGCGTAGCTGCAGTCTATCTCATCTGTGCCGAGTTGTTGAAGCGCGCGGCGATCAACCCGGGACATCGCCAGACGCATAGACGTCAGTCAGCGCTTAGAGCCGAATCCGGAAATGCGTAGTGAGGTCCTCTGGACTGTATTTGACGCCGTTGTGCGGCGATCCGGAACATGACTTGATCAGGGCACTGCCAAACCCGCAGCGAAGGCGCCATCGACTTGTGCACTGCGGCATAGTGCACTCTCGACTATGCGGTGGCTGAATTGACCAGCGAGAAACTTGCTCGCACCAAGGCGCTGGTCCGGGGAATGGCCGATGTGATTTTCGACTGAGCTGGAAACGCCGCGATCCGGCGGGTCGGGCGCCTGTATCAGACGATCGCTCGCGGGCAGTAGCTGTTTATGGCGTGGAACATTGCGGCATCTGCTCCGTTAACCGGTATGGCTGCCTCGATCAGCGGGTTGGAGGCAAAAGCCCGGCCCCTCGACAAGCAAACCGGCGGGATTCGAGCCCCTTCGGTGAACGGATCGGCTTTGCGCCTTGAGAAGAGGGACGCGGGCCTTGGCGTTGCGATTGTCCAGCAGCTTGGCTCATTGCTCGATCACGACATCGGCGTGCGTTCGCAGCTTGGGAAAGGCTCGGTCGTTTTAATAGTGGTTCCCGGCGTTGCCATGATGGACCTTGTATTAGCCGACCACCCGAGCAGGGACATCGCCGCCAATCCGCGCATCAGCCAGCGCACTGTCAAAAATCACCGTGCAGCCGTCATGCACAAAATGGGTGCGAAATCGCTCCCCGAACTCGCCCGGCAAACGCTGGCCGCTGAAAGGAAAAGCCTATGATCGTTCCCAATGGCACTGTCGTCATGGTTCTCGATGGTGCAAAAATGTCGTTGCTGCGTAACGACGGCGATGCGCTGGCACCCATACTGACCCGGATCGAACACGCCGACGATCCCACGCCGAGCACCGCCGCGCTCGGCTCCGACCGGCCGGGGCGAAGTTTCCAGAGCACCGGGATGGCGCGGAGCGGCTACGAAGCGCCCGACTATCACCAGCAAGCAGAAGATACCTTCACCTTGGCGGCGGCGGAGCAACTCAATGCGCTTGCCCGTGACCCCCATGCCAAGCTGATTCTCGTCGCCGCGCCGCATGTCCTGGGGATCATGCGCGATCATCTGACCCCCCTGGCCCTGGAAAAAATCCGCGCGCAAATCGCCAAGGACTATGCCGGCCGGAGTTCGCCTGACATCGCGGCTATGCTGGCAAACCATGAAGCGTGAAGAGGCGCAGCGTGAGTTACGCAAGATCTGGCCGGTTTCAGCACTCGTTCTGGCGGCAGCAGGTGTCGCAGTGGCTGCAACGGGGTTGTATTTCATTTTGCTGCGCCCGCCGCTGTTGCCCGAAGACGTCCGCTACATGGGCCTCTGGTCTGCGCAACTTGACGTCGTCCGGCCGCACTTTGGGGCGTGGCTTAGCCAAGTGTTCCGGGTGTTCGGTGGATACATCCTGGCGACCGGCGTGCTGACGGTCACCGTGGCCGCGACGTCGTTTCGGGCACATGATCGGGGCGCGGCACTGGGCGCAGCGATCGGCGGCGCGGCTTCCATCGGCTTGATGGCGGCGGTGAATTTCATAATCAATTCGGATTTCAAATGGATGCTGCTCGCCATCGCATTGGCATGGGCATGCAGCCTGATTCTCTTCTGGTTCGAGACCAGCACGCGGCTTGGCCGATGAAGCAACTGGTCGCATTCGATCTCGACGGGACGCTGGCCGACAGCAAGCAGGCGATCGATCAGGAGATGAGTGGCTTGCTGAGCCGCTTGCTGCAAGTCGCGATTGTCGCCGTGATATCGGGCGGTGACTGGCCGCAGTTCGAACAGCAGCTGGTCGGCAACCTGCCAAAGGGCATCGATTTCGCTCGACTGGTGTTACTCCCGACGTCGGGAACGAAGCTGTATCGCTACGATGAGAGCTGGCAACGCGCCTATGGCGAGTTGTTCAGCGAGGCAGAGCGCGCGCATATCCTGCGCACATTGAACGATACGGTTTCCGCCGCCGGGCTGTCGTCAGATCGCAGTTGGGGCGAGAAGGTCGAAGATCGCGGGAGCCAGATCACCTTCTCGGGATTAGGGCAGCAAGCGCCGCTCGACGCGAAGCGCGCGTGGGATCCCGACTTCTCCAAGCGCAAGCGCCTTCAGGCGGCGCTCGGGCCACTCCTACCGGGCTTTGCCGTCAATGTCGGCGGATCGACATCGATCGATATTACCCGCGAGGGAGTCGATAAAGCCTATGGCATTCGCAAACTCGCAGAGGCCACCGGGGTGCCGGTTGCTGACATGATCTTTGTCGGCGACGCGCTCTATCCGGGCGGCAATGACTATCCGGTCCGGGCAGCGGGCATCGACACGATTGCCGTGCGTGACGTCACCGAAACCAAGCGGATCATCGAAACAATTGTGTTGTGCCTCGGGAGCAGAACAATCGGCGCCGCATCGGCGGCGCACCCCAGCAATGGGTGATTTCCGAACCTCACTTCCGAAGCCCTGCCTGCGCTACCGTAGAGAGCTTGGGGAGCGGAGGAGCATGCAGCTATGACCGGCGCAATCCTGACCCTGAATGCCGGTTCGTCGAGCCTGAAATTCGCACTGTTCGATTCAAGGATGCCGACAAAGGCACTGCTGCGCGGCGAGGTCTCGGACCTTAACACAGCACCACATCTGACCGCGCGCGACAATGAAGGCAATTCGCTGATCGACCGAAGTTGGCAAATGGCCGCAGAGGGGCACGCGGGCAGCGAGGGCAGTTTTGCCGTCATTCTATCCGCATTGCTCGAATTCATCGACGCGCATCCCGGCCACGGGGGACTGGCAGCGGTCGGTCACCGGGTCGTTCATGGCGGCGGTGATCACGTTGCGCCAGAACGCGTAACACCGGCGCTGCTGCAATCGCTGCAGACCCTGATTGCGCTCGACCCGCTCCACATGCCGCACAATCTAGCCCCCATTCGCGCGATTGCCCTGGCTCGGCCCAAGCTCCCGCAGATCGCCTGCTTCGACACCGCATTTCATCATACGATCCCGCCGGTCGCACAGCGCTTCGCGCTGCCCCGCGCCATCTCGGATGCGGGTGTACGGCGCTACGGATTTCATGGCCTATCCTATGAATACATCGCCGACCGTCTGCGCGAAGAGGCACCGGCATTGGCGCGAGGCAAGGTTGTTGTCGCTCATCTCGGTGCCGGTGCCAGCCTGTGCGCGCTGCTCAATGGTGCCAGCATTGCGACGACTTTTGGTTTCAGTGTGCTCGACGGGCTGGTCATGGCCACGCGGTGTGGCAGTCTCGACCCCGGGGCGATCCTCTATCTCGGCCGGCAGGGGCACAGCTTCGCCGATATTGAGGACATGCTTTACAATCGGTCCGGTCTGCTTGGCGTCTCGGGCATCAGCGAAGACATCCGCGTATTACTGGCAAGCAAGGATGATCATGCGCACGAGGCGGTTGAGCTGTTCACCTATCGTCTTGCGATCGAGATCGCCGGAATGGCAGGTGCGCTCGGCGGCCTTGATGGAATCGTGTTCACGGCCGGGATCGGCCAGCACTCATCTGAAATCCGCACGGCAGTCTGCGACCGTCTGGCCTGGCTGGGCGTCCGTCTCGACCTAGCAGCCAATCATGCAGGCGAATGCTGCATCAGTGCCGCAGACAGCGACGTCGATGTCCGCGTGATGCCGACCGATGAGGAAGTCATGATCGCGCAGCATGTTCGCAATGCGCTTTCATCATTGAATAAAACAGCGCAAAATTCTGGAGCACATGATGACTAGCGACAATGGCTTCGATCCCGCCCAGGCGAAAACTTTTAAACGCGCCGTGATGCGTTGGGAAAACGAGGGGGGTGCAAGGGGTGTTCGAGATCCAGACACATTACGTGCCACCATTGTCGGCAAAGTCGGCGATGCCGAAGCCGTCAACATTCGCGTTCGGTTGATTGCGCTCGAAAATATAGTCGTGGCGTTGCTGGCGAGCGGAACCCAGGATGGCCCGGAACTGGTGCGTGAAATGGCTAAGTATATTTCACCGCGATCAGACGCCACGCCGCACCGGCTGACGACTGAGGCCGCCCGCAACATGTTGGCGATTGTCAAACGTGCAGACCACTGCCGGGGCGGAAAGTAGCAGGGTCGAGATGCTAACGCCCAATCAATCGAAGTCGGCTGGCAATGCCAGTGTCAATCGCGCGGAAGCGCTGAACCAGGGCTGTTATTGCACCACGTTGGACCGGGGCCGGCTGGCGGAGGCCTTCGATTGCGAAGTCGGCATCAAGGGCTTTGCCAGGCAGTTGAGTGAGTCGCATCCGACCCTCTTTTCAAATGCCGCTGTTTTCGTTCCATCTGCCGTTCTGGACGTTATGAAGCGCATCATCGATGCGGTCGAAGCTGCGGCGCGGTTGCCGGGTTTCCGGACCACTGCTTTGGCGGCGGCTCCGCCCATCGCGCGCCGCGATTTTGGTCCCGCCGGGGCCCTGATGGGCTACGACTTTCACATCACTCCCGCTGGGCCGCAACTGATCGAAGTGAACACGAACGCGGGGGGCGCTTTCCTGAACGCTGTCCTGGCGCGGGCGCAGCGTGCCTGTTGCGCAGCCGGTGATGGGTCCATCGAGAAAGAGCCTGCCGCAACATTCTCGGCAAACATTACCGGGATGTTCCTCAAGGAGTGGCTACTGCAACGCGGCAGCGGAGCACCCAAGCTGATCGCGATCGTCGACGACGCTCCCGAACAGCAGCATCTTTATCCCGAATTCCAGCTAGCGAAGGCGCTGCTGGAGCATAATGGGCTCGAGACGGTGATTGCCGACGCAAGCCGCCTGACTCTTAACGGCGACAGCTTGACGATCGACGGTCGTCCGATCGATTTGGTCTACAACCGCCTCGTCGATTTCGGGTTTGACGAGCCGCGCCATGCCGCGCTCCGGATCGCTTACGAGCACGGCGCAGTGGTCGTGACACCCAATCCGCATGTGCACGCCATGTTGGCCGACAAACGAAATCTCGCTTTGCTGTCAGATCCCGAGCGCCTTTCACAATGGGGATTGCCAACCAATGCGCTGATGACCCTTGAAAACGGCATACCGAAAACGCGGGTCGTATCGGCGGCAAACGCCGACGAGCTCTGGCGCGATCGGGCCGGTTTGTTTTTCAAGCCTGCACGCGGACACGGCAGCAAAGCGGCTTATCGCGGCAGCAAGGTCACCCGCCGCGTCTGGTCAGAGATTGCCGCTGGCGACTATGTGGCTCAAGCCTATGCCGCACCCAGTCTGCGCGGCATTGCACAAGCCTGCGAACAGTCCAGGCTCAAGGTCGATATCCGGCTCTATACGTATGCCGGGTCACTCCTGATTGCAGCCGCGCGACTTTACCAAGGGCAAACCACCAACATGCGCACCCCCGGTGGCGGGTTTGCTCCCGTCCTTGTCGTTGCTGAATGAGCAGAACACGGTGCTAATTCCAAATGTGCTTTTCCCCCAGAAGGCAGTGGTGAAAATCACACGTTCGGTACGCGCAGTCGCAATGGCCTAAGGCGGGGCACTAGCGGACGCTGGGGCGCTCAGCGGTTTTCAGCACGCGCGTTTCCACGACTGTGATGCCTCGGCGGCATGAATTGGGCCGGAAGCCGAACTTCCGCCTTGTGGACAATGATGTCGAACATTGCATTTCAACAAACCCTTGCTCAGCGTAGCAAGATATAGATGGCGACGGCCACGACTAATGCAGCAAATCCAATACGCGCCACTTTCACCCGGCTTGCAAGCCACCGCGACAGGGGCAAACCAATCCCGGCGCCAGCTAAACCTCCCGCTACCAGCGCGGCAAATATCGGCCAATCGACCTGCCCGGAAACTGCGTAGCTGATACTTGTAGCGCCGCCAAACAAGGTCACGGAAACAAGGGAAGATGCGGCAGCATTGGCGAGCGTCATTCCGGTCGATGCCATTAACCCCGGCGCGATAAGGAAGCCCCCGCCGATCCCAAAGAAACCGGCTAGAAATCCCACGACAAGTCCTACTGGAGCGAGCTTCCATACCATCGGCGCGGTGAGGTGAACCGAAGGATTGCCCTCATTCTTGCGGGGTATCAACATGGAGAGTGCTATCGCTATCATGGCGATGGCGAACCAGTGCAACAGACTGGCCCCATCAATCAACTTGCCGATATGTGCACCGGTGAGCGCACCGATCAGACCCGAAAGAGCAAAGACACTCGCGCACGGCCATTTGACGGTGCCCGCACGAGCCTGCGCCCCAAGGCCGGTCGCCGCGTTGATGGCGACAGCCGCAGCCGATGTGCCGATGGCGACATGCGTGTCGGCCAAGCCGACGACATAGATCAACCAGGGCGTCGCAAGCACCGACCCGCCGCCGCCAAAAACGGTCAGCAGCATACCGATGACCACGCCGCCGACGGCCGCAAGGGCAAGGGTTGTGATCATTTCATCACGCCGCAGTTGTCCGCCGGTTCCACGGTGCGAGCATCAGCAACCGCGCCATGCCGCAAAATCCGGTCGCTCCCGCGAAAGCAAGACCTGACCCCACAAAAGCCGACAGGCCAAGCCATCCCGGAGCAACGAATATGCCCAAGGCAATTCCAGTCAGGACGAGAAGGCCAGCGGCAATCTGGACCTGACGCATGATTTCCAGCGGAGCCTTAGCATCGACCGTGAGCGCCAAACCGGCCTTGTCCCACGAATCGACGCCACCACTCAGCACGTAGGCTGGGCCAGAAATACGCGCTGCCAGGCGGTCGCATGCGCCGGCGGTCCGCAGGCCCGAACGGCAAGTGAAGATAACGTCGCGATCAGGTTCGATCGTAAGATGTGCAGCTTCCCAGTTGGAAAGTGGTTGAGAAATGGCACCTGGAATGTGACGCCGGGCATATTCGTCCGCCTCGCGAATATCGACGAGCACGGCTTTGCCCTTATCTATCCGGGTCTTGACCTCCTCAGCGGAAAGGGGGGTGAGTTCAGAAGTCATGGTCATATTCCTTGTTCCTGCTGACTCTGGTCCGGTGGGCAAAAGAGCTCAGCAAGCGTCGCGATTACTTGCAACGCTGCAGGGTCCGAAATGCGGTAGTGGATCGTCTGCCCCTCTCGCCGGGTGGCGACGACGCCCTGATCGCGCAGCAAGGCGAGATGTTGGGAAAGTGCGGACTGCGAAAGGCCAACACGTGGCTGCAACTGGCCGACAGAGAGCTCGCCGTCGGCCAACTGGCACAGGATCATCAGCCTGCGTTCGTTGCCCAGCAGCCGCAAAAGCGATGCCGCGCGACCTGCACTTCCTTCAAAGACCGCGAGGTCATGTTTGGCGAGATCGAACATGATGCAATTATATGCATTGATTCTAATTAAGCAATACCTAATATAAACGGCTGCAAGGAGAATGCCTATGCCCGAATCATCCAGCGTCGCCCGGCCCACCGTTCAGGGCTTCTTCGATCCGAACACCAACACGGTGAGCTACATCGTCCACGATCCAGCGACTGGAGCAGCGGCGATCATCGATCCCGTTCTGGACTTCACGCCACGCAATGGCCGCACCAGCACCAGGAGTGCGGATGCCCTTTTGGCAGCTGTGGAGCGTCAGGGTCTGACCCTCATTTGGCTACTCGAAACTCATGCCCATGCAGATCACCTCTCTGCGGCTCATTATCTGCGGGAACAGACTGGGGCGCCGCTAGTGATCGGTGCCCATATAACCGAAGTACAGGCCATTTTTGCGAACCTCTATGAAGCCGATGATGTAGCGCTCGACGGCAGCGCCTTCGATCGACTTGTGAGTGAGGGCGACATCCTGCCGCTTGGCTCCTTGGCCATCCATGTCTTGCATACACCGGGCCACACGCCTGCCTGCGTCACTTATGTTATCGGAGATGCAGCCTTCATTGGCGACACACTTTTCATGCCTGATTATGGCACTGCACGGGCCGATTTTCCCGGTGGAGATCCGCAAACGCTGTATCGATCGATCCACAAGCTGTTCAAATTGCCGTCGGCAACGCGCCTGTTCACAGGTCATGACTATCTGCCGACAACGCGAAGCGAATCGGCATGGGAAGCAAGTGTGGCAGAGCAGCGTGCCGACAATGTGCATATCAACGAGCAAGTCAGCGAAACTGATTTCGTCGCCATGCGCAAGGCACGCGATGCAACGCTGGAGGCGCCATTGCTGATACTGCCAGCGCTTCAGGTCAACATCCGCGCCGGAGCCCTGCCGCCTGCCTCGCCCAGCGGGCATGTGTATCTGCGCATTCCCATCAACGCGATCTGATTGGACGGGCGGCGTGCATTGTCCTCATTTGGGAAGGCAGATCAGCCTGTCGTACGACTGCGGTTGTGCCCACAACCTTCGGCAACATCGCCGATGATATCATCATGACCTATCTGGATAAACATACCGCGCCCAGCAAGATCGGCTGCAGCCCCACGCCCTGAACTTACCGGCGCCAGCCGACAGGACTTTTAGTGATGTCGCTCTATCCTGTTGGGCGCCCGCGCCCGGCCAAACCTGGCTTTGCGCCAGCCCGGTCGCGCAATCTGATATGAGTCACGCCCAGTGAGTAGTTTCCGAGCCTGTTTCGGTGATTGGGACGGAGGCAAACCAATCCCTAATCAGACCGGCATTTTGCATGAGGACTGCAGGCTGCGCACCACCACGGCCTCGATCTGTCGTGGCGGTGATCATCTATGCCACAGAATTCTGGGGACGCCTGTGCCCAAGGAAACCGACGCATGAAAACCTCAGTCCTCAAGGTAGGTGGCCTCCTGTCATCGCTTGGCGCGCGCGGGGTGGAGAAGCGATTGCGCCGCGTCGCTGGCGTCGAGGAAGTCTCGGTCAATGCGGTGGCCGGCGCGGCGCTGGTTGCTTACGATCAGGAGGTCACTGGCCCTGCCGATCTCAAACGGGCAATCGAAGGCTGCGGGTACAACTGTTCTGGCGAGGCGACCCCTCACCACCTGACCGCCCAGCGGCGTCACGTTATCGTCGCGGTAGCGCGGCATCCTGGCGCGGCGGCTGCACCTCCCGCCCACGCCTCTCCGTCTGAAATCCCGGATGCGCCGGATGCGGAATCGCATTCGGGACATTCAGAGCAAAGCGACGCAACGGCGCTCGAAATGGGCCATGGCGAAGGGCACGACATGCAGTCGATGGCGCGTGACATGCGCAATCGCTTCTGGATCGCCCTGGCTTTCAGCCTGCCGGTCTTTGCTTTTTCGCCGATGGGACTGCCGTTCAAGCTGACGCCGCCGTTTGGGATCGAACTCAATCTGTTCCTGTTTCCCTTCGCCAGTGCGGCTATCCTGTATCCGGTCTGGCCGTTCGTGGTTGCCGCGTTCCGCGCCATCCGGAGCGGAGTTGCCAATATGGCCGTGCTCGTCATCCTCAGCGTCGGCACCGGCTATCTGTTCAGTGTCGGCGCCACCTTCATCTGGGGCGGCCAGCAATTCTACGAAGCTTCGGCGATCCTGCTGGTCTTCATCCTCCTGGGGCACTGGCTGGAAATGCGCGCGCGCGCCGGGGCGTCTGCTGCGATCAGCAAGCTGATGAACTTGTCCCCGGCCACAGCAATGGTGTTGCGGAACGAAGCCGAGGTTGAAGTCGCGACATCAGAGGTCGTGGTCGGCGACACGGTTGTCATCCGGCCCGGCAACAAGATCCCCGTTGACGGCACGATCCTGAACGGCGATTCGCAGGTGGATGAGTCGATGCTTACCGGCGAGTCGATGCCGGTTGGCAAAAAAACCGGCGACACGGTGATTGGTGCGACGATCAACAAAAGCGGCACCTTTCAGTATAGCGCAACCAAGATCGGCGCCGACACCGCGCTCGCGCAGATTGTCAAACTCGTTCAGGAAGCCCAGAATTCCAAAGCCCCGGCGCAGCTGCTCGCCGACCGCGCGGCGCAGTGGCTGGTGCTTGCCGCAATCGCGACGGGCCTTGTGACCTTCGCGGTCTGGTACTGGGCGCTGGGCGCGACCGTGATTTTTGCCGTTACGCTGACCATCACGGTATTCGTTATCGCGTGCCCCGATGCGCTGGGCCTGGCGACTCCGATGGCGATCATGGTCGGTACTGGCCTCGGTGCCGAAAACGGCATCCTGTTCAAGAACGCTGCGGCGCTTGAGGACGCAACCAAGCTCAACGTCATTGTCTTCGACAAAACCGGCACATTGACGATGGGCCAACCCGAAGTGGTTGAACTGGTGATGGCGGACGGGATCGAAGAAACCCGGCTTCTATCAGTGGCGGCGGCGGTCGAGGCCGGATCGGACCACCCGCTTGCCCAAGCCATCCTGAAACGTGCAGGCAAGATCCAGCCGCCCAAGGCAACCGCCTTCCTCAACATCGAAGGCATGGGCGCACAGGCCAAGGTCGAGGCCAAGACGGTGTTCCTGGGCAATCAACAGCTGATGACCGTCAACAAGATCGATCTTGGCGCGCTCGCGGCGAAATCGACCGAACTGCAGGGTGCCGGTCGCACCGTCGTTCACATCGCCCATGACGGTGCGCTTCTGGGCTTGATCGCCATTGCCGACGCAGCGCGTCCGACCGCAGCGGCGGCGGTCAAGGAATTGCGCGATCGCGGCGTCGAAGTCGTGATGATGACCGGCGACAACCGCGGAACAGCCGAGCGCATCGCCAAAGGGATGGGTATCGAAACGGTTCTGGCCGACGTTCGTCCGGGGGACAAGGCCAGCAAGATCAAAGAGCTTCAGGCGAAGGGCAAGAAGGTCGGCATGGTTGGTGATGGCGTGAATGACGCGCCCGCGCTCACTCAGGCGGATGTCGGGTTCGCCATCGGAGCTGGAACTGATGTTGCAATGGAGAGCGCCGACATCGTCCTGATGCGCAGCGATCCGTTCGACGTGGTTGGGGCGATCACGTTGTCGCGGGCGACCTTGCGTAAAATGCACCAGAATCTGTGGTGGGCGGTTGGCTACAACGTCATTGCCTTTCCACTCGCCGCTGGGGTCCTCTACCCGTTCCTGCTCGGCCCCGCAGTTGCTGCGCTGGCCATGTCGGGCAGCACTTTCGTCGTGGCGATGAACGCGCTGTTGCTTAAGCGGACCAAACTGGCGGGCATCCGCAAACCCGATTCTGACAAATCTGCACTTCCCGCTGAGGGCCCCGTAATTCCTGCCGAGAACAAGGCGACGCTTGCGCCATCTGTTCCTCCACCGGCTTCAGCCGGGCCCAGTCAGCCTGCTGCTGCCAATACCTCATCCACAGCGCGGTAATCGAGTACGGCTGCTGCTCCGGGGTCGAAAGCTCCAGCGTCCAAAACATCTGGGATTGCTGCTCCATGAACCACTGGCTAACGCAATTCCCAAATCAGCGCACTGACTTGGGTCGGTTCAAAACCAGCTGAACGAGCAATAACTTTGGCATTCAGCCTCTGTGCAGGGCGCTTCCATCAATTGGTTGGCACCGAGAAGCAAGAGGACCGAGACATGAAAGCTGGAGCAATTATTCCCCTGTTTGGACTGGCCGCATTTGCGCTGATGGCCCCCACAGCTGCTTCTGCGCAAAGCCGCTGGTCGGTCACGATCGGGTCCGGTAGCGGCTATCCGTCATACGGGGGTGGCTACGATGGCTATCGCGGCAGTCATCATGACCAGCATGATGACCTCGAAGATCAGCATGATGATACCCATGGCCAGCTCGATGAGGAACATGCCCAGGCTCATGAGGAAGGACTGTCGCGATGGGAGCATCGTCAGCTGCACGGGCAACTGCGCGATGAGCATCGCTATGAACACCGCGAGCTTGATCGCGAGCACAATTGGCAGCATCGCCGCAACGCCTGGCAGCGTCGCTACCGCAATTATGACTACAACGGTTATTGATCGGCCGACGGAGAGTTCTGGGCGCGACGGCGCTCAGGATCTTTGCCTTGGATCCTGTATAAATAGCGCCTCGGTTATTACATTCCGTCGCGCATTACCGTCGAGCTATCAATCTTGATCCGGAAGTAGAGCTTTGCACCCCTTGGAGCAGAACCATAGGTGGGCCTGAATTCCACAGGCGCGAAATCTCTGGTGAATGATCCGCCAAGGAATAGTGAAAAAGGGCCCGTTTCAAGCACCGTTCGTTCATATCCGAACGTCAATGCTGCAACCCATTTCGCATCGGTCGATCCATCGAGTGGCACCAGGTCCAACTGGCCTGGCGTGATCTGGAGAATTTCACCTCGACCATAAATCTTGTTCCTGCCGCGCTGGTAAACCGCTTCCGCGAGAAAACTGTTTAGAGCAGCATCGTGGTTTGCGCGGAGCTGACCCCAGATGAACGAGGATTTCAGGGTTGCTCCATCCAATTTGTGCGTAGTGGTGAGCCATCCCGTTATGAACTTTTCGTGTTCTGCTCCTCCTGCATCGTCGGGGGAAAGAACATCCGCATACGACGCCCCGATCAAGACATGATCGTCGATTTGCTGGATAACGCGAACGCCATAGGAATCCACCTTATGCAAAGGGAAAGGCCAACTGATGGCGTGACCACTGAAGCCAGTGGCCTCGATGGTCGTTCCGGAATTCCGATAGGCGACACCAAGAACGGTTGAAACATCATGAAAACCGTCCTGCATGCCGTGGCCAAGCGGGGCATCGGGGTTCCCCTCTGCCGATGCGCGGTGCATGAAAGGAACCGGTCCGGTGGCTGCGGCTCCGCGCGGCGCAAACAGGAACGTCAATTCCTGATCTTCACCAGCACCGAGCTTGATCACATCCCGGAATTCAAGCGCCATCAGGTAATCGTGGGGATGCATGTTATCGATGTTTTCGGTCTGGAAGAGCTGGGGCGTGCCCTTGTTTCCAACCGTCAATTGCTCGGCCGTTCCCATCATATTTACGCGCAGAGTGTTTCTGGGCGAGAGTGCCTTGTTATACATCAGCATCCACACCCCGGGACCAGTGACACGAGCTTGCCCGCGCGGGCCCGAGGTGGTCGAATAAACCGCGAACTGATTAAGGCTGAACGTGAGGGCGGGCATGGGCTTGGTGCTGTCCGCCATGCACATGTTCATGCCGCGATCGAGCGGATGGTCGGCTGGACACAGTGGGGGCGATACGCCGATCGGTGATGGAGCTGTGACCGGATTATCCATCGGCGAAGGCGCCTGGGGAACCTTCATCGAGCCGCCATGCTCCATGGATTGCTGAGCTTGTGCGGAGGCGCCATGGGCAAGCAGAACCATGAAACCGATCACGAAAGTGGGACTATTGTGAATCCTTGGCATGAGCATTTCCTTGCGTGCTTTGCTCGACACGCACTGTCCGTCGTCAGAACATTTGGCGCACCGACTAAGGGCGGCGTCTGCGTTGCATCGCTTGGGCTGTGAATCGGGACGCGAATTTATAGCTGCGCAATCACTCTTTCCAGTTTCGCCTTAATCTGAGCAGCAGCCTGTTTAAGCGCCGGATTGTCGATTGCCTCCATGGATGCAACAGGGTCAATGGCCGCCACCTCGGTTTGTCCGTCACCGGCGTCGCGAACGACAACATTGCACGGCAGCATCGCGCCGACCTTGTTTTCAAGTTTGAGCGCTTCATACGCAAGAGCCGGGTTGCAGGCACCCAAAATTCGGTAATTGGGAAAATCCACGCCAATCTTCGCCTGCAAGATTTGTCTGATATCAATCTCGGTAATGATGCCAAAGCCTTCATGTTTCAGGGCTTCGACGGTGCGGGCGACAGTCGCATCGAACGACAACAAAAGCGTCTTGCTAAGATAGTATGCCACGGCCTGACCCTAGCGCTTCGTATCGAAAAACAGGTATTTGATCAGTGCTGCCGCGCCCAATAGCAGTAGGATAGTTCCCAACAATCCACCCCATCCCATGCCGCCCATCCAAGCGCCGCCGCCATTCATCATGCCGTTCATGGCAATCTCCTCGCTAAGGTGAATGTTCTAACTGTGCATACCGTTCCTGAGCCGCCGGAATTGCGCTGATTATGACCGCACCCGCATGTTGACCATCATGTCGCCGTCTTCGTGTTCCAAATTGTGGCAATGGAACACGTAGGTTTGGTCGCCCGCGAATTCGTGCGAGAAATCCACCGCAAGCCGCACTGTTTCACCGGGCCAGACCAGCACAGTATCCTTCCAGCCAAGGTCGCTGACAAGGCGGCCGCTGCCATGCACGCCAAGCGCCTGGATCTGCTCCGGGCTGTTCAGGCGCGACAGGACCTGGAATTGAAATCCATGCATGTGCATCGGATGCGGCATGCTTTGTTCGGCATTGTGCAGATCCCATACTTCCACGCTGTTGCGCCGGGCGTCGATCGGAAACGCATCCATGCGGAACGTGGCGCCGTTGATAAGCCAGCGCATATGTCCCATCTCGAGGCGCACGGAGCGCTCCGTCGCTCCCTTGATGTTGATCGGCTGGACTTGCGACAGCCGCGCCGGCAGCGGACGCGGTGCCTGTGCGGCTTTCGTTACCATGAGCTTCAAAAGATTGAACTCAAGCTCGTCGTCAAGCCGCGCGCTGCTATCCATACCCGCCATCGAATTCTTGCCGGGTCTGCTGTTGGATGATCCCATCATCCCCATCGCGCCTTCATTTTCCATCGGATCGAACGCGAGGCTCTTGAGGAACACCGTGTCGTTTTGACGTAACTGGCTTCCGTCGAACAGCACATCGAGCCGTTCGCCTGGAGCGAGAAATGCCTCGTTGACCGGATACGGCCGGTCGAGCAGGCCGCCGTCGGTGCCGATCACATGATACGCCAACTGTTCGGTGCCGCGTATGAAGGCAAGCTTGTAGATGCGAGCGTTAGAGCCGTTTAGACAGCGGAACCGATAGATGCGCGGGGCGATTTCGAGATAGGGGTTGGGCGTCAGGTTGACCAGCACGATATCGCCAAGGTAGCCCATCGTCTTCTCGATTGTCGTTGGCTGGTAGACGAGTTCGGCGGCCGCGTTGAAGCGCTTGTCCTGGATCACCAGCGGAAGATCGGTTTCGCCAAGCTTGAGGTCGAGCGCGTTGGTGAGCAGCAGATCGTCTTCGTCTTCGACAATGAAGAAGCTGGCAAGCCCGCCGTACGCCTGCTTCGCCGTCAAATGCTGGGCATGCGTGTGATACCAATAGGTGCCGCCACGGTTGTTGACCGTGAAATCATAGCGATATTTTGCGCCGGGAACGATGCTGTCGTTCGGATGGCCATCCATGTTTGCCGGGAGGTGCAGCCCATGCCAATGAATGATCGTCGGCTCGTTCAAGCCGTTTTGCAAAGTTGCCGCGAACCGTCCGCCGCGGTTGATTTTGAAGATCGGGTTTTGATAGGTCTTGCCCGCATAGCTGGTTTCGTAGAGCAAAAATGGTGACGCGCGTCCGCCCAGGATTGGGAACGTGGCGGCGTGGGCGTTAAGCGTCAGCGGCAGGTCGGTCACGTTCAGGACGCCAAATGGCCCCTCGGTGCCTGGGATAAACAGCGGGTTTGTAAAATTCTCTGGCCGTACCGGGTCGTTTGGATAGGGCTTGAACGCAGCGTCGACGGTTCTGCTGTCGTTGCAGCCAGCCAGCGCCAAGCCGCTCCCAACTGCGATTAACGAAGCACTGCATTGCAAAAATTTGCGACGGTTCATCTCGCGTTTCTCCGTGCAGGAATTCGCGGCCTACATAGGTTTTACATTCAGACCTGAAGGCCGATAGCATCGCGTCAGACCGGCGTGAGAGGCTCGGAAAATACTTAGTGGGGCAAAGCGCCGCATCTGCGACAATTTGCCACATGCGATGAACACGGCCATTGCGAAGCATGGCGCGGTCACCGCCCAGCGCCATCGCCCTTCCGGGCCCTGTGTCCCCCTTCGGCCACGAACTAAGGCTGCGGCGCGCGACCAGCGGCTGGCGATGTCCATTCAGAAGATGAGGCAGTTATCAGCCACATCGCTGCGCCATATCGAACGCACTGCGTGGTG
>JAYWBP010000176.1:0-3145 GCA_043781375.1 Novosphingobium sp.
AAAGCATGACAAAAGCCCCGGCGCTGGGAAGCACCGGGGCTTGTCGTCAGGCGGTGACCGCCGTGCTTTCGCCGAGACCGTCGCCGGCGGGTGCGTTGGTACCCCGGCAGCTCGGGGCCTGGGCGCTGTCGACCGGCAGAGCAGGCAGTTCCTCGCCGTCGCCCGCGGCGACGCTCGGCAGGCTGGCGCGGCGCACCGGGCGGCGCCATGCGACATTGTAGCTACCATCGTCCTGGCGGAACAGCTGGACCTCGACCGCCTTGTCCATCGACGGATCGTCGATCCGGCCGGAAAGGAACTCCTCGCCCGTGCTGTTCGAAGTGAAAGCCCACAGCGCGCCGACCTTGATCCACGACCGCTTGTCGGCCGCCAGCGCCATGATGTCGAACGACGGCGCCTTCTCGTTGGTGCTGTTGACGGGCGAAAGCGCAATGAAGACCGCGATCGAGAGGGTAGTGATGCGGCCCATGTGGATGCCGGCTTCGTTGCGCTTGAGATTGCCGATGTTCATGGTGACTTCTCCTGACTTGCCTGAACCCCTTGCCCAGGACGTCAGTCCCTCCCCCCTCGCTCTCCCCGGCCTTTGCCGGGCCGCGCGCCGTCGCGCGCAACTTGCCGCCGGCCTCGCCGGCGAACCATTGAACACGTCACTGAAATGTAGCCCTCGCTCAAGGATCCGTCGTCTGACCGTCTTTCGAAGTCCGGGTATCCAAACGATGCACTGCCCGATTCCAGTCGCCATTGCGCAAAAACGAACCATGCACGCCCGTGCTGACGATCGCCGCCAAAGCATGCTGAACGACGTCAAGCGACCCTATTCCCCAACGCCCTGCCGCCTGTTAGGCCTCAGTACATGGACGGCGATCAGCAACTTCAACTGCACTCGATCGGGTGGCGTTTGGTGCTGGCGCTCGCGGCGGCAATGCTTTTCCCGCTGGCCATCTATGCCCTAATAACGATCGAGCTTGGCTACAGTGACGAACACCGCTTTGAGGAAACTGCGACCCTGGCGCGAGCGCAGGCTATCAGCGATGCGGTCGATGCACGGCTAGGTTCGGCGATCGCGACGATGCGAGTTCTGGCAACCATCCGCTCAATCGGGGAAAGCAACTGGGTGGAGGCCTATTTTCGGTCACGCGCGATTGCACGGCTCGATCCCGACTGGCAGGATGTCGCGCTCATTGATCTGGCGAAGGGCACGCGCGTCTATGACTTGCGAGACCCCACACCCGGCGCACATCAGGTTGACCGTGGCGAAGCCGAGGCCCTGGCCGGTCAGAGCCGGGGAAATCCCGTATTCAGCAATGTGAATCGCACTGGCAAAAGTGCAACGCTCGATCTCGCCATGGCCATCGGTCCGGTTGACCATCCCCGCTATCTGCTTCGGGTGGCACTCGATCCCGCACTGGTTCAGCGCATTCTGGTGTCCAAGGCGCCACGCGAAGGCGTCAGCGCGGTCGTTGACCGGCGCGGAATGTTCATAGCACGAACCAAAGCTTGGGCCACCCGATTGGGGACGCCTGCTACGATCTACGTGCGCCGGGCGATCGCGGGCGGATCGGGCGGGATCTACAGCGGGACGACTTATGAGGGCCTTGCAAGCTATACGGCTTTCACGACCTCCGCGCTGACTGGATGGTCGGTCCATGTAGCGGTGTCGTCAGACGTTTTCGATCGTCCTAAAGACAGCTCACGGGCCGCAGGCGTGCTGGCCGCAATCGCAAGTCTCGCCTTGGCAGGGCTGCTGATCTTCCTGGTCGTGCGCCTCACGGCGATGCGGCAGGCTGCCGTATCCCGCTCGCAGCAGTTGCAACGGCTCGAAACCGTCGGCAAGCTGACGGGCGGAGTAGCTCACGACTTCAACAACATGCTTGCGATTGTGATCGGCAGCCTCGAGCTCGCTCAGCGCCGGATGGCCAACGGCAACACTGACATCGTACGCTTCATCGACAGCGCAATGGACGGTGCTCGCCGGGCTGCGGATCTCACTAGCCGCCTGCTGGCCTTCTCCCGTCGACAGACGCTCGCGCCGGTCGTCATCGACGTGAACGCACTCATTTCAGGAATGACCGAGCTATTACGGCGCACTTTGCCGCAGAACATTCGCATCGATTTCAATCTGGACCCAGGTCTGTGGACAGCGCTGGTCGATCCCGGCCTCCTGGAGAACGCAATCCTCAATCTTGCCGTCAACGCCCGAGATGCGATGCCCAATGGGGGGTCTTTGACGATTTCGACGCGCAATGTTGCGGGCGGCGGCGGCGGCAAGCAAGATCAAATCCAGATCGAGGTTACAGATAGCGGAAGCGGCATGGCACCTGAGGTCGTCGAACGCGCATTCGAGCCATTTTTCACGACGAAAGAGGTCGGTCGCGGAACCGGGCTGGGTCTGTCACAGATCCATGGGTTTGCTCACCAAAGCGGGGGCACCGTTGCGATCAAGTCGGCGTTGGGAAAAGGAACGGCGGTCACGCTCAGCCTGCCCCGGCACGATTCGCCAAACGCGGTGGAGCCGGTGCCTACCGCAGTCGGCCAGACTGCCGACGCAGATGGCATTGGGCATGAAGTGATCCTCTTGGTCGAAGACGAGCAACTGCTGCGGGACACCACCGCTGAAGCGCTGCGCGATCTCGGGTACACCGTGAATGATGCCGCAAATGCAGAGCAAGCGCTTGCCCTGCTGCGCGCGCGGCATGATATCGGCCTACTAATCAGCGATATCGTCATGCCCGGGATGAATGGTCGCGAACTTGCCAAAAAGGCGTTGGAGTTGAATGCCGAATTGAGGGTCATTCTGATCAGCGGCTTCGACAAAATTCAGGTCGATGGTGACACAAGCGTATTGCGCAAGCCATTTGGCATGGCGGAACTTGCCCGCCGGGTCCGTTGGGAATTCGATCAGACCAATTCGTCCGCGGCCCGGTAGGCCGGGCTTGCGTACAGTGTCCGCTTACAAGTTCTAGATAGCTTCGGGCGGATACCACGAGAGTGTCGGCGTGGTCTCGTCTGCGACGGCCTCGAAGGCATCGATGTCGACGTGCGACCAGCATGCGAAAGCGCGCGAAGGGTTGCACGGTCCATGGAGATTCTGAATCAAAGAGCGAGTCCATGCGCAAGCAAAATCTTGCAGACTGAACCGGCAGAA
>JAYWBP010000177.1:0-3124 GCA_043781375.1 Novosphingobium sp.
GAATTTGCGTGAGGGTCAGCCGGTCAGCGCGGGCCAGGTTCTCGGCGCGGTCGGCTATACCGGCGATGCCAGCGCCAGTGGGCCACACCTGCACTTTGCGATCAACACCCTGGAGCCGGCCGACGGCTGGTGGAAGGGCACCGCGATCAATCCGTATCCGCTGCTGATGCGGCACTGAGGCTTGCGCCTGATCGCAACTGTGCCATTACCGGCGCAGGCCCCGGGGATCGCCATGACAACCACAACGCTGCGCCGCGAACTGACGGTCCGCTCGATCCTGCTGGGCAGCCTGCTGACCCTGCTGTTCACGGCTGCCAATGTCTATTTCGGGCTCAGGATCGGGTTGACTTTCGCCACATCGCTGCCTGCCGCAGTGATCTCGATGGCCGTTCTGCGGGGCTTTTCCGACAATACCCTGGTCGAAAACAACATCACCCAGACCGTGTGCAGCGCCGCCGGGGCGGTGGCGACGATGGTGTTCGTGCTTCCCGGGTTGGTGATGATCGGCTGGTGGCAGGACTTTCCCTACTGGACCAGCGTGGCAGTGTGCTTCCTGGGGGGCACCCTTGGGGTGATGTTTTCGGTCCCGCTGCGCCGTGCGCTGGTGACCAACTCGGACCTGCCTTACCCCGAGGGCATCGCCGGGGCCGAGGTGCTCAAAGTCGGTGCGCGCGGCACCGAAGGCGCGGCGGAAAATGCCTTTGGTCTGCGTACGATCGTGTTCGGCGGACTGGTCAGCGCCCTTTTCGACATTCTGGTCGACTGCAAGCTGGCGGCAGGCGAGGTTGCGCGGTTTTTCAAAGTGGGCGCGGGGGCGAGCGGCGCGGCCGCCACGATGTCGCTCGGGCTGATCGCCATCGGCCATCTGATCGGGCTGTGGTCGGGCGTCGCAATTGCCATCGGCACGGCAATCGCCTGGGGTGTTCTGCTGCCGTTGCGCACGATGCTGCACGGAATCGATGGGCCACTCGACCAGCTGGTGCCAACAGTGTTCAGCCACGAAGTGCGCTTTATCGGCGCGGGGGCGATTGCGGTGGCCGCGATGTGGACCCTGCTCAAGCTGGTCATGCCGATCATCGAAGGGCTGCGCGGGATCGCCGCGACCCAGCGCGCGCGGCGGGCGGGCGAGCCGCTGTCGCTGGCCGAAAGCGATCTGCCTGGCTCGATCGTTGGCGGTACCGTGTTGTTCGCGCTGGTCCCGATCGGGTGGATGCTGTGGCACTTCGCGCAAGGCTCGCTCGTCGCCGCGCATTTCGCCCCGGTGCTGATCGCGACCTTGCTGTTCATCCTGATTATCGGCGCGGTGGTGGCGGCGGTCACGGGCTATATGGCGGGGCTGGTCGGCACATCGAACAGCCCGGTTTCGGGCGTGGGAATCCTTTCGATCCTTGTCGCCGCGCTGATGATCGCCTTGCTTTTCCCGGGGCCGCATAGCGCCGCCGATGCGAAAGCGCTGACCGCCTTCGCCCTGTTCGCCACCGCCTTCGTGTTCGGCATTGCGATCGTTTCCAACGACAATCTTCAAGATCTCAAGACCGGGCAGCTGGTCGGATCGACGCCGTGGAAGCAACAGGTCGCGCTGATCATCGGGGTTGGCGCGGGCAGCCTGGTGGTCCCCCCGGTGCTGAGCTTGCTCAACCACACCTTCGGCTTTGCCGGAGCGCCGGGGGCCGGACCTCATGCCCTGGCCGCGCCCCAAGCCTCGTTGATCTCGTCGCTGGCGCAAGGCGTACTGGGCGGGACCTTGCGCTGGGATCTGATCGGGATCGGAGCAGCGATCGCCGTGGCGGTTATCGTGATCGACGAATTGCTGCTCGCGCCCCGGGCCAAGCAGCCGGGTGCGATGCGCCTGCCGCCGCTGGCCGTGGCCATGGGCATGTATCTGCCCATGTCACTGACCGCGCTAGCCCTGGTCGGCGCGTTGCTCGGCCATTTCTGGGACCGTCGCGCAGAACGCAGCAGCCGCCCTGAATTCCTCAAGCGCAGTGGGGTCCTGCTGGCGACAGGGATGATCGTGGGCGATAGCCTGCTCGGGCTCATCTATGCCGGAGGAGTCGCGGGCTTCGGCGACGATGTGCTGACTGTGGTCGGACCCGGGTTCGCTCCAACTGCCGAGATTATCGGCGTGATTGTGTTTATCGCCGCAATCTGGTGGTGCTATGCCCGGACCTGGCGCAAGGCGCAGAAAGCAGAGTTCGAGGGCGCTGTTTGACTTGATATCGTGATATGATATTGTGATATCAGTTGGTCGAAAGGAACAACGTGCGCGCGCTGGTCGATATCCCTGACGGCGATCTTGCAGCTTTGGATGAACTTGCCCGACGCAATGGTCGATCTCGCGCGGCAGAAGTACGCGAGGCGCTTGCGACTTACCTTCGCAATCGGTCGGGCAATGGCTGGATTGAGCGTGGCAGGGGCTATTGGCAGGATCGCAACGATATCGGTGATGGTGTTGAATACCAGCAGCGCATCCGAGAAGACCGGACGTTTGATTGATTGCCAATGTCCGATCCGATTTTTGATACCAACATTCTGATCGACTGGTTGAGAGATCGTCCACAAGCGGCGACTGAGCTGGGCCGCTATTCCCGCCATCGCATAAGCCGGATCACCTGGACCGAAGTCCTGGCTGGCGAGCCTCTGGAGCGGCGTGATCATGTCAGGGACTTGATCGCACCTTTCGAGATAATTGAGGTCGACGGGCGCATTTGCCTGGCGGCTGCTGATATTCGCCATCGAACCCAAATGAAGCTGCTTGATGCCCTGATTCTCGCCACAGCTCAGACGAACGGGACTATCCTCGTGACCCGAAATACCAGGGATTTTCCAGCAGCAATGCCCGGCATACGCGTTCCCTATACTCTGGAATAAGGCATACCCCCACGTATGTGCGGAATTATCGGCATTGCCGGCAAAGATGAAGTCGCCGACCGCCTGGTCGATGGCCTGCGCCGGATGGAATATCGCGGTTATGACAGCGCCGGGGTCTGCACGGTGTTCGAAGGCCAGCTGGTCCGCCGCCGGGCCGAGGGCAAGCTGATAAATCTGGTCCACGAACTGGCGCGTCATCCTGCGCCCGGCACTATTGGTATCGCCCACACCCGCTGGGCCACCCACGGCGCGC
>JAYWBP010000178.1:0-3122 GCA_043781375.1 Novosphingobium sp.
CCGCGTCTGCACCGAGATCGGGATGGTGACGAACACGTTGTCCTTGGTCTTGGTCTCCATCGTCAGCGCGATCTGGTTGACCCGCAGGCTGACTTTGCCAGCAACCGCCTCGATGAACGGGATCTTGAAGTTGAGCCCCGGGCCCGACGTGCGCTCGAACTTGCCGAACCGCGTAACGATCGCAACCTCGGCGGTTTGAACCGTGAAAAAGAACCCGAAAAAGGCGCCCAGCACCACGAAGGCGACGATCACGAACACGAACAGCACCATGTATTCCATTGCGGCTTCCCCCCAGCATTCCCGAACCGATCCCCCGGCCAGGATCTCAGGGCCTGCCCCAAGTCCGGCCAGTTGTCGACCTCGGTCGAACGGCGAATTGCGGGCTTGCCCAAGTGTGTTAGGTGCGCAATACACGGCCGCCGAAGGAGATTTCATGCGCCATTTCGTATCCGCCGTAGCTGCTGCCCTGGCGTTTCTGGCTCCATGCGCTGTATCGGCGCAGACTCCCGCTTTCGATCCGCGCGAGTGGAAGGGCGCGCAGGCCGGCGCGCCGACGCAAGTGCTCACGCTCGGCAGCACGCATCTCAGCCAGTTGGACAACACCGTCACACCCGAAATGCTGGCGCCGCTGCTCGACAAGCTGGCGGCCTTCAAGCCCGACGTGATCACGCACGAAGGGATTTCGGGCGAGCAGTGTGACACGCTCAAGCGCTTCGCGGCCCGCTATCCCGACATGTTCGATACTTATTGCTGGCCGACCGACGATGCCGAAAAGCCCACCGGGCTGACCATCCCGGTGGCGCTCGCCGAAATCGACAAGACGCTCGCGACCTGGCCCGCCAGCCCCACTGCGGCGCAGCGCCGGCACTTGGCCGCGCTGTTCGTCGCGGGTGGCGATCGTCCGTCGGCCTATGTGCAATGGCTGCAATTGCCCGTCGCCGATCGCACGATCGGCGACGGGATCGACGCGGCGCTGCTCAAGATCCTGACCCGCTCGCCCAAAAAGCCCAACGAGACTTACGACGTTGCGGTCGTGCTGGCGGCGCGGCTGGGGCACCAACGGGTTTACGCCGTGGACGATCACACCGCCGATCGTGTGCAAGCGCTGGCCGGGCCGGGCTTCGATCCCTACATGCAGAAGTTCTGGACCGGCGCCAAATCGCCGCTCCTTGACGAGGACCGCCGGATGGGTGCCGCGATGAAGTCCGGCGCCGACGTGCTGGCGTTCTATCGTTTCATCAACCAGCCCGAAACCCAACGCGAATACATCACGATCGATCACCGCCGCGCGATGACCACGTCTTCGCCCGAACAATACGGCCGCGCCTACTTTGCCTGGTGGGAAGTGCGCAACTTGCGCATGGTTGCAAACATCCGCGCCGCCTTCGGCAACCACCCCGGCGCGCGCGTGCTCAATGTGGTGGGAGCATCGCACAAGCCGTATTACGATGCCTATCTCGACATGATGTCCGACGTGAAGCTGGTCGATGCGGATGTGGTGCTGAAGTAGGCGATGAGGTTGGGCTTTGCGTGAAGCGGTCCTCACCAAGCACCAAGAGCTTCATTCACTCGATCGACGGTGCAAGAGTAAACTGTTCAACACGGTGGCTTTCAGGCTCTGTTTCCAGAGTCGCTGACAGCTTGCGATCCGCGAATGTGAAAATGAACTCCTGAATAGTCAGACCGCCGCGCGCGATCTTCGGGCCATTGCTTGCGACCCGGAGGGGCTGGCCAAGCGGTGACAAGCTTGCATGATAGTCTACCAGCGCTGTCGTTGTGAAATAGCCATTGCCGTTGTCGGTGAACTGCGCACGGTCGATGTGCCCTTCGCGAAGCATTGCGAACAGCGCGCGCGCCTGAACTGCATCGTCGGCAATCTCAAAAATGATGGCTTCGATATCGTCTGCTATCGCTGTGAATGCAGTCGACGTGCCATTGTTGGTAAAAACCGTGACCGCCGCCCTGTCGGTCGGATAAACGCGGTTACTCAGATGGTAGCCGGTCCATCCGCCGTTATGCCGAATGCTCGGATGCGACCCGTTGCTCACGATACCTACGCCAAGGCCATATAGGCGGCTCGCGTCAGCCGGTGCGATGTTCGTTTCCTGAAGTTGCCAGCTTGCCGGTTTCAAAACCGAGCGCTTCAGCCGCGCAATGTTCCACTTGGCAAGTTCAGATGGTGTCATGGCCAGATCACCAGCAGCGAAAGCCCAACCGGCTTCCTCACCCGACGTCGGACGCGCCGAACCCAGAGCGTAGCGGACTGTCCCGTGCGCATCGGCCCTTGAAAGTCCCGTTGCACCGAGCACCACATCCATGCCTAGCGGCTTGAAGATGCGCCTTTGTTCAAGCGCAAAAAGCGGCTCTTTGGCAACCATTTCAGCAATCAGCCCTGCTGCTGTGTAGCCGGTGTTGGAATATTGGAACTTCGATCCCGGCACAAAATCGAGCGGAGCTTTTGCCCAACGGTCCAAAATAGCTTGTGGTGTGGTCGGCTTCTCCATCGCCTCGAAGCGGTAATCCTGTGGCCAGTAATCCCGGTAGCCCGATGTATGGCCGAGCAATTCGCGCACAGTCACCGTGTCAGCGCCGGCTAGCGTCGGTAGATATTTTGCAACCTTGTCGTCGAGCGACATCTTGCCATCCTCAACCAGCAAAAGAATCGCGGCGGCGGTGAATTGCTTGCTGATCGATGCAATAGGATAGCGCGCGTTTGTCGATGCCGCTGTCCTGTCAAGCCGTTGGTCCCCGTAGGCCTGCACATAATCAAGCTTGCCATCCACAACGATGGAGATCGATGCAGACGGCGTCCCGTCTGCCTTGAGAATGGCGAGAACCCGCGTGTCGATCTGATGTTTCTGCTCTACTGTCAGCGGCTTGGCGAGCACGGGCGCTGCAACAATCAGGGCAATCCAACATAATAAAGCGCGTATCATGATCAAAAACCTGGCCTGACTAAGAGCATGATCGTGGAGTTCCGGAGAATTCCGGTGTCGACCGACCAACAACTATCAACTCGCCGTAACCTCCAACGGCATCACGTCCACCGCAACCCTCATCGTCTGCCCGGCGCCGCCGTGAAACACGCCGTCCAGGGGCGAGACGTCGCCGTAATCGCGGCC
>JAYWBP010000179.1:0-60797 GCA_043781375.1 Novosphingobium sp.
GTTCCAGGGCGTATCGCACCCCGAAATGGGCCACATCCGCGTTCCCAGGCATCCCGACGACGCCGGGTTCGCGGGTATCTGCCGGATCCACCACGATTGTGTCGAGGGGCTGGCCTGCGGGCCCGCGGTCACGGCACGGTGGGGCAAGTCGCTGTCCGAGCTTCCCGCCGATCATCCCGGACAGGCGATGATCGCCTGGTACCTGGGGCAGATGGTAGCCAATTACCAGGCGATCCTCGAGCCGAACTGCATCGTCATGGGCGGCGGGGTCATGGCCACCCCCGGCCTGATCGAGCGAGTCAAAGTCGAGACTGCCAAGGCTGGCGCGGGCTACTTTACCGGCGATCCGCTCAAGATCATCGTAGAGCCAGGGCTGGGGATCAATTCAGGGCTGCTGGGCGCGCTGGCTCTCGCGCTTGAGGCCAGTTAGACCGAAGGGACATCGCCCCGGCGCTGCCCGCCTTCGCTGACCCGGCACTGCGCCTGGTCGCGGCGCACGCCCTTGCCATCACTTCCATTTTCCCGAAAAGGGCCGGGCGCGGCATCGTGCCATGCGTGGGGGGATACCGATGGCCGACACATCCGCGAACGTCCCGCACTTCGAAACCCTGCTGCTCGAGCGTACAGGCCGGTTACTCACCCTGACATTCAACCGCCCGGCTGCGCTCAATGCTTTCGACTTGGCCCAGCATGACGAACTGGCAGCCGCCGTGGCTTTCATCAACGCCGATCCGGGCTGCGATGTCGTGGTGCTGACCGGCGCCGGGCGGGCGTTCTCGGCAGGCGGCGATCTCGCCCATATCGAGCGCAACGCCACCCAGCCCGAACTGTTTGATCATGAAGCGCGCGTGGCCAAGCGGATCGTCATGGGACTGCTCGATTGCGACAAGGTGCTGGTCTGCCGGATGAATGGCCACGCCATCGGCCTGGGCGCTACGATTGCGCTGCTGTGCGACGTGATTTTTGCCAGCAAGAGTGCGAAGATCGGCGATCCGCACGTCGCGCTGGGGCTTGTCGCGGGCGATGGCGGAGCGGTGATCTGGGCGCAGCGGATCGGGCTGACGCGGGCCAAGGAGTTGCTACTTACCGGGGACTTGCTGACCGCCGATTGCGCCCAGGAGATTGGGCTTATCAACCATTGCCTGCCTTTGGCTGAGCTCGATGCGGCAGTGGCTGCCTTCGTCCAGCGGATGCTGAGCGGGGCCAGCCAGGCGATCCGGGCAACCAAGGTGCTGACCAACCTGGAGCTCAAACGCATCGCCACGGCCGTGATGGACGCCGGGATCGCGCTAGAATCGGTCAGCGTGCGGAGCGCCGATCATCGTGAGGGGGTTCGGGCACTGATCGAAAAGCGCGCGCCGCAGTTTGGGGGGCGGCATACCGAGTAATTCCGGAGCTTCACAACCCCCGTTCATCCCGAAAACCCGCGCCCTACCCGTCAACCAGCCTGGGCGCCCCCAGGCCCAGCCAATCCGCCAGGTTGCGATGGAAGTTGATGACTTTCTGCTCTTGGTGCGGATTGGGCAAAGTGCCGCGGAAACCGCGCGATTTCATGCCACGCTGGACGGCCGCCATGTTTGAAAAGTCCTGGCACAGCACCGAACCCCAGTTTTCTTCCGTAGGCTCGCCATAGGTCCATTGGGTCGCGGGTTCCTCGCCCTCGGCAAAGCGCTCCATCGCATAGGCCTCGAAAATACATTTGTCGGGATCGTCGCCATAGGGCCGGGTGCGATAGCACAGCGCGTAAGTCGAACCCTGAAGCACCGACATGTTGGGGAACATATGCCAGGCCAGCCCCGCCTCGGTCAGCTGCGCGGGCGAGATTTCGGGCCAGATCACGCCGCGCCGGGCGTCGTCGGCCTTGGCCGAGGCGACCCAGTGCGCGATTACCGCGGGCGCAGGAGTATCCTCAGGCAACTCATCGACCAGGCGCCGGGCGGCTTCGACCAGGGTCCAGGTGGTGCTGGAATTGTTCACCGTCTCCCAGTTCTCGCGCATCAACGCGTGAGTCGAGACCCGGGCATCGGCACCTTTGCCCGCGCGCATGGTCGAACTGCTCCCGCCGATCTCGCGCAAGGTCGCATCGCGCTGGTCGAAACCGCTGACGCCATGGAGGCCATAGGCCTTGGAATAGGCGTAGAAATCGCCGTATTCGAGCAACTGGGTGTGCGTTCCGGCCACATGGTAGGGCTCCATGAACGCCTCCAGCCCGGTCTTCCAGTTGCAGTCGAACACCACCCAGTTGCGCCATTTGTAACGCATTCTGGCAAAGTCGAACGGGTCGAGGATACGCGGCACTTCGCCGAGGAACGCAACCAGCGGCTCGGCGTCCATGTCCATGTTGACGAACAGCCACCCGCCCCAGGCTTCGACCCGGACCCGACTGAGCGAAGTACAGTCGGGATTGAGCCCCGGCCCGGCTTTCTGCCAGTCCTGCGGATCGAGGATATAGGTATTATTGCCCTCAAGATCATAGGTCCAGCCGTGGAACCCGCAGAGGAACTGGCGACGGTTGCCGGTGACCGAATTGACGCCCGGAGGGACGTCGATCAGCTGGCGGCCCCGATGCGCGCAGACGTTGTGGAACGCCTTGATCGCGCCAGGCCCATCACCTTCGGCGACGCGGATGACGATGATCGAATCGTCGCAGATGTTGTAAGTGAAGAAGTCGCCAACTTGCGGAATCACTTCGGCGCGGTCGGCCATCTGCCACACGCGAGGCCACAGCCGCTCTTTTTCGGCAGCGAGGTAGTCCTTCGAAAGAAACGCCTCGACCGGATAGGTGACCATCCGCTCGGCATCAAGATGGGCCTGGGTGACGGTCCCGGCGTCGATCTTTTCAGGCTTGTTCATGGACCTTGCTCCTGACAACTTATCGGGCGGAAAGCGCTCACGCCTCCAGCTTCATGCCCTTCATGCTGCCCTCGGCGCGCCACCCCTCGACCATCGCCTGGAACGCGTCCCAGCCGTGGCCATAGGAGCGGAACAGTGCCCACTTGGCGTTGCTCGCGCCTTCGTTGTTGAAGTAGCTGGGCGTGCATTCGCCGGTGAATGAGGACAGGTCGATTTCGATCTCCTCGAAGTGGCGGACATAGTCGTCGACCGCTTCGGCGCTGGGCTCGACCACCGTGGCGCCCTGCTTGAGTGCCCCGGCAATGATGTGGGCGATGTGTTCGCCCTGGCGCCCGAACTGCTCGGTAACCGAGGCATTGATCGCGCCCTGGATGTAGCCGATGTAAAATTGATTGGGAAAGTCATTGGTCATGGTTCCGTGCAAGGTGCGCGGGCCCTGGCGCCAGTGATCGTAGATCGACTTGCCATGCCGCCCGATTACTTCGTCCATTCCCCAGCGGCGTTCCAGATCGCTGGTCACTTCGAAGCCGGAGGCGAAGATGATGCAGTCGGCAGCATATTCCTGGCCGTTGGCGATGAAGCCGGTCGGCGTGATTTCCTGGAGGCCCTTGGTGGCCGAGACGTCGATCAAGTCCACGTTGCTGCGGTTGAAAACCGGATAGAACTCGTCGCTCGACAGCGGCCGCTTGCACAAGAAGCGGTAGTAGGGCTTGAGCGCCTCGGCGGTGGCGGGGTCCTTGACCATGACATCGACGCGGCGGCGCAAGCGTTCCATCACCTGGAAATCGACCGTTTCGCGCCGGGCCATGAATTCTTCCATCGACACCGCAGGCCAGCCTTCGACTTCGAGCGAAGCGGCCAGGTTGCGGCTGATCTCGGTCCAGATGTCGCAGATCTGGTCGGGCTCGCCGGGGCCGAGCGATTCCATCGCGGCCTTGTGGAAATTGCGCTGCCGGGCAGCCTGCCAGCCGGGTTCGAGGCTGCTCAGCCACGCCGGATCGGTCGGCGGATTGGGCCGCTCATCAACGCTCGAAGGCGTGCGCTGCACGACGTAGAGGTGTTTGGCGTACCTGGCGAGGTGCGGCACCGCCTGAATTGCGGTCGCGCCGGTGCCGACGATTGCCACGGTCTTGTCGCCCAGCCTGTCGAGCACGGGGTTTGCGTAAGTCCCGCCAGTATAGCCATAGTCCCACCGCGCCGAGTGAAACAACTTGCCCCGGAAGCTCTCGATCCCCTTGATCCCGGGCAGCTTGGGCATGTTGAGGACGCCCGCCGCGACGATCACAAAGCGCGCCTTGATGTCGTCGCCCCGATTTGTGCGGACGTGCCAGCGCTTGAGGCTCTCGTCCCAGCGCAGCGACTGGACCAGGGTGTGGAACAGGCCTTTGTCGGCAAAGCCGTATCTCTGGGTGATCGCCTTGGCATAGCCCTGAATCTCCGCCCCGTCGGAGAACTTCTTCGAGGGCATGAAGCCGGTTTCTTCGAGTAACGGCAGGTAGCAATAGGCATCGTTGTCGCACTGGATCCCGGGATAACGGTTCCAGTACCAAACCCCGCCAAAGTCGCCCGCACTGTCGATGTTGCGAAAGCTGGTCACGCCCTGCTTGGTCAGGTGATAGGCGGCCATGATCCCGCCCCAGCCCGCACCCAGGATCGCCACGTCGATCTCATCGCTCAGCGCCTCGCGCTCGACCAGCGCCTGGTGTGGATCGGCAGAGAAATTCTCGACCCCGCCGCCGGTCGGGCGGAAATACTGGGCCTGGCCCGCCGCGTTCATCCGCTTTGCGCGCTCGGCGCGATACTTGGCCCGCAAGGCCGGAATATCGACCTCGGCAGGCGGCGGCGTCTTGGTCGGCTGGCAAGTCATGTGCTTTCCCATCACTGGCCCCGTTCATGCCGGTTGGCCCTGCAATCGCCCTATCAAGCAGGGCGTTGCCGTCCATGTTCGGATGGCCCGCAGCACCCGTCAACCGCGCTTAACCGCCCCGGCGGTATCTGACTGCAGAGCCTTGCCCGCAGGCGGTTCGCTGGCGAGAGCAAGGGCGACAAACCACGGCAGGGCGGCACTTTGGTGCAGGCCGATGCCAGCTCGCCCGAACCGCAAGACCCGACCGAACGGGCACGCGGCAAGGCCACTTTTGAGAGTGAGGACAGGCCATGGCCGGACCCGTTTATGAACGCCTGCTCGACCTGTTCGAGGCCGAAGGGATCAAGACCCTGTTCGGGATTCCCGACCCCAACTTCGTCCACCTGTTCCTCGAAGCCGAAGCGCGCGGCTGGACCGTGGTTTCGCCGCACCACGAGGCCGCGGCCGGCTTCATGGCCGAGGCTGCGTCGCGGATCACCGGCAAGCCGGCGCTGTGCATCGGCACGCTGGGCCCGGGCATGGCCAACATGATGCCTGCGATCCAATGCTGCCTGGTCGAGAATTCGCCGGTCATCTTCCTGGGTGGCCAGCGCGCCCGGGTGACCGAGCGCCGGGTGCGCCGGGGACGCATCCAGTTCGTCCGCCAGGAACCGCTGATCGAAGATTCGGTCAAGTATTCGGGCTCGATCGAATATCCCGACCAGGTCGACGAGATCGTCCGCGAGGCGATCCGCGTAGCGATGTCGGGCACCCCCGGCCCGGCTTATATCGAGTATCCCAGCCACGTGATCCTGGAAGAGCTCGACCTGCCGCCGGTCCTGCCGCCCGAACGCTATCGCCTGGTCAACCAGGGTGCCGATGGCACCCGGATTGCTGAGGCGGTGGCGCTGATCAAGGCCGCAAAGAAGCCGATCCTGCTGGTCGGCCACGCGGTTCACACCTCGCGCAGCGGCGCGGCGGTCAAGGAGTTGGCCGATCTGATGCAGTGCCCGGTGATCCAGACCTCGGGCGGAACCTCGTTCATTGCCGGGCTGGAAGACCGCACTTTCCCCTATGGCTTTGCCGAAGTATCGATCGACGCGGTGGTCGAGAGCGACCTGTGCCTGGCGCTGGGCACCGAACTGGGCGAGCCCTCGCACTATGGCCGCTGGCGCCACTGGATGGCCAACGAGGCCAATCGCAAGTGGATCCTGGTCGAACAGGACGCGACCGCAATCGGGGTCAACCGCCCGATCGACGTGCCGCTGGTGGGCGATCTGCGCGGAGTCGTGCCTCAGCTTGTCGCGGCGCTGAGCGACAGCCCGCGCGCAGCGACCGAGACGCTGTCCCGCTATATCCAGCGCGATGCCCAGCAACTTGAAGAACTCGCCGCCGAAAGCCTGACCAAGACCGACGGCACCGGCGAGGTGGCCATCCACACCTCGCGCTTCGTGGTCGAGGCGACCAGGGCTTTTCCCAAGGACGGGATCATGGCGCGCGACGGCGGGGCGACGGTGATCTTCGGCTGGACCTATTCGCAGGCCAAGCCCCGCGACGTGATCTGGAACCAGAACTATGGCCATATCGGCACCGGGCTGCCTTACGCGATCGGCGCGATGCTGGCCGATCATGCCGAAACCGGGGTCCAGCGCCCAGGGATGCTGGTGACCAGCGATTCATCGTTCATGTTCCACATCGCCGAGCTGGAAACCGCAGTGCGCAGGAACCTGCCGCTGGTGTGCGTGGTCGGGGTCGACAACCAGTGGGGCCTTGAAGTGGGCGTCTACAAACGCACCTTTGGCCAAGGCACGGCCGAGACCGGCACCCACTGGAGCGACAAGGTCCGCCTCGACAAGGTCGCCGAGGGCTTCGGCTGCTACGGTGAATATGTCACCAACGCGGCCGACATCCGCCCGGCGATCGAGCGCGCCTATGCCAATGGCGGCCCGGCGGTGATCCATGTGGTGATCGATCCCAAGGCCAATTCGGAAGAAATGCCCAATTACGCCGAGTTCCGGACATGGTATGCAGAGGGGACGCAGTAGGCGTGCCCGCACGCTAACTAAGAAAATTTCATCATTGCGAGCCCTTCGCCAGGCTCAGGATAAACTTTGGCTAGGCGAAGCGAAGCAATTCACAGCCCCAGGCGTTACACCTTGGATTGCCCCGGACCTGCGGTCCGCGCAATGACGAAGCAATAGTTTTGACCTCACCCCCAGTGGAGAGCAGCAATGCGCGAATATCTGAAGTTCTACATCGACGGCGCCTGGGTCGATCCGATCGAGGCCAAGACCGCCGAAGTTATCAACCCGGCGACCGAAGCCGTCTCGGGCAAGATTTCGCTGGGCTCGCCTGCCGATGTCGACAAGGCCGTCGCCGCCGCGCGCAAGGCTTTCGTCGGCTGGTCGCAGAGCACAGTCGCCGAACGCCTCGACCTGCTCGAAGCGATCCAGGCCGAATATGCCAAACGCCAAGCCGAGCTGGGCCAGGCAATCACCGAGGAAATGGGCGCGCCTGCCTCGCTGGGCGGCGGCTTTCATGTCGGGCTGGGCGCGGGACACTTGGCCACGGCAATCGAGGTGCTCAAGACCTTCAAGTTCGAGGAACAGCGCGGCGCGACCCTGATCCGGCGTGAGCCGATCGGGGTGTGCGGCCTGATTACCCCGTGGAACTGGCCGATGAACCAGATCGCGGTGAAGGTGTTTCCGGCGCTCGCCACCGGCTGCACCATGATCCTCAAGCCGCCGCAACTGGCGCCGTACTCGGCCCAGATTCTCGCCGAGATCGTCCATGCCGCGGGCGCTCCGGCGGGCGTGTTCAATATGGTCCAGGGCGCGGGCAGCGTAATCGGAACGGCGCTGTCCAAGCATCACGACGTCGACATGATCTCGTTCACCGGTTCCGAGCCGGTCGGCGTGCAGATATCCAAGGACGCCGCCGATACGGTCAAGCGGGTCGGGCTGGAGCTGGGCGGTAAAAGCGCGTGGATCGTGCTCGACGACGGCGCGATGGCGGGCAACGTAGCTGGCGCCACGTCGGGCATGATGGTCAACTCGGGCCAGACCTGTAGCGCCGGATCGCGGCTGCTGGTGCCCGCCGCGCGGCTGGACGAGGCCAAGGTCGCGGCCAAAGAAGCCTGCGAAAGCGTCAGCGTCGGCGATCCGACCGGCAATTTCGCGATGGGTCCGGTGGTATCCAAGAGCCAGTACGAGATCATCCAGGACTACATCGCCAAGGGCCTGGCCGAAGGCGCCACGCTGATCGCGGGTGGCGCGGGGCGTCCCGAGGGGAACGACAAGGGCTGGTACGTGCGCCCGACGGTGTTCCTCGGCGACAATTCAATGACCATCGCGCGCGAGGAAATCTTCGGCCCGGTGCTGGTGATGATCCCTTACGAGGGCGTCGATGCCGCGGTCGATATCGCCAATGACTCGGTCTTCGGCCTGGGCGGCTATGTCAGCGGCGAGGATGTCGAGGCAGCACGCGCCATCGCCAAGCGGATGCGGACTGGGGCAGTCTGGGTCAACGGCGGCTTCGACTTCGCCGCACCCTTTGGCGGCTACAAACGCTCAGGCAACGGCCGTGAGTGGGGCGAGTTCGGGTTCCATGAATATCTGGAGGTCAAGGCGGTTATCGGGTGATCGGGCTAAACCCCCTCCTCTTGCGAGGAGGGGCGTTGCAGTCCTACCCCTGTTTTGCCATCGCAAAGCCATAGAGCAGATGCTCCAGCTGGCCATCCGGCACCGGCGCGAACAGCACCGGCTCGGCAATATCCCGGATCGCCGCGATATCGTGCGCCACCTGCTCGATTGACCAGTCCGTGCGGAATACCCCCGGCGTTTCGGCCAGGTAGGCCCGCGCCACGCGGCCACCCATGGCGACGTAGATTTCGCCCGAGACCGAGCACGCCTCATGCGCCAGCCAGCCCACTGTCGGCGCGACCATGGCTGGCTCCATCGGCGGGAACTGGCTCGTGTCGATCCCTTCGGACATGCGGGTGACTGCAGCGGGGACAATGACGTTGCTGCGGATCCCCAGCGCCTGCCCCTCGATCGCGGCAGTGTGCGACAGGCCGATCAGGCCCGCCTTGGCCATCGCATAATTGCCGTTGCTGGCCTTGCCATAGAGCCCGTTGACCGAGGCGGTGAGCACAAAGCGCCCATATTGCTGCGCCGCCATCAGGGGCCAGCAGGCGCGGACCATGTGGAAGCCGCCGCGAAGGTGGACGGCCATGACCGCCTCGTAATCCGCGTCGCTCAATTGGGCGAGCAACCCGCGCCGAATATTGCCGGCGTTGTGGATCATCACGTCGACCCGCCCAAAGGCCTCCTGCGCCGCCGCCACGATCCCCGCCGCACCTTCGGGTGTCGCAACACTGTCGGAATTGGCCAGCGCCTCGGCGCCCATCGCGCGTATTTCCTGCGCGACCTTCTCAGCCGGGCCGGTGCTCGCATCATCGCCGCCCATCGAGACGCCCAGGTCGTTGACCACCACCTTGGCCCCGCGACTGGCCAGAAGCAGCGCGTAGGCTCGCCCCAGCCCGCGCCCGCCGCCGGTGATAATTGCGACCCGGCCATCGAACCTCAATTCGTCCATAACGACTTCCGCTCACTCGAGGACGGGGAAAGTCCCCCTTTCCGGTCGCTAACCCTTGCTGGGCAGCTCGGCGATCGAGGTGCCGAAGGCCGACAGCTCGCCGCGGTGGGTGGTCGCCTTCTGCTCGACCTCGACGTATTTCCTGCCGCCGTCCTCAAACTTGCGGGTGACGGTGCCGTCGATAAACATGGCATCGCCATCGGGGTTGTGGCGGCGGATCTGGCAATTGCTCGATTTGAGGAAGCCGTCGTCGCCGATCCAGTTGGTCATGTGGTGGGTCAGCCACGAACAGCGCTCCGGGCCGTAATCGTAGGCCCCCGGGGCACCGACTTCGAGCGCGAAGGCTTCATCCCAGTGGACTCGTTCCGGGCAGTCGGGAACGTTGAAGCGGTTCTTGATCGCCAGGCCGGGATGCGCCTGCTGCATCTTCCAGGCCATCTTGTTGGCGCGGATGTAGAGCCCGCCCCAGCCTTGCGCATAGCCGATGAAGCCGGTGACCGTCATCGGCCCTTTCATCATCCGCGGCAGTTGCTGGCCGACGCTGACTTCCTCCCAATAGCGGGGCACGGCGCCGCGCACTTCCTCATTGGCGTAGAGATCGGAAAAACCCTGCAGCTGGTCCTCGGTAAACGGCTCCACCCGGCCGCGCGCTTCGGTGTACTTGGTGCCGCGCTCGCGCGCTTCATCGCGGTCGGTCCGGAACACCCAGCTGTCCGCGCCGGCGACCTTGTCGCCATGCTGGTTGAAGAAATCGACGTGGTAGGTCTGCTGGAACGAGCGCCCGGCGAACCTGGTCTGGTGCTCGACCAAGTCCTTCAGGTACGCCTCGGCGCGGATGGTGTCGTTGCGCAGGACTGGCTTGTCCCAGGTCCAGTCAGACCCGGCCCACATCGCGTGGACCCCCGAGAGCCCGCCGCAATAGCCCGAGACGATCCGGCTGGTGCTGAACAGGAAGCTGGGGAGAGCAACCAGCGTGCCGTACCTGGTCTTGGCGGCATAATCGGGATCGCACCACAGGCGATTATCGTCGCCGATGCCGTGGGCATAATGGCGGATAGCGTCGCGGGTCGCCTCGTAGTTCCACGGCTCGATGGTGTTCTCGATCTTGACGCCGATGCGCGCGCGCAGGTCGTCGAGGCCTTTTTCGGTGATCTTGGGGAATTTGTTAGTCGTCGGTTCGGCGAGAGTGGCCATTGGTTTTGCTCCTGATTTTCAGGCGAGTGCTGCGACGGTCGCGTTAGCGGCGATGGCCGCCTCGCGATCGCGCAGGATCTTGCGGTGAACTTTGCCGGCCGGGGTCTTGGGCAGTTCGCGCACGAACTCGACCAGCCGGGGAAACTCGTGCTGCGCCAGGCGCTCGCGGGTAAAGCTTTGCAGCTCCTCGACGAACAGGTCACCCGGCGCGCGCGCGGTGACGATAAAAGCCTTGACCACCAGACCGCGGGTAGCGTCGGGCGCGCCGATCACCGCGCATTCCTGGACGTCGGGATGCTTGAGCAGGGTGTTCTCGATCTCCACCGCGCTCATCGTCCAGCCAGCCGAAATGATCACGTCGTCGGCGCGGCCGCAGTGGAAGAAATAACCGTCGGCGTCGATCCGGGCGAGGTCCTTGGTGGTCTCCCACCGACCCCGCCGCCATAACATCAGCTCGCCGATCTCGCCCACTCGAGAGGGGCAGCCTCCGGGGGTCTGAACCTCAAGTTTCTGCCCGGGAACCGGCTTGCCCAGCGATCCGGGCTTGACCTCGAAATCGTTCGCGCCCGGGTAATTGACCAGGACCACGCCGATCTCGGTGGTGCCATACATCGAGCAGGCGGGGACGTGGAAGGTCTGCTCGACAAAGTCGAGCGTGGGCGGGTCGATCGGCTCGCCAGTGTAGGACAGCTTATCGATGGCGAAAGTGAAGTCCTGCGCCCGCCCGCTGTTGCGCATCATCCGGTAATGGGTGGCGGCGGCAGAGATGTTGGTCACGCCATAGTCCTGCATCGCCTGCATCAGGCGGACCGGGTTGAACCGCCCGGCAAACGTCCCGGTCGTCACGCCCAGGGCCAGGGGGGCGAGCGTGCCATGCCACAGGCCGTGGCCCCAGGCGGGCGAGGACGGGCAGAAGAAGAGGTCGCCCGGGCGGATGCCAGTGCCGTAAAGTGCGGCAAACATCAGCGTCACCAGTGCGCGGTGAGTGTGCCTGACCGCATCGGGCAGCGCGCGCGTGGTGCCCGAGGTATACTGGAATACTGCCAGGTCGCCGGCCTTGCTTTTGGGTTGGTAAGTAGCGGGATAGGTGGCAAGTTCATCGAACAGGCGCTGGTCGGCGATGACCACGCGCGGGCCCTGAACACTGCGCGCCATCGCGGCCTTTTCAACGTTGGTCACCAGGATCGTCGGCTGGCAATCGTCCACCCGCAGGCGCAGCGCGTCGGGCCCGAACAAGGTGAACATCGGCACCGAGATCGCCCCGGTCTGCATCGCCCCGAACAGGCAGTTATAGAACGCCAGCGAGGGCTCGAGCATGAACGCGATCCGCTCGCCCGGCTGGACTCCCTGAGCATCGAGCCAGTGGGCGAACCGGGCGGCGCCGGCCGCGATCGTGTCGAAGCTGAGAACCTCATCCATCCCGTTTCCAGCAGTATTGGCGGCGTGCGCGATCCGCACCGCCGCCCGGCCCGAGCCATCGGCGTGGCGGTTGATGCATTCGTGAGCGATGTTGAGATGTTCGCGGTCGCCATCGAACAGCTCCCACAGCGCCGCCGACGAGGCGTGCGCCTGGGCCTGGGCATAGCTGGTCATCTGGGTCAGGCGAGTCATCGTGGAGAGCAATGACACAAGGGTATTGTTATTGCAAATATTGAATGCTATTCAATATATAGAATACTTGCAGTTCCTCCCCACGGCGGGAAGGATGCTTTTACCCGGATGTACTTCGTCAATATGCTCACTCCCGCCTCCGATCTCGCCCCCAGTCTCGGCTCCAGTCTTGCCCCCGGTCTCGCCAGCGCGGTCAAGCTCAGCAAGGCCCCCGCGATCTCGCGCGCGGCGGCAGTTCTGCGCTTGCTCGGCAAAAGTGACGCGCCACTGGGGCTCCAGCCGATTGCGCGCGAACTGGGGCTGGTGCCAAGCACCTGCCTTTATGTCCTGCGCGCGCTGGAGGCCGAGGAACTGGTGGCCTTCGATGCCGATACCAAGCGCTATGCGCTGGAGGCCGGGGTGCTTTCGCTGGCTCGTGGCTGGCTACGCCGCGATGCGTTCAATATCCTGGCCCAGCCGATGCTTGACCGCATCGGCAAGCGCTTCGAGGTAACCATGCTGGGGGTGCAGATCGTCGGGCTGGACCATATAATTGTCGTTGCGATGGCAGCAGGCGGACCGAACTTCCAGCTCTCGACCCAGATCGGCAGTCGCTTCCCCGCCCTGATCAGCGCCAGCGGGCGCTGCCTTGCCGCCTTCGGCAACTATCCCGAGAGCGACCTGCGCAAGCGCTTTGCCGCGCTGCGCTGGGACGAAGCGCCGAGCTTCGAGACCTGGCTCGAGCAGGTCAGCCAGACCCGCGAACACGGTTATGCAGTGGACGAGGGCCAGTATATCGCCGGGGTCACCGTGCTCGCCGCGCCGGTATGGAAAACGCCCGGACGCCTCAGTCACGCGCTGACCGCGATCGGCATCACCAGCGCCCTCCAGCGCAGCGGCGTTGCCGAACTGGGCAAAGCCTTGCGCCTGGCGGCACAGGACCTGTCGCAGGCGCTGGGAGGCTAGAGCCGCGCGCCGGCCAGCCTCATCGCCTCGCCTTCCGGTTCATTTGGAAGCGCGGGCAGCGCGGGCGCCCGCGCGGATATATTGGCGCAGGCCCTCGATCTGTTTGGGGGTGAAACTATCGTAGCCCGGCATTCCCCGGCTGATCAGCGCCCCGTCGCGGACGACCGCGCGGAAGACATCGGCATCAAGCGGCACAGCGGATTCGCGCAAGTCCGGCGCGGGGCCACCGGCACCGACCAGCTGGAGCCCGTGGCAGGCGACGCAGGCGAGGTACATCGCTTTACCGGTGGCGATCCTGGCAGGGTCGAGCACTTCGCCCGGAGTGTCGAGCGGCGTGATGGTGTGCGTCGGCACCAGCGAAGGCGGGAGGCGGCGGTGGGCATCGAGCGCGAAGACCAGCAGGCGGCGCGGCCCGGCATATTTCCAGCCCAGGTTCGTCACCGGGCCGAAGATGGCCGCCGTCCCGCCATAGCCCGCCAGCACCGCGACGTACTGCTTGCCGGCCAAGGCATAAGTGCTGGGCGCGCCGATGATCCCCATTCCGGCATAGCCGCGCCACAACCGCGCCCCGGTCTGGGCGTTGTAGGCCGAGAGCCAGCCGTCGGCGCTGCCCTGGAATACCACCCCGCCCGCCGTAGCCGCGGTGCCGCCGTTGAACATGGTGGCCTGCGCCACCCGCCAGCGCGGCCCGCCTGCGATCGGGTCCCAAGCGACCAGCGCCCCGGTGCCGTCGCCCGCAGTTACCGGTCGGTTACCGATATTGAGCCCACCGACATTGACATCGTCGTCTTGCGGCGCGCCGCGGTGAAAGCGCGTGCCAAGCTGCATCGTCGGCACATAGACGAGGCCGGTTGCGGGGCTGTAGGCCATCCGCTGCCAACTGTGTCCGCCAGCGCCCGAGGGGTAGATACGACTCTCACCGTTCTCATAGCGGATGTTGGGGTTCTCCACCGGACGCCCAGTGGCCAGATCGATGTGATCGGCCCAGTTCTGCTTGGCCACCTGCCCGGCATTGATCAGCGTGCCGGTGGCGCGATCTAGCACATAGAAGAACCCGTTCTTGGGCGCTTGCATCAGCACCCGGCGTTCGTGGCCCGCGATGATCAGCGTGGCCAGGATCATCTGCTGGGTGGCGTCGAAGTCCCAGCTGTCGCGCGGGTTGTGCTGATAATGCCAGACGTATGTGCCGGTATCGGCATCAAGCGCGACGACCGAGGCGGTGTAGAGGTTATCGCCCGAGCCGGGACTGCGCGCTTCGGCATCGTAAGGGGAGGCATTTGCGGTGCCGACATAGATGCGGTTCAACGCGGCGTCATAAGTTATCGAATCCCACGGTCCCCCGCCGCCGCCAGTCTTCTTCCAGAACGCGCCGGTCCAGGTCTTGGCCGCGCGCTCCATCGCAGGATCGCCCGTGTTCGCCTCGGGGCTGGCGGGCACGACATAGAACCGCCACAGCAGCTTGCCGCTTGCCTGATCATAGGCGGTGACATAGCCGCGCATACCCAAGTCGGCCCCGCCCTGGCCGACGATGACCTTGCCGCCGAATACCCGCGGCGCCCCGGTGATAGTCTGGCCATTTTTGGGGTCGGTCGTCTCGACCTGCCAAATCACCGCGCCGGTCGCGGCGTCGAGCGCGATCAGGCGGCCATCGAGCGCGGCGGAAAAGATCCGACCCCCGGCGTAGGCAACCCCGCGATTGGCGCCAAAGCCGAAGTGCATCTTGTTAGGATTGTGCTCGAAAGTCTTGGGCGCGAACGACCACGCAAGCTTGCCGGTCATGGCATCGACGGCATAAACCGTGGCATAGCTGCCGGTGAAATAGAGCTTTCCGCCGATCATCAGCGGCGCAGATTCGAGCGAGGCCTCGCCCGGCAGTTCGTAAGTCCAGGCCAGGCCCAGCCGCGGCGCGTTGGCTGGGGTGATCTGGGTCAGGCGGCTAAAGCCGGTCTCGTCGCTATCCGCATTGACCCCGCTCCACTCGGCGCCCGCCCCGATCGTGCCGGGCGCAACCATCGAACGGGGCGCCGGGGCGGCACCGCTCAGCAGGGCAACTGCACCGATCAGCAGCTTGAGCCTTGACAGCACCCTCCTTCTCCTCAGTTCGCGACACCTATGCTTGTCCGTAAGTAATGTCAGGCGCGGGCGGCGGGGGTCAATCGCCAGGGCCGACGCAGCAACCCGCCCATCGAGCATGATCGCCCCCGCGTCGCGGCTGCAGGCCCGTTGCATCCATGCCCATCGCGGTTCGGCCAAAATCGCCACCGATTGCAACCGCTGACCTTGCCGCCCTGTCGGCATCCCGGCTAGGGTGACGCACATGAACCGCCTCGCCAGAATTTTCCTTATTGCGCTGCTTGGCATGGTCATGGCCGCAGCCCCAGTGCGTGCCCCGGCGCGTGCCCAGTCGCGCGGGCCCCTGGTGCTTGCCGCGGCGAGCCTGCAGGAGGCCCTGACCGACGCCGCTGCGGCCTGGGCCGCGCAGCATCACGCCGCCCCGGTGCTCAGCTTCGCAAGCAGTTCGGCGCTCGCGCGGCAGATCGAGGCCGGGGCTCCGGCTGACCTGTTCATCTCCGCCGATCGCGAGTGGATGGACCATGTCGCCAGCAAAAGCCTGCTGCGTTCCGGCTCTCGCGCTGCCTTCCTGACCAACCGCCTGGTCCTCATCGCACCCGCATCGAGCCGACTGCGCCTGAGCGTCACGCGCGGCTTCCAATTGGCCCGCGCACTGGGCAAGGGACGCCTAGCGATGGCGGACCCGGACTCGGTCCCGGCGGGCAAATACGGCAAGGCCGCGCTGACCGCGCTCGGCGCCTGGCCCGGCGTGGCCGATCACATTGCCCGGGGCGAGAATGTGCGCGCCGCGCTGGCGCTGGTCGAGCGGGGCGAGGCGCCGCTGGGGATCGTCTACGCCACCGACGCCCAGGCGAGTCGCCTTGTCCGGGTCGTCGACACCTTTCCAGCAGGCAGCCACCCGCCGATCACCTATCCGCTGGCGCGACTTACAGCCTCAACCCACCCCGAGGCCGAGGCTTTCCGCCGTTTTCTCCTCTCGCCGCAAGGCCGCGCGCTGTTCGCCCGGCGCGGCTTTGGTTTGCGCTGAGGCCCGCCGCTTGGCCCTGAGCGCCGAGGAATGGGAGATCATCGCGCTGTCGCTGAAAGTGGCGGCAGTGGCGGTGCTGGCGACCCTGCCGGTGGCCCTGGCGTTAGCGACAATACTGGCGCGGGCGCAGTTCCCCGGCAAAGTTTTGCTCGATGCGTTGGTCCATCTGCCGTTGGTGCTGCCCCCGGTGGTAACCGGCTGGCTGCTGCTGCTGGCCTTCGGCAACAACGGCCCGGCGGGGCGCTGGCTGTCCGATTGGCTGGGGCTGACCTTCATGTTCCGCTGGACCGGCGCTGCGCTCGCTGCGGCGGTGATGGCCCTGCCATTGATGGTCCGCGCGATGCGGCTCTCGCTTGAGGCCGTCGATCCGAGACTGGAGGCGGCAGCGCGCACGCTTGGCGCCAGCCCCGTCCGCAGCTTCTGGACGATCACGCTGCCGCTGGCGTCACCCGGGGTGCTGGCCGGGGCCGTGCTCGGCTTCGCGCGCTCGATCGGCGAGTTCGGAGCGACGATCACGTTCGTTTCGAACATCCCGGGCGAGACGCGGACTTTACCGATCGCGATCTATGCCGCGCTGCAGATGCCTGGCAACGAGGATAGCGTGCTGCGTCTGGCGCTGATTTCCGTGGCGCTTTCGCTGGGCGCGCTGATCCTGTCCGAGGTCCTGGCGCGGCGCGCTGGCGGGGGGAGAGGTGGCCATGTCCTGTGACGTCGCGGTCGAGCGGCGGCTGGGCGACTCGACCATCCGCGCCGCGTTCGATTTCGGATCCGGGTTGACAGCGCTGTTCGGGCCTTCCGGCGCGGGCAAGACCAGCGTGCTCCAGATGGTCGCCGGGCTGCTGCGGCCGGATCAGGGTCGGATCGCGGTGGCGGGCCAGGTCTTGTTCGACTGCGCGGCTGCGATCGACCTGCCGCCCGAGCGCCGCCGTGCCGGCTATGTCTTTCAGGACGGTCGCCTGTTCCCCCACCGCCGGGTGCGCGACAACCTGCTCTACGGCTGGCAGCTGGCGGCACCCGATCAGCGCTGGATGGGCCTGGACGAGGCGGTCGAATTCCTCGGCATCGGCCATCTGTTAGAACGGATGCCACGCACATTGTCGGGCGGCGAGGCGCAGCGGGTAGCGATCGGCCGGGCGCTACTCAGCGGGCCGAAATTCCTGCTGATGGACGAGCCTCTGGCCTCGCTCGACGCCGCTCGGCGCGAGGATATCCTGAGCGTGATCGAGCGGGTTCGCGATGAACTGGCGCTACCGATCCTTTACGTCAGCCACGATCGCGGCGAGGTGGAGCGGCTCGCCGGGAGCGTCGTTACGCTTCCCCAGCCGGGAATCGACCTTAACTCAGGTTAAGGCGCTGCATCCCCTTATACTGATATCTGTTGTTGCGACGATTCCAGAACGGCCCCGCGGGACGGGAGCTGGGGTCGCTTGGAGGTCAGCAATGGATACTTTCCGCCTGGTCGTCGCCGCTATCAAGCGCAGCGAAACCGACGAGATTATTGAATATCAGGCGCCCGACGCCGGTTCGGCGCTGATCTTTGCGCGCGACAAGGCCCGCGATCGCCCGGTTGAACTGTGGCGCGGCGGCGGCAAGCTGTGCACGATAACCGCCAGCAAAGAGTTCTGGGTGATTTCGTGAGCAAGTTCCATCTCCCATCGGAAGAAAGATATGCAGCCATGCTGAGCGACCGCGAAGCTGGGCCCAGTTGGATGAGGGCCCCTGCCCTTACCGCGCGCACCATCCGCCATCGACCGGCAGCGACACCCCGGTAATGTAGTTCGCTTCGTCGCTGACCAGAAACAACGCGGCATTGGCAATGTCCGACGCCAGTCCCCAGCGGCCCATCGGCACGCCCGGCAAGCTGGGCGTGCCGGGCGGCGGCTCGGGGTGGTCGCGGCTGGCCGGCACCAGCCCGGTCCACATCGTGCCCGGGCAGATCGCATTGATCCGGATATTGTCCTTCACATAATCGATCGCGCTGGTCTGGGTCATCCGGATGACCCCAGCCTTGGCTGCGCCATAGACGCTGTGCCCCTCCCAGGTGACTGCGCCTGCGGCCGAGGCGATGTTGCAGATAACCCCGCCGCCGCTTTCAAGCATGGCGCGGATGCCGTATTTCATGCCCAGGAACACGCCCTTGAGGTTGACCGCGTGGACCTCGTCCCAGGTCTCCTCGCTCTGGTCGGCGAGGCGCCCCATCTTGCCGCCGAAGCCTGCGTTATTGATCAGGATGTCGAGCCGCCCGAAATGATCGACGGCCTTGGCGATCATCGCCTGGACGTCTTCGCCCATTGCGACATCGGCATGGACCGCCACGGCGGCCTGACCCAGACTTTCAGCGACTGCGTCCTGCGCCCCGCTGCGATCGGCGAGGACCACTTTGGCACCCTCACGCACAAACCGCTCGGCCATGGCCTTGCCCATGCCCGAACCCGCGCCGGTGATCACCGCAATCCTGCCTTCGAGCCGCATGGCCGCCTCCCGATCCGATTTGCGGCATCATTCGGGAGTCAGTCATACGCGGCAAGGCGAAACGGTCAGCCCACGCCAAACACCGCCTTGGGGATATGGGTAATCCGGCAGGCAAGGTCCGCCTCGCCCGAAACGACGATGTAGTGGCCCGGCACGCCGCCTTGGTCTCCATCCGCAATACCGGTGGTGAAGACGATGTCACGCAGATACATCTGGTGCTCGATCGGGCGGGTAAGGTTGGGTGCAGGTTCAAGTAACGGCGCCTGCTCGGTGTGAAGGATGCGGCTGGGATCGTCGCGGTCGAGCAGCGACCAGTAGGTCCGGTACGAGCCGACCATGCTGCCCGGCTCGACCCCGTGCCACAGCGTCAGCCAGCCCTGCGGCGTCAGAATTGGGGGCGCGCCGCCACCGATGCGCGCGGTCGCCAGGCTATCGGCGTGGGGCCGGATGCCGGGATAGCGGTGCGGTTTCCAGTGCCACCCATCGGGCGAGGTGGCCAGGTTGATCGCCGGCCCGGCGCGCCATTGGCTGCCCGGCGGATAGGCGAAATAGAGATCGCCGAGCGGCCGCGTCTGGGCCCAGTACTGCCCGCCGATCAGGCCTTCAAAAATCAGCATATCCTTGTTCTGGTGATCGAGGACAATGTCGGCGAAGGTCCAGTCGAGGCCGTTGTCCGAGATATAGAGCGTCGTCGATTGCCGCTCCGGGCTGACCGAGCAGGTGGTCATCAAGAACCGCTCGCCCACCCGGCTGATCCGCGCGTCTTCCAGGCCATAGCACTGGTAGCTGCCCTGCGGTGCCACTGCGCGGTCGTAATGGATTGCCTCGATTGCCAGCCCGTCGGGCGACAGTTCGACCGGGAGCAACCATGACAGCGAAGTCAGTGCGATTACCTTCCAGCTCTGGCCGCGCAGGATGAACGTCCGCGGGTCGGACGTGTCGGCGATATCCAGCGACCAGCCGTCGAGCACATAGCGACCCTTGCTGCCCTCCTCGCCCTCCCAGCGGATCGCGTGGGCCTTGCCGTCGAATGTCGGCTGACGCAGCGCCTCGGCGATCCGCACCATCATCAGCAGATTGCCATTGGCCAACCGCGTCAGCCCGGGGTTGAACGCCCCCAGGACATAGGTTTCTGCAACCAACTGCCCGGCCAGGGGTGAGCGCGACAGGTCTATGTCATCGGGCACCAGGACCAGCCGGTCGGTGGCGAAGCGGGTCATCGGCGTGGTGGCAGCATTGGCATGTCGTCTCCAACGGCGCTGGTGCAGCGCGGTTCCGGGCAGTCGCCAAACCATTGACCGCCCCGGCGATGCCCCGGCCCTTCCCCTGTCCGGCGCTCGCAGTCTAGCCTGATCCGCAGCCCAAGCGATGCGAGAAACCGATGCAGTTTGCCGAAAAATACGGGCCTTGGATACTGATCACCGGAGCTTCGGAAGGGACCGGCAGCGCCTTTGCCCTGGAACTGGCAAGTCGCGGGCTCAACTGCATCCTGATCGCCCGGCGCGCGGGTCCGCTGGCCGAATTGGCCGGACAAGTCCGGGCCAAGGGCGTGGACTGCTTCACCGCTTTGGTCGATCTCTCTGCGCTCGATGCTACTGACCGGATCGTCACCGCAGTCGGCGAGCGAGAGGTCGGGCTTTATATCGCCAATGCCGGGGCCGACACCAACGGCTCGGGCTTTTTCGATTCAGCGGTGAGCCACTGGGATCAGCTGATCAATCTCAACGTCGTCACCACCATGCGTAACGCTCACCATTTCGGATCGGCCATGCGCGAGCGGAAGCGCGGCGGGATCATCCTGGTCGGCTCGGGCGCATGCTATGGCGGGCTCAATGGCCTGGCGGTTTATACCGCAGCCAAGGCCTTCGCCCTGACTTTCGGCGAGGCGCTGTGGGCTGAGCTGCGCCACGACGGAGTCGATGTGCTCAACCTCATCCTGGGCCGCACCGATACCCCGGCGCACCGCAGGCTGATGGAGCGCAACGGGCAGGGGGTCCCTGCGGGCATGGCCGATGCCACGGCGGTCGCCGTGCTCGGGCTCGAGCGCCTGCCACACGGCCCGATCCAGAACTGGGGCGAAACTGAGGACTCAGCCGGCATGTCGCCAATTTCCGCGGCACAGCGCCGCGCGCGGATCGTGGCGATCGAGGACCTGTCCAAAGCCTATACGGGCAAGGCCTGAGCGATGGACGCCGCACTTCAGGAATTGGTCGACCGCCAGGCCATCATCCAGCAGATCTACACCTATTGCCGCGCCGTCGACCGACTCGACATCCCGCTCGGCCACGCGGTGTTCCACGAAGACAGCCATGCGGACTACGGCGCCGGCTATTATCAGGGCCCAGGGCGCGGGGTAATCGACCTGATCTGCGGGCACCACGGCCCGCTGATCAGCCATTCCCACCAGGTCGGCAACGTGCTGATCGAACTCGACGGCGACCGCGCCGCGAGCGAGGCCTATTGCACCGGCACCATGCGCCTGATGCGTGAGGGCCAGTTGATGCAAATGACCGCCTGGGTCCGCTATTGCGACAGCTGGTCGCGGCGCGGGGGACACTGGGCAATCGACCGCCGGGTGGTGGTGTTCGATCACGACGAAATTCACGCGGTTACGGCTATCGGGCTGGCCAGCAATGCCTCGCGAGATCGGGATGATCCGTCGTACGCCTTGCTGGGGAACCGGTTATGACCCCGATCCAGACCACTGTCTCATTCGACATGCGCGCGCCCGCCTGGGGGACACCCAGCCAGATCCTGTACGACCAGGCGCTGGAGATGGCGGCCTTTGCCGACCGCATCGGGGTCGACCGGATCGGGCTGATGGAGCACCATGGCTCGGACGACGGCTATCTGCCGCAGCCATTCGTCATGGCCGGGGGCATTGCCGCGGTGACGACGCGGGTTACGCTGATGCTGGGCGCGGTGATCCTGCCGCTGCACGATCCGGTCCAGATCGCCGAGCAGATCGCGGTGCTCGATCTGATGAGCAATGGTCGGCTCAACGTGATTTTCGGTGCAGGCTATGTGAAGAGCGAATTCGCGATGTTCGAAGTTTCGCTCGGCGACCGCGCGAAGCTGCTCGACCAGGGGATCGACACGATCCTGCGCGCACTTGCGGGCGAGCGGTTCGAGGTTGGAGGCCGTCCGGTCTATGTCCGCCCGCTGCCGGTTCAGCGCCCGCAGGACATTGTCTTCGTCGGCGGCGGGGTCGCGGCCTCGGCGAAACGCGCGGCGCGGTTCGGGGTAGGCTTTGGCCCGATGCGCGCCGACCTAATCCCGCTTTACGAGGAGGAATGTCGCAAGCTGGGGCGCGAGCCGGGCAAATATGCCCGCCCCTGCCACCGTCTGCCCGGGATCATCATGTTGTCGCAGGACCCCGATCGGACCTGGGCCTTGCTCGAACCCCACGCGCTCCACGTGGTGTCCGAATATGCGAGGTGGGCGGCGCAGGAGGACAACACTAATTCGCCGTTTAAGGGCCTCGATTCTGTGGCGGCGTTGCGCGCCTCGAACATGTTCGCGGTGTGGACGCCGGACGAGCTGCTGGCGAACGCCGACAAGGTCGAGGACCACGGAACCATGGTGTTCCAGCCGCTGGTCGGCGGTTTCCCGCCCGACGAGGGGTGGAACAATCTGGAATTGCTGAAAGATGCGATCCCCAAGCTGAAGGCGGTGCCCCGATGAAAGCCGCCTACATCCAGAACGGGCAGATCCAAGTCGGCGAGCTGCCCGAGCCGGTGCCCGCGACCGGCCAGGCGCTGGTCCGCACGCATAGTTGCGGGATGTGCGCCAGCGAAGCGCACTTCCTTCATTCCGGCCAGACCGTGATCGACATGTCGCGCAAGTACGGTGGTCCTTATGCAGAGCTCGATTTTGCTCGGCCCTTCGTTCCTGGGCACGAATATGTCGGCGAGGTGATCGACTATGGGCCGGGTAGCAAGCGCACTGTCTTGCCCGGCCGCAAGGTCACATCGGTGCCGATCATGCGCCAGTCGGGAGCCCATGCCGTGATCGGCTTCAGCCACCAGTGTCCCGGCGGGTTCGGTGAACTGATGCTGCTGGACGAAGATATGCTGCTGGAAGTCCCCGGCGATCTCGACGACGATCTGGCGGCGATGACCGAGCCTCTGGCGGTCGGCCTCGAACACGCCCGGCGCGGCCATCCCGGCAAGGACGACGCCGCGCTGGTCATCGGCTGCGGCGCGATCGGCCTGGGGGTGATCGCCGGGCTGCGGCTGATGGGCATCGCCCCGATCGTGGCTGCCGACTTTCACCCAGAACGCCGGGCGATAGCTTTGCGGATGGGCGCGGACATCGCGCTCGATCCGCGCGAGATCTCGCCCTATGCGCCTCTCCCCGCGCTCGGCAGTCGCCAGGTCAACCTGGTCTATGAGTGCGTCGGTTTGCCCGGCTTGCTCCAGCAGATCATCGGCGCGGTCGGGTTCGGCGCGCGGATCGTGATGGGCGGCTACTGCATGGAGGCTGAGCAGATTTACATCTTCGCCGCGCAGAACAAGCGCCTCACGGTCCACTTCGCCGGGGGCGAGGAGCCGCAAGACATGGAACTGGCCCTGCGCTCGATCGCCGAGGGCAAAATCGACGTCCGCCCGTGGCTGGGAAGGCGGATCGGGCTGTCGGGGGTGGCCAAGGCGATGGGCGAGATGTCGGGACCGCGCGCGCCAGTCAGGACGGTGGTCGACCCGCGAATGCTCTAAAATCCACCCCGTTCCGGGGAGGATCGAGAAGCGGGACATTGGTTTCTGCTGAAACCATGCTAGTCTCTGACCCATGAGTCCTGCCCCGATCGATCGTGCCGAACTGCGCCGCGCTTATCGCCAGGATGAGGCCGCGTGCATCGCCGAACGCCTGCGCCAAGCCGCCCCCGCCCAGGCCGTCCATTTAGAGGCTTGCACGATCGCCGCGCGCCTGGTCGAGGGCGCCCGCGCGCACCGGCCCAGCGGGCTCGATGCGTTTCTGCACACCTATGGCCTGGGCACCGAGGAAGGTATTGCCCTGATGTGCCTGGCCGAAGCGCTGCTGCGCGTGCCCGACCCGGCCACCGCCGACGCGCTGATCCACGACAAGCTGGGTGGGATCGACTGGCGCGAGCATCTGGGCGAAAGCGGCTCGACTTTCGTCAATGCCGCGACGTTCTCGCTGATGCTGACCGGGCGCGTGCTCGAACAACGCCGCCAGGATGCCGAGGGCCTGGGCGCAAGCCTGCGCCGCGCGGTGGGCCGACTGGGCGAGCCGGTGATCCGCCAGGCAACCTTGCAGGCGATGAAGATCCTGGGCGGGCAATTCGTTTTCGGGCGCACGATTGAAGAGGCACTGCAACGCGCCGCGCCCGAGCGCAAGTTGGGCCTGACCCACAGCTTCGACATGCTCGGCGAGGCGGCCATGACCTTTGCCGATGCCGAGCGGTACCGCGCCGCTTACGCCAATGCGCTGGGCCGGATTGCGGGCGAGGCAGGGCAGGGCCTGATCAAGTCGCCGGGGATATCGGTCAAGCTGTCGGCGCTCTATCCGCGCTACGATTACCTTCACGCGGAAGCCGCCAAGGTTGCGCTGGTGCCGATCCTGCGCGAGCTGGCGACGCAGGCGCGCGATGCCGATGTGCACTTCACCATCGACGCCGAGGAATCCGAGCGGCTGGAACTGTCGCTCGACATCATCGAGGTGCTGGTGGCCGACGACGCGCTGTTTGCATCGGGCTGGCGCGGCTTCGGTCTGGCGCTGCAGGCCTACCAGAAACGCGCCGTCCCGCTGACCGACTGGGTGGTGGCGCTGGCCCGGCGGCACAACCGGCAGCTGATGGTCCGGCTGGTCAAAGGCGCCTATTGGGACAGCGAGATCAAAGCCAGCCAGGTCAGCGGGATGCGCGACTTTCCGGTATTTACCCGCAAGGTCGCGACCGACGTCTCTTACCTCGCCTGCGCTACCAGGCTGCTCGCCGCGCCCGATGCGATTTACCCGGCCTTTGCCACGCACAATGCCTATACTGTGGGGGCGATCAAGGCGCTGGCGGGTAGCACGCCGTTCGAATTCCAGCGGCTCCACGGCATGGGCGAGGATGTTTACGCGCAACTGGCGAGGATCGAGGACGAGGCGGGCGAAACGCGCACACCGGTGCGGATTTACGCGCCGGTCGGGGGGCACAAGGACTTGCTCGCCTATCTGGTGCGGCGGCTGCTGGAGAACGGGGCTAATAGCTCGTTTGTCAACCGCATGGCCGATGCCGATGTGCCAGTCAGCGCGCTGGTCGGCGATCCGGTCGCGGAGCTGGCGGGGCTGAAAGAAAAGCGCAATCCGGGGATTGTCTTGCCAGGGGTAATTTATCCGGGGCGGGTAAATAGTGCCGGGGTGGACCTGGCCGATGCTGGTGTGTGGGCAAGGTTAGCGGGCCAGCTGGCGGGGTTGAGGAAGCGCGTCTGGCAAGCTGGGTCGGGGGTTGGCGCAGGTGCATCGACCCCAGCCGCTCGCGAAATCCGCTCGCCGCACGACCGGCGCCGCCTGGTCGGCACAGTCCTCGACATGACTCCCGCCCAGATCGCTCATGCCGCCGAACGCGCCAGCCTCGCCCAACCGGCCTGGGAAGCCCTGGGAAGCGAAGCGCGCGCCGTCCGTCTCGAAGCCGCCGCCGACTTGTTCGAGGCGCACACCGCCGAGATCGTCTCCCTTTGCCAGCGCGAAGCTGGCAAAACAGTGACCGACGCGGTGCTCGAATTGCGCGAGACTGTCGATTTCCTGCGGTTTTATGCCAGCGAGGCGCGGCGGCTGTTTACGCATGACACCGTGCTCCCCGGCCCCACCGGCGAGAGCAATCGACTTCGGCTGGCGGCGCGCGGCGTTTTCGCCACGATCAGTCCGTGGAACTTCCCGCTGGCGATTTTCATCGGCCCGGCCGCCGCCGCGCTGGCCGCAGGCAATGCAGTCCTGGCCAAACCAGCCGAGCAGACACCCTTGATTGCCGCGCTCGCGGTGGAGCTGTGCCATCGGGCGGGCATCCCGCAGGACGTCCTGCAACTGGTCTTGGGCGACGGCGCAGTGGGAGCGGTGCTGGCAGCCCAGCCGCAAATTGCCGGGGTCGCCTTTACCGGATCCACTGGCACGGCGCGCGCGATTAACCGCAGTCTTGCCGCACGCGATGGGCCGATCGCCACGCTGATCGCCGAGACCGGCGGGCAAAACGCGATGCTGGTCGATAGCTCGGCCCTGCCCGAACAGGTCACCCGCGACGTCCTCGCCTCGGCTTTCCAGAGCGCGGGCCAGCGCTGCTCGGCCTTGCGCGTGCTCTATGTGCAGGAGGATATTGCCGAATCGCTGCTGACGATGATCCGCGGCGGGATGGCAGCGCTGGTCACCGGCGATCCCGAGCGGCTCAATACCGACGTCGGCCCGGTAATCGACGAGGCAGCGCGCGATGCGCTGGAAAGTCATGTCGCGGCGATGGTGGCGGCAGGGCGCAAGGTCTATCGGACGCCCGCTCCCGCAGGCTGCTTTGTCGCGCCGACGCTCATCGAGATCGAGAGTATCGCCGATCTGTACGAGGAAAACTTCGGCCCCGTCCTCCATGTCGCACGCTTTGCCGCTGATGGACTGGAATCGACGATCGAAGCAATCAACCGGGTCGGCTATGGCCTGACCCTGGGCCTTCACAGCCGCATTGACGCTACGCGGCGACTGGTCGAGGCCAAGGCGAAAGTCGGCAATCTCTACGTCAATCGCAACCAGATCGGCGCGGTGGTCGAGAGCCAGCCATTCGGCGGAGAAAACCTATCCGGCACCGGGCCCAAGGCCGGTGGCCCCAGTTATGTGGCACGGTTTGCGACGGAGCGGGTGGTGTGTATCGATACGACGGCGGCGGGAGGTAATGCGTCGCTGATGGCGGAGTGAGGAGGTTGCTTGTTAGTGCGTGATCCTACCACCTCCATTACTTTAGGCCGCCCCCATCCAATTGATCGCCGCGATATCCAGGATTTCCTGCCGGTCCTCCGCCAGAATATGCCCGTCCTTGATTGCAGCATCGAGGGCGCGGGTGAATTTCCAGGCTGGCGGTCGCCCGGTGGCGCCGCGTTGCTCAGGAAGCTGAACCACCGTCCGGGGCTTGGCAAGCCACGGAACTTTGCGTTCGCCTTATGCCGCCCCGGCGATTGCTCCGCGCGCGCCAGACCAGCGAGACAGTTGCCGCGCTGGATCCTGCCGCCGACGATTAGGTGGTCAAGCCGTTCGATACCGAAGAATTGCTTGCACGGGTCCGCGCTGCCCTGCGCCGCCGGGCCGAGGATTGGGGATCGACTGATGACGATTTAGCTGCCGCCCCGGAACAGGGCGGTCCTTTCAAGCCGTCGCGCTTGCCACCATATTCCTGTCGCCGCCTTGCTGGGTCCACACGCTCGCCCCGCCTTCGACCACCTCCCCGCAGACATGCAGCGGCGCCCCGTCGAACGCCGGAGCCTGCCCGCGGAAGTCGAAGCTGGTCAACGCGCCGCGCAGCATCTCTTGCGCCAGCCCGGCCAGCAAGGTCGCCTGTAGCGGTCCATGCACAACCAGCCCGGGGTAGGCTTCCTCGCCCATCGCATAAGTGCGGTCGTAGTGAATCCGATGGCCGTTCATGGTCAGCGCGGAGTAGCGGAACAGCAGCACCGGGTCGGGCTCGACCACGCGGTGAAAGGGTGCGGATGGCAGTTCGCCAGGCGGCGGCGGGGCAATCGATCCGGCGACGGCGGCGGCGCGGTAAACCAGGTCCTGCTCCTCGGTCACCGCCAGCCCGGCCTGTCCGGCCAGTTCATGCCGCACAGTGACGAACACCAGCGTGCCGCTCTTGCCGACCTTGCTTTCGACCTTGAGGATGGTCGAGACCCGCGTCGCCGTCTCGCCCAGGATCAGCGGGGCGTGGAACTTGACCCGCCCGCCAGCCCACATCCGCCGCGGCAACGGCACCGGGGGAAGGAAGCCGCCCTTGGCCGGGTGGCCATCCGAGCCGAGCCCGGCCGGTGGCTGGACGTTCCAGAAATACAGCCAATGATACAGCAACGGCAGCGGATCGCCCGCTATCAGCCCGCCCGGCTCGCCCAGCGTCGCGCGCAAGGCATTGCTGTGCGCAGGTTCGAGCCCATCGCTGACCGCTTCGATCCGGCCGACCCAGGCCGAGAAATCATCGCTCATCTTTTTGATCCATCGTCAGCGGGGATTGTGGGCTGTAGAGCCTTTTATGCACCGGGCCATTTGTGGGCAAGCTTCTCGCGGAGTTCGCGCAGGCGCTCAGCTCTTGGCCGATCCAAAGCTGCGGCGCAGCGAAAGGGTGATCGCAGAATGCGCATAGCGCCTGCGGAATTCGATCACGGAGGGCTGCGGGTTCAACCGGTTCGGCGCGAAAAAGGTGCGCAGGCGATCGTTTGCCCCGTCCAGCAGATTGCTCGCGTCGAGGCGCAGGATGGTGCGCTTGTTCGGGCGATATTCGGCGAAGGCATTGATGCCCACGGCTCTCTGGATGCTCGTGTCGGTTTCGTCGGTGCGGAAGAACGTGAAGGGCCCGCGCTTGTCGAGCGAACCGCCGAGCGACCAGGCCTTGGCATCGTACCGCAAGTCCAGGCTCCAGTCCCACGCGGGCAGGTAACCGCTCCATGACCGCGCTCGTCCGGTCAGCGGATCGACCACACTGGTCCGCTGCACCCCACCTTCGCCGCGAACATGGAAGTGGGCGAGCCCGATCTGGTCGAGCGGCGCGTCGAGCGTCAGCCGGGCTAAGTCACGCATTCCCGCCCCCAGATTGCCCGGCGCATCGAAGCCGCCGACGGTCAGTACACGGTCCTGCAGCATGGTCACGCGGTCATGGCCCAATGCCAGCTTCGCCTGCCCCGCGCCGAGCAGCGGGTGCTCGACCGTAGCGCGCAACTCCCAGCTGCGCTGAGGCTGGAGATCAGGGTTGCCGCCGCTGATCGCGCCGGTGGAGAGTTCCGCGTTTGAGATGAAATCGTAGAAATCGAGCTGCGCGACGGTGCGCCGGGCGACAAGTTGCACGTGCCAGCCGCCCTTGCGCACAAAGTCGAGCGTCAGGCTCGGCTTGAGGAAGCGTAGCGAGCGCTGCGCCTGGGTGTCGCCGCTGACTTTCAGCTGGGAGGTTTCGTAGGCTAGTCCTCCATCGAGTCGCAGACCGGGCGAAATTTGCCACCCGGCGTTGACATAACTTTCGGTCCGCAGCTCCTGCACGGTGGCGCGGCTGATCGGCAGGGGGACACGGGTTTTGCCGCCGCTTGCGTCGAGCACGTAAAGATCACTCACGTCTCGTAAGCGGTTGAAGGCCAGTTCGCCGCCGAGCTCCACACTAAAGCCAAGCAACCTGGCGCGGGTCCAGTTCACCCGGCCCAGCGTTTCGTCGTAGTGCGAAGCGGTCACTTGCTGCGCGCCGCCAATTACCACCGAATTGATCCGCTTGAGGCTGGTATCGTCGGTGCTGCGTGAGCGGCGGTTGACCAGCGCGACCAGCTTGATCGCCCCGCCCGCCAAGGGCCGGGCGACGTCGCCACCCAGTTCGACCGATGGGGTGAAATGATGCTGCAGGAGCAGATCGTCTCGCTGCGGCCCGATGGCCGGAGTTACGGCATTGGTCTGGTCGAAGAACAGCTTGCTTGCGCCGTACCGCAAAGTGACGTGAGCCGCGCGGCCGACGGCCTCGTCCATCGCCCAGTTGAATGACACATAGGGATCGCGCTGATGGTAGTGGTTGATCTTGCTGCGAAATTCAACTTGCGCCCCATCCGGCGCAGTCAGCCGGTCATAGCCTTCCTCGGGATGCTCGTCGGCCCGTCCACCGCCCGCCGCCAGGGTGAAGGTCGATGCACCACGGCGGAGCAGGAGCGAGCCTTCCGCGTCGGGGATCAGGCCGCCCTGGAAATAACGCGTACCCTGGACCTTGATGCTGCCGTCGATTCCGCCCTGCGCAGACAGGACGATGTTCAGGACCTGGCTCTTACCCGCATAGTCCGAGCCATAAAGATCGCCCGGACCGACCTCGACCCGCAGAACCCGGCTGGCCGGAATGCGCGAGAGCTGGACCTCGATCGCATCCGATTTGGACGAAGACCGCGCGCCATTGAACACCACATTGCCCGCTGCCCCGGCAAATCCACGCACGTCTTCTTTGGCTTTGTCGAGACTGAAGCCGGGCACATGGCGGGCTATGTCGAGGGCATTGGCCGGGGCAAAGGGCGCGAAGAACGTCACGGGATAGACCGTCGCGCGGGATGCTTGGACCGGCGCTGTTTGAGCTGGCGCCGTTTGGGCCGTTGCTTCCTGGGCCGTTGCTTCCCGGGCCTGGCTGTAAGCTGGATCGACAGCAAGCCACAACGCGATGGCGATCGCCGAAGCAGCAGTAAAGGGCAGCCGGGACATCATTTAGTGGTTACATTGGAAACCTTACTATGGGGCAAAGTGGCTTCTGCCAACCGCGCTTTGATTCCGACAAACGGTGCTCAGCCGGCTTTGTCGATCCAGTCCGAGGTCAGCGCGCGCGGGGAGAGGTACTTGGTCCGCGTCCAGCCGCCGTCGATCACGATTGACTGGCCGTTGATCATCTCGGCACCGGGCGAGCACAGGAAAGCGATGGTCGCGGCCACGTCCTCGGCCTCGGCCAGACGGGGATAAGGCGTGGTTTCGACATTGACGCGCTTGAAGGTCTCATCGGCGAAGCGGTGCCGGACCATGGCGGTCATGGTCACCCCCGGCGCGACGCAGTTTGAGCGGATTCCGCGCGGGCCATATTCGCAGGCCATGTGCTCGGTCAGCGACTTCAGGCCGCCCTTGGCCGCCGAGTATGCCCCGCCGCGCTTGCCCCCGATCATCGCGAAAGTAGAGGTCACATTGACCACGCCCGAGCCTGGCGCCATGTGGCCGATGACCTCACGGCACAACCGGAACGGGGCGCGCAGCATGATATCAAGGAAGTGATCGAGCATCGCGTCGTCGGTCTCGTCGAGCGGGCGCGGGTTGCCGATCCCGGCGTTGTTGACGAGGAAATCGATTCCCCCGAACCGTTCCAGCGTTGCCGCGACGATGCTCTGCGGAGCTTCGCTGGCGGTGAGATCGGTCGAGAGGGTAAGTAAGCGGTCGGTGCGGCCGATGGCCTTGGCCAGCGACTCCAGCTTGGCCGGATCACGCCCGACGCCGATGATCGCCATTCCCCCGTCGTGCATCATTTTCGCAGTGGCCAGGCCAATCCCGCTGCCCGCGCCGGTAATAATCGCTACCTGCATTGGTGTTGCTTTCCTTCCAGGGCCCATCCCCCTTCGTTATTGCGAGGAGCGAAGCGACGCGGCAATCCAGAATGGTGCGCGCCGCCCTGGATTGCTTTGCTACGCTCGCAATGACGAAGGAGGAGGGGCAATAAATAACTTCTGATCTTCGAGCAGTCGCTCGCGGATACGGTGCTTCAAAACCTTGCCGGCATCGTTGCGCGGCAAGGAACGCCACAAGGCCAAGGTTTCAGGAAACTTGAACTTCGCCAGCCCCTGCGCGCCCAGATGCAAATGCATCGCTGCAAGGTCGAAGCCTTCGTCCCCCACAATCACTGCCACTGCGCGCTCTCCGGTCTGAGGATCGGGGATACCAACCACCGCGACTTCGCGCACCGCCGGGTGCAGCACCAGCAGGTCCTCGATCTCCTTGGGCGAAATGTTTTCGCCATGGCGGATGATGATGTCCTTGCTGCGACCCGTCACCACCAGACAACCCTGCCCGGCCCAGCGCCCGAGATCGCCGGTGCGGTAGAAGCCGGCCTTATCGAACACGCCAGCCTCGTCCTCGGCATGGACATAGCCGACAAGCATCTGCGGCCCCCGCGTTCTGATTTCGCCGTCCTCGGCGAGCACCACCTCGGCCATGGCGGGGCGACCATCGGTATCGGCGGCAAGCGCCAGTTCGGCGCGGTCAGTCACCCCAACGGTGGTTACTGGAACCTCGGTAGAGCCATAGGCCCGGGTGACGATGGTCCGGTCGAAGTAAGCGGCCGCCTCGCGCACCAGCGCGGGCGGGACCGACGCCCCGCCGCAGATGAAAACCTTCAGGTCAGGCAGCCGCGTCCCTGCCCGCCGCGCCGCCGCGAGCAGCGCCTCAAGAAACGGGGTGGCTCCGGCGAGGTGTGTGCAACGCTGTTCGACCGCCACGGCCACACCCTCGTCAGGATCCCAGCGGTCCATCAGGACGACGCTTGTGCCCAGCAGCAAGGGCGCCTCGAAGGCATAGATCGAGCCGCCGATATGGCTGATCGGCGAGGGCACCAGGAAGCGGTCGCCCGGTGCGATCAGCCAGTGCTCGCCGATCTGGCGCAGCAGTGCGTGAAGCGAATTGTGCGTATGCATCACCCCCTTGGGACTGCCGGTCGTGCCGGAGGTGTAGAGGATTATCCGCACCGCGTTAGGATCGAGCGGCGGCAACATTACCGGCGGGCTCTCAAATAGGCGAGCGTATGGCGTGTGCGCCCGCGCCGCGCCGCGCAGGACCACGACTTCTGGCGCATCGGCCTGATCCAGGGTCACCCGATCGAGCAGCGCGGCATAGTCGAAACCACGAAAAGTCTCAGGAATGAATACCATCCGGCTGGCCACATCGCCGAGCATGAAGCGCAGATCATGCTCTCGCAACGAGGGCAGCACCGGGTGTGCGACCATTCCCGCCAGGGTAATGCCAAGGTAGATCTCCGCCGCCTCGTGCCAGTTGGGCAGCATAAACGAGACGACGCTTCCGAGCGGCATTCGGTCCAGCAAGCCAAATGCCAGCGCCCGGGCGCGGTCATGCAGGTGCGCGGCGGTCAGCGCGACAGCGCCATCGCGGACCAGCACCCGCTCCGGCTCGGCATGAGCGGCATGGGTCAGCGCATCGGCGAGGGTTTCGCTTATCCAGTGGCCCTTGGCATAGGCCGTTACCGCGCGCGCCGCGTCCCAGCGGATCGAGCGGCCCGCAACCGTCCGGCGTCCGGAGAGCGCATCAGTCCGATTGTCCATACCGCGCTATCCCTTCCGCAGCTTAAGCGCAGGATCGGCCCGAGAGTGTCAAGGTAATCGAACGGCAACGGCCAACAATCCGCCCAGCCGATGGGACATCTCCTCAGCTTCCAGTTGACAGCAAAGCGAGGCGCCCGCACCGCTCTTCGGAACGGAATCCAGGGGTGGACCGATGACCGACAGCAGCTTGAAGACCACGCGGGCCGGCGACGTGCGCGAGTTCCGCAATTTCGATTTCATGATGGCTGCGTTCGTAGCGATCCTGCTGCTGTCCAACGTCATCGGCGCAGGCAAGGTCGCGGTGCTGGGCGGCTATGAATTCGGCGCAGGGATTTTCTTTTTCCCCTTGAGCTACTTGCTCGGCGACGTCCTGACCGAAGTCTATGGCTATGCCCGCGCCCGGCGCTGCATCTGGGCGGGGTTTGCGGCGATGCTGTTCATGGCGTTCATGAGCTGGGTGGTCGTCTCGCTGCCGCCCGCCGCAGGCTGGACCGGGCAAGCAGCCTATGAGAGCGTGTTTGGCCAGGTCCCGCGGATCGTCTTGGCCTCGATCGTCGCGTTCTGGGTCGGAGAATTCGTCAACTCCTACGTCATGGCGCGGATGAAGATCTGGACCCGGGGCGAGAAGCTGTGGAGCCGGACGATCGGCTCGACCGTGTTCGGCCAGGCGGTCGACAGCGCGATCTTCTACCCGCTCGCTTTCATCGGCGTCTGGCCGATGTCCCAGGTGCTGACCGTGCTGGTGACCAACTGGGCGCTCAAGGTCCTGTGGGAAGTGTTGCTAACCCCGGTGACCTATTTCGTAGTCAACCGGCTCAAACACCACGAAGGCGTCGACGTGTTCGATGAGGGGACCGACTTCGGGCCGTTCCGGACGCGGGTTTGAAAATCCCCCTCCCGCAAGCGGGAGGGGAGAACCGCTCAAATCAACCCCAGAACCTTCGCCAACCTTGCCAGCATTCCGAGCGGTCGGGCCTGATCACCGCGCGATTCCAGCGCCGGGCATTCGAGGCAATAGGCCTGCGCGCCCGAGGTGCCGAGCAAGTGCTCGACCCCGGCGAGGGCGCGGGCCAATTCAAGGTGCTGACGCGCGCCGACCATGCCGGCAAAGTCATAGGCCTGATCAGGCGGCGAATCCTCGTCGCTACTGGTCAGTTGTTCGATCAGCGAGGCATAGGGATTGGTCTTTTCGCCGAGGTATTCGGCGTGCCAGTCACCCTGCTTGAGCTTGGCCGCGCCGGCCGCATAGGCCAGCGCATCGTCGAGCCCGCCGAACTGGTCAACCAGCCCGATCTGCCGTGCCGTGCCACCGTCCCACACCCGGCCCTGGGCGATGGCGTTGATCTGCTCGGGCGTCTTGCCGCGCGACTTGGCGACCAGCCCGACGAAGCGGTTATAGCCGCTTTCGATGTTGGCCTGGAGCATGGCGGACACTTCCGGGGTCAGCCCGGTTAGCAGGTCGGGCTGGCCTGACAGCGGCGTGGTGCGCACCCCATCGCCGTGGACGCCGATGCTTTCCAGCGCCTTTTCGAAGCTGGGAACGATCGAGAAGATCCCGATCGAGCCCGTAATCGTCCCCGGTTCGGCAAAGATCCGGCTGGCCGGGGTCGAGACCCAGTAGCCACCACTGGCGGCCAGGTTGGCCATCGACACAACGATCGGCAAGCCGCGCCCCTTCTGCCGCTCGATCGCCAGGCGGATCACTTCGGAGGCCATGACCGAGCCGCCGGGCGAATCGACCCGTAGCACCAGCGCGGCCAGCTTCTTTTCCTGCGCCTGGTCAATCAGCCGGGCGATGCGGTCGCCCCCGGCGGAGCCCGGCCCGGCTTTGCCATCGACGATATCGCCAGCCACGGTGACCACGCCGATAGCGGTGCCAGACTTGTCCGGGCGGTGATCGGCGAGAAACGCTTTCAGCGTGCTGTGGGCAAAGTTGCCAGGCTTCTTGAAGTACTTGTCCTCACCGACCAGTTGCGCGACGCGCTGGCCGAACTGCGTGCGATCGCCAATCTTATCGACCAGGCCGGCAGCAAGCGAGGCCTTGGCCGCGTCCCCGCCCGAGGCACGCAGCCAGGCGACCGGGTCCGCTGTGACCAGCTTGATATTGGCGCGCGGGCGAGCCTTGGCGACGTCGGCCTGCCAGTTTTCCCAGATCGTAGCGTAGAGCGCGGTGATCGCCGCCTTCGAATCGGGCGATTGGTCGTTGCGGATATAGGGCTCGACGAAGTCCTTGTAGGTGCCGACGCGGAACACGTGGGCGGTGATCTTGAGCTTGTCGAGCAGCTGTGCGTAGTACAACCGGTGCCCGCCCGGCCCGGTAACAAACGCCCCGCCCAAAGGATCGACCCAGACTTCGTTGGCATGGGCGGCGAGCATCACGCCATCGTCGGCATAGCCCACCGCGAACGTCAGCACCGGCTTCTTGGCGGCGCGCACCGCGTCCATCGCCGCGCCGATCGCCTCCATATGAACCAGGCCGCCGCCGGTGAAGCGCGACAGATCGAGCACCACCGCCTTGACCCGATCATCGCTGGCCGCGCCGCGCAGGGCCCGGACCAGATCGCGCGCACGATACTCAGAGGTGGGGACAGCGCCGGTGACGAAGTCCTTGATCGGATTGGACTGTGCCGGTTCTTCGACCACCGAGCCATCCAGCTTGAGCAGCAAGGCGCCATCCTGCATCCGCCCGGCGCTGGGGCGCATGGTCAGGATTGCGGCCAGCCCGACGAAGAACAGCAGCAGGAACAGCAGCGCCAGCCCGTCCTTTACCGCCACCAGCAGATGCCAAACCTTGCGCGCGAAAACCATGAAAGCTCCTGTCGTTAGGGGCGTATGTAGTGAGTGATGGGGAGTTGGGGAAGCGCGGTTGGCGGGTTTGATTTTAACGACGAACATCCGTTCAGTGGGGATGCGTGCGGCGTGCGGTTGCCTTACCTTGCTACCCAACTCCCGCCCTTGTGCGAATCCCCGCCCTGCCCTAGGACCCTGGCTTCAATGACATCGCCAGACCTTTCGCCCCCGGACCGCGCTCCGGCAAGGCGCTTCGACGCGGCTCGCTATCCGGCGGGAGGGCAGGCTTTTCCACATCGCGACCTGCTCGGGATCGGCGGTCTGGCGCGGCACGAGATCCTGTTTCTGCTCGATGAGGCCGAGCAATGGGTCGAGCTGAACCGCCAGCCGCAGAAGCGCGACGACCGCCTGGCGGGCCTCACCATCATCAACGCCTTCTTCGAGAATTCCACCCGCACGCGGCTGAGCTTCGAGATCGCCGGCAAGCGCCTGGGCGCCGATGTGATCAACATGCAGGGCGCGCAGTCGAGCGTGAAGAAGGGTGAAACGCTGATCGACACGGCGATGACGCTCAACGCCATGCGCGCCGATGCCATCGTCATTCGCCACGCCAGTTCGGGCGCGGTGCGGCTGATTGCGGACAAGGTCGATTGCCCGGTGCTCAACGCCGGCGACGGCCAGCATGAGCACCCCACCCAGGGCCTGCTCGATGCTCTGACGATCCGTCATGCCCTGCGCGAGCGCGGCGATGCCAGCGACGATCTGAATGGTCTGAACGTGACGATCTGCGGCGATATCCTGCACAGCCGCGTCGCCCGCTCGAACATCCTGTGCCTGACCGCGCTGGGCGCCCAGGTCCGCGTCTGCGCCCCGCCTGCGTTGATGCCCAAGGGGGTCGAGGCGATGGGGGTTACCCCGCTGTTCAATTTCGATGCTGCGCTTAAAGGGGCCGAAGTGGTGATGATGCTGCGGCTCCAGCAAGAGCGGATGGACGGGCAATTCATCCCCTCCCCCCGCGAATATCGCCACCTCTACGGGCTCACGCCCGAGCGCCTAGGTCGCGCGGCACCCGGCGCCTTGATAATGCATCCCGGCCCGATGAACCGGGGAATCGAGATCGACAGCCAGGTCGCCGATCTGGCCGGGCGCTCGCTGATCACCCGCCAGGTCGAGATGGGTGTGGCGATCCGCATGGCCTGCCTTGATGTGCTGACCCGCCGCGCGCGCCATGTCGAAGGCTGGGCCATGGACGACTGGGCATGAGGCACGCGCCGCTGCTGATCATGAACGGCCGTCTGGTGCTCGATCAGGGCCAGCCGGTGAAGGGCGCGGTGCGCTGCGAAGACGGGCGGATCGTTGCGTTGGGCTCGATCCAGCCGCAGCCGGGCGATACGGTTCACGACGCCAAGGGGGCGCTGATCGCGCCGGGGCTGGTCGATCTGGGCGTGTTCGCGGTGGACAAGCCGGCGTGTCACTTTGGCGGGATCACCCGCGCCGCGCTGATGCCCGACCAGTCGCCGCCGCTCGATCATCCAGCGCGGGTGCGCTTTGCCGCGCTGTCGGGCAAGCCCGATCTGTGGGTCCATCCCCTTGCCGCCGCGACGCGCGGCCTCAATGGGAGCGAATTGGCCGAGATTGCCCTGATGCGCGATGCCGGAGCACGGGCCGTGGCGACCGGGCGGCAGTGGATTGCCGATTCGGGAACGATGCTGCGCCTGCTGCGCTATTGCGCGATGCTCGATCTGCTGGTCGTCGCCCATGCCGAGGACGGCGGGCTGGCGGGCCAGGCGGTTGCGACGGCGGGCGAAATGGCGACTCGGCTTGGCCTGCCCAGTGCTCCTGCAGAAGCCGAGGCCGTGGCAATTGCGCGCGACATCGCGCTGGCCGAACTGGCCGGGGCGCGGCTCCATTTTCGTCAGGTGACGACCGCTGGAGGCTTGACCTTGGTGCGCGCGGCCAAGGCGCATGGGCTGGCGGTCAGCGCGGGGGTGAGCCCGGCGCATTTCATGCTGTCGGACCTTGCGACCGCCGACTTTCGCACTTTCGCGCGGCTCAGCCCGCCGTTGCGCTGCGAGGCCGATCGCCAGGCGGTGCGCGCGGCGCTGGCCGACGGAACGATCGACGTCATCGCCTCAGGCCACGATCCGCGCGGGCCCGAGGACAAGCGGCTGCCTTTCGCCGATGCCGAGCCGGGCATGGCGGGAGCGGAAACGCTGTTGCCGCTGACGCTAAGCCTGGTCCGCGATGGGGTGATCGACCTGGCTCGGGCCTTGGCCCTGCTCGCCGGCAATCCCGCGCGCCTGCTAGGGGTGAACGCCGGACAGCTCCACGCGGGCGCGGAGGCCGACCTGGTGGTAATCGATCCCGACCGGCCGTGGATCGTCGATTCGAACAAGATGGCGGCCAGCGCGGGCAACACTCCGTTCGACCGCCAGCCGGTTCAGGGCCGAGCCTTGGCCGTGTTCAAGGGTGGGATGCGGGTGGGCGGGTAAGCATCAGACTTGTCGTCATCACGCCCACATCCGGCAGGATGATCCGTATTTAGCTTAACTCAGCGCCGCGCCAGCGTCGGTCCCGCGGCACCCCGCGGTGCCACACCCGGGACGGCTTTGACCGACCCCGCATAGGCAAAGCAGACCCCGCCCCGGTTCTTGACGCTGGAGCACAGGCCATTGGCCGAGCCCGCGCTGAAGCCGCCGGCAGCAACGCGCCAGAAGTTCTGGCCACGCACCACGGCCGGGGTGATCGTCATCTTGTAGCGACGCAGTTCTTGGTTGCGAACGGTGAAGATTCCCCAGGCGCGGCGCGCGCCCTGGGCGCTGGCGAACGAGCCGAGCTGGACCAGGTGGCTGCCATTGGCGACCGGCGCGGCAACGGCGGCGCGGCTGTGGGTTACGGGGGAGGAATTATGCGCCACGGTCGTCGACTTGCGGCCTGGACGGGCGGCAAAGACCTGGGCGAACGCAGCCGGAGCCTCGTGAACCGCAATCGCTGCCGGTGCGGCGGGTGAAGGCGCAACATGGGCCGCGACCGGATCGGTTGTGTCCATCTCGGCCACCGGAGCAGCTATGCTGTCAGGCCGAACCGGGACATAGCTCGCCAGCGACACGGCCGGCGCGGGCGGAGCCGGAGCTTCGCCTGCTGCGGGCAGTTCGGCGTCGGCTTTGGCCAGCACTGGCGGCGGCTTGAGCGCGTCGCTTTCGGTCGCCATCTGCTCGGTCGCAGGCTTGTGCGCGAGCGCAAGGGCGGTGGGCTGACCGCTGTCGGCACGAACCGGAACCGACAGCAGAACAGCGACGCGCTGCTGGAAGTTATCGGACGCCGAGCTCATCGCCCATTCGCCGATGCGGTCGCTGACCTGATCGGCGGGAACGTCCTGCGCCATCATCAGCCGGGCCTCGCGCCAGCGCCCATCGAGGGCATAGGCATAGGCCAGGTTCTGGCGCATCTTGGGGCTGTTATCACCGCCGCGCAGAGCATCGGCGAGGATTGCCACACCGCGGCTGGTCTCTCCGGCCAGGGCCAGGGCCAGGCCCAGGTCGCTGGCCGGGATCGAATCGCGCCAGTCGTCAAGGATCGCCACGGCTTCGTGACCTTTGCCCGAGCCGATCTGGGTCAGAGCCAACGATAGTGCGGTGCGCGGGCTGTTGTCGCCCAGCTCCATCGCATCGTTGAACGCGGTTGCCGCCGACTGGAATCGCCCGACCTTGAGATAGGCACTGCCCAGCACGGCGCGCGCCGCAGCATCGCGCGGACTGGCAGCGACAGCGGCTTCGTCTAGCGGCACGGCGCGGCTGTTGCCTTTGTAAAGCGCGGCCTGGGCGCGGCTGGTAGCCGCACCTGCGCTCGCCAAGTGCGCTCCGCCGGCACAGCCTGAAAGCATGGTGGCGACGGCGAGCCCGCTGAGGGTGAGGAGGAACTTCGGCGAAAGCGTGGCCTTGGCGAAGGTGTTGGTGGCGGACGTTCTGGTGGCGGACGTTTTGGTGGCAGTCATGGCGGGTCGATCCCCCTTAGGATTGCTTGCGGAGCAGTTTAGCGACGGCGTTCAGCGGCGTCTGGCGACTTGCGCCGCCAGCGTCTCGATATCGGGCAGGCCGTCGATCAGCTGATCGAGCGCCTCGGTGAGCAGTTGCTGCGCGCTACGGTTGCGTACCGTGCAGGCCAGGCGGAGCTTGAGATGGCGTTCGGCGTCGAGCCGAAGCGTAAAGGCAGCGCGGCGGCCATCGTCCAGCGCAGAGCGGCGCGGCTGATCGGCATTCACACGCTGGGCAATCGCGCGCTGCTGGCGGACCACTTCGGGGACCAGGCTGACGATTTCGGCGCCTTGGTACGGCGTCGGCGTCGGCTCGGGCGCTTCGCCCATGTCGTTCCAGCCCAGGTCCTCGGTTTGCACGGAAGCAGCCGGTTCTTCGAGCGCAACTTCCATCGGCTGAGGATGCATCTGCGGGCGCATCGCCGGGCGGGCACCGCCCTTGCGGGCCAGTAGCGTTGGCGACAGCGAAGCAAAAGGGCGCGGTTCGTTCATCACGCCCGTCCTCAGGACCCCGCGACCCGGCGGCCGAAGCCCCCGGTCGGACGGGCTGAGCCAGGCATCGCCGCGACACTGGCAGGGGTGGCAAATACGGTGCGGCGGAAATTCTTTTCCAGCCGGTCCGAAACATAGTTCCACAAGGCGGCCACCTCGGCCGACGAGCGCCCGTTGGGATCGACTTCCATCACTGTGCGACCGTCGATCATCGAGGCAGCGAAATCGGTGCGATGGTGGAGCGTGATCGGCGCGACAGTGCCGTGCTGCGACAGCGCAACGGCCGCCTCGCTGGTAATCTTGGCCTTGGGCGTGGCGCCGTTGACCACGAAGATCAGCGGCTTTTGCGCGCGCTCGCACAGATCGACCGTGGCCCCGACGGCGCGCAGATCGTGCGGGCTGGGACGGGTCGGGACGACGATCAGTTCGGCCACCGAGATCACGCTCTGGATCGCCATGGTGATCGCCGGGGGGGTGTCGATAACGGCAAGTTTGAAGCCCTGCTGGCGCAGGACGGCCAGATCGCTGGCGAGACGGGTGACGGTGGTCTGGGCAAATGCGGGAAACTCGGCTTCGCGCTCGTTCCACCAATCGGACAACGAGCCTTGCGGGTCGATGTCGATCAGCACCACCGGCCCGGCACCGGCACGCTGTGCCTGCACGGCGAGATGCCCGGACAAGGTTGTCTTGCCCGAACCGCCTTTCTGCGAAGCCAAAGCCAATACCCGCACCGTTTTTCCCCTTTGGGACGCCATATCCACATCGATTGGACGCAAGATCCATATCGATTGGCACGGGGATCGCAGATCGTTCCTAATTTTGAGTTAAGCGCAGCCGAAACAAACCGCTTCATCGCGCCGGGGCGGGACACAAAGATTTTGCTTACTGGCGGGTTCCTATGCCAGTGCAGCACAAGAGCCGGGTGGGACAGGTCGCAATGAGAAAACCGAAGGTCTGGTGCGCTGGCGCTGCTGCCCTGAGCCTGCTGGTGATTGGTCCGGCGCTGGGTCAGGTCAAGGCCGGGGTCGATGCCTGGGCGCGGGGTGACTATGCCACCGCCGTGCAGCAATGGCAGGGCCCGTCCGCCGCGGGCGATGCCGATGCCCAGTTCAACCTGGCCCAGGCCTACAAGCTGGGTCGCGGGGTCAAGCAGGACTTTACCCGCGCCGAGGCGCTTTACGGCAAAGCCGCCGCGCAGGGCCACATCCAGGCAGCCGACAACTACGGCCTGCTGCTATTCCAACGCGGAGCCCAGAAGCAGGCCCTGCCCTACATCACCGCCAGCGCCGATCGCGGCGACCCGCGCGCGCAGTACCTCCTGGGAATCGCCCGTTTCAACGGCGATCTTGTCGCCAAGGATTGGGTCCGCGCTTATGCCCTGGTCAGCCTGGCGCAACAGGCCGGGCTGGCCCAGGCCAAATCGGCGCTGGCGCAGATGGACCAGTATATTCCGCTCGACCAGCGCCAGCGCGCGACGGTCATGTCCGCCGACATGTCCGAGGCCGCAGAGGCGAACCGCGCCCGCCAGTTCGCTGCGGTCGATCTGGGAACGACCGGGGCGCCTGCGCTTGACGCCGTGATCGCTCCCCTGCCTGCGGGTTCACCTCCAGCAATCGTCGCCGCGCGCGATGCCGTAGCGACAGCGCGGCGGGTGGCCGGTGCGGATAGCCCAAGGGCTGCCGGAGCCCACTATGCCCGTCCGGCGCGCGTGGCCGTGGCTCCGCCGCCGCCTGGGCCCGTCGCGCCGGTCAAGCTGGCGGCGATCAAGCCGCCAGTGGTCAAGGCGGCGCCTGCGCTCGTCCCGATCCCGCTCAAGCCTGTAATCGTACATTCCGCCGTGGTCACTGCTTCAGGCCCATGGCGCGTCCAGCTCGGCGCATTCGGCGTCGCGAGCAATGCCGAGGCGCTGTGGAACCGCGTCAAATCGCACCCTGAACTGGCAGGCCATCCCAAGTTGCTGGTCCCCGCCGGACGCGTGATGAAGCTGCAAGCGAGCGGCTTTGCGACGAGCGCGGCGGCGCAGGCTGCCTGCGAGCGGATAGCTTCAGGCGGCGTGAACTGCATTGCGGTGCAGAAGTAAGGTGTGCCTCCCCCGAAACGGGGAGGAGGACCTTTAGTCGAATGGATTCTTTGCGCTCCGCAGCGTTAGCCGGATCGGCACGGCATCGAAGCCCAGTTCGCGCCGGATGCTGTTGATCAGGTAGCGCCGATAGCTTTCGGGCAGCAGGTCCAGCCGCGTTCCGAACAGGATGAAGCCCGGCGGGCGAGTCTTGGCTTGAGTGATGTAGCGCAGCTTGATCCGCTTGCCCCCGGGCGCAGGCGGGGGATTGGCCTCCAGCGCGGTATCGAACCAGCGGTTGAGCGTGCCGGTCGAAACGCGCTTTGACCAGGCATCGCGCAAGTCGAAGGCTGCGCCCAGCAACTGGTCGAGGCCCTTGCCGGTCTGCGCCGATACCGCGATCAGCGGCACCCCGCGCACTTGCGCCAGGCCGTCTTCCAGCGCGCCCCGGATGCCGTTGAACAGCGCCGAAGGCCCCTCGGCGATGTCCCACTTGTTGATCGCGATGAGCAGCGCGCGGCCCTCTTCGAGGACCATGCTGGCGATCTTTAGGTCCTGGTGTTCAAGGCCCAGGGTCGCGTCGAGCAGCAGCACCACCACCTCGGCAAAATCGACCGCGTGGCGCGCATCGGCGACCGCCATCTTCTCCAGCTTGTCGACTATGCGCGCCTTCTTGCGCATGCCGGCCGTGTCGATCAAGCGGATCGCGCGATCTTCGCCCAGATGGGGATCGTGCCAGATCCAGTCGACCGCGATCGAATCGCGGGTGATCCCGGCCTCGGGCCCGGTCAGCAGGCGATCTTCGCCCAGCATCCGGTTGATCAGCGTCGATTTGCCCGCGTTGGGCCGCCCGACAATGGCCAGCTTCAGTGGCCCACTTTCCTCGTCCTCAATCGCGTCGTCGGGGTCAGGCTGTTTGTCCTTGAGCAGCGGCAGCAGCGCCTCGAACAGGTCGCCCATGCCCTGGCCATGCTCGGCCGACAGCGGCACCGGATCGCCCAGCCCCAAGGAAAACGCCTCATAAAGCCCGCCGTCGCCGGCTTTGCCCTCGGCCTTGTTGGCGATGACCACCACCGGCACGGTCGACGTGCGCAGCCAGCGGGCGATCTCCTCGTCGAGCGGGGTGAGGCCAGCGCGGGCATCGATCACGAACAGCGCGACGTCCGCCCCGGTCAGCGAAACCTCGGTCTGCATCCGCATCCGGCCCGGGAGGGTCGCATCGTCCAGATCCTCCCACCCGGCGGTATCGACGATGGTGAAATCCAGCCCGATCAGGTGCGCTTCGCCGAACCGGCGATCGCGGGTGACGCCCGGCTGATCGTCAACCAAGGCCAGCTTCTTGCCGATCAGCCGGTTGAACAGCGTCGACTTGCCGACGTTGGGTCGGCCGATAATGATGACTTGGGGGAGGATGGGGGAAGGCATAGCGGCGCCAAGTGCAACCGCGCGGCGCGATTGGCAAGCGTTGCGGCAAATCCTTGCCTTGCCGTTAACTAAACTTCGCAAGTCGAAGCTAACCTTGCGCGGCCAGATTGCGCGGCATGACGGGACGGGTTCTTTGGGCGGCGCTGGCCGCGAGCATGGTCATCACCACGCCGGCACTGGCCCGGGCGGTGATCGATCTGGACGGTGTTTCAGGCGGCGGAAACGCCAGCCTGCCTCCATATTTACAATGCGTGCCCTATGCGCGCGAGGTCTCCGGCATCAATATCCACGGCGACGCCCGCACCTGGTGGGGTCAGGCCGAGGGACATTACGCGCGTGGCTATGAGCCCCGCGTTGGCGCGGTGATGGCATTCAAGCCGCACGGCAAGATGGAACTGGGGCACGTCGCGGCGATCAGCCGGATCCTCGATTCGCGCACCGTTCTGATCCGCCATTCCAACTGGTCGCCGATCAACGGCCGCCGTGGCCAGATCGAGGACGATGTGAAGGCGGTGGACGTCTCGCCCGAAAACGACTGGAGTGAAGTGCGGGTGTGGTTCGAACCGATCCAGAGCCTGGGTGGGACGCACTGGCCGGTCCAGGGCTTTATCTATCCCGATCATAATAGCGCCCTGATCAAGATACGGCTGGCCAAAGCAGACGATCCGATCGGCGAGATCATCAATGGGCGGTATCGGTAAAAGCTGACTGTGTTTCGTCGGACCCCGCCTGACCCACTATCTCAACGTCATTGCGAATGATCTCGAATTGGCGGAACTCTATCCCGCCTTCGCCACCGCCGCACCTTCGCCCAGGTCTTCGAACCAGGCCTCAACCGGGCCGCTCAGCTTGATCGTCAGCGGGTTGCCGCGGCGGTCCATCGACTTGCCGGCCTGGACCCGGATCCAGCCTTCGGAAATCGAATACTCCTCGACATTGTGCCGCTGCACACCCTTGAACCGGATGCCGATGCCGCGAACCAGCACGTCGCTGTCGTAGTGCGGGCTGTTGGGCTGGATCGCCAGGCGATCGGGGGGCACGTCGTTAGCCGCAGGGGCGGCAGGCGCTGCGCTGGACGTCTCGGCGGGAGTTTCGGTTTCTTCGCTCATGGTCAGCGCCTCTAGAGTCTTTTCCACTTGGGTGGAAGTGGGACCGGCCAGCGGCTTGTCAATTCGCACCCGGTTGCCTAAGTGCCCGGCTTCCGCCGATGCGCGGGCGCGTAGCTCAGTGGTAGAGCACACCCTTCACACGGGTGGGGTCGCAGGTTCAATCCCTGCCGCGCCCACCATAAAAGCCTCTGTTATTGTCGAATGCCCCTCCGGCGCACAGCGCAGACGCGTGAAGTAGTCCAACGGATCGAGGCCGGAAAGCTGGATGTCCGACGCCCGCAGCGGGAAGGACGGCGCACGACCGAGCGCAAGCGCGGTGTTTAGACTAACCACCTAATCACACATTCACGGTCGCTGGATTATAATCGAAAATCCCGAGACTATCCTCGTTTCGGGCGAACCGGTCGCTGGTGGGACCGGCCTGCTGCAGTCGCTCTCCCCCAGCCGCCGATTCAGCCTGAACAAAACGCGTGCGCTCAAGCCGCGCCGCCTCATAGCGTGCCAACGCCTCAGCCGCAGTCGGCGATGCGCCAAAGCAGCGGCCCAGAACCACGCCGTCCTCGATCGCCATGGCAGCGCCCTGCCCCATGAATGGCAGCATCGGGTGCCCGGCATCTCCCAGCAGCGCCACGGGGCCGACCACAAGCCTTTCTGCCCGCGGCCGCACAAACAACCCCCAACTGTTCACCAACCCACCGGGTGCTGCACCGATCAGATCAGTCACTTCCGGCATCCATCCGACGAACTCACGCGCCATGGCTGCTACCGGTGCCTGTTGGGACCAGCCCTCGCCGCGCCACTGGCCCGTTCGCGTCAGCCCGACGCAGTTCACAAGATTATTACCGCGAACACAATATCGCACAAACGAACGCTCGGCGCCGGTCCACACCACCGAGCCGGGCTGCCGCGCTGCCGCGGGAGCCACCTCTGCTGGCACCAGCAGCCGCCATGCGATATGCCCCGTAAAACGCGCATCATCATCCCCGAACAACACCGTGCGGATCATCGAGCGCGCGCCGTCCGCCGCAATCAAAACATCAGCGGCAAGGCGCTCACCGCCGACGAGATCGATGCGCGGCTTCCCCTGCTCAATTGCCACACCGACAAGCCGTTGCCCGGTGCGGATCGCGCCTGCATCGTTAGCGCGCACCGCTGCCACCAGAAGCGCGTGCAGATCGGCCCGATGCATCATGTAATAAGCAGCGCCATACCGCTCGCGCACCTTGCTGCGATCGATGCACATCAGCTGCGTGCCTGTCAGCCCATCACGCACCAGTTGCTGCATGGGCGCCTGCGCCTTGGCCTCAAGCTCTTCTCCCAACCCCAATGATCTTAGCCCCTTCGCGGCATTGGGCGTGATCGAAATGCCCGCCCCCACATCGGCCAGCACCGCGGCCTGCTCCAGCACCAATGGCTGAATACCGGCTCTTTGCAACGCCAGCGCCGCCGTCAGTCCCCCAAGCCCCGCGCCAACGATAATGATCCTTGCAGGCGCGCTCATACTTTCCCAAGCGCACCGGGGTTAATCAGAAAATGCGGGTCCATCTCTGCCTTGATGGCAGCGAACACCGCCATCGCGCCCGCATCCCGCCCCCGCGCCCAGGGATAAACCCGGCCGATCTGCAAATGCGCGGCACCGGCCGTGTGAAACAGCTCGATCATCTCCGCCGAAATCCGCGCTACCAGTACCTGCGCGGCCGGATTGGAAGTGTGTCGCGGCAACGCGCTGGTGGTGCGCCGCTCATGCGAAAGCAGCCGCGCATCTGGCCAATAGAGAACCGGCTCATACAGCAGTCCTGAACGCGCCACGCCGAAAAAACTCGTGCCGATCGTCAGCTGGACCGCCGCACACGCTTCGGCATGACGCGCCCGCAGCGCGGTCATGCCGGCATCCAGCGCGATAGCGCCCGACCACGGCACGATGCCATGCAGCGGCAGCATCCGGCCCCCGCTCGGCGACAGTACCGACAGCGGCGCAAACGGCACGGCACGCACCATGTCGGGGACGGTGGCCGGCAATTCGACCGAGCCCGCGACGCACAGCGCGCGCATTCGCAGCAACTTGCGGCGCAGCATTGGCCTGTCATCTGCCTCGGCAACCAAATGAAGCTGATAGCCTTCTCGCCCAAGAAACGCTCGGCCGGCACCGGCTACCTTGGCCATGCGGATGAGTCCGTCCAGCCAACTACCCTGCGCTCGGCCAATGGCCCGCAGCATCGCAAAATCCTGCGTAAAACTAGCGCTACCGCCGGAAAATTGCCGCGTCACCGCCGGGTCCATGGCAAAGGCCTCACTGGCCAGCCCAGCTCGTGCCACCGCCTTCATTGCCACTGCCAGTGCTGCAAAATCCTCAAACAGAAAGGACAAACCGCCCACCGTGCCGGGCCGCAACTCAAGCGGCAGCGTGATTCTGGCCTTGATGCCCAGCGCACCCGCGTCATTGGCAAAAATGCCGGTCAGGTCCGGACCATATTGGCGCATGAACGGCGTGTGTCCCGGCTGCCCACCCACGCCGGTACGGATAATCCGGCCATCGGCGGCAACAATGTCAAAGGCCAGCACATTGTCCCCCGACGTGCCGACACGCGCCGTGCCAAAGGTCGCTGTGCCTTGGCTCATCGAGCCGCCGATGGTGGCATTCCAGCCCGAAAACGGGCCCCAGAACGGCGTGCGCAGCCCATGTGGCGCGAGTGCGGCGTCAAGCGTCGCCCAGGTACAGCCCGTTTCGACCGTCACGAACAGGTCTTCTGTGTTGATGGTTACGATGCGATCAAGCGCTGCTGTATCCACTACAAGCGCCCGCGCCCGGTCAGGCAAATACGCAGATGTATAGCTCATGCCGCCACCGCGCGGGAACAAGGCCAGTCCCTGCGCGGTCGCAAGACCCACGCCCACCGCCAGTGCATTGATGCTAAGCGGCCGGAATACCGCCAGGGGCACCTCGCCGACGGCCGCCACATCCTGCGCATAAAATGCCCGGTCGTCGGCACCGGTCAACACCTCGGCATCGAGTTCGGCCAGATGCACGAGCAGCGCAGCATCGTCGTCAGCGTACACGTTTAGGGCTGTGCTCATCGCCTCACATTGGCGCTTATGATTTAAACGCGCAAATCGATACCCGGTCTCGCGTCATGCACTGCGTCTATGGCAGAGCGCGAATCTCTGACTGGAATGCAGCGCGGCGATAAGGCAGGCTGCGGGTCCATGGCTCTTGCAACCGAACGTTTCGACTTCCGCAGCGATCCCTATGCTTGGGGTGTCGTCACGGTGCTGTGCGTCGGCGGTATGATCTCGATGCTCGACAGGCAGGTGCTTATTCTGCTCGTTGAACCGATCAAGGCCAGCCTCAGCATTTCCGATACCGAGATCAGTCTATTGCAGGGCTTCGCAGTGGCGATTTTCTACGGCCTGTTTGCCGTGCCGCTCGGTCGGCTGGCAGACAGTGGCAACCGCCGCAACATTATCGCCGCCGGCGCACTGTTCTTTTCATTATCCACCATGGCCGGCGGCTTTGCGCTATCGTTCGGCGCGCTGTTTGCCACGCGGCTATGTGTCGGTATCGGCGAGGCTACCCTCACCCCGGCTGGATCTTCGCTGATCGGGGATTATTTCCCGCCCGCAAAAATCGGCCGTGCCATGGGGCTGTTCGTCGGCTCCAGCTTTGCCGGCTCCGGCTTGGCGCTGGTGATCCTCGGCGCGTTGATCGCCTGGCTTTCGGCGCACCCCGACATACAGTTTTTGCTAATCAGTCGGCCCAAAGATTGGCAGGTCGTGTTCATCGTCGCCAGCTTGCCAGGTATCCTTTTTGCCCTCGCCATGTTGGCAGTGCGGGAGCCGCCGCGCCGCGATGGCCTGGCGCTGGGCAAGGCCAAAGGAAACAGCGCCAGCCTCACCGAAGTGCTGGCCTTCATCAAAACCCATGCCCGCCTGCTGGTGCCGGTATTGGTTGGCCTGCCCGTGCTCGCCGCCGGCCAGTTCGGCATCAATGTCTGGACGCCCAGCTTCTTCATCCGCACCTTCGGCTGGACGCCTGCGCAAATCGGCCCGGTGTTCGGTCTGATGGTGACGGTGTTAAGCACCAGTGGCGTTGTGGCGGGTGGCTGGCTGGCGGATCGTTCACTGGCGAAGGGAAATACCGACGCCAATTTGCGCGTCCCGATGTGGGCAGCGATCGCGACGGCGCCATTCATCCTCGCTTTCCCGCTCGCGCCAACCCCGATCGCCTCTCTGGCGCTGCTGGCGCCGGTGCTGTTTTTCGGCGCCATGCCCTTTGGCGCCGGTCCGGCCGCAATTCCCATCCTGGCACCGAATCGTATGCGGGCGCAGCTGATGGCGGTATATCTGCTTTTCGCCAATCTGCTCGGTGCCGGGCTGGGACCATGGATGATCGCCGCCTTCACCGATAACGTGCTCGGCGATCCGCAGGCCATCCGCTTGTCAATCAGCATCGTCGGCAGCAGCGTCATCCTCATCGGGGCCGCAATCGTCGGGATCGGTTCACAGGCGATGCGCTCAGCAGCGCTTGCGCAAAAGGCGAAATGATGTTGCAATAATTGCTCGTCGGCCCGGGTGTCGTCGTGGTGCCGGGCACTTATGATGGCCGATCCGCGCTACTGGTGGAGCAGGCAGGATTGCCGGCCATGGTCCTGTCCGGCGCGTCGCTGGCATATGCCCGCTTAGGCCGGCCGGACGTGGGCCTCACCACTGCCAGTGAACTCGCTGATGCCTGTGGCCGCATGGCAGACCGGGTTGGCATCCCTATCGTGGTGGATGCGGACAGCGGTCATGGCAACGCCGTCAACCTGCAGCGGACGGTGCGGTTGCTGGAACGCGCCGACGCTGCTGCTGTGCAGATTGAGGATCAGGTGGGGTTGAAGCCAGTCAGCGCCATCCAGTCCCGACCGTTGGTGCCGGTGGCCGAAATGGTTGGCCGCATAAAGGTGGCGCAGGATGCGCGAAGCTCGGAAAAAGGTCCTCATTTCAGCGCGCACCGATAGCCAAGGTTCCGTGCCATTCGCCGAAACACTGGCGCGCTGCAATGCCTATGTCGAGGCTGGCTGCGACGCGCTGCTGGCCGAAGGCGTTACCGCACCCGATCAAGTCGCCGAAATCGGCCGGCTGTTCGGCGCGCGCCTGCCGCTTATCCATAATCTGCCGGAAGGGGGCGCTTCGCCGTTTCGCAGCGCGGCCGCAGCCGCGCCCACCGGCGATTCAAACACAAAGCGCCGGAACGCACGGCTGATACGCGCCATGTAACGGCCGGGGTTGTTGGGGAGCAGCCAAAATCCTGCTTGTTCAACAGCAGTCTGCGAGCCGGGTCTTCCATCGCCTTGAGCCATTCGGGGTCGAATACGTCGCGCAGACAGACACGCCGTCCCGGGCAGATGTCAGCGCATCCTCATCGGTGACGGGGCGCCGCAGCTGTGAATTGAACGGCATGAAAAACCAGCGAATGACACCGCACCAGCAGCGGCGATGCCGAGCTTGCCGCTTCAGTTCATAGTTTCAAATCAAACGCCGGATATTTCCCATGCGCCAAATGCATCGCCGGAACACGCCGCCCGCACTTCAGCGATGAACATTTGCACCACGGGCCGGCTCGGCATGGACTTTCGGGTGATCAGCCCTGCCTTGCAAATAATGGGCACGCCCGGCACATCAAGGCGCTTGACCTCGCCACGACGGGTGCGACTTTGGATGAGATGTTCGGGCAGAATGCCGATAAAACCGCTGTTAGCGACAAGCGAGCTGATAAGATTGAGTGAATTGGTTCGCACCACATAGTCCGGCGAGGTCAGGCCATCGGCTGAGAAATAATTATCGAGAAAATCCCGCATGTGATGCTGGTTAACCACCACCCAGCGCTGACCGAGCAGGGCCTGCTTGTCGATTGATCGCTTGCCGACAAAGGGGTGCATGGCCCCGGCATAAATATAGGCCTTTACGTCCATGATCGGCTCGACTGTTACATCATCCGGAAACTTCATGTTGGAAATATTGGAAAATATCACATCGAGTCGTCCATCGCGCAACGCCTCCACCAGCTCTTCCAGAAAGCCTTGCGTGACGGTGAGCGCCACTTCATTGCCGACGCCGCACACCGCTGCCACGGCGCGATCAACGATATGATCGGAAAACATCGCGGCGATTCCCACAGCCAGTTCGCCCTTTGCGCCGGCCTGCACGGCCTTGACCTCGGCGTGGGCGCGCACCGCCTCGTTGAGCATCAGCCGGGCGTAGCGATACAGCGCATCGCCCGCCGGTGTCGGGACAACGCCGCGCGGCCGACGTTCCAGCAGCACGGCGCCCACCATATCCTCAAGGTTCTTGATGCTCCGGGTCAGCGCCGGCTGGCTGATGAACACCCGCTCAGCAGCCTTGGACAGATTGCCCGAATCCACGACAGCGGCGAAATGGCGTAGGTGGCGCAGCTCCATGCACGCCGACTTATCTCCTCTCGACACAAATGCAAGTTGCCATACACCGCATCTATGCGAGCAACCCCTAAATCGAATTGTCATGCATGGCTGTTTGCGGCAGCTTGGGATGATGGATACGATAGAATATAGTGGCGCGCTGCCTGTGATCGGCATCGAGATCAACGATCCCGGCCCCGTGTATTTCGACTCAGTGGTGATCGACAACCTGCTCGAAGCCTTCATGGAGCTATCGGCCGAGGTTTGGATAATCCGGGACCGCCAGCACGTGCTTGAAACCGTGCTGGCGGCGCAGGGAATCGATGCTGCCGCGCTGATCGAAGCGCACCAACCCGGCCCGGTCGAAATTGCCGCTCGCGGCACCACTCGCGAAGCGTTTGTAGCGCGGCTGCTCGCTGGCTTCCTGCGCCGCACCGACACCACAACGACGACCGAGGAGAAAGCGCCATGAGTGGTGGCTTGAGCGAGAGCATGAGCCGGCGCGGCGATATCGGCGTGCTGCCCCGCCCCACGTGGCTGGCGGACGAATCCTACCTCGCGTTCCTTGAATCCTTCCGGGATGTGCTTTTGACGCAGATGTTCCCGGCCATGGCGCTGGCCGGCCATGCCCGCATGATCGAGGCCGGCCTGCCGATCAATGACGACACCCTGCCCCTGCCAGCCATAAAGGCGGCCTTCGCCAAGGCGCCAGTGGTACCAACATGGCAGCGGTTCATGCGATCGCAACAGGAAATGATGTGGCGGCGCACCCGCGCCAGCTTTGCCGAGCAGGGCGCGCACCAGATCGCCCTGCTCGACGCTGCGGCCAGCGATGGCCCGGGCAGCCTGGTGATCGACCCGGCCTTTATGGTGCCGAACTATGCCCGGCGCGAAATCCATCTCCAACCCGGCGGCTATACCGATGATCCGATCGGCGGCATCGTCTACCACTATGGCACAAAGGTCTTTTACCAGGGCGGGAACGACCAGGACGAGCTCCATGCCGAGTTGGCCGAAAAAGCGGCAGCGCCTGCCGATAGCACGGTGGCGAACGTGCTCGATCTTGGTTGTTCAGTGGGACAGGGCGCGATCAAGCTAAAGCACCGCTTCCCGGAAGCCGAGATCTGGGGCCTGGATGTCGGCGCGCCGATGGTGCGCTACGCCCATGCCCGCGCCGCTTCACAAGGGGTTGCGGTGAACTTCATCCAGGCACTGGCTGAGGATATACCGTTTGCGGACGGGCATTTCGATCTGGTCTTTGCCTATATCCTGTTTCATGAACTGCCTGTTGCCATTATCCCCAAGGTACTGGCCGAAGTGCACCGTGTGTTGCGGCCGGGCGGCAATTTCGCCATCTTCGAGTTTCCGAGCGCCGGCAGCCAGTTGCCGCCCGCATTTCGCTTCATGATCGACTATGACAGCCGCGACAATTGCGAGCCCTATTCGCCAGATTTTGTCCATAGTGACTTTCGCGCCATGCTTGCCAGCGCAGGCTTTGCCGTCAGCGATGGCCCGGCGAGCAGCAACAGCTTCCTGCAATCCATTGTTGCCACCCGCACATGAATGGCCTTCTCGACATCGCTGACACGCACCTCCACATCGTAAGGCGGGGTGAAGGCCCCCCGCTTCTGCTACTCGTTGGCCTCGGCGGGCGGGCGGATTTCTGGAGCGGCACCATCGATCATTTCGCCGGCGAGTATGATTGCATCAGCTTTGATCATCGCAAGACTGGCGACAGCCTGCCGTCCGCTATTCACACCACCGTCGCCGTGCTGGCCAATGATGCGCTGGCGCTGCTCGACAGGCTCGGTATCGCCCGTGCCCATGTCGTCGGACATTCGCTGGGCGGCGCAATCGCTCAGCATATCGCCGTGTACGCCCCTGATCGCGTGGAAAAACTGGTGCTGTCCGCCAGCTGGGCCGGCCCGCATCCCGCGTTTCTGGACTTGTTCGCGCTCCGCAAGCAAGTGCTGCAACATTGCGGGCCCGAAGCTTACATGTTGCAAGGCAATCTGCTCGGAAACCCTGGTTGGTGGGCGATGCAGCACCATGAAACGATGCGCGCCGGCATCAAGGCTCGCCTGGCCAGCTTTGCCGGCACCGAGATCGAAATGGAGCGTATGGATGCCGTCACGTCGCACGATCTGCGCGCAAAAGTGTCAGGCATCACCGCCGAAACGCTGGTAATCTGCGCGCGGGATGATAGTATAACGCCGCTGCCACTTTCCGAGGAACTCGCCAGCCTTATTGTCGGCGCAAAATTCGAAGTCATGCCGACCGGCAATCACTTTGCCCCCGTAACGGTGCCAGATGATTTCCGCACCCGGCTTGCAGCGTTCCTCGGCGCATGAGCGAAGACCCCAATTTCGGCCGCTGGTCTGCCGTCATCGGCCCTGACGAGGCGCCAAGCTGGTGGCAGCCGTTGCCATCGCGCGGCCATGTCTCGGTGGCGCTCTCGCCCGAAAACACGCCCTATGATGGTTTCTCCGCCGGGCTTCAGGTCTTGCCACCCGGCTGCAGCGTCCGCGAACATGGCCACCAGCGTAACCATGAGCTGCTTTTTATCCACGAAGGCACCGGCACTTGCACCATCGAGGATACGACGTACGACCTCATGCCAGGCAGCACCGTGTTGTTCGGCCGCCACGCCAGGCACTTCTTCGTCAACACCGGCAATATCGACATGAAAATCTTCTGGGTGTTCATGCCGCCGGGTCTTGAGGACTGGTTTCCCGCCATTGGCCGCCCGCGCAACCCCGGCGACGCCATGCCCGAAGCCTTCGGCCGCCCCGAAAACGTCCAGGAGGTTCAGGACAGCCTGCGCTTCTTGCCACCCAAACCGCGCTGAACCTACCAATGCTGGTCATTTTCCGCATCCCAGGTCGGGGCGTTGCTGCCGCTGCGCGCTCCCGCTGTCCGGTGTCCGTTGCCATCGAAGCGAGGTGCAGCGCCATGATCCAGCTGTCGCGCCGCGAGGTTGTGCTGCCGCTGCGCCAGTTCAGGGTCATACCCGATGTACCGGGGAAAATGGCGGTAATGCTGACTATATTGGCGGCGGCGAGCAGGCCCCGCGCCACATCACCGGCATGACCGCCGTGCGCCCGATCAGTGACATCACCATTTGGGGCCGTTCCGCCGAGCGCGCCGCCGTTTTTGCCGCCAGCCTTGACCGCCCTGCCACTGTTGCCGCCAGTGTGGCGCAAGCCGTGGCCGAGGCGGATATCATCTGCACGACCACGCCCGCCGCCGCCGCGATCCTGACCGGCGCGGCTTTGCGCCCCGGCACGCACGTCAACCTGTTTGGCTCGGCCATCCCCAGCACAGCCGAAGCCGATACTGCCCTCGTCGCCATGAGCGAATATCATGTCGACCATCGTGACGCGGCGCTAGCTGCAGCCGTCGAACTGCGCGCCGCTACCGCCGCTGGTCCCGACCCTGAGATCGACTTGAACGAATGAGCTATATGCCCGCACAGGTCGTGACGCATCCCTTATCTGGCAGCGCGGCTTTTTCAATACCGCCGTGATTGGCAAAATCGTCGATTCCATCGCCAATCCAAGCGGTTGGCTTTGCACCAACCAGGGCCAAATGGTTTTACTTTGCGTCGTGTCCAACAAGGCGACGACCGGAATTTGCAAACAAGCCCGGCTAAATTTCATTTGAAAGATCAGATAATGGCCAGCATTCCCAAACTCGACACTGAACGCTTGCGGCTCGATCATTTTTACATCGGCGGAGAGTGGGTCGTACCCACAAGCACGGCGACCACTTCGCTGGTTTCTCCAAATACCGAGCAGGTGTTCGCCGTTGTTGCAAGCGCTGGTGAAGCAGACGTGTCCCGCGCCGTTGCGGCGGCGCGCAACGCGTTCGACACCGGGCCATGGCCGCGGCTCTCCTCGCATGAGCGGGCGGCTTGGCTACGCCGTCTCGCCGAAGCGCTCGCGGCTTGGGTTGATGTGGCAGCCCTCGCCTGGACCGAGCAGATGGGCGCGCCCTATAGCCTCGCCAAGGGCGCCGCTCCTTTTTTCATCAAGACGCTCGACCCCTATATAATGCTCGCCGACAGCTTTGCTTTTGTGCAGGAAAAGCCGGTGGCACCTGGTGCCGGCATTCTCGTTTATGCACCGGTAGGCGTGGTGGCCGCGATCGCGCCCTGGAACGTACCGCTCAGCATCATGCTCAACAAGATCGGTCCGGCCTTGCTCGCCGGCTGCACGGCCATAATGAAGCCGGCGCCCGAAACGCCAATCGAGGCCTTCATCCTCGCCCATTGCGCCGAGGCCATCGGCCTGCCGGCGGGCGTCTTCAACGTCATCGCCGCCGAGCGTGAAGCTTCGGCCTTGCTCGCGGCACACAAGGACGTGGACAAAGTAAGCTTTACTGGCAGTGCCGCGGCTGGCCGCAGCATTGCTGCGACCTGCGCTGACCGTATCGCACGCGTCAGTCTTGAGCTAGGTGGGAAATCAGCGGCCATCATCCTGGATGACTACGACGTGGATCAGGCAGCGAAATCGCTCGTTGACAGTCTCTGCATGCTTGCGGGCCAGAATTGTGCTGCGCTCACCCGCATCATTGTCAGCCGCGAACGTCATGACGCGCTGGCTGCGGCTTTGAAGGCGCAGTGCGAATCCATCAAGATCGGCAACGCTTATGACCCTGCAACTCAGATGGGTTCACTCGCCATGGAACGCGGGCGGGACCAGGTCGAGAAGTTCATCGCCACCGGCATAGCTGAAGGTGCGACACTGCTGACCGGCGGCAACCGGCCCCCCAATATGGGCCCAGGCTATTTTATTGAACCGACCGTTTTTATCAATGTAGAGAACAGCATGACGATTGCGCAGGAGGAGATTTTTGGCCCGGTCCTGTGCCTGATTATCGCTGACGATGTGGATCAAGCCATTCGGATAGCCAATGACTCGCGCTATGGGCTGGCTGGCGCGATATACACCTATGACGTCGACAAGGCCTATGTGGTGGCGCGGCAGCTGCGCTCCGGCACAATAAGCCAGAACGCCGGACGAGCCGATTTTTCCATTGGTTTTGGCGGGTTCAAACAATCGGGCCTGGGCCGCGAAGGCGGATTGCAAGGCTTAATGGCCTATCTGGAGCCGCAAACGATCCTGCTGGATTCGATGCCGTCCGATCCGGAAGCAAGGTAAGCGCGGGGCGGCCGTGAAAGCCCGTAATCTGAGACGGTAATGCGGCGCAGGTCACAACTTCCTTATCACTGGCTCATTGGATCAACTGGCAGACAGATCGATTGTGAAATTGACCGCCAAATTAGGCTCCATCGTTTGAAGGCCGTTCGACATCGAGGCCCCCAACTAGCGACAATCCGGCGACAGAACCTCCAGACCACAACGGAGCATCCACCATCAACCTTTTGCGATGACCTGGTCAGTCATGACCCAAGGTAGTCGGCATCACCACTAACCCGGCACCATCGATCAGTTTTTCAGCTTCGTTGCCCACTTTACGGCGTTCAGCCAGGATCTACGTCTCAGCACAATTCGCGCCGAGGTCAACAAACAGTTGGCCTCGCGAAGGTGTCCGCACCCACGGCAAGTCAGTTGATATTGATCAGTTAGCAGCCACCTGAGGTTGGCGACAAAGCGATGTCAGGACATTTGGAAGAGGCCTCATTTCCGGCCTTGGCAATTGTGTAATCGGGACGCTCGCGACACCAGGACTCCCGATTTTTTTGCTGTCGCATGACACCGTCTGATCCGCGGCGTCGTTGTCGGCAGAACTCCGGCAATCCTGTTCTGCGCATGCTTGGAGGCCTCTCGATAACCTGCCCCGGACAGTCTGATCGCCACGCGGACTCTGCTGCGACAGGGTGTGCGCCGCGTGCCGCAGCATGATTTGGCTAAGCTGTGGTAGAAAATTTTTCGCTTCATCGGCGCCAATTTCTTGGCGCAGCCTCCGCCGCGTTGGCCATGCCTGTCCGTGCGGACGCTCGCAGCGCGAAGCGGGTGAATGTGGTTGTCATCGGCGCTGGCCTGGCCGGGCTCAATGCAGCGGTGAATTTGGAAGACCAGGGCGCCGCTGTCCTGCTGCTGGAGGCCCAGCCGCGGCCCGGTGGACGGCTCCGCACATTGCGCACTGCCGACGGAGCGTTGGAGTGCGGGGCGACGACAGTTGGGCCCGAATATGGCCGCATTCGCGCGCTTGCGGACCGGTTCACCGTTCCATTGGTCAAGCCGCAAGGGTTCAGCGGCATGGCATGGCACATTCACGACAAGCTCGGAAAACCTGGCACTTGGGAAAGCGCGCCACAGAATCGGACCGTCGGGTTCGAACGCTCCATCGGTCCCGCAGTGCTGGAACCGGCAGCCATCAAGCGCTTTACAAAGCTGGCCTCAGCCGCTGACTGGCGCGATCCGGCATTTGCCAAGTGGGACATTCCAGCCGATCGATTCTATCGCGAATGCGGATTGTCCGATGAGGCGATCAGGCTGATCGAAATCACCAGCAATTGCGAATCGCTGGCAACAACCTCTGCGCTATTCCAGATGAAGGAAATCCAGTCGATCGCCACCTGGGGTCGGGCAGGCGGACAGGCGAATTCTGTTTACGACGCAGGCAACGATTCTCATTCTATCGGCGGTGGATCGGACAGACTGCCTGAAGCCATCGCACGCGGGCTCAAGTCCGAGGTGCAATACAGCACGCCCGTAACATCAATCGATATGAATGCTCGGGGATGCGAAGTGCGAACGGCCGCTGGCCAACGCATCGCCTGCGATTATGTGGTGTCGGCGATTCCGTTCAGTGCACTGTCGCGGATCATGATCAGCCCAGTTCCCACTGGAGTTCGCGGTGAATCGATCCATAAATCGCTTTATATGGGCACCAGCCACTTCTTTTTCGCCGTCACTAAACCCTATTGGGAGCAGGATGGCGCAGACCCGGGCATGATCACAGATGGCAGCATCGAACGGGTATTTGCCAACCGCGATGCCGGGGGCGAGGCGACGTTGCTGGATGTATGGATAAATGGCGCGGGCGTGCGCGCATTTGACCGCATGGACCGCAATGCGGCGGTCGTAGCGGTGACCGCCGAACTTTATCGGCTGCGACCATCAATGCGCGGCGCGATACGCTTTATCGAAAGCTATAGCTGGGGAAACAATCCGTTTGTCACTGGCAACAAGCATATTTTCCAGCCGGGCCAGGTGACCCGCTTCGCCGCGCAAATGGCGGAACCCTGGCATCGGTTGCATTTCGCGGGCGAGCATACCCGTGACATCGAACCTGGGATGGAGGCGGCGGCCGCTACAGGCGAGCGCGCCGCCTTTGAAATTCTGGCAAAACTCGGGATCGCCTGAGGGCAGGTGCGCCGCCAGCCTCAGTTTACGCCCCGCAGATAGGCGATCAGCACCTTGCGCGCTGCCGGGTCCGGCAAACCAGCGAACACCATCGCGGTGCCCGGAACGACTGCCGCCGGTTTGGTGAGGAATGCATCCAGCTTTTCAGGGGTCCAGTTGAACGCCGCTTTGGCCATGGCGCCGCTGTAACGATAGCCCTCCTGCTTTCCGGCCGGCCGGCCGACGACGCCTGTCAGGGTTGGGCCGATGCGGGTCGCGGCACCTGCGCCGAGCGCATGGCAAGACGCGCAGCGGGCGAACTGCACCTTGCCCTTTGCCAAGTCGGGCGTCAGTTGGGCGCGTGATTGCCCAGCGGGGAGTAGCGCTACCGCGATTGTGACTGCGCAAGCGAGTAGATAATTTTTCATGGTCTGGGACTCGATCAATTCGGGGCTGAGGTGCGATAGCGATCTGCGCGGGTCAGCAGGACATGGATATTTCGGGTCACAAAGATGATCATCACGCCAAGCGACGTTCCCGCATACGCTATGATGTCTCCAGGCTTGTTCCCCATCCGGGCGGCGGCGGCTTTTAGCGGCTTTGCGGAGCGGCAGCCATTCGCGCCTGGTGCGGATCGGTGCCGAAATTCCCGGGTTTGGCCGTTGCTCATCTGGCCCGAACCAAGTGCTTTTCAAGGTACGGAATAAGCCCACCGCTTTCCAGAATCGCCATCAGTTCAGGCGGTGGCCGATCAAAGAAATAGCGTTCGCCCTGCGTAATGTTACGGACCTCGCCCGTATACAGATCAACGTCGATTTCGTCACCCGCGGTGATCGCGCGCGCCTCGGGCAAACTGATGGCGAGCAGTCCGGCGTTAATCGCGTTGCGATAGAATATCCGCGAGAATGATACCGCCAGCACGGCTGACAAGCCGAGCACCTTGAGCGAAATCGCCGCTTGTTCACGCGACGACCCGAGACCAAAATTGCGGCCTGCAACAACAACGTCTCCCAGCTGGACGGTGCCCGCGAACGCCGGATCCACCGCTTCGAGGCAATGGCGCGCGAGCGCCTCGGCGGGCAATTTAATATACGCCCCAGGCGCCAGAACGTCGGTGTCGATACCGTCACCGAAAACGAAGGCGCGGCCCATTCAGGCGTCCCCCATGATTTCGCCCGGATCGACAATGCGTCCGGCGATGGCTGAGGCCGCGACGGTGTACGGGGAAGCGAGGTATACCGCCGATCCGGCATCGCCCATCCGCCCGCGAAAATTGCGGTTGGTGGTGGAAATGCAGGTTTCACCCTTTGCCAACACGCCAGCACCCAACCCCGCGCATGCGCCGCAACCCGACGGCAGCATCAACGCGCCGGCTTCGGTCAGCGCCGTGATTATGCCCTCCCGCGCTGCGCGCGCGTAAGTCTCCGCAGAGGCAGGTGCGACCAGCAGACGAACACCATCGGCCACCTTGCGTCCTTCGAGCACGCGCGCTGCCATCCTGAGATCGTTCAGCTTGGCGCCGACGCACGCGCCGATATAGGCCTGGTCAATGCGAACATCCGCGAAGTGTGCGGCGTCGGCGATGTTTTCCGGCGAGTGCGGAGCGGCCACTTGCGGAACGAGGGTGGCAGCGTCGATGGTATGGACCGCTGCATATCCGGCATCGGCGTCGGAGTGCAACGCAGATGCCGCCGCTTCGTCCTCCACTGGCTTGCCCCGTTCACGCAGATAGGCGAACGTAACTTCATCCGGCTCGACGATACCCGTATCCGCACCGAGCTCGGCCGCCATGTTCGACAGCACCATTCGTTCGAGCATCGGCATCGCGCGTACCGTCGAACCGGCGAATTCGATGGTCGTGAACGAATTTTCCATGCCCAATTCGCGGCACAGGATCAGCATCAGATCCTTGGCGACGACCCGCGCGGGAAAGGCGCCTTCGATGTTTACCCGGATCGTTTGGGGCACGATCAACCAGGTTCGGCCTGTGGTGACGATTCCCAGCATGTCGGTTGCGCCATAGCCCGCGACATACGCACCGAATGCGCCGCCGGTTGGCGAATGACTATCTCCGCCGGCGACGAAAGCGCCGGGCCGGATCAGCCCGTTCTCCGGCAGAACGACATGACAAATGCCGACCATATCGAAAAACGAAGCCACGCCATGGCGGTCGGCGAACTCGCGCGTGAGCTTGAGTATTTCCGCACTCGCGGTATCGGCCGCCGGGACATAGTGATCCGAAACGATGGCGACTTTGGCAGGATCCCAAAGGCCGACTCCCCAGCGATCCATATGCGGCTGCCAGCGCCTCGGGCCCGAGGCGTCATGCGCAAACGCGAAGTCGACGGCAGCGGTTACAAGCTCGCCGGGCTTGACCCGGTGGCGCCCCGCAGCGCGTGCGATGATCTTTTGTGCTATCGTCGCGCCTGCGGCTGGTGAAGGCGAATTAGCTTTGCCCGACATTTGCGCTTGGTAATGGCTGACGACGTGACTCCGATCAGTGAATCGCGTGGTTTATCGACAGGCGAACAACACGTGGGCGC
>JAYWBP010000180.1:0-3101 GCA_043781375.1 Novosphingobium sp.
CGGCTGACCACGCTCGACCAGCGGCAGGATCTGTTTGCTGCGGCTGGTGCCCAGGCGATGCTGGTATTCCATTTCGACCGGACGCTGGCGCAAACCAGCGCCGAACGATTCGTCGGCGACCTGCTCGCGCGCCAGCTTGGCGCCGCCGGGGTAGTCACCGGCGAGGATTTCACCTTCGGCCAGGGCCGCACCGGCAATGTCGATGTGTTGGCCCAGCTGGCGGCGCAGGCCGGCATGGCTGCGCGCGCCGTGGGCCCGGTCGCCGAGCACGGCGAGGTCGTCTCTTCCAGCCGAATCCGCGATGCGCTTAAGGCCGGCGACTGCCAGAGCGCAGCCGAACTGTTGACCCGCCCGTTCGCGATTCGGGGAACGGTCCAGCACGGCGCCAAGCTGGGGCGGACCATCGGCTATCCCACCGCCAACCTCGAGCTGGGCAGCTATTTGCGCCCGCGCTACGGAATTTACGCAGTGACTGCGCGGCTGCCCGATGGGCGGATCATGCCGGGCGCGGCTAACCTGGGTATTCGTCCGACGTTCGATCCGCCTGTCGAATTGCTCGAGACCTACCTGTTTGACTACACCGGCGAGCTCTACGGGCAGGAAATCGAGGTCGCGCTGCACCACCACTTGCGCGACGAAGCCAAATTCGATTCGCTTGACGAACTCAGCGCGCAGATGGCACGCGATTGCGATCAGGCCCGGAACCTGCTGCTATGCTGAAATGGGTCAAGCGGATCGCCCTGATCCTGGCGATCGCATTTCTGGTGATGACGGTGATCAACGCCAGTTGGCTGGCCGCCGCGCCCACCGGTTATGCCAGGCTGTTGGCGCACCGCGGCACCATGCAACAGTTCAACCATAGAGCCCTTAGGGGCGAAGATTGCACCGCCACGCGGATCGAGGTGCCGGTGCACGATTATCTGGAAAACACCGTGCCCGGGTTGCTGATGGCCGATGGGCTGGGCGCCTACATGATCGAGGTCGACATCGCGCCGACCGCCGATGGCCGGATCGCGCTGGTCCACGACCATGCGCTGAATTGCCGGACCAATGGCACCGGCGAAGTGCGCAGCGCCACGCTGGCACAATTGAAGGCGCTCGACGCGGGCTATGGCTATACTGCGGATGGCGGCAAGTCCTTCCCGCTGCGCGGCAAGGTAGGCTATATCCCTTCGCTCGAAGAGGCGCTGATCGCCGTGCCGACAGTGCCACTGCTCTACAATCTCAAGGGTAAAGACCCGCACGAAGCCGAACTGCTGATCGCCGCGCTTAAGGCAGCGGGGCGGGATGTGGTGAAAATCGGCGATGCTTTTTCGGCGCCCGAAAGCGAGCTGGCCGCGATCCGAACGGCCTTCCCCGGAGCCTGGGCCTATAGCGAGGCGGGGATCAAAGCATGCACCAAGGCTTACCTGCTGAGCGGCTGGTTCGCGGTGACTCCGGCAGTGTGCAAAGGCGGAACGATTGCAGTGCCGCTCAACTACCAATGGGCCTTCGCGGGCTGGCCCCACAAATTGCAGGCGCGGATGGCGGCGGTCGGCGGGCATGTCATCCTGACCGGGCCCTATGGTTCGGGCCAGGTGCCCGTGGGCCTCGACCTGCCCGAACAGCTGGGCCAGATCCCCTCAACTTTTACCGGCACCGTGTGGGTTGACGACATTTGGGTTATCGGCCCCGCGCTCCACCCCGCCGCCAATCACCGCAACGCCCGCGAAGAAGCCGAGACTGCGGCGGGTCTAGAGGCGCGGCGTAAGGCTAGAGAATAAGACTGGTTCGCGCAAAGGCGCAAAGTTGATGCGCCGAGCGCCGCAGGCTTTGTTTCCTTCAGCTTTGCCATTGGTCGTTAGCCTTTGGTTTTGCGTGGCTGCGCCACAAGCGCGGCCGCTTTGCGCCTTTGCGCCTTTGCGCGAACCAAAAATTGCGCATTGGCCCGCCCCCCGCTAAGGCGCGCGCGATATGACTGAAGCACCGCGCCAAGAACCGACAGATTACCGAGACACCGTCTTCCTGCCGAAGACCGAGTTCCCGATGAAGGCCGGGCTTCCGGCCAAGGAGCCTGGGATTCTGGCGCGCTGGCTGGACGGCGATCTGTACCGGCAATTGCGCGAGGCCCGCGTGGGCCGCGAAAAGTTCATCCTTCACGATGGCCCGCCGTACGCCAACGGCGATATGCACATCGGTCACGCGCTCAACCATATCCTCAAGGACATGGTCTGCCGCACGCACAATCTGGCGGGCTACGACGCGCCCTATGTGCCCGGCTGGGATTGCCACGGGCTGCCGATCGAGTGGAAGGTCGAAGAGCAATACCGCAAGAAAAAGCTCGACAAGGATCAGGTCGACCCGATCGAATTCCGCGCCGAATGCCGCGCCTATGCGCAAGGCTGGGTGGACAAACAACGCGAGCAATTGAAGCGGCTGGGCATTCTGGGCGATTGGGATCATCCGTACCTGACAATGGACAGCGAAGCCGAAGGCACCATCGTCGCCGAGCTAATGAAGTTTGCCGAAAGCGGGCAATTGTACCGCGGGGCCAAGCCGGTGATGTGGTCGCCTGTGGAGAAGACCGCCTTGGCCGAGGCCGAGGTTGAGTACGAGGACATCGTCTCGAATCAAATCGACATGGCTTTTGAGATTGTAGAATCGCCGATCCCCGAACTGGTCGGCGCGTACGCGGTGATCTGGACGACAACGCCGTGGACGATCCCGGTCAACCAGGCGTTGGCTTATGGACCGGAGATTGAGTATAGCCTGACACAGATCAGTGGGCTGGCTGGTCAACCTCATCCCGAATTTTCTGACAAGTCCGTGTTAGTAGCTGTGAGCCTAATCCCGGAGCTCGAAAAGCGGTGGGCTTGTTCGCTGCAATCACTAATAGGTCGCGCTTCAAAAACTTTCAAAGGCTCCGAACTCGCCGGAACCATCGCCCAGCACCCGATGCACCACCTCGGCGGGTTCTTTGCCAAACCGCGTCCGTTCCTGCCGGGCGACTTTGTCACCACCGAGGCCGGCACCGGCCTCGTCCATATGTCGCCCGATCACGGTGAGGACGATTTCGACCTGTGCAAGGCCAATGGGATCGACCCGGTGTTCGCGGTCGAAGG
>JAYWBP010000181.1:0-3093 GCA_043781375.1 Novosphingobium sp.
TGGCGCTGATCGCCGCCTCGGCCGCGCTGACCATTTCGGGCCTGCCGTTCATGGGCCCGATCGGCGCCGCGCGCGTCGGTTACGAAGAGGGCGCCTATACGCTCAACCCCAAGCAGGATGCGGCCGCCAACGGCGCGCTCGATCTGGTCGTCGCCGCCACAGGCAACGCGGTGATGATGGTGGAATCCGAAGCCAAGGAGCTTTCGGAAGAGATCATGCTGGGCGCGGTGCTGTTCGCGCACGACGAGATCAAGAAGGTCGTGAACCTGATCATCGATCTCGCCGAAAAGGCTGCCAAGGAGCCATGGGACGTTGCGATCACCGACAATTCGGCGATCAAGGCCAAGCTCAAGGGCGTGATCGGGGGCGATATCGCCGCCGCTTACAAACTGACCGACAAGTCCGAACGTTCCAACGCGCTCAACGCCGTCCGCGCCAAGGCCAAGGAAGCCTTTGCGGGCGAATCGGGCCAGATGCAGATGGCGGCCGGCAAGGTCGTCAAGAAGCTCGAAGCCGAAATCGTGCGTGGCGACATCCTCGAGAACGGCAAGCGCATCGACGGTCGTCGCGTCAACGAAGTTCGCCCGATCGAAGCGATCGTCGGCTTCCTGCCGCGCACGCACGGGTCTTCGCTGTTCACGCGCGGTGAAACGCAGTCGATCTGCACCACCACGCTGGGCACGCGCGAAAGCGAGCAGATGATCGACGGGCTCGAAGGCCTGACTTATTCGAACTTCATGCTGCACTACAACTTCCCGCCCTATTCGGTCGGCGAAGTGGGTCGTTTCGGTGCGCCTTCGCGCCGCGATACCGGCCACGGCAAGCTGGCATGGCGCGCGCTGCGCGCGGTGCTGCCGACCAAGGAAGACTTCCCCTACACGATCCGCGTGGTGTCAGACATCACCGAGTCGAACGGTTCGTCGTCGATGGCCACCGTCTGTGGCGGCGCCTTGTCGATGATGGACGCGGGCGTGCCGATCACGCGGCCCGTATCGGGCATCGCGATGGGCCTGATCCTCGAAGGCGACAAGTTCACCGTGCTGTCCGACATCCTGGGTGACGAAGATCACTTGGGCGACATGGACTTCAAGGTGGCCGGGACGTCCGAGGGCATAACCACGATGCAGATGGACATCAAGGTTGCCGGGATCACGCAGGAGATCTTCTCCGCCGCGCTGAACCAGGCCAAGGACGGCCGCGCCCACATCCTGGGCGAGATGACCAAGGCGCTGGGCTCTGCCCGGACCGAGCTTTCGGCTCATGCCCCGCGCATCGAAACGATGCAGATCGACAAGTCGAAGATCCGCGAAGTTATCGGCACCGGCGGCAAGGTGATCCGCGAGATCGTCGCTGAAACCGGTGCCAAGGTCGATATCGACGACGAGGGGCTGATCAAGCTCAGCTCATCCGATCCGGCCCAGATCGAAGCTGCGCGCGCCTGGATCCTGGGCATCACCGAGGAAGCCGAAGTGGGCAAGGTCTACAACGGCAAGGTCGTCAACATTGTCGACTTTGGCGCGTTCGTGAACTTTATGGGCGGCAAGGACGGCCTGGTCCACGTCTCCGAAATGCGCAACGAGCGGGTCGAGAAGCCCACCGATGTGGTCTCGGAAGGTCAGGAAGTTAAGGTCAAGGTCCTCGAAATCGATCCCCGCGGCAAAGTTCGCCTGTCGATGCGGGTGGTCGATCAGGAAACCGGCGCTGAGCTGGAAGATACCCGTCCGGCGCGTGAACCGCGCAGCGATCGTCCAGGTGGCGACCGCGGTGATCGTCGCCCCGGTGGCGGTGGCGGTGGCGGTGGTCGTGACCGCGATCGCGGCCCGCGCCGCGAAGGTGGCGGTGGTGGTGACCGTGGTCCCCGTCGCGAAAGCGCGAGCGAAGGCGGTAACCCGGATCACATGCCGGCGTTCCTGAAAGCCGACGACTGATACCAAAGAGCGTTGTGGCTGACTCACGGGAGGGATTCCCAAGCCGCTGATTTTCTGATTCACCGGAGCAAGCACGAGGAGGCTTGCGATGGCGGCGGCGGTTGGGGTTCGATCAGGTTTCACATCGACGGATTTGCGATGGTTTTCGCGACGCTGCAGTGATGCAGATCAGGTCCGGCGCGTGCTGGCTGTCGCGCTGATCCTGGACGGCGGGAGCCGAAGTGATGCGGCCAGGATGGCTGGTGTGACCCTGCAGATCGTGCGCGACTGGGTGTTGCGGTTCAACGAAGGTGGCCCCGAAGGGCTGGCTACGCGCAAAGCGCCGGGTCCGGCCTCGATCCTGAACGACGAGCAGCGCGCCCGCCTGGCCGAGCAAGTTGAGACTGGCCCGATCCCCGCCGCCCATGGCGTTGTCCGCTGGCGGCTCGTCGATCTGGCGCAATGGATCTGGGATGAGTTCGGCTTGTCGGTGACGCGCTTCACGCTGGGCCGGGAACTGCGGGCGATGGGCTATCGCAAGCTCACGGCTCGTCCCCGTCATCATGGCCAGAAGCCCGATGACATCGCTGATTTTAAAAAAGTTTCGCAACGCGCCTGGCAGAGATCAAAAGGCGCCTCCCCAGAGGCACGCCCATAGAGCTGTGGTGGCAAGACGAAGCCCGGATTGGCCAACAGACCAAGCTAACTCGCCGCTGGGCGAAGCGTGGAACCCGGCCATCGGCCCCCAAGGACCAGCGCCGCGCTTCGGCCTGGATTTTCGGCGCGATCTGCCCCGCCGAGGGCAAGGGCGCTGGCATCGTCATGCCCCGCTGCAACAGCGAGGCGATGAGCATGCATCTCGAAGAGATCGCCTTCCACGTCGCGCCAGGTGCTCACGCCGTTCTGCTACTCGATCAGGCAGGTTGGCATGGCTCGGCAGAACTGGTCGTGCCAGCCAATATCACCCTCATGCCGCTGCCGCCCAGATGCCCCGAGTTGAACCCCGTCGAGAACGTCTGGCAATTTATGCGCGACAACTGGCTCTCCAACCGCGTCTTCTCTTCATACGACGATATCGTCGATCACTGCTGCCACGCCTGGAACACGCTCGTCGATCAGCCGTGGCGCATCATGTCCATCGGCCTCAGGCAATGGGCCCATAAGTACTGATCAATGCACATTGGTA
>JAYWBP010000182.1:0-25389 GCA_043781375.1 Novosphingobium sp.
CGGCTCAGTCACCGCAAAATTGCCAAGCTCGGGCGCGCTGACCGGATAGGCGCGGCGCAATTGTTCCAGCGCCTCGTCGATCCGCAGCGAGAAGACCATTTGCAACACGTCCTCGCGGCTGATGTCGTTCGAGCGCGAGAAGGCCGGAATCTGTACCGCGCGCAAAAAGATGTGCTGCATAAGGGCCAGCCGCAGCGCCTGGAGCGAGCCGAGCGAGCGGCGCAGGTCCTCGCGCCCCGGCGCAGTCGCCTTGTCCTCGACCTGAGCAAGCAGGCGGTGGAGCAGCACTGAATCGACCCGCAACCGCGAGCCAAGTGTGCGGAAGGCGCTGTTGCGATCGTCGGTGGTCAGGATCTGCGCGAGCGCCAGGCAAGGGAGTTCAAGCGCCTGTTCAGTCCCGCGATAGGGTCGGCTCGCCCAATAGGCGGAGTTGAACAGCTCGCCATAAGCGGTCAGGGTCTTGATGCTGGCGAGGCGGTTGGCGGCGCGCAGCATCCGCATGATCTGCCGTCCGCGCGGTGACACGGCGATCAGGTCGGCCAGCCCCTCGGCATCGCTCGCCGCCGAAGTGCCGGCCCCGGCGATCAGGTTGACCTGATAGCCCAGTTGCTGAAGGATCGCATTGTGCGGGATCGCGCGGATCTGACGCAGGCTCATCGTCCGGTCGGCCGCGAGATCGGACTGCCGCCGTGCCTTGCGCGAGCCGGTCTCGTTGAGCAGGCCCAGCCCGAACGAGGTTAGCGAGCGGGCATAAGTCCGCGAGCCCAGGAAATCGCGCTGCACGCCCCTGATTCCGCGATAGAAATCGAGGCTGACATCGGTCCGCGAATAGAACGGATCCGCTTCGATCGGCAGCGGGCGCAGCTCGACTTCGGCGATGCGGACCAACGTCGCCAGGGCCAATTCGGGCGTGCGGAAAAACAGATAGCCGTCGCCGCCCTGAAAGCTGACTTCGGGTTCGAGCGGGACCCCGGCGCTCGCGAACTGGCGGCGGGTCCACAGGCTCAGCGGCCAGGTCAGGCGGTCGGCAAAGCTGGAGGGATGCGCGCCGCGGCCCATCGATTCGCCGTGAGTGTTGAAGACCAGCGCGGGTATATCGCCCAACTGGTTGCCCGCCATCGCCTTGGCCAGTTGCCCCTGCAACCGCTCGATCGCCAGCGCCGCAGGAATCTGGCCGACAAAACGCCCGGCGTCTGAAAAGCCAGTCTGGATTGCCACCCGGTTGCGGGCGCGCGCATAAGCGCGGTACTGCGGCTCGGCCAGCAGCGTTTCGAGAAACCGCCCGCCGTGCTCCATCGCGCTTTCGGTCTCGAACAGCGGCGAGACATCGACCTTGTCGGCGATCCCGAACAGCCGCGCGAAATAGAGCGCGGCGAGCACCGTCAGCGGGTCCTCGCACTCGGCGATCAGCATCCGGATGGGGCTGTCGGCGTCGATGTGGTGGAGGATCTGCGTCATCGCCAGGAACTGGCGCACCGCGCTGGTATTCTCGATCGCCAACGCGGCCATGTTGCTGCGCAGTGGCTTCACTGCATCGAGCAGCGAGCGCATCTTGAGCAGCGCGGTGCGGGTCGTGAGATCAAGCGTATTGTCAGGGTCGATCCGGCGGCGAATGGCGTTCTGAAGTTGCGCGCTGTTCACCCTGAAATGGATCGCGCCCATACCCAGTCCGTCGGCGCGCATGGCTGCGGCGAGGGTGAGGAGAGCAGTAGCCCGAGCGGTGTCGGCGGACTGCGCTTCGGTTTCGAGCGCGGCGATCAGCGGCGTGAGCGAGAGCAGCTTGGCCGGATCGTCCGCCGTCAGCCGGTTGGCAACATCGGCCAGGGCCTGCGGTTCGGTCAGGTCCTGTGCAAACAGGTCGGCCATTGCCGAACTATGCGCTGTCGCCGCCGTTAGTGCAGCAACCTCGGGATGGTCGGACTGGATCGCGGCCAGCATCTGGGCATATCCTGCCAGGCGCAGCGCCTTTTCGGCGAGGCGATAGCGCAGGCTGGTGGTCCAGCCGATATCGGTGCGCCCGTCCATGTCGTAGCCGACCCAGCTCGCCAGGCGGAACGGCACGGGCCGCAACGCTCGCCACTGGTCGGGCCAGCGTGCGGTGGCGACTTCCAGCAGGATGCGGTTCAACCGGTCGCGCGCGGTGGCGGCGCGGCCCAGCGCGGCCAGGACCTCGCCATGCTCGTAATCCAGGGTGATCGGATGGCGGGCGGCATCGACTACGCAGACCGTTGCCTCGGACACCGCGCCAGAAGATGCTGCGGCGGCAACCGCATCGCTTTGCGCATCGGTAAGCAGGAACGTGGGGTGTGCGGTGAACACCACGTGGAGCAGGGGTTTGCTCCAGCGTTCGGCATAGGCGGCGAAGCCGGCCTCGGCACTGGCCTCGGCGCAATCCCGGAAAGCCTGCTCGTTGTCTTCCAGAGCCATCGGCGCGAGCAATGCAACCAGCCGTGCGGCGCGGCTTTGCAGGCTGTCGCATTCGAGCGTGGCCAAGGCAACTTCGACATCGCCCAGATCGATCCACCCACCTTCGAGCCGCCGCGACAGCTCGATGCCCAGCTGGAACACCGGATTGAACAGCGGATTCTGTGCGGTTTGGGCGTGGAGTGCGTTGAGCTGATCGGCCAGGCCTTCTGCCGTCAGCGGTTCCGCCGTCAGTTCAGAGTGATTTGCCTGCTGGTCCATAGCCTCTGCCTAGCAGCTTTGCGCGAGGAGTGAAGGGGGTCTTCGCACGTGCAGCAAGGGGCGTGGTGAGAGCCCGGGGATGCGCTAATCGTCAACCTTGAGCACGGTAAAGCTGACTGACCCGCTCTTGTCATCCCGCTTTAGCTCACCAGACCAGATCGACCCGCTTGGGACCGATCACGCCGCCTGGCCAGTAGCTAATCTCGGCTCCCGGCTTGAGTGAGAACTCGGGGATGCGCTTAAGCCATTCCTCGATCCCGATGCGGATTTCCAGCCGCGCCAGATGCGCGCCCATGCAGCTGTGGACCCCGCCGGCAAAGGCCAGGATCGGCTTGCGCGGGCGCGTGAAGTCGACCCGGGTGGGGTCGGGAAAGACCTCCGCGTCGAGGTTGCAGACGGGCAGGATCGAGGTGAGCTTGTCGCCCTTCTTCATTTTTACGCCGCGGATCTCGACATCCTTGCGCACGGTCCTCCCCGAAAAGGTGACGGTGAAGACGCGCAGCAGTTCTTCGACAACGCTCGCCATGTTGTCCGGCTTGGCGATGATCTCGTGTCGCCGCCCGGGGTTTTGCGCCAGCCACAGCCAGATGTTGTTCATCGTCGCGAACACCGTGTCGAGCCCGGCGATGAACAGGAAGATGACGAATCCGAAAATCTCCAGCTCGCTCATTTTTGCGCCATCGACTTCGGAGTGCACGATCCGGCTGATTACCCCGTCGTCGGGCGTCAGCGTCTTTTCGGCAATGACCTGCTTGAGGTACGCGGTGATCGAGCGCATTGACTGCCCGGCCACTTCGCGGCTTTCCGAATGGAGCAGGCCGACTGCCCAGGTGACGAATTCGTCGCGCATGTCCTGCGGCAGGCCCATGAGATCGAGGAATACGCAGACCGGCAGCGGCCGCCCGAAGACCTCGGTGAACTCGCATTGGCCCTTGGCGATAAATTCGTCGATCAGGCCATTGGTCAGTGCGCGGATCGACTTCTCCAGCTTGAGCACACCCTGAGGGGAGAACACTGGATCCAGGATCGCGCGGTACTTGCGATGTTCGGGAGGGTCGATCTCGATCGGGATGAACTGGAACGGGAACGAAGGATCGCGCGGGAAGGGGGTGGCGTCTTCCGTCGAGAAAAATTCGGGATGGCGCAGCGCGAAAAAGGCGTCTTCGTGCCGAAGGAGCGCCCAAGCATTGCCGTTGGTCTCGCTCACGTCATAGATCACCGGCGGCTCGGTCCGGGCGATCCTGGCCATGTAATCATAGGGCTGGGCGAGAAATTCCGCGCCATTCGTCAGCCCCAGGCTGCGGACCAGCTCGCGCGGCACGTGATCGGGAATCTGTGCCGCGCCCATTGCCCTGACTGCCATTGCTGCTCTCCGTAAATTTTTGAGGGGGGCGCGTCAGAACTGCGATGCAGGGAGGTGGATCACGAGCCCGTCGAGCGCATCGGTCACCACGATCTGGCAGCTTAGCCGGCTGTTCGGGCGCACCTCGGCCGAGGCACATTCGAGCATGTCGCGCTCGGCCTGGCTGGGCTCGCCGGTGCGGGCGAGCCATTCCTGATCGACATAGCAATGGCACGTCGCGCAGGCGAGGCCGCCGCCGCACTCGCCGACAATGCCTTCGATGCCGTTGTTGATCGCGCCGCGCATGATGTTCTCGCCTGCATCCACGCTCACCGCATGACTTGCGCCGGACGGCTCGACAAAGCTGATCGTGGGCATGGCAACCTCTTACATATTATACCGAGAACGCTGTTCTCACTACTTTGACTTGCGTGCGGTGTGCTGTCAACCGGATGCTGGACGGGCGGCGGGCTTGGGCTTACGTCGCGGCGATGATGTCCGCTCAAGGCACCCCAGATCCGATCGCGGCAGCGCGCAGCGACCTGCTGGTCGAGGTGGCCTCCGCGCTGATTGCCGAACTGGGCATCGACGGTCTCACCATCCGTGCGGTCCTTGCTCGCAGCGGCTTGGCCCGGCGCGCGTTTTACGAGAGCTTCGAGAGCAAGGAGGACCTGGTTCTGGCGGTGTTCGCCCGGACTATCGCCGGGGCGACGCTGCTTTTTGCCCAGCAAGCCGCTGCGCTCACCAGTCCGCTGGCGCGGATCGAGCTGATCGTGACTGGTATCGTGATCGGTCGGGGCGCGGATGATGCAGAGGTTCTTAGCCAAGGCGACCGGCGCAGCGCAGCGCTCAGCCGTGAGCACTTGCGGCTGGGAGAATCCCGGCCCGAGGCATTGCAGGCCGCGCTCGCCCCGCTGCTCGCGCTGATCGCGCGGTTTGTCGCTGCGGGCATCGCTGCTGGCGAAGTGCGCTCCGGCGATCCCGACCGCTTGGCCGGGCTGATCTACAACCTGGTCTCGACCACCATGCACCAGGAACTTCGCGCCGCTGCGTCGTGTCCTCCCGATCCGGCCCGGCGGCTCGATCTTGCGCGCGACATCTGGGACTTCTGCCGCCGCGCGATTGCCGCCTGACTATTGCACATAGCGGCACGCGGCCTACGATGGTGTGGTACCGGAAACATCCGGCGGGTCGGGCAACGAAAAAAGCGGGAGAGTCTTATGCAATATGTGGTGATGGCCATTACTGGCCTGATCGTCGGTATCCTGGCGCGGTTCATCTATCCGGGCGCGATTTCGATGAGCCTGATCGCGAGCATGGTCCTGGGTATTCTTGGCTCGCTCCTCGCCGGCGTGGCGATGCGCGCGATGAATCGCAATGCCGCCGACCAGACCTTTCACCCGGCGGGAATCATTGCTTCGATCCTGGGCGCGATGATCCTGATCTTCCTGGCACGCAACGTCCTGCATATCGTCTGATCCAGCGATCGGCCCGGCGGCCAGTCTGTGCGGCCAGTCTGTGCGACCAGTCTGTGCGACCAGTCTGCCGGGCCTTCGTTTCCAGAACCGCGCCGATTTCGTGATTTGTCGCCTTCCCCTCGCGCAGCCCACGCCCTACATGGCCCACAACCATGGCGCGTCCCAAACTTCCCGAATTCGACAAGACCAAGATCGTCGCCGAGAACCGGCGCGCGCGGTACGAATATTTCATCGACCAGGTGTTCGAGACCGGCATTGCGCTGACCGGCACCGAGGTTAAATCGCTGCGCTTTGGCGAGGGCTCGATCGCCGAGTCCTATGCCGAAGTGAAAAATGGCGAAGTCTGGCTGGTCAATTCCAACGTCCCTGAGTTCAGCCACGGCAACCGCTATAACCATGTGCCCAAGCGCCCGCGCAAGCTGCTCCTGCACGAGCGTGAGATCGCCAAGCTTCACGGTGCAGTGGAACGCAAGGGGATGACCCTGGTGCCGCTCTCGATCTATTTCACCAGCCGCGGCCGGGCCAAGGTCGAACTCGCCCTCGCCAAGGGCAAGAACAACGCTGATAAGCGCCAGACGGTCAAAGACCGCGACTGGAAGCGCGACCAGGCCCGGATCATGCGAGACCACAGTTGAGCACTTTCTTCGCCAAAACGACCGCCTGGGTTCAGCGGCGGATGCCGACGCAGGAGCAACTGGCGCGCAACCGCTGGATCCCGCAATCGGTGCTGCGCTCGGACCTGTGGCGGTTCAATCGGCGGTCGGTGCCGCGCGGCGTGGCGCTGGGGCTGTTCATCGGGCTGATGATCCCGCTGGCCCATTTCATCGTCGCGGCATTTGTTGCGGTGCTGGTTCGGGCCAACGTCCCCGTAGCCTTCGCCGCCACGTTCATCGGCTTTCCCGCATTCCTCCCGATCATCTATGGTCTGGCCTACAAGATCGGCGAATGGCTGCTGCGGATCGATGCGATGACCTCGATCCAGCCGATCTCGCACACCATGCAGAGCACCCAGAGTGGTGATCTGCTGCGGCGACTGACCGGGGCCGGCCTCTCCACTGCCTTCGGCTTGTTCGTGATTGCCACGATCCTGGCTGCAGTCGGCTACCTCGGGTCGAGCTTTGGCTGGCGTCTTTGGATTGCCCGTAAGCGCCGCCAGCGGCTGGATCATGCGCGGGCCCGGCGGCGCGGCGAAGTATGAGCCCCAAACGATGAGCGCCGGGGCGGCACCATCACGCCAGATCGAGGTTGCCGATTGGCTGCTGGTCGCCGCCGCTCTCGCCGCAAGTTCGCTGGTGCTGTGGCTGATCACCCGCGAGCCGCTGGTCGTTGCCGGGTTCGTCGGCGGTAGCGCTGCGTTGGGTGCGCTCGCCCGGATCCTCGCCCGCGCTCAGCCCGCGCCGCGAGAGCCCGAGCTGGCGCTGCCTGACTGGTCGGTGACTGTCGCCGCGATCGAGCGCCCCGATACGGCGGTGGCCATCACCGACCGCGCCGGGAGGCTGGTCTGCGCCAACCGGCGTTACGACGAATGGTTTGGGCCATCCCACGCCCCGCCGCGCCTCCCGGTCGACGCCGCTTCGCTCGACCGCCTCGCGCAAGCCGCCCGCAATGGCTGGCGCGATGGGCAAGGGCTGGCCGATGTGGTCGAACGACCGACCGAGGCTGGGGGTGGGCGCTGGCGGGTCGAAGCCACGCGGGCCGGGCGGGGCGAGGACTTCCTCGTCTGGCAGATCGCGCCGTTGCTGGCTGCCGATCCGGTCACCGATCTGGTCAAGCTGATCGACGGCAAAGCCGGTCGCGCGCTGGCCCAGGCCGGGATTGCCGCGGCGATCGTCGATCCCGACGGACTGATCCGCGCGGCCAGCGCCGGGTTCGCCAGCCGTGCCACTGGCGATACCAGCGCGGCGATGGCCGGGCAGGACTTCGTGGCGCTGCTTCACCAGGACGAGGCCGACCGCATCACCTGGGCGCGCGAAGGTCACAAGGCGGCGCCGCTGACGCTCTATTACCTGCCGATCGCCGATCCCGATGCGCCGGGTGAGCCTGCGCCCGACACGACTCCTTCGTTGATCCTGCTGGTCGAAGCCGGGGTCGGCCTTGGCGGCAGCACGGGCGAGGTTGCCGCCGCCGTTCCGCATCTCGAAGCCCTGTTGGGGCAACTCCCGCTCGGCCTGGCCATGGCCGATCGCGACGGTCGGCTGCTGTTCGCCAATGCCGCGTTCATGCGCGCTGCCGGGCGCGAGGGCGAGGCGCCGCCGACTTATCCGACCGACCTGGTCGTGCGCGAGGACAAGGGCGCGCTGGCCGACGCCATCCGCCGTTTTGGCCAAGGCCCGGCGATGTCGGGCGACGTCGCGGTGCGCCTGGTTACCCAGGCGGAGGAGCCGGTCTCGCTGAGCCTGGCCGGGGTGCGCGGGCTGGGCGAGTCTGCGGTGCTGCTGGGCCTGACCGATTCGACCGAGGAAACCCGGCTCAAGCGGCAAGTGGCCCAGGCCACCAAGATGCAGGCCGTCGGGCAGCTGGCCGGCGGCGTCGCCCACGATTTCAACAATGTCCTGACCGCGATCATCGGCACCTGTGACCTGATGCTGCTGCGCCATACGCCGGGTGACAGCGACTATGACGACATCCAGCAGATCCGCGCCAATTCCAACCGCGCCGCCTCGCTGACCCGGCAATTGCTTGCCTTCTCGCGCCAGCAGACGTTGCGCCCGGTGGTGCTGCAACTGCCCGACATCGTTTCCGAAGTGTCGCAAATGCTCAAGCGCCTGCTGGGTGAGAAGATCGCTTTTTCGGTGGTTCACGACCGCGATCTGGGCCAGGTCCGAGCCGACCCGACCCAGCTTGAGCAGGTTATCGTCAACCTCGTCGTCAACGCCCGCGATGCGATCCAGGCCCGCGGCGAGCACGGCGGCAAGCTGCGCCTCGCCACCCGGCGCATTTCGGCCCACGATGTCCGCCAGATGCGTAGCGAGATCCTGCCGATCAGCGACTATACCGCGCTGATCGTCGAGGACAACGGCGGCGGCATCGCGCCCGGCGTGCTGGGCAAGATCTTTGAGCCGTTCTTCACCACCAAGGAGCAGGGCCGGGGTGGCAATATGGGGGGCACTGGCCTGGGCCTCTCGACGGTCTACGGCATCGTCAAGCAATCGGGCGGCTTTATCTTCGCCGACAGCGAACTGGGCAAGGGCACGAAGTTCAGCGTTTATTTGCCGGTCCATGTCGCGAGCGCCGCAGACCAACTTAGCGCCGCGCAGGCTAAGCTCGTCGAAGCCCGCGCGCTAACGAAGCCCACCACGCCTTGGGCTGGGGGTGGCCGCATCCTCCTGGTCGAGGACGAGGACACCGTGCGTGCCGTGGCCGAACGCGCGCTGGTGCGACAGGGCTACACCGTAACCGCCGCAGCCGATGGCGAAGAAGGCCTCGAAATCGTCCGGGCCGGCGCGCAGTTCGACCTCGTGGTCAGCGATGTGGTCATGCCGATCATGGACGGCCCGGCCATGGCTCGCGAAATCCGCAAGCTCGCCCCCGCCATGCCGGTGCTGTTCATGTCCGGCTATGCCGAAGAACAACTCCGCCGAGACATCGCCATCGACAATATGCACTTCATCCCCAAGCCGTTTTCGGTCCAGCAGATTACCGACATGGTGGGGGGCGTGCTGGGGGCGGCTAAAGCGCCTTGATCCACTCCAACAAAAAACTTCGTTCCCCCCTTGTTCCTATAGAACAAAGCCGATACACAGGTGTCAGTTGACCTTCCCGGTCAGTCATCTAGGCAAGGGGATATGACATGGCTGCAGCGCTCAAGCTGATTCAGGAAGGCAAAGAAACGATGGACCGGCAGAAGGCGCTCGAAGCAGCGCTGGCCCAGATTGATCGCGCGTTCGGCAAGGGTTCGGCGATGCGGCTGGGCTCGAAGGAAACGATGCAGATCGAAGTGATTCCCACCGGCTCGCTCGGCCTCGACATCGCGCTGGGCGTCGGCGGCCTGCCGCGCGGGCGGGTGATCGAGATTTACGGCCCGGAAAGCTCGGGCAAGACGACGCTCGCCCTGCATGTCATTGCCGAGGCCCAGAAGGGCGGCGGCACAGCCGCGTTTGTCGACGCCGAACATGCGCTCGATCCAGTCTATGCCAAGAAGCTGGGCGTCGACATCGACGAACTGATCGTCTCGCAGCCCGATACCGGCGAGCAGGCGCTGGAGATCGTCGATACCCTGGTGCGCTCGAACGCGATCGACGTGCTGGTGATCGATTCGGTCGCCGCGCTGGTCCCCCGCGCCGAGATCGAAGGCGAGATGGGGGACAGCCATGTCGGTTTGCAGGCCCGCCTGATGAGCCAGTCGCTGCGCAAGCTCACCGGCTCGATCAGCCGTTCGCGCTGCATGGTGATCTTTATCAACCAGCTGCGGATGAAGATCGGGGTCATGTACGGGAATCCCGAGACTACCACCGGCGGCAACGCGCTCAAGTTTTACGCCTCGGTCCGTCTCGACATCCGTCGCACCGGCCAGATCAAGGACCGCGACGAAATCGTCGGCAACGCCACCCGCGTGAAAGTCGTGAAGAACAAGGTCGCCCCACCGTTCAAGCAGGTCGAATTCGACATCATGTACGGCGAGGGCATCTCCAAGATCGGCGAGATCCTCGATCTTGGGGTCAAGGCCGGGCTGGTGGAAAAGTCAGGCGCCTGGTTCAGCTACGATTCGATTCGCATCGGCCAGGGCCGTGAGAATTCGAAGACGTACCTCAAGGAAAATCGCGAAATTTGTGACCGGTTGGAAGCTGCTATCCGCAGCCACACCGACAAGGTCGCCGAGGAGATGATGTCGGGTCCGGACGCGGACGACGATATCTGACCTCAAGCCGGGCTGTGCTTGGTCGCAGCCCGCGCCTAACCAGGACCGGCGCTGGTGTTCCACGGAACCCGCGCCGGTCTTCCTGTTTCTAACCGGCCCAGTCTTCCTAACTGGCCCGGTCTTCCTGTTTCTAACTGGCCCGGTCTTTCTGCTTCTAGTCGGCACAGTCTTTCTGCTTCTAACTGGCACCACGCCGGACCCGTAACTTTATCCTTTGGCCGCAATGCCGCAAACCAGACCTTGCCAGCCTCCATGCCCCCGCCTAGCGTTCGGCCATGACCACTGGTATCGATTGGCAGGCCTCCGTCGGGGCCACCTGGGCTGAACTCTATGCGCTAACCGATCGCTCTTTCGCCGGGCTTACCCAGCAACTGCTCGACCGTATCACGACGCTCCCCGGAACCCAGGTTCTCGATATCGGCTGCGGCGCCGGTGAGCTTGCTCTGGCTGTGGGCCGGGCCCGTCCGCACGCACAGGTGGTGGGCATCGATATCTCACCTGATCTCATCGCCGCCGCCTTTCAGCGCGGTGAGCAGCGCAGCAATGTCAACTTCGAAGCTACCGACGCCCTGGTCTGGCAACCGGTGGAAGCCGCACCCGACCTGCTCATGTCGCGCCATGGGGTGATGTTCTTTCCCGATCCCGTCGCCGCCTTTGCCCATCTCCACGATGTTGCCACGTCCGACGCCAGCCTGGTGTTCTCTTGCTTTCGCGACGTGCGAGACAATCCGTGGGCCTCCGAGCTTGGGGCGCTTCTGGGTCTCACGCCGGGCGATCCGCACGCGCCCGGACCGTTCGCCTTTGCCGATCCCGACCGCATCCGCCAGATCTTGCGCGGCGCGGGCTGGTCCCGGATCGATCTGCGTCCGGTGGACTATGCCTATGTCGCTGGTCTGGGCACCGATCCGGTTGACGACGCTCTAAATTTCTTCCGCCGCATCGGACCTTCGGCTGCCGAGTTCAGGCGCCTTGAGGGCATGGCCCGGGATCATGCTGAAGAATTGTTGCGCGCCTGGCTCGAACAGAGCCGCAGTGACAACCTCGTCGCTTTTGCCGGAGCGGCCTGGATCGTCGAAGCCCACAAAGCATGAGCAAGACGCCACTGCCGGTCATCGTCAACGGCGGCGGCGGCGCGGCTAGCCGCCTGGGCGAAAAGCTGGGCGACACTGTCGAGGCCGCCTTTGCCGCAGTTGGTCTGACAATCGCCCTTGAACTGCCCAAGGGCGAGGCGATTGGTGTCGCGATCACCACGGCGGCGGGAGCCCCGATCGTCGCAATCGGTGGCGGAGACGGGACGCTCGGCCATGCCGCAGGCGATTTGGCAAAGGCAGGCAGCACGCTTGCCGTCCTCCCGCTCGGCACCCGCAACCATCTGGCCAGGCAATTGGGCATCGCCGATCTCAAGCAAGCCTGCCAGGTCATCGCCGGAGACCGCCGGGGCAGGATCGATCTGGCCCAGGCGGGCGATCGGGTGTTCGTCAACAATGCCTCGATCGGGATCTACACCGGCCTGGTCCGTGAGCGCGATCGCCTGCCCGGGCCCAAGTGGCTGGGGACGATTCCCGCCACCTTCCATGTCCTTAAGCATATGCGCACCCAGCATATGCGCCTGACCATCGATGGGAAGTCGCGCTCGATCAAGACGCCGTTGCTGTTTATCGGCAACAATCGCTACTCGCTCAAAACCGGCTCGCTAGGTCAGCGCAAGTCACTCAGCGACGGCGTACTCTCACTGTTCGCGGTCTCCGCCCGCACGCCGATGGCGCTGATTGGCTTCGCCTTGCGCACCCTGGTCGGCCGCTCCGATCCCGAGCGCGACTACGAAGAGTTGTGCGAGGCCAAGCAAGTCATTGTCGAAGGGCATGGCTGCATCGACGTCGCATTCGATGGCGAGGTCGAAGAGTGCCGGCTGCCCCTGACCTTCAAAATTCTGCCCGGCGCGCTCGAAGTTCTGGTCCCCGCCGGGAAAAGCGTCACCGCCCGCGCCGCTTCTTCGTCGCCCGCTTCATCGTAGCCAGCTACCGGCTTGTCGCCGGGCGCGCGCTGCCCTATCGGCGCTGGCATGCCCTCGACCAACGAAATCCGCCGCTCGTTCCTCGATTACTTCGCGGCAAATGCCCACGAAGTGGTGCCCTCTGCGCCATTGGTGCCGTACAACGATCCGACGCTTATGTTCGTCAACGCCGGCATGGTCCCGTTCAAGAATGTCTTCACCGGGCTTGAGAGCCGCGCCGTGCCGCGCGCCACCTCGTCGCAGAAATGCGTCCGCGCCGGGGGCAAGCACAACGATCTCGACAATGTCGGCTACACCGCGCGGCATCACACCTTCTTTGAAATGCTCGGTAATTTCTCCTTTGGCGATTATTTCAAGGAGCAGGCGATCACGCACGCCTGGACCTTGCTGACCAAGGAATGGGGCCTCCCGGCCGACAAGCTGACCGCCACCGTCTACCACACCGACGACGAGGCCTTCGACCTGTGGCGCAAGATCGCCGGGCTGCCCGAAGAGCGGATCATCCGCATCCCGACTTCGGACAACTTCTGGTCGATGGGCGATACCGGGCCATGTGGTCCGTGCAGCGAAATCTTCTTCGACCACGGCGAGCACATTCCCGGCGGGCCTCCCGGTTCGCCCGATGAGGACGGCGATCGCTTTATCGAGATCTGGAACCTGGTGTTCATGCAGTTCGAGCAGCGGGCCGACGGCACGCGTGAGCCGCTGCCCAGGCCCTCGATCGATACCGGCATGGGCCTCGAACGGATCGCCGCCGTGCTCCAGGGCGAGCACGACAATTACGACACCGATACGTTCCGCGCGCTGATCTCGGCGTCCGAAAGCCTGACTGGCGTGCCCACGCAAGGCGAGCAACGCGCCAGCCACCGCGTGATCGCCGATCATCTGCGCTCGACCAGCTTCCTCCTCGCCGATGGCGTGCTGCCCAGCAACGAAGGCCGCGGCTATGTCCTGCGCCGGATCATGCGCCGTGCGATGCGTCACGCGCACCTGCTGGGCGCCAAGGACCCGCTGATGCATCGCCTGGTCCCCGCGCTGGTGACCGAGATGGGCCAGGCCTATCCCGAGTTGGGCCGCGCCGAGGCGTTGATCGGCGAAGTGCTGGAGCGTGAAGAAACCAAGTTCCGCCAGACGCTGACCAACGGCTTGCGGCTACTCGACGACGCGACCGGCACCTTGGGCCAAGGCGATAGCCTGCCTGGCGCAACCGCCTTCAAGCTCTACGACACCTTCGGCTTCCCTTACGATCTGACCGAGGACGCCCTGCGCGCGCGCGGTATCGGGGTCGATCGTGCCGGCTTCGACACCGCCATGGCGCAGCAGCGCGCAGCCGCCCGCGCGGCGTGGAAAGGCTCCGGCGAAGCAGCCTCGGGCGAGGTCTGGTTCGACATCGCCGAGCGCGAAGGAGCGAGCGAGTTTACCGGCTATACCGCGACCACGGGCGAAGGTCAGGTCGTGGCGCTGGTCCGGGGCGGAGTGGAAGTCGCTTCAGCCGCCGCGGGTGAGGACGTGATCGTCCTCACCAATCAGACGCCATTCTATGGCGAAAGCGGCGGCCAGACCGGCGATGCCGGGGTTATCTCGGGCGAGGGCCTGCGCCTGGTGGTCAACGATACCGCCAAGCCGCTCGGGCGGCTTCACGCACTTTCCGCCAGAGTCGCGCAGGGCACCATCAAAGTCGGCGACACCGTTCATCTCGCCATCGATATCGAGCGCCGCGATGCGATCCGCGCCAACCATTCGGCCACGCATTTGCTTCACGCCGCGCTGCGCCACCGGCTCGGCGGGCACGTCACCCAGAAGGGCTCGCTGGTCGCGGCCGACCGGCTCCGGTTCGATTTCTCTCACCCGACTGCGCTGTCACCCGTGGACATCGCCGTAATCGAAGCCGAAGTGAACGCGGAAATTCGCCACAATCAGCCGGTCACCACCCGTCTGATGAGCCCCGAAGATGCGATCGAGGCGGGCGCAATGGCGCTGTTCGGCGAGAAATACGGCGATGAAGTGCGCGTGCTGTCGATGGGCCGGGTCAGCGACACCGCCTATTCGGTCGAGCTGTGCGGCGGCACCCATGTCACCGCGCTGGGCGACATCGGACTGCTGCGGATCGTCAGCGAAAGTGCGGTCAGCTCGGGGGTGCGGCGGATCGAGGCGCTGACCGGCGAGGCTGCCCGGCGTTGGCTGGTCGGGCGCGAGGATGCGCTCAAGGCCGTCGCGAGCCAATTGCGCACCGCACCCGAGGAGGTCGAAGCCCGCGTTGCGGCGCTGCTTGACGAGCGGCGCAAGCTCGAACGCGAACTGGCCGAGGCGAAGAAGGCGCTGGCGCTAGGCGGCGGTTCGGCAGTCAGTGCCCCGGCCGATGAGGGCGAGGACATTGGCGGAATGCTGTTTGCGAGTTTTGTCGTTCCCGGGCTCGAGCCCAAAGAACTGCGGGGCGTCATTGACGCGCAAAAGGCCAAGATCGGTTCAGGAGTTGTCGCATACGTCGCCACCAACGATGGACGGGCCACGATTGCAGTCGGCGTTACTGACGATCTCACCAACAAGATCAGCGCCGTCGACCTGGTCCGCGTCGGCGTGGAAGCGCTGGGCGGCAAAGGCGGTGGCGGGCGGCCCGACATGGCCCAGGGCGGCGGGCCGGACGGCACCAAAGCCACCGATGCCATCGCGGCGGTGCGGGCGGCGCTGGCCGGGTAACCCTATTTTTGGTTGTGCGTTTCCCGCTCCGACCCGCGCGGTAGATCCTTTTCGGCCATAGTCGCGTCGGTCTGCTGGGGGCGCTTGATCTTGCCCTGCTCTTCGCCGGTCTGGTGCGAAGGTCGCTTGTCAGCCTCGGGCTTGTGGGGATTGTAGTCGGCCATGGTGCGGTTCCTTGCTGGGTAAAGCGCTAACGCGCGGGCGGGGCTAAGCGTTGCGTTCAGCCAGAAGTGCGGTCCCTTAACCCGGTTCGCAGCTTCGGTTTCTCCTCCAGTTCACCCTCTTCCATGATCTGGGCGCGATAGAAGTCGCGCTTTTCGTGGATCGAGGCAATGACCGGCCCCATCGCCGCGCCCAGGTCGAGCAGCACCGCCTCGGACAATTGCAGCGAGCTTTCCAGCGTTTCGGGCACCGCATGGGTCGCTCCGGCGCGATAGAGCAGGGCGGCATGGCCGGGATCGCGGGCGCGGGCGATAATCGGAAGCGCGGGGTACAGCCCGCGCAATCTGCGGACCAGGCGCTGCGCCGTCACCGGCTCGTCCATCGTCAGGATCACCGCCGAAGCCGTGGCCACGCCAAGCCGCGTCAGGGCTTCGCCGTCGGCATTGCCGTACAGCGCGGGATAGCCTTGGCGTCGGGCATCGGCAATCAGGTCGGCGTCGGTATCGACCGCGACGAAGCGCTTGCCGTGCTCCTTGAGCATGTCGGCGACCAGTTGCCCGACACGCCCGAACCCGACGATGATCGCGCGCGGGCCCTCGCTGTCCGCCTCGGGCACTGCCGAGGCCACATCCACGCGCCGCGCCGCACGTCGCCCCAGCAGCGCCAGCAACGGGGTCAGGATCAGGCCGACAGCAGTCACGATCTGCCAGAAATGGGCGGTGTCCGGTGCGATCAGCCGCGCTTCGGTGGCGGCCGCCAGCACGATCAGCGTGGTTTCCGACGGGCTCGCCATCAGGATGCCGGCTTCGGTTGCAGTGCCCTTGCGCGCCCCCATCAGCCACAGCATCGCACTGGTCACCAGCGCCTTGACCAGCAGGACCGCGCCGGTTGCCAGCGCGAACGGGGCCAGGTCCCGCCACACCTCGCGCAAGTCGATGCCCATGCCCACGGTGATCAGGAACACGCCCAACGCCAGGCCTTTGAACGGCGCGGTGATCCGTTCGACCTCGCCGTGATAGTCGGTCTCGGCGATCAGCAGCCCGGCAATCAGCGCGCCAACAATCGGCGAGAGGCCGACTCCGGCGGTGGCGAGCGCGGCGAGGATAACCACCAGCAGGCTGGCCGAGAGGAACAGCTCGGGGCTTTTGGTTCGGGCCGCCTGGGCAAACAACCGCGGCAGCAGCAGCCGTCCGAATACCAACAGGCCCACTACCACCAGCCCGCCCAGCTCCAGCGTGTGGACGAATCCAGCGAAGCCATTGCCTGCGCCCGGCGCCATCGCGCCGAGCAGGAAGATGATCGGGACCAGCGCCAGATCCTCGAACAGCAGCATCGCCAGCGCCGCCTTGCCCACTGCGGTGCGCGTGCCCGCGATCGGCAGGACCAGCGCGGTCGACGACATCGCCAGCGCCAGGCCCAGCCCCAGGGCGCCGCCCGCCGGTTCGCCTGCGGCATAGACCCCGCCGCCCAGCAGCGCCGCCGCGCCGATCAGCTCGAGCGCACCCACGCCGAACACTTGCCGCCGCATCCGCCACAGCCGCCCAAAAGACAGCTCCAGCCCGACCGAGAACAGCAGCAGCACGATCCCGAACTCGGCAAACGGCGAAAGCCCCTCGGGATCGGAAATCGTCACATAGGCCAGCCACGGCGCTCCCGAAACTTCGCGCCCCAGGCCATAGGGTCCGACCAGCAGACCGACCAGGATGAAGCCGATCACCGGCGTGATCCGGAACCGCGCGAATACCGGGATCACGATCCCCGCCGCGCCCAGGATCACCAGCGCATCACCGAGCGGTGAGTTGGGGGTGAAGGTGGGAGTTTGCATTGTATCAAGGCTAGGGCATCGCGGCGAGGATTGCCATGCGAGTGCTCGGACCTACGCAAATTCTATCCGAATGAGGGATGTAAGGATTTTCGCCGCCAGTCGCACGCGCGGGGCAGGGAATAGCGCGTTTCTGCGGGTTGGGCGGCGCTGGCAAAGAACGACGGGACAGGGGCCATGTCATGCAGCGCATCGGTGGCCAACTTGTCCTCCGTCGCGTTGTGCCTGGAAGCCGACCGCCGTTGACAAGGATCATCGACGAGGTAGTGTTGTGGGGGGCTAATTCGCCACCGAAGAGCTTGATCGGGAAAACCCGATATAGCGAATGGAGGTTCGATATGGATGCACTTTCTGCCGGGCAATTTTCGCTCGTTTACAATGCGTTTTCGTTCGCTTTTGCTACGATGGCCGCTGCGGCAATTTTCTTGTGGCTCGGTCGTTCGCAAGTCACAACTTCGTACAAGACTGCAGTGACGCTTTCGGGTCTCGTCTGCGCGATTGCGGCTTATCACTATTTCCGGATTTTTGAGAGCTGGATTGCGGCCTACGGCCTTTCCGATGGCGTGGTGACCGCGACGAACGTCGCGTTCAATGACGCCTATCGTTATGTGGATTGGTTGCTGACCGTGCCGTTGTTGCTGATCGAGCTGGTGCTGGTGATGCGTCTGTCCGATGAAGAAACGATGTCGAAGTCTGTCCGACTTGGTTCAGCAGCGGCGCTTATGATTATCCTTGGATACCCTGGTGAAATCGCGGCGGACAATTACCACCGCGTGATTTGGGGCACGGCATCGGCAATCCCCTTCATCTACATTGTCTATGAGCTATTCAGGGGCCTTGGCGCGTCGATCGAGCGGCAACCCGACAATGTGCGTGGACTGGTCAAGCAGGCGCGCTTGCTGACCTTTGCATCATGGGGTTTCTACCCGATCGTTTACATGATTCCTTATACGAATCTGAGCGGTGGGTCGGTCGTGACGGGTGTACAAATTGGTTACACGATTGCAGATCTGGTCGCCAAGGCCGGTGTCGGCGTTCTGGTTTACCTGATTGCCGTCCGTAAGTCGGCTTACGAAACTGGTTTACAGAGCTAATGTCGCCTTCTGCGACAATCTGACCTGATGTCGTCCTTTCGGATCACTCAATTTTCGGAAGGTCGTCTGGCCGGGTCGAGCATTTTTGCTCGGCCCGGCCATTTTTCGTTCGAGCACGGTATCGCGACAGTTTTTGCCGTCGCGCTGATGGTTTTGGGGAGCGGCACCGCATCGCTGGGTAATGCGTCGGTAACGAGCCTTGCCAGCGTATTGTTGCTTGTTGTCGGTCTTCCGCATGGTGCGCTCGACATTGCGACGATTCGCCGTGCCGCGCCAAGCGCTCAGTTAGCGGTAGTTGGGTCTTATCTTGGCGCAGCAGCCGCGATGTTCAGTGTCTGGTGGATTTCACCACTGGCAGGCTTGGCCGTTTTTTATCTGTTTTCAATCGCACATTTTGCGCACGATTGGGATGAGGCACAGCAGCCGTTTTTTGCGCACGCAATTGCCGTTGCGCTGTTGTCGGCACCGGCTTTGTCACACGCCATTGCATTAAAAGGATTGTTCGTTGCGCTCACGGGCGATCCGCGGGCAACCTTGCTGGTCGATGTCCTGATCCTGATCGCGCCGGTGGCAACCATCGTCGCGCTTGTCGGGCTGGCAACGATGGATGCGGCGCAGCGCAAGGTGGAGGGCATTTGCGCGCTGGCTGCGATGTTCGTCTTGCCGCCGGTTATCGGGTTTGCCGTATTTTTCTGCCTTTTTCATTCGCCCCGTCATTTCAGGGAGGGCTGGGCCGCGCTTGGCCCAAACGTCCTGCCCAGCATCTCGGTGCGCGTTGCAGCGATGACCGTTGCGGGGTTTGGGATTGCGGCCTTGATTTATGCGGCCACCGGAAGTCTCAATATTCCCTCCAGCTTGTTTGTGACCGGGATGATGACGCTTTCGGTGCTGACCGTGCCGCATATGCTGCTGGCAAATATCATAAATCGCATGGGCGGGAGCGCTGTCTAAGCCATCGGGCAACGTGGTGCGCGGGGCCTGGGCGATGACGATCGAGGTGAGGGGACACAAATTCCGGAGTCAGTATTCCTATCTGGATTCTACCCCCGATAAAGCCCGCCTTTAAGCCGCCCGATTCCGCGCAGTATCGATGCCTCCTCGCGCCGCCGGGCTGCGGCGATGGCTCAGGCGGTCTGTCGGCGCAGCAGGGTGCCCAGCCACACTTTTCGCGCCGCAGCGTCCGATCGGGCGAGAGGCCGTCGCTTGCAGTCCATCGGGATTTGCTGTCCCCGGATTCCGGGCAAGTACCCGCCTTGCTGACGTCGTTTTAGTAAGGGGGACTGATTAAGCCGCTGCGAAGATCACGATGCAATCCGGAACGCAAATGACGACAACCCTTGGTAAGTGCGCGCTCCCGTCTGAACGACGCAGCGCGGTTCAGCGTCGCCAAAATACCATTGCCGAGCTTGTCGGGCGCCTGCGCTGTGCGGGCAGCACGGACGCAGAGGTAAAGCCAGGCACAGCCCGATTGCTCGAAACCGATCGTCCCAGGCTCGTGCGCGCGATCGGCGCCTGGGGAAGCGCGCTCAATGCTTAACCGCAAACATTCCGACGAAGCGGGGCGTCTGGCCGCGTTGCACCGGTATCACGTGCTTGACACTGCGGCCGAAGCGCCGTTCGACAAGATCACTGCCATCGTCAAAACCGTGCTGGGCGTGCCAATCTGCGCTGTTTCGCTGGTCGATCGTGACCGGCAATGGTTCAATTCGAGCCAGGGCCTGAGCGTGTCCGAAACTCCGCGCGCGGCGTCCTTTTGTGGACACACCATAAAGACCGATGGGCAAATGCTTATTGCCGACGCCGCAGCGGATGTGCGCTTCAGCACCAATCCGCTGGTTGTCGGCCCACCGTTTATCCGCAGCTATGCAGGGGTGCCGCTGCAGAGCCCGGACGGCTACAATCTGGGCGCGCTGTGCGCCATCGACACGCAGCCGCGCTCGTTCGACGCGGCACAGGTAAGCCTGTTGAAGAACTTCGCGGCGCTGATCGTCGATGAGCTGGAACTGCGCCGGATCGCCGATCGCGATCACCTTACCGGCGCGCTGACGCGGCGCGGGTTCCTGCAGCAAATGGAGCGAGAGGCCGAGCGCTTCAAACGCTATCGCCGACCCAGCTCGCTGCTGATGTTGGACGTCGATCATTTCAAAACGATCAATGACAGCTTCGGACATCCGGCTGGCGATACGGTGCTCAAGGCGATCGCCGCGCGCTGCGGTCTGGTCATGCGGCCCAGCGACGTCTTTGGCCGACTGGGCGGCGAGGAGTTCGGGCTGCTTCTGCCCGAAACCTGCGCCCAAGAGGCCATGATCGGAGCCGAGCGGTTCCGCCACGCCATCGCCGCGCTGCGTTTTCCCGCATTGGCCGCAGTTGGCGTGACGGCGAGCTTTGGCGTGGCACCCGTGAACGACGAACGGTGCGATCCCGCGCGCTGGCTGGCCGCTGCGGACGAAGCGCTGTACCATGCCAAGCGCAACGGCCGAAACCGTTGCATCGCCAGCGACCGGCGGAAGATGGTTGTGGTGCGATAGGACTACCGGCGTGTGGCGCCGGGCGAGCCGCACCTGCCCGGCAGATTGGGCGCCGTAGCGCGCGTCGCTGGGGCCGGGCGAAACACTGGGCACCAGCGCGTTTCCGGAGCGGGCTGAAACAGGGCCAGGCCGCAATTCAGGGCGAGCAAAACACGAACCGCAGCGCAGGGCTAGTCAAGTGCACTGTCACTGTAATTGCCATTATAAACAAAGCATCAAAAAAAGCGGCAGGCCACTGCTGTGACCCGCCGCCTATTTTTCAACTAGCAAACATAACATGGCAGATAGTTACCGTCCTGCCACAGCCATCAGGGAAAGGCGCTGAAAGAAGTTTGTGGCGCTCCGACATAGGTCTCAACTTTATTATAATAGTTGATATTAGATTCCCAGTTAGGATAGTCTGTTGTCACAAAGCATCCAGTCTGAATTAACTGGCCTTGATTATATGTATTGGCAAAGAAAAGGCCAGCTTTGCATCGCGCGCCTGCAGTCCCGTACGAGCCACCCAATTTCCTTCGTGTAGCATTTGAATTGTCTACCTGACTATAGCCTTGCATAGACCAGGTATACGCTTGGGCGCCAATTTTGAAATCAGGAAATCGATATCCATAAGCCAATACCGGAGGGATAGACAATGCTATGCCCTCATTGGCGTAATTTTGGAAATAAACTGCTGGATTTTTACCGTAATAGTAATAGTCGTTTAATTTTATGTAACCATAAAATTGCCTCACAAACTCCGTCCACTTTGCGTCCCACGCGCCCGGAAATTCGACTGAAGCGACGGAAAACCCTTGGGCAGTCCAAGCGTGCACTATGCCCGCTGCCTTATTAACAGCTGCAGTGTAATTTGGCGTTGCTTCATCAAGATAACCTCTAATCGAGATAACCGGCATTACCTGAAGGCCGGCCGTGCTGGTGCCAGCAGGCAGACTGTTTTTGACCAAGAGTGCAGCGTCATTCGGATTTGTTGCCCAAAAGTCATCATATGTTTTCATGTACCAGCGTTGGCGCAAGCTGCCAGATCGGGTGGCATCAGCCATGAACTTCATCGCAGCCTGGCCCGACGCAAGATTTTTTGGATCGAGAAAAAAAGTTTCGTCCACATCCGCAGTCTGCACGCAAGTCCCGAGCCCACCGGTTACGGTGGCAGCCGTACTGGCGTTCCTAAGAATACTATACATCCAGTCTAACGACATCAATATATTTCCGCTGGTGCAATATCGGGTTGTTGTATTGGCTCGTGTGCCCCTGCTCCCAGCGACTGCCGGGTTTGCAATTCTTGTAAACAACCCTTGTATTTGAGCTTTTGTTCTGGTGTTTACATTAGCATCAATTCCAGTTGTGCGAATTAGGTTGTCGTCATGGGTGACCATCGGCTGACCATCACTCGAAGCTTGAATGTCGAGTTCGATCATGTGATTTCCCCGATTCATTGCGTGTTGAACTGCGTCGAGGGTGTTTTCATTGATGCCTAATTTTAAATCAACCAAACCACGGTGAGCTAATACCATAACGCCATCATTATAATTTGCATAAGTATTAGTTGCAGCATTTCGATGCCGTGTTAAATTAAAACGTCCCCAACTGCCTCTGTCCTGAAAATTCTTTGGTGACCTGGACTGAGTTTGATTAAGGTCAGCATTTAGATAATCGTCTCCATTATATGTTCGTGCAAAATCAACGTTACCAAGGTACTGAGCATAAGCCCAATAAGGATAAGTGGTTTCTAGACTGGTTGGTACAGCCTGATTATTGTAAACATTGACAACTTGCGCATTTGCGCTTGACGTGAGCGCTGTTATCGATGCGGCGAGGCTGAGGATAACCAATTTTTTCATTCTGCGTTCCTTCCCATTTCAAAACTTGGTTTTCACTTTCTATCAATTCACCAAGTAGAATTAATAGCGTCGGCGTTAAGTCCGCGGATGGAGATGGCGAATGGCGCTGGCGTCTCGCTTGGCATTGAGCGGTTGCTCGCTAGCCCACGCTTGCCCGGCAATGACGATTTTGGTGGCGGTGCTTGCTGCTTCTGCCGGCTGCGCCCGTCGCGCCAACAACTGCAATCATGCGGAGGTCAACCGGCGCTTAGCCCCGGTAAATATGCGGATCATGGTTATGCCTCCCCTGCCACCCTTATTTAACACGCTATGCGTCATATTAGTGACTGTCAATTATATTATAATTATGCTGGCCCATGACCAGGAAACCGGCGCGGGTCTGCGGGTTCTTCCGGAATTAGGGGGAAATACGGGGACGGTAACCAGGGGTAATTACGGTGACAGGGGCCGCCCCCGACCGCCGTAAATCTGGTGCCGATTCGGCCTGGTGCAGTCCGGCACGATGGTCCGGCACGCTGGTCCGGCATGGCGTTGAGGGGCGGGGGGGGGGGGAGTCTACCGCTGACCCACAACGCGTGATTCTCCCGCACGCGGTCAGGGGTGGCAGGCCGGGGGTTGCCAGCAACACGCCAGCCGGGAATTAGATCGGGCTGACCGGATGTTCGGCCAATGCTATCAACGGCGACAGCATCACGCCCAGCGAATATTGGATCCCCTGATTTTCACTTTCGCCCAGGCGCTGTCCCCAGGTTCGGCCGACAGTCCGCTCGCCCGAACGCGGGTGATCATGACGTATCTGTGGCGCCATCAGCGGATGCCCGACATTGCGGCTGCGCCGCGGTTCACTGAGCTGGTCCAGCGTCGCAAGCTGTACGATCGCGATCCGCGCCAGGTCGCGTTGATGGACAAGCTCGCCGCAAAGCAAATGGCGGGCAGAATGCTCGGTCCCGAATGGATCACGCCGACGCTGTGGCAGGGCGAGACCCTGCCGGCCTCGCCCGCGTTTCAAATGCCTGCGATCCTTAAAGCGCGCCATGGCTGCAACCAGTACACGTTGCTCCGCGACGTTACTTTGGCGAGCGAATGGAGCGCATTGCGAGATCGTTCGGCGCGCTGGATGGCGGGCCCCTATGGCAAGTGGCTTGATGAGTGGGCCTATGCAGGCGTCCCCCGCGGGCTGATCGCGGAACCCCTGCTTGGGGACGGGCGGACACTGCCACTCGACTATAAGATCTACGTCTTCGGGGGGCACGCGACGCACGTCCAGGTCCACCTCGATCGCGCGAACAATCATCGCTGGATCTTGCATGACCGGGCATTTCGCCCGCTCGCAGTTGCACAGGATCAACCGGCTGCGCCGCGTTCGCTCGCGGCGATGCTGGCGGCGGCCGAGACGTTGGCGAAAGGGCACGAATTCTTGCGGGTCGACTTCTTCGAGATCGATGGGGCACCGCGGTTCGGGGAGTTCTGCCTGTACCCGGGTTCGGGCCTCGACCCCTTCGCTGCCGACTCGATCGACCTTGAACTGGGTGGACTGTGGCACGCGGCCCGTCGCGAGGCAGTGGTAAGCGCAGCTAGAGCGGGCTGACGGTGACAGAATTACGGTGACCGGGCACTAAACTGCCGGCCTCAATACGGATGAAAATTGCTGGCTTTGGAAAGTCACAGATGGGCGCGCGGCAAAAGCGGGCGGCCCCCTCGCCGTGCCGGGGGGGGGGGGGGGCAGTCAGGCTGGCTTCATCGCCTGGTCCAGGTTCTCCACAATCGCCTCGAAGAAGCCTTCGGTGGTCAGCCAGGACTGGTCCGGCCCGATCAGGATGGCCAGGTCCTTGGTCATCTTGCCGCTTTCGACGGTCTCGATGCAGACGCGTTCGATGGTTTCGGCGAAGGCGACGACTTGGGGGGTGTTGTCGAACCGGCCGCGATAGATCAGCCCGCGGGTCCAGGCGAAGATCGAGGCGATCGGGTTGGTGCTGGTCGCCTTGCCCTGCTGGTGCATACGATAGTGGCGAGTGACGGTGCCGTGGGCAGCCTCGGCCTCGACGGTCTTGCCGTCAGGCGTCATCAACACCGAGGTCATCAGGCCGAGTGAGCCAAAGCCTTGCGCGACCTGGTCGGACTGAACGTCGCCGTCGTAGTTTTTGCAGGCCCAGACGAACTTGCCGCTCCACTTGAGCGCGGAGGCGACCATGTCGTCGATCAGGCGATGCTCGTAAGTGATCCCGGCGGCGGCGAACTTCTCCTTGAAGCCCTCGGTGTCGAAGACTTCCTGGAACAGGTCCTTGAAGCGGCCATCGTAGGCTTTGAGGATGGTGTTCTTGGTCGACAGGTAGACCGGCCAGCCCAGGCCCAGGCCATAGTTGAGCGAGGCGCGGGCGAAGTCGCGGATCGAATCGTCGAGGTTGTACATGGCCAGCGCCACGCCGCCCGAAGGGTAGTGGAATACTTCCTCGTCGATCCGGTCGCCGTTGTCGCCTTCCCAGACCAGGCGCAGCTTGCCCGGACCAGGGACGACGAAATCGGTCGCCTTGTACTGATCGCCGAAAGCATGGCGGCCGACCACGATCGGATCGGTCCAGCCGGGGATCAGGCGCGGGATGTTGCTGATCACGATCGGTTCGCGGAAGACCACCCCGCCCAAGATGTTGCGGATCGTGCCGTTGGGCGACTTCCACATCTGCTTGAGGTGGAATTCCTCGACGCGCGCTTCGTCGGGGGTGATCGTCGCGCATTTTACGCCGACGCCGTACTGGTTGATTGCGTTGGCCGAATCGACGGTGATCTGGTCGTTGGTTTCGTCGCGCTTTTCGACCGAGAGATCGTAATACTTGAGATCGATGTCGAGGTAGGGGAGGATCAGCTTTTCGC
>JAYWBP010000183.1:0-2992 GCA_043781375.1 Novosphingobium sp.
AGCCGCCGCCGATTTCTCGCGCATCCGCAACGTCAAGCTGGGACGCTTCACCATCGACCGCCTGATGACGATCCTCGACCGGCTGGGCTGCGAGGTGCAAGTGGATGTCAGTGTGGTTAAGCGGGCGGCTTGAGGGGTGGGGCGAGAACAGCCCTCCTGATTGGATCACTAGCCTTCAGCGCGATCGTTCCACTATAGAGCGGTGATGGGCTTCTTCGACCAAACTCCCGGCCATACGCTTGCGGACTTGCCAACCGACAAGCTTGAGCGGGCCATGACACTTCGGAATGGACTTGTCGCTCTCTGCGAGGGCGGTGCCAACATGAATGATGTTGTCTATCGTCTACTTCGGCGAGAGTTCATGGACGACCCGATTGTTTCGCATCTGGTTCCGGCTTTCGTTCGGACTACGCAAGATAAGGCGGCGATGTGGGCATTTCTCAAGGGTCATAGCGGCCAATGGGAGCCGAGGCGTCAATATGTCCGTGAACAGTTCACTCAGCTGATTGATCGACTCGAACACAGCCCCGCGCCCGCCGACACGATTGTATCCGACGCACTTCAACGATTCGATGCCGAAGGCATAACGGATGCTTGGAACAAGGCACTGTCCCGGCGCGAAGCCGATCCAGCTGGCGCGATTACGGCAGCACGGACCTTGCTCGAAACCGTCTGTAAGCACCTTCTCGAAGATGCAGATGGTAATGCGACGTATGGCTCTAGCGATGATTTGCCGAAGCTATATCGACAGGCGTCGGAACTGCTGAACATCGCACCGTCGCAACATTCCCAGGACGCGTTCAAACGAATTTTAGGTAGCGCTGCTAGCATCGTCGAAGGTCTAGGTACGCTGCGAAACAAGGTAGGTGATGCCCACGCATCGGGAGGGAAGCCCGTCAAGCCAGCACCGCGACATGCCGCGTTGGCGGTAAACATGGCCGGAAGCATGGCCCTTTTTTTGATCGAAACGGCGAACGCCAGAGGTATTGACGGATGACTTATTTCCAGACCGCTAAACCGCCTCCAACACTGAAATCCTAGCCTCGGCATCCCCCCGCTTTGGTCGCACTACAATCTCCACATCGCACCCCATGGCTACGATGAAGTCCATCAGCTTCTCCACCGAGAAGCCGTCGAGCCGGTAATTCACCAGCGCCGAAACCTTGGGTTGTGGCACACCAAGCAGTAGCGCGGCTTCGGCTTGTTTCAGACTCTGCACCTTGATGATGCGGTTTAGCGCCAGCGCCAGCCGGGTCTTGGTCTGGCGTTCACCGGGATCGGGCAGGCCAAGGTCGGCAAAGACGTTGCCAGTGCCGCGAGTGATTGCAGGTTCGGTCATTACGCTTTCGTCCTCTTTGCATGCTCGCCCTGGGCGACCTTTAACCGCGCCTTCATCAGCGCGACGTCGGGCTTCGCGGTTTTGATCCCCTTCGGGGACTTCTTCTGGAAGCAGTGCAGCACATAAATCACGTCAGAGAACCGCACGGTATAGACAGCGCGGTAGGTGTCGCCATCGAAGTCATCGACTATTTCCAGAACTCCCGATCCGAAGCCCTTGAGCGGTTTGGCTTTGGGGTGTTTGCCGCCCAACTGGGCGACACCTAGCGCTTGCCCGATTTCGCTCTTCACTTCGGACGGAAAGTTCATCAAATCCTTTTTGGACGATCCGATCCAGTCGATGGGGGTCTCGTCTGCCATTGCTGAGTAGATATACTGGAATTGGTATATTGTCAATATGCGGCAAGGAACGTCCCAATTTTCCTACTCCTCCGAAATCTGCAACATGGCCGGTTTGCCTTTCACACAAGGAACCGGGCCATGCCGAATGTTGGATCAGATTGCCGAAGTGAGGATGAGGGGTTGGTCCTTCGACAGGCTCGGGGTGAGCGGGGGGAGGGCACGTCTGGCGGTGACGGCCCCCTCCGTCAGCCGTACCGGCTGCCACCTCCCCCAGAGGGGGAGACTCTTGCGTCGTTCTCCGACGACCCCGTGCTCACGCCTGAACGCAAGCTGCGCTTTCTCGATTGCCTGTCGCAGCACGGCAATGTCCGCGTTGCCGCGGCGCGGGTGGGGGTGTCCCGCTCGGGGCTGTACCTCGCGCGGCGGCGGGACTTGGCTTTTGCAAGCGGGTGGCGTGCGGCGTTGTGCCGCGCGCGCGATCATGCCGAGGCGGTGCTGGCCGAGCGGGCGCTCGACGGGGTGGAGGAGCAGGTGTTCTATCACGGCGAAGTGATCGCCACGCGGCGGCGGTTCGATACGCGGCTGCTGCTGGCGCACCTCGCGCGGCTCGATGCATTATGCGCGGAAACGCACGGGGCCGAGCCGTTCGATCTGGCGCTGGCGCGCGCCGCCGGGATCGAAGCGGCGACCCCGCCGGCGAACCACGCCGCGCACCTTGAAACCGTGGCGGCGCAGGCCGGGCGGGCGTTCGATGTCGCCGTCGTCGCGCCCGATCCCGACGATCCGTGGGACTACGAACCCGTCCCGCGCGATCCCGATGACGGGGAAAGCGAAACGGAAGGCGACGCGGAGCCGGCCGCCGCTTTCAACGATGACGACGACGATACGGACGACCAAGGCTACGAAGATGATGACGAAGATGGCGACTACGCAGCGCAACAGGAGCGGCTGTATGATGCGCGGTGCGAGGCCGAAGCGCGCTTTGAAGCGGCGCGGGCGGAATTCGTCGACGAAGCGGTTGACCGCGCGGTGGGAGAGCTGGCGGCGGCGCACGCAGAACTGCTCGCCGCGGTCGATGCGCTGCGGCTGGTGCCGCCAATCGAGGTCAAATCGCTGAGGCCGCCGTTTTCCGGTTTCAGACTGTGTCCAGTGTGTCCAGTCGGGCTGGGTTGAGCCAGCCCTTGCCGGGTGCGCTGCGGCGGGTTAGCCATGGAGGCAGTGGCGAGTCACGCGGGGGATGATATGGCGGACTGGATCGAACAACTCGAACGGCTGACCCAGCTGCACAAAAGCGGCGCGCTGACCGATGGCG
>JAYWBP010000184.1:0-2939 GCA_043781375.1 Novosphingobium sp.
CTGGATTTCGAATATTGGAATTATTTGGGTCGCGGTAGCTTGAAGACGAAGTCTGGTAAAACATCGGGACAGCTGGCCATGCTGACGTCGGTCGAGAACTGGGTGCTGCAATTGCCGCGGCCTGTGAAGCGTGCGGTTGTCGTTTCGCTGGATGGTGCGCTTTGCGTCGCCAGCGTACTGACGGCCTATTATCTGCGCCTGGGCGTTTGGATCCTGCCGAAGGATTTACAGCTGGCACCGGTATTGGTTGCACCGATAATTGCCATTCCTTTGTTTGTGCGACTAGGCTTCTATCGCGCCATCTTCCGCTATTCGGGTTCTGCCGCGATGAGCGCGTTCTGGATCGCGGGAGCCATATATTTCCTGATCTTCTCAGCCCTGTTCACCTTTATCGGCGTGCCCGACGTGCCGCGCACGCTCGGGCTGATCCAGCCTCTGATCTTGTTGTTCGCGATTGCGGTCACCCGGGCGGCGGCGAAGTTCTGGCTCGGTGGAGGCTACCAGCGCGCGCTCACCATGGGGGGCCGCAAAGGAGTGTTTATCTACGGCGCCGGGAGCGCCGGTCGGCAACTGGCCGCCGCGCTTAACAACAGCACCGAGATGTTCGTGGTCGGCTTCGTCGACGATGATCCGTCCCTGCACGGCAGCGTCATGAACGGGAAGCCGATCTTCGGGCCCGATCGGCTGGGTGAGCGCATCATCAAGGAAGAGGTGCAACACGTCCTGCTTGCCATGCCGAGCACTACCCGCGCGCGCCGGGCGGAGATTCTCGAGCTGCTCAAGGGTGTCCCGGTCCAGGTCCGGACGCTGCCGGTGCTGAGTGACATCGCGGGCGGACATGTCGCCATGGAAGACTTGCGCGAACTCGACATCGAAGACCTGCTGGGCCGCGATCCAATTGCGCCGAACCACATCCTGATGGCGCGCAACATCACCGGCAAGACCGTGCTGGTCACCGGCGCCGGCGGTTCGATCGGATCGGAGCTGTGCCGCAAGATCGTCTTGCTCAAGCCCAAGAGCCTGCTGCTGTTCGATTCGAGCGAATTTGCGCTTTACTCGATCCACCGCGAGCTTGAGCAGGCGGTGCTCGAAACCGGGCGAGTCGAGCTGGTGCCATTGCTCGGCTCGATCACCGACGCCGGCCGGATCGCCCTGATCATGGACAGCTGGAAGCCCGAGACGGTCTACCATGCGGCAGCCTACAAGCATGTCCCGCTGGTCGAGCACAATCCGGCCGAAGGTGTCCGCAACAACGCCATCGGCACATTGACGGTGGCGCACGCGGCGGGCGAGCACGGCGTGCGCGACTTCGTTCTGATCAGCACAGACAAGGCGGTGCGGCCGACCAATGTGATGGGCGCGAGCAAACGGTTGGCCGAAATGGTCATCCAGGCGCTGGCCAGCGAGCATCACGGGAAGACGCGGTTTTCGATGGTACGCTTCGGCAATGTGCTGGGATCGAGCGGATCGGTGGTGCCGCTGTTCCGCGGCCAGATCAAACATGGCGGCCCGGTCACGATCACCCACCAAGACGTAACCCGCTATTTTATGAGTATTCCCGAGGCGGCCGAGCTGGTCATCCAGGCCGGCTCGATGGCCAAGGGCGGCGAGGTATTCGTGCTCGACATGGGCGACCCGATCCGGATTGCCGACCTCGCCCGCAAGATGATCGAGCTGTCGGGCCTGCAAGTGCGTGATGGTGCCAATCCGACCGGCGACATCGAGATATCGGTAATCGGGCTGCGCCCGGGCGAAAAGCTTTTCGAAGAACTCCTGATCGAAGGAGGCGAGGTTCCGACCAGCCACCCGCGGATCATGCAGGCGCGCGAACCGATGATCGGCATGCGCGAGCTGTCGGGCAAATTGAAGCGCATCGAGCAGGCGATTGCGGCGAACGATATCGACGCCCTGCGTGAGCAACTCGGGCAGATTGTCGGCGAATTTACCCCCGACGAGATTGTCGTCGACCATGTCCACCGCCGCCGCAATGGAACGCACCAAGTGATGTTCCCGATCGACCGCGAGGCCTGAAGACTAGGTCGCGCCCTGCCGGCGCTGCCACCAGCCGACGAGCAAGAGCAGCGTCGGCGCAGCCATCGTATTGGCAATGTCGTGCAGCCCCGCCCCCACCGTCGCCTCGGTGCTGCCCATACCCTCGAGCATCAGATCGGCGGCTTCATTGCTGCATTCGAGCACCAGCAGCGCCAACCACGGCCAGACGCTGAGCGGGCTGCGGCGCAGCACCAGCGCGGCGAGGCACAGCACCAGCAATCCGGCATTGATATGCAGTGCATCGGGGCTGAGCCCGCTGACGGCGCCGAGCTTGAGCTTGAGATGCGCCCAGTGGTTTGACCAGAGTTGTAGCGATTCGAACAACGTCATTGTTCCCTCAACAGCCGGGCTGCGGCGGCTCGCCTGCCAGCAACCGCACATACGTATCGCGCTCGTGCGCATTGAGCACTTCGGGATCAAGCATCGCCAGCGCCCTGAGCCGCGCAGCTTCCCCCAATTCGCTTGCCCGCTGCGGACTGTCCAACATTGCCGCCGTAGCGTCAGTCAGCGCTGCGATATCGCGAAACGGCACCAGCGCGCCAGTCTCGCCGTTACGAACCAGATCGCCTTGCCAGTCGAGATCGTAAGCCACGATGGGTGCGCCTCCAAGCGCACTTTCCGACAATGCGCGCCCGGTGAGCGGTGAGATTACCAATGCGCAATGGGCATTGAGTTGGGCCAAGGCGTGTTGATTTTGGTAGCCGCCAATGACCAGCCGGCCTTGCACGCCGAGCGAATCGGCGAGGTTAATCAGTTCGCTGCGCATGTCGCCGTCCCCGGCGATGAACAGCTTCACGTCGTGCCCCCGCCCAACCACCTCGGCGAGGACACGAACCGCATCGTCAGGAAACTTGACCGCCTGGAGCCGCCCGACCAGCAGCATGAAC
>JAYWBP010000185.1:0-24448 GCA_043781375.1 Novosphingobium sp.
CCGCCATCGCAAGCCTCCTCGTGCTTGCTCCGGTGAATCAGAAAATCAGCGGCTTGGGAATCCCTCCCGTGAGTCAGCCACAACGCTCTTTGGTATAAGCCATGGCTTCCAGCGCCCCGAACGCCGCCAGGGCTCCGGCGTCACCGAACGGCGCCACCTGGCTCATGAACACGCCGCCCACGCCTTTGGCCGGATCGAACCAGTAGTAACTGTTGAAAATCCCCGCCCAGGCGAGACTGCCGGGCGCGCGGCCATTGGGGCCACGCTCTGGATTGATCAGAAAGCCCAGACCCCAGCCGGTGTGCTGATCGGGGAAGGTGTCATAAGGCGAGGCCAGATCGGGCATGGCCGTGCCCATCGCGCCGGCCCGCAAGGTGCCGATCTGGTTGCGGACCATTTCGGCGATGGTTCCGGCCTGCAGGATGCGCACCCCGTCAAGCTCGCCGCCGCGCAGCAGCATCCGCACGAAGCGGGCATAGTCGGGCGCAGTCGAGCTCAGGCCGCCGCCGCCCATGTCGAACTCGCCGCCGCCCAGCATCATCGGGCTGATGGCCCATCCGCCCTCCGGGTTGCGGACATGGACCTTGGCGGCGTCCGCAGGCATGTCCGCGCGGAACGCGGTCTGCGTCATGCCGAGCGGCCCGGTGACGTGCGGTGCCAGATATGTGCCCAGCGTCTGGCCGGTTACTGCCTCAATCGCCTGGCCGACCCAGTCGGTCGCGACGCTGTATTCCCAGCTTTCCCCCGGATCGAACATCAACGGCATTTTGATCGAGGCGAGCGAGCCGGGTTCGGGCATGCCCACCGCGCTGTAATATTGCAGCACTTGCGGGTGGATGAAGAAATAGCCCAGCCCGGCGGTGTGGGTCAGCAGATGGCGCAGCGTGATCGGGCCACTGGCGGGTCGCAGTTGCGGGGTGCCATCGCTGGCAAAGCCGGTCAGTACTTGTGGATCGGCGAGATCGGGCAGCAGCGTACCAATATCGGCGTCGAGGCTCAGTCGGCCCGCCTCGACCAGCTGCATCGCCGCCACCGACGTGACCGCCTTGGTCATCGAGGCGATCTGGAACAGTGTGTCCTCATGCATCGGCACGTGGGTGACCGCGTCGGCCTCGCCCAATGCGGCGGCAAAGCGGACCCCGTCGCGGTCAACGATCATGCCCACCGCGCCGGGCAGATTGGCCGAGGTGCCGGCTTGTTCGAACGGTGTGAGATCTATCATCCGCATAGGCTAAAGCTTTCCGTGAATATGCGGAAGGGGCCATATCGCTGCCTTCCTGGCTTCAAACCGGCATATCCGCCAGTTGGCCCATATTGCGCCTGCGAAAAGGACCTGATATCCCGAGCTTCAAAGGAGATTCCGGTGGGCAATAACAGGAACCGCAAAAGCAGGCTGCGCTGGAAGCCGTGGCTGGTTACCGCCTTTTTGCTGGCTGATTGTGTCGGGGTCTATCTCGTACAAGTAAAACTTGCCGCACCGGTCCAGGTCAGCACGCAGGATGAAGCACTGGCGCGAGCGGCGAGCGTGGTTCCGGCATGGAACCCGGCGGCCCAGTCCTTGGCCCAGCCCTCTGCTGAAACTCGCCTGGCCCTGGCCGACAGCGCGGTTCAGGCTACCCCCTATCGCGCTTTCGCCACGATAACGCCGATGCCGCCGATCAGGTTCGATGCGGCGGACCGTGCGGCCCTGCCCCCAGCGGCAGCCCCCGCGGTCACTGTCGAGCATAGCGGCCCCGACCCGGTTCTGCTCAAGCTCGCGCGGAACGATATCCAGACCTCGCAACACTTGGCTCAGCGCCTGAACTTCAAGGTCGCGCGCGATCCTGGCGGAACCCAAGCGGTCGGTTTTGCCAAGGCCTTTGCCGATGGCACTGGCAGCATCGACCTTCCCGAACCCACTTTCGGCAACACCGATATCGCCGCGGCCGGCACCGACGTCTCGCAGACCAGCCCTTCGGCAGCCGTGGCCGAAGCCCCTGGCATTGTCGCCCCGGCGGACGCCCCGTCCGAACTGCCTGCAATGTCCTCGTCGGCCGCCAGTGATAGCGCCGCCCCCGCCATCAGCGATGGACCGGCTCTGCCTCCGGGCTAAGCCGTGCATCGCGATTGAATTAAGGCCCGGCAGCAATGTCGGGCCTTTTCATTTGCAACGCCGGCACCATCGCGGCATCGCGGTGCCATGCTCGATACGTTGACCATAACCCTCGCCCAACTCAACCAGTCGGTCGGCGACCTGGCCGGAAACGCCGCCCAGATGCTCGCCGCGCGGACCCGGGCGAGCACTTCGGATCTGATCATATTTCCCGAACTCCAGCTGATCGGCTATCCGCCCGAGGATCTGATCCTCAAGCCCGCGCTGATCGAGCGCGCTGCTGCCGAACTGGAAAAGCTGGCCCTGGCTACCGCCAGCCCCGGCCCGGCGATGCTGGTCGGCAGCGTGTTCGTGCGCGATGGAGCGCTCCACAACGGCATGGCCCTGCTCGACCAGGGCAAGATCGCGGCCGTCCGCTTCAAGCACGAACTGCCCAACTACGGCACTTTCGACGAGATGCGCTTGTTCCAGCCCGGCGAACTGCCCGAGCCGATCGTGTTTCGCGGAGTGATGATCGGGGTGCCGATCTGCGAGGATATCTGGCATCCCGACGTCTGCCGACACCTGGCGGATATGGGCGCGGAAATCCTGCTGTGCCCTAACGGCAGCCCTTACGAGATCGATAAGGATACTCTTCGGATCGACGGCGTAGCCAAGCTGCGCGCAGTCGATACCAGGCTGCCGCTGGCCTATATCAACCGGGTCGGCGGGCAGGACGAACTGGTCTTCGACGGGGCCAGTTTCGTGGTCAATGGCGACGGCAGCCTGGCGGTGCAGTTGCGCGACTGGGAAGAGGCCGAGGTTGTCACTCACTGGACCCGCACCGCCACCGGCTGGCGCTGCGATCGCGGGATCATCGAGCCCCTCGCCGATCATCCCGAGGACGTGTATTGCGCGATGGTTCTGGCCCTGCGCGACTATGTCGATCGCAACCGCTTCCCCGGGGTCGTGCTCGGCCTGTCGGGTGGAATAGACAGCGCGATCTGTGCCGCCATCGCCGCTGATGCACTGGGGCCCGAGCGGGTGTGGTGCGTAATGCTGCCCAGCCGCTTCACCAGCCAGGATAGCCTCGACGATGCCGCCGAATGCGCGCGACTGATCGGATGTCGGCTCGATACGATTGCGATCCAGCCGGCAGTCGAGGGATTTGATACGATGCTGGCAGGCAGTTTCGCCGACAGCGAAGTCGACATTACTGAGGAGAATCTGCAGTCGCGGATCAGGGGCGTGACCTTGATGGCGCTGTCGAACAAGTTCGGGCCGATGCTGCTGACCACCGGCAACAAGAGCGAGATGAGCGTCGGCTATGCCACGATCTATGGCGACATGGCGGGCGGCTATAATCCGCTCAAGGACGCCTACAAGCAGACCGTATTTGCAATTTCGCGCTGGCGGAACCGGCAGCGCCCCCGGATTGGGCTGGGTCCGCACGGCCCCGTGATCCCCGTCAATATCATCGACAAGCCACCCAGCGCCGAGCTGCGTCCCGACCAGAAGGATTCCGATTCGCTGCCCCCCTATGAGGTGCTCGATCCGATCCTGACCGGGCTGGTCGAACAGGAAAAGAGCGTCGACCAGCTCGAGGGCGAGGGCTTCGACCGGGCAACGCTGGTGCGGATCGAACGGCTGCTCCATCTGGCCGAATACAAGCGGCGCCAGGCACCGCCGGGGGTCAAGCTGGGCAACCGCAACTTTGGTCGCGACCGCCGCTACCCGATCACTCAGGCCTTCCGCACGGGCTGAACCGGACGATAGCGCGGCGCGCCCCGCGCGAGCTTGGCGGCTTCGGCTTTATCAGCATAGAGTTCGCGATCGGCGGCGTCGAACAGCTCTTCCAGAGAGGCGCCGTCGACCGGCCAATGAGCCATGCCCAGGCTCGCGCCAACGTGCAGCCGCAACTCGCCGATCCGGAACGGCTGCACCAGGGAAGCCAGCAGCGCATGAGCAATCAGCGCGGGCGCGCGAGTGGCATCGTGGTGGACGAGCACTGCAAATTCGTCCCCGCCGACGCGCGCGACCTCAGCATCTTCGCCGGCCACGCGCCGCATCCGCTGGGCAACTTCGCGCAGCACAGCATCGCCGGAGCTGTGACCGTGGCGGTCGTTGATCGGCTTGAATCCGTCAAGATCGATCAGCAGCAGGGTCGGTCCCTGCTCGGCGGTCGACTGGGAGATACTTTGAGAAAAGCGCTCCGACAGGGCGCGACGATTGACCAGCCCGGTCAGCGGATCGGTATCGGCAAGCAAGCGCATGCGATGCTGGAGAACCAGCAACTCGACGAATTTCTCGTGCTGCTGAAGCAGCAGACCGACGAAAAGGGCGGCGGTAGTTCCGATCGAGACGGCCCCGGCGAAAGCCATCTGGTTGTGCGAGAACAGCATCGCTACGGTAATCGGGGCGAGCCCGACCAACATATGGAACATCGCTGCGGCCGGCATCGAGGACAGGCAGAAAGCGGTCGCCAGCGAGCCCATCGCCATGAACAGCGGAAAGTAATTGGCCGTCTCGGTGGGAGCGGTTGACCAGCTCAACACGCACCATACGCTGCACAGGATCCCCAGCACTCCGGCGACGACTTGCGTGCGGGCGAGCATCCGGGCAGCCATTGCTACATTCGGCATATGCGAGCGGCGGCGAATCCAGGTGAGCATACGGACCACGCAGATCACCATCATCAGCAGCGGCAGGCCGATGCGGACGACCGGGCTGACTCCGGGATTGGCGCCGATCATGGAGGACGAGATGATCAGCAACATCGCCAGATACAGCAACGGCACCTGGCTTTGCAGCCGTTCGAACTGCACCAGCACATAGCTGACGCGCACCTCTTCGGGCAAATCGGGGACGAACCCCGGAATTTTCAGACGCGCCATCCTCATTCCCGGATGGCTAACCGGGAACCTTCAAGATATCGTGAATTCCGGGTAAACGCTTGCCACAGAAATCGCAAAGTTGCCGGTTTGGGCTCTGGCCAGGTTTGGCTATAGGCGCGTGATGGTCACTGTTACCCGCTTCGCCCCTTCGCCCACCGGGCACCTTCACGTCGGCAACGTTCGCACCGCGCTGCATAACTGGCTGCTTGCCAAGCGCGATGGCGGGCGCTTCTGGCTGCGGATCGACGATACCGACGCCGCGCGCAGCCGCGAAGTCTATGTTGACGCGATCCGTGCCGATTTGGCCTGGCTGGGTTTGATTTCCGATGGCGAGGAGCGGCAGTCGGTGCGGTCAGCGTTGTATGAGGCATCGTTTGCGCGGCTGGCCGAGGCGGGCTGGCTCTATCGCTGCTATGAAACGTCGCAAGCGCTGGACCTCAAGCGCAAGGTCCAACTGGGGCGGGGATTGCCGCCGATCTACGATCGCGCCGCGCTCGCGCTGAGCGAGGCCGATCACGCCGCGCGGGCCGCAGCGGGCGTGGCGCCGCACTGGCGCTTCAAGCTCGATCACGCGCAGGCCATCGTCTGGGATGACCTTATCCGCGGGGGCCAGCGGTTCGATCCGGCGCAGATGTCTGACCCGGTGGTGCGGCGTGCTGACGGCTCATGGCTATACATGTTGCCCAGCGTGATCGACGACGTGGCAATGGGCGTGACGCATGTTTTGCGCGGTGAGGACCACGTCTCGAACACCGCGGCGCAGGTCCAGATGTTTGCGGCGCTGGGTGCGGAGCCGCCGCGCTTTGCCCATGAAGCGCTGTTGGTCGGGACCGAAGGCAAGCTGTCCAAACGGCTCGGCTCTCTCGGCGTCAGCGAACTGCGCGAAGCCGGGATCGAGCCCGAAGCCCTGGTAGCGCTGCTTGCCCGGCTCGGCACCTCGCAGCCGGTCGAGCCGATTGCCGATCGGGCGGTGCTGATCGAGACATTCGACCTTGCGCACTTCGGGCGGGCCCCGGCGCGGTTCGACGAGGCCGAGCTGGAACGCCTCAACGCCGCCATCGTTCACCGCCTGCCCTTCGCCCGGGTGTCCTCGCTGCTGCCCGCGGGGATGAGCGAGGCGGGGTGGGACGCGATCAGGCCCAACCTGGCGCATATCTCCGAAGCTGCCGGATGGTGGCAAGTGGTCACCGGGCCGATTGCAGTGACCTCGTTCGACGCGGAAACGCGGGAATATCTGGCGGCGGCGGCGGATGCGCTGGCTGTGCAAGACTGGGGCGGCGAGGCGTGGCACGCGCTGACCTCTGCGCTCAAGGAGGCGACGGGGCGCAAGGGCAAGGCGCTGTTCCTGCCGCTCCGCCAAGCGCTGACCGGGCGCGACCATGGCCCCGACATGGCTGCCTTGCTCCCGTTGATCGGGCGCGAAGCCGCGCTGGAGCGGCTAAATCAGCCCACCTAGCGCGGGCTGGAGAAACAAGTGGCAGCCGACCGAGGCGACTTCGGCGGTGGCGAACCCGAAGCGCCAGAACAGCACCGCCCAGACGACGCCGGGCACGATATAGCGGCACAGGTCGTAGCTGAGCAGCAGCGCCGTTGTCGGCACCTCATGCGTGGCGCCAAGGGTTATCCCGACATTGATCAACTGGGCCAAGATCATCAGCACGATCACCATCGCGCCCGGTGGCTTGCGGCCGCCAAGAAGCGCTGTCACCAGCCAGACAAGTCCGGAAAACAGGAACAGGCGGTAAAGGATATTCTCGTTGAACGCGCGCAACATGTAATACGACAGGCGCGCGAACAGCGGCGCGTGCATGAATTGCACGTAGGAATCCGGGAGCGAGGTGCGATAGAACCAAGCGTCGATCACTACGACGTAAAGCGCGACGGCCGCCGCTGCGGCAAGTCCGATCAGTGACGGCCGGGCCGCGCCGTGTCCTTCCAGCTTCATGCCGGAGCGCCGCGCGCAGGCCGAACCGACGATGACCAGGATGGCGATGAGCAGCGGTCGCAACAACTGCGAGCCCGCGGTCAGGGCCTCGAACGCGACGTCGAACGGCGCGATTACCGCGATGACCATGCCCACCACGGCGATCAGCATAACCGGACGGTCGAGCACCGGAAACCGTTGCGACGGAGCGTCGCTCACCACCGCGCCACCGCTTAAGCTGCCTCGACCACCATGGCCTGATCGCCCGCTGCTTCGAGGAGCCGTTTTTCCAGCGTTCTGAGCCGACTCGGAGCGTCGACCTTCGAGCCGAGCAGGTCGGTGACATAGAAGTTGTCGACTGCGCGCTCGCCATAGGTGGCGACGTGGGCGGAATGGACGATCAGCTTGGCTTCAAACAGCGCGCGGGCCAGGCGGTTGAGCAAGGCCGGGCGATCGCGGGCGTTGACTTCGATCACCGTAAAACGGTTGGAAGCCGAATTGTCGAACTCCACCCGGGGCCGCACGTCGAAGGCATCGGCGCGCGGGCGCGACAAGGGCCGGGCCGCCAGTTGCGGGATCAGCTTGACCCGGTTGGCCAGAGCATCGCCGATCGCGCCGCGCAGCCGGGCGAGCTGGCCGTGCTCCATGAACGGCCGCCCGAGCGGGTCCTGGACCAGGAAATTGTCGACCGCCATGCCGTTCTTGGCGGTATGGATCCGCGCGTCGATGATGTTGCCCCCGGCCAGGTGGATGCCCCCGGCGATGCGGTAGAACAGCCCCGGATGATCGGCGGCCAGGACCGTGACCAGGGTGGCCCCCCGCGCAGCGTAGAATTCGGTGTGGACGTCAAGCGGCTGGCCCTGTGCCCTATCGAGCTGGATCAGGTTGAGCGCGATGATGTCGTCGGGTTCGGCGATCCAGTAGGCGTCGTTGAGCTGCTTGCCGACGCTCTCGATCAGTGCGGCCTGGGCACCCAGACGCTCGCCAACCATTGCCTTTTTGGTGGCGATCCGCTCGGCCCGGCCGTGCTCCTTGTGGCCCAGCCGCAGGCGTTCTTCGGCGGCATCGTAAAGCCCAGCGATCAGTTGGCGCTTCCAGCTGTTCCACACCCCCGGGCCAACTGCGCGGATGTCGACGATGGTCAGCAGGGTCAGCAGCCGCAGCCGCTCGAGCGACTGGACCGCGCCAACGAAATCGCTGATCGTCTTCCAGTCGGCCAGGTCGCGCTTCATCGCGGTGTCGCTCATCACCAGGTGATAGCGCACCAGCCAGGCGACAAGCGCGGTATCCTCCTCGCTCAGCCCCAGCCGGGGACACAGCTTGAGTGCAACCTCGGCGCCTAGCACCGAATGGTCGCCGCCGCGGCCCTTGGCGATATCGTGGAGCAGCACCGCGACGTACAGCGCGTTGCGCGAGGCGATCTTGTGGATGATCGCGTTGGCAAGGGGATGCTCGTCCTTGCGCTCGCCGCGCTCGATTTCGGCGAGCAGCCCGATGGCGCGGATGGTGTGCTCATCGACCGTGTAGTGGTGGTACATGTCGAACTGCATCTGGGCGTTGACCCGGCCAAAATCGGGCACGAACCGCCCGAACACTCCGGCCTCGTTGAACCAGCGCAGCACCGTCTCGGGATCCTTGCGGCCGCTCAGCAGCTCAAGGAACAGAGCGTTTGCGCGCGGATCGCGGCGAACCCGATCGACCAAACGGGCATCGCTGGCGATCTGGCGCATGGTCTCGGGATGGATTTCGAGGCGCTCGTTCTCGGCCAGCACGAAAATCTCGATCAGGCGCACCGGATCGACGGCGAACCAGTCCTCGCTGGGCGCGCCGATCTTGCCCCCGAACACGCGGTAGCCCTTGAGGTTGCGCGGGCGAGCGCGAAACCCGGCGAGCAGACCTCTGGGTTGTTTCTTGGCGAACTGCTCGTCGAGCTGGGCGAGGAATACGCCGGTCAGGCTGCCGACCTGTTTTGCCTGGAGAAAAAAGTACTGCATAAAGCGCTCGACCGCGCTTTTACCCGGGCGGTCGGCGAATTGCATCCGCGCCGCAACCTCGCGCTGAAGGTCGAAGGTCAAGCGGTCCTCGGCACGGTTGGTGATGGTGTGAAGGTGGCAGCGCACCGCCCAGAAGAACGTCTCGGCGCGGCGAAAGGCGCGGTATTCGCGCGCGGTCAGCAGCCCGACATCGACCAGTTCGCTGGGCTCGCGCACCTTGTGGAGATATTTGCCGATCCAGTAGAGCGTGTGGAGATCGCGCAGGCCGCCCTTGCCCTCCTTGACGTTGGGCTCGACAACATAGCGGCTATCGCCTTGGCGGCGGTGGCGTTCGTTACGTTCGGCCAGCTTTTCGGCGACGAACTGGCGCTCGGTGCCCTGGACCACCTCGCCCCAGAACCGCCGCTGGGCCTCGTCGTACAGCGCCTGATCGCCCCAGACATAGCGCCCTTCGAGCAATGCAGTGCGGATCGTCAGGTCGCCGCGCGCCATGCGCACCATGTCGTCGAGTGAGCGGCTCGAATGGCCAATCTTGAGCCCCAGGTCCCACAGGAAATAGAGCGTTGCCTCGATTACCTGCTCGCACCACGCGGTCTGCTTGATCGGGGTCAGAAAAGCGATGTCGACGTCCGAATGCGGCGCCATCTCGCCCCGGCCGTACCCGCCGACTGCCATGATCGCCAGCCGCTCGCCGGCCGAACGGTTGCTTGAGCGATAGACATGGCCGGTCACGTGGTCGTGGATCACCCGGACCAGCTGGTCGACCAGAAACGCCTGGGCCTCGGCGCAGTCATGCCCGGCACTGGGCTTTTCGGTAAGCCGTCGGGCAATTTCGGCTCGGCCCTGGGCGAGCGCGGCGCGCAGCAGCTCGACGACGCGCGATCGCGCAGGGCCGACGCCCAGGTCATCAACCAGTGCAGAAATCGCCTCAGCCAGCGCCCGGCGGTCGATGATTGCGCGCTGGTGGGGAAGTCGATCGGCGGTCATGCCCGCGCCGTATCGGTTTCCCACAGCGGTGCATAGCGCGCGCGCAGGGCGCGCTTGTCGACTTTCTCGGTACCCAGCCGCGGCAGCGCCTCGTGCTCTTGCCACAGCCGCACCGGCTGCTTGAACGCCGCCAGCCGTGTGGAAAGGAAGGCGCGCAGCAGGTCTTCGTCAAGACTGCGCCCGGGCTTGGTCAGCCATACCGCCACCGGCACTTCGCCAAAGCGGCTGTCCTCGACTCCGAAGACGCTCGCCTCGGCAACGTCGGGATGGGCGTAAAGCGCCTGCTCGACCTCGATGCACGAGATATTCTCGCCGCCGCGGATGATAATGTCTTTCTTGCGGTCGACGATGAACAGGTAGCCGTCGGGGTCGAGGTAGCCCAGGTCGCCCGAGAGGAAGTAGCCGTCGGGGCGAAGCGCGGCTTCGGTTGCCGCTGGGTTGTTCCAGTAGCCCAGGAAATTGCAAACCGAGCGGATCGCGACTTCGCCAGTCTCGCCTTGGGCCAGTTGAGTGCCATCCTCGGTCAGGATCGCCAGGTCGACCAATGGCCGGCTTGCCGGGCCGGTACTGCCTGGCTTGGCGATATAGTTTTCGTTGAAATTGCCGCAGCCGACCCCGTTGGTTTCAGTCAGGCCATAGCCAAGCAGGGGGAAGCCTGCGGGCAGGGCTTCGCGGATGCGGCTGACGTGGTCGGCGGGTCGGGGGGCGCCGCCGGCAGCAAAGCTTTTGCAGGTCGACAGGTCGAATTGGGCGCGGTCGGGATGGGTAGCGATCTCGATGGACATCAGAGGTACGCCGACGAAATAGGTGATCTGCTCGGCGTCGATCAGCCGCATCGCCTCGCCCGCGTCCCACTTGGGCATCAGCACCAACTTCCGACCCAAGGCAAAGCTCTGGAGGAACAGCGGCACTTCGCCAGTGACGTGGAACAGCGGCACGTTGACCAGGGTGGCGGGCTGAAGCGTCGGGACCTCGCCGATCTTGGTCAGGTAACCCAGGACCATGATCGTCTGCGCGGCGTAGTTCATCGTCCCCTGGATCACTCCACGATGATCGCTGACCGCACCTTTCGACTGTCCCGTCGAGCCCGAGGTGAACAGGATCGTGGCCAGGTCATCGCCGGACAACGCGGGAAATACGACGCTGTCCGGGTCGCCGTTGATCGTCGCCAGCGCAGTGGTGGGATCGCCATGGGCGATCGGCACGATCACCGCGTCCAGCGCGCAATGCTCCAGCCGGCTGATTCGGGCGGGGTCGGCCAGGACCAGCTTGCAGCCTGAAAGTGCGATGCCCTCGGCCAGTTCGTCGCCGGTCCAAAAGCCGTTGAGCAAGGTCGCGCAGCCCCCGGCGATCAGCACCGCCATATAGGCGACGATCCAGCAGGCCGAATTACGCGCGGCAATCCCCACCCGGTCGCCACGCTGGACACCATGTTCGGCGATCAGCCCGGCGGCGGCGATCCGCGCAGCGGTCATGGTCTCGGCAAAGCTCAGCCGCAAATCGCCATCGATCAGGAAAGTCGCTTCGCCGTGCTGGGCGCAGAAATGCGCGAAGTAATCGGGCAGCGTAGCCGGAGCCTGGATCAGCATCGGCAGCTCGCGCCCGAACCGCGACAGCGTGGTACATTCGAGCATCGCCCCCGGCGCGGTCAGCCCATCCATGATTGCAGACAGGTCGAGATCGAGTTGACTTGGCATCCGGCTCCCTTTTTATCGGCCCGAGCTGCACCACGTTACGGGTTACATCGCGAGCGTCGCTATGCCAGAAGGCCGCATTGTAACGGTCTGGCCAGAGCCGACTTCTAGGGGGTTCCGATCTTGCTGTCACTATTGGCCGAAGTGGCGCAGGCGCCGATCTATTGGGTCGATCTGGGTCTGAAGCGCGGGATCGATCTGGGGTTCTTCACCCTGCGCTGGTACAGTCTGGCCTACCTGGCGGGCATCGTTCTGGGCTACTGGCACCTGACCCGGATGATCAAGGGCCCTGGTGCGCCAATGGCGCAGCGCCACGCCGACGATGTCTTCTTCTACTGCACCCTGGGGATCATCCTGGGCGGACGGCTGGGCTATGCCACCTTCTACGCGCCAGAATTGTGGGCGCACCCGACCGAGCTGGCCAAGCTGTGGAATGGGGGCATGAGCTTTCATGGCGGGGTGATCGGCGTGCTGCTGGCGATAACCTGGATCACCTGGCGCGGGCAGCTCTCGTTCCTGCGGGTGTGCGACTATATCGCGGTCTGCGTGCCGTTCGGGATGCTGTTCGGGCGATTGGCAAACTTCGTCAACGGTGAGCTGTGGGGGCGGGTTGCCGGGCCGGGGGTGCGCTGGGCGATGGTTTTCCCCGACGGCGGGCCACTGCCGCGCCATCCCAGCCAGTTGTACGAGGCGGCGCTGGAAGGGGCCTTGATGGCGCTGATCATGATTCCCTTGTTCTGGAAGACCCGCGCCCGCTGGCGTCCGGGTCTGCTGGTCGGGACATTCGCGGCAGGGATTTCGCTGGCGCGCTTCACCGTCGAGTTCTTCCGCGAGCCTGACGCCCAGCTCTCCGAATTCGCCGCGCGCACCGGGCTGTCGATGGGCCAGTGGCTGACGCTGCCGCTGGCCGCGGTCGGACTGACTTTCGTGATCCGCGCGCTCGTCCGCCCGCCGCTGGGCAGTGGGACTGCCGTCCCCGCATGAGCGCAGGTGGGGGGTCGGAGGCGCTGTCGGCGATCTTTCAGCGGATCATCGCCCACTCCGGCCCGATCAGTGTGGCGCACTACATGGGCGAATCCAACGCCCGTTATTATACCAGCCGCGATCCACTGGGCACCGCCGGAGACTTCGTCACTGCGCCCGAGATCAGCCAGATGTTTGGCGAACTGATCGGGCTGTGGCTGGCCGATATGTGGATCCGCGCCGGGCGTGAGACGCCGGTGCATTATGTCGAGCTCGGCCCGGGGCGGGGCACCCTGGCACGCGATGCCATAGCTTCGGCCAGGCGCTATGGGCTGGAGCCGAAGGTCCATTTTGTCGAGAGTTCGGTTGCGCTCAAGGACGTCCAGCTCGGTATGGTCCCCGGCGCGATCTGGCATCATGATCTGTCGACGATCCCACTTTACGGTCCGCTGCTGATCATCGCGAACGAATTCCTCGATGCTCTGCCGGTGCGCCAGCTGGTGCGAATGGAGCAAGGCTGGCGCGAGCGAATGGTCGGCTGGGAGCAAGGTCGCTTCCTGCCGGTCGCGGGCCAGCAGCCGATGGACGCAGCGGTGAGTGAAGCCCGGCGGAGCGCGGCCCAAGGGACGATCATCGAGACCTGCCCGGGTGCGACGGCTGTGCTTTATGAGGTCGCCGGGCGGCTGGTCGAGCAGGGCGGCGCGGCGCTGTTCATCGACTATGGCCATGATGCGCTGCGCGATGGCTCGACCCTCCAGGCGGTGCGCGATCACCGCAAGGTCGATCCCTTCGCCATGCCCGGCGAAGCCGACCTGACCGCCCACGTCGATTTCGCCACGCTCGCGCCGATAGCGGAATCTCGCGGAGCCCGGTGGCTGGGCACGGTGTCGCAAGGGCGATGGCTGCGCGAACTCGGCATCGAAACCCGCGCCGACGCGCTCGCCCAGTTCGCCCCCCAGCACGCCAGCGCGATCCACGCCGCCAAGGACCGCTTGATTGGCGAAGGCCAGATGGGCGCGCTGTTCAAGGTGATGGGTTTGGCCGGGCCGAACTGGCCCGATGGAGCGGGGTTTTAGAGGGGATTCTTTTGCGTGGTCAGAGGCAAGCTGAGGCTTGCCTCTCGCGCGGCACCAGCCGTCAGGCTGGCAAGAGACCCTTTCCCAACTCTAGCCATCTCCGCCAATTCCTGCCATTCGCAACTTGGGGGAAGGACGCTAATTATGCACGAAAAACCGTCGCTGTTGTCGCGCTTCGTGCGCGCCGGAGTGCTGGGCCTGTTCCGGCTCAAGGGCTGGAGCGTGGCGGGCCAGGCACCCGGCGTGCGCAAATGCGTGATTCTGGGTGCGCCACACACGTCCAACTGGGACTTTGTCTATTTCCTTGGGGTGACCGACTATTTCGGTTTCAAACCCGGCTTCATGGGCAAGCTGAGCCTGTTCATGGGCCCGCTCGGGCGCTTCATGCACGACATGGGCGGGGTGCCGGTGGATCGCTCGGGCGTTCGCAACGTGGTCGATAGCATCGCTGCCGAATTCGCCCGGCGCGACGACCTGATGCTGGTGATCGCACCCGAAGGCACCCGCAGCGGAGCCTATGGCTGGCGCTCGGGCTTCTATCACATCGCCATGGCTGCCGGAGTGCCGGTTGTCTGCGGCTGGTTCGACCTGGCCAGGCGCCGCGGCGGATTGAGTGCGCCGATGGACATGACTGGCGACTATCCCGCCGACATGGCGCGAATTGCCGGGTTCTATCAATCAGTCATGCCCGGCCACCCGCGCCTTGCGGGGATTACCCAGCCGGTCGAGACCTGAATCCTACTGCTTTGATACCGCTGCGTCTGCCCGCTTGAGCGTGGTCGAGCCGCCCGGGGTCAGGTCGACCGTGCGATCGTCGGCGGGGACGGGGCGCGGCGGGATCGCCTTGAGCCAGGCTTCGAGCGCATCGATGTCGCGGATCCCGATCACCGGATCAGTACCCTGGTTAAACACGCTGTAGCTGTCCCCGCCATTGGCGAGGAAGCTGTTCACCGTCACCCGGTAGCTGGCCTCGGGCCGGATCGGCTGGTCGTTAAGTGTCATTGCGACGATCCGGTCGCCCTCCACCCGGCTAAGGTCAAAGCTGTAGCGGAAGCCTTGCGAGGGGGCGAGGATCGAGGTCGGGTCTGCGCCGCTGAAGTCCTGTTCGAGCAGCGCCTTCAGTTGCGCCCCGGTATAGCTCTTTGTGATCAGCTCGTTGTTGAACGGCTGGACGGCGTAGATCTGCCCGAACGTGACCGTGCCGTCGGCGGCAGGTTGCAGCACGTGTGGCGCGCGGACCCCGAACGGGTTCATGAACGCGATCTGCGCGCCGGCGCCAGTCGTGGCCCCAAGTTGCGCGTCGGCAATCAGGTTGCCCAATGTGCCTGCAGCGCGGCTGGCGTCGCCCTGGGGCCGGGTCGCGATGCCTGCCAACTTGCCTGCAGGGCGGGTGGTGTAGTCCTTGGCTGCCGCCACATAGCGCGCGACATAGGCGGCGATATCGGGGCGCGGGACAAAGCGAGGGAAGGCGTCGGTCGTGGCCACCGGCCCGCGTGAGGCCACATAGGATTCGCTTTGGACGATGACATTGTGCGCCGAGCGAGCAACAACCTTGTGCGCTACCGGATCGATGTCGAGGCGGATATCGGTGACCAGCTCGCCGAACACCCCGGCGCTGGTCAGGAGGAACGGATGCGTCGGATCGGCCTGGGCAAGGTCGCAGACATAGGCCCAATGGGTATGGCCCGAGACCACGATGTCGACCCGCGGATCGAGCCTGGGCAGGATCTTTTGCAGCGCGCCATGCAGATCGAGGCAGCCGTTGGGATCGGGTGTGCCCGAGGTATAGTCACCCTGGTGGATCAACAGCACGACGGCGTCAGCGCCGCGGGCCTTGAGCCCGGGAACCAGAGCGTTGACCGTATCGGCCTCGTCGGCAAACCGCAGTCCATCCAGCCGGTCAGTCGAGACCAGTTCGCCGGTTCCTTTCAGGGTCACGCCAATGAGCCCAACCCCGACCCGCCGTTTACCGCTGCCGAAGAAGCGCAGGGCGCTGGGTGCAAACAGCGTCCGGCCGTCGGGATAAAGGGTATTGGCGGCGAGGAACGGGAATTGCGCCCCGCGGAATTTCTCTAGCTGGCACGGCGCGCGGACAGTGGTCTGGGTGCAGCCGCCCGTCTGCTTGCGCAGCAGTTCGGCGCGGCCACCGTCGAATTCGTGGTTGCCTACCGCGTTGAAGTCGAGCCCGATCCGGTTCCATGCCTCGATCGTCGGCTCATCGAGATAAAGTGAGGAGACCAGCGAGGACGCGCCGATCAGATCGCCCGCTGAAACGGTCAGGTGGCTGGGGTACTTGGCGCGGATCGAATCGATCGCGCTGGCCATGTAGGCCGCGCCGCCTGCGGGAACCGCAGTCTCCGGTGCCAGTCTGCTGCCAACGAAAACAGACTGCTTGGGCGGTTCCAGCGCGCCGTGGAAATCGTTGATCGCGACGATTCCTATGGTGACTGGCCCGACCGTGGCCGGGGCCAAGGTCGATGAGATCGAGGACGGAACGCCCGCCATCGGCGCGGTGCAGGCGGCGAGCAGGGCAGACAGGCTGAGCGCGGCGAGGGTCGAAATACGGATCATAAGGGGCGGTTCTCTGGCGACCGGGAGTTGGGAACAACATAGCGAGCTTGGCCCGGCAACTAAAGTACTGGGTTAAGCACCAAACCATTCGAGAAAAATCGGCATAACGGTTTAGCACGGTGCCTGCAATTGTTTGGCTGCATCTGGCGACGATGAGTTTGGCTCTGGCCCTCACCCCGGCAATCTTGTGGCGGCAGCGGGGCACGCGGCGCCATCGCCAGCTGGGTTATGTCTGGGTGACGGCGCTGGAGTGACCGCGCTCGACACCCTGTTGATCCGCCGCAACGGTCATTTCAGCCTGATCCATGTCCGGTCGGTCTGGGCCTTCATCCAGCTGCCAGTGATCGTCCGGTCCGCCCGCACCGCCAATCACCGCCGCCATCGCCGATCGGTCGCGCGATGGTCATCGGCGCGTTGCTGATTGCCGGGTTCTTTACCCTGCCGTTCGGGCGGATGCTGGGGCAGCGGTTGCTGGGTTGAAGTAGGGGAACGATCAGGCGCAAACCCAGGTTCAAACGTCCAGATTGGCCACGTTCAGCGCATTTTCCTGGATGAACTCGCGGCGCGGCTCGACGATGTCGCCCATGAGGCGGGTGAAGATCTCGTCGGTGACGTCGGCGTCCTCGACCTTGACCTGCAACAGCGCACGGTTTTCGGGGTCGAGCGTGGTTTCCCACAATTGCTCGGCATTCATCTCGCCCAGCCCCTTGTAGCGCGCGATCGAAAGCCCCTTGCGGCCCAGCGCGAGTACCGTGTCGAGCAGTTCCGAAGGCCGGGTGACCCACCCGCTGGTCTTGTCGGCGTTGCCGCGGAGCGGTGCAGTGATTTCGTCGGACAGGTCTTCGCCCTCCTCGCCAGCCGGTTCGGGCTCGGGCGCTTCCTCAGCCACGCCTGACTTCACCAGCCGCGCAGTCGAAGCATAGACTTCTGCCTGTTCGGCGGCGAGGCGCGAGAGCTTGCGGGCTTCGGCGCTGGTCAGGAAGGCAGCTTCGATCACGTGGTGGTCGGTCACCCCGCGCCACACCCGGGCGATGTCGAGCGAGCCGCCTTCGCTCATGCTCGCGGTCCACTTGGCCTCGCGGTCGCCTGCGTCGAGCCAGGCGGCGGCGCGCGCCAGGGCAGCTTGCCGGCCTGCGCGATCAAGGTCAGGATTGAATACTCCGGCCAGCGCCAGCGCCTCGACCACCGCTGGGGCATAGCGCCGGGGGACAAAGCCCATCAGGCTGCGCAAACGCATCGCGTGTTCGACCAGACCTTCCAGCTCGGTCCCGCCGCGAGCGCCGCCTTCGGTCTCGAGCACCCGGCCGGCCAGTCCCGCAGAGACCAGATACCGATCCAGCGCGGCATTGTCCTTGAGGTAGACCTCGCTGCGGCCCTTGGCGACTTTGTACAACGGCGGCTGGGCGATGAACAGGTGCCCGGCACGGATGATGTCGGGCATTTGGCGGTGGAAGAAGGTGAGCAAAAGTGTCCGGATATGCGCGCCGTCGACATCGGCGTCGGTCATGATCACGATCTTGTGATAGCGCAATTTGTCGAGATTGAACTCATCGCGGATACCGGTACCCATCGCCTGGATCAAAGTGCCGACTTCCTTGCTGCCGATGATCCGGTCAAACCGCGCACGCTCGACGTTGAGAATCTTGCCCTTGAGCGGCAGGATCGCCTGATAGTGCCGGTCACGTCCCTGCTTGGCCGAACCCCCGGCGCTGTCACCCTCGACCAGGAACAGTTCGCACTTGGAAGGATCGCGTTCCTGGCAGTCGGCCAGCTTGCCGGGGAGCGAGGCAATGTCCATCGCGCCTTTGCGCCGGGTCAGTTCGCGGGCGCGGCGGGCAGCCTCGCGGGCGGCGGCGGCGTCGATGATCTTGGCGATCACGGCCTTGGCATAGGCGGGGTTTTCCTCGAGCCATTCGGTCATTCGATCAGCCATCAGGCTTTCAAGTGGCTGACGCACTTCGGAGCTGACCAGCTTGTCCTTGGTTTGACTGGAAAACTTGGGATCGGGCAGCTTGACCGAGACGATCGCAGTCAGTCCCTCACGCATGTCGTCGCCAGTGAGCGAGACCTTTTCCTTCTTCAGCAGTCCCGCCTTCTCGGCGTAATTGTTGATCGTCCGGGTCAGCGCGGCGCGGAAGGCCGCAAGGTGCGTGCCGCCGTCGCGCTGAGGGATGTTGTTGGTGAAGGTCAGGACGTTTTCGTAATACGAATCGTTCCACTCCAGCGCGACATCGATGCCGATACCGTCGCGTTCGGACGAAATGGTGATCGGATCGGGCAGCAGCGCGATCTTGTGGCGATCAAGATAGCGCACGAACGCGCCGATCCCGCCTTCATAATACAGGTCATGCTCGGCAACCTCGGCATGGCGCTTGTCGCGCAGCACGATGTGCACGCCCGAATTGAGGAAGGCCAGTTCGCGATAGCGATGCTCGAGCTTGTCGAAGTCAAAATCGATGACGTTCTTGAAAGTGTCGGTCGAGGCCAGAAACGTAACGCGTGTGCCCTTCTTGAATGCGCCCTTGCCGTTGTCGGGGGCCGGGCCGCGCTCGATCAGCGGAGCGACGGCATCGCCGTGGGCGAATTTCATCCAGCTCTCCAGACCGTCGCGCCAGATGGTCAGTTCGAGCCACTCGCTGAGCGCGTTGACCACCGAGACGCCGACGCCGTGCAGTCCGCCCGAAACCTTGTAAGCGTTGTCGTCGCTGGTGTTCTCGAACTTTCCGCCGGCATGCAACTGCGTCATAATTACTTCGGCGGCCGAAACGCCTTCCTCGGAATGGATGCCTGTCGGAATGCCGCGGCCATTGTCCTCGACCGAGACCGATCCATCGGGGTTCAATTCAATCAGGACCAGGTCGCAATGGCCCGCCAGCGCCTCGTCAATGGCATTGTCAGAGACTTCGAACACCATGTGATGAAGCCCCGAACCATCGTCAGTATCGCCGATATACATCCCCGGCCGCTTGCGCACCGCGTCAAGGCCCTTGAGAACCTTGATCGAATCCGCACCATAGGCATTCTGGTTGGGAAGATTTACGGGCATTCCGGGCGTATCTGTCATAGTCAGCATATAGGCATTGTGACCCGCAAACCCAAGCGAATACGCCGCTTTGTGCACAGCTGGAGTGGCGGCACGGCGTGCCTTAAAATACTGCGGCCCGCCGCCCGGGACCGATGCTTTGCAGCGTCAGCAACCGGGGGCGGGCCGAGAGCGCCTCGCCAAGGACAGGGCCTTAGGCGAGGGTAGCAGCAAACATCAGGCTGCTGGCGCTGAGTGCGACAACAACACCGACGATGCCGATGAGATAGGTCTTCATGGTAGTCCTCCTGTCGCGGATGAGCCCCCCGGCTATACGTGGGATTACTAACTCACTTCGCAGATGCAGCATTTAGCGACTCCTTTGTAAATTGCCCGTGCAAAGGGCGGGACAGGAGTTGCAAGGAATGCAAGTGAGGCTTTCGCCGCCGACTATCCCTATCTGGACAGTGCGACTTGCGGACCTTACCGATCCGCCATGACCCCAGACGCTCCCCCAACCGCTTCCGAGTCCGCCACCGCCCACAGTCTGGGCGATTCCATCCTGATCGTCGATTTCGGCAGCCAGGTGACCCAGCTCATCGCGCGCCGGGTGCGCGAGGCGGGGGTTTATTCGGAAATCGCTCCATTCAACAGCGCCAGCGCGGCCTTTGCCCGGATGCAGCCCAAAGGGGTGATCCTGTCGGGCTCGCCAGCCTCGGTGCTCGACGCGGAAGGGCCGCGGATACCCGATGAAATCCTCGCCAGCGGACTGCCGATGTTGGGCATCTGCTATGGCCAGCAGGCCTTGATGCATCAACTCGGCGGCGAAGTGCTCGAAGGAGATGCGGGCGAATTCGGCCGCGCCTTCATCGAAGTGTCCGATCGCTGCGCGCTGTTCGACGGGCTGTGGGCCGAGGGCGAAAGCCACCAGGTGTGGATGAGCCACGGCGACCGGGTGACCCGGCTCGCGCAAGGTTTTCGTCCCGTAGCCTCAAGCCAGGGCGCGCCCTTCGCGGTGATCGCTGATGACGCGAAGCGGATTTACGCGATGCAGTTCCATCCTGAGGTGGTCCACACCCCCGACGGTGGAAAGCTGATCCGCAACTTCGTGCGCCACGTCTGCGGCCTCACGGGCGACTGGACCATGGCCGAATTCCGCAAAACCAAGATCGCCGAAATCCGCGAGCAGGTCGGCGATGCCCGGGTGATCTGCGGGCTATCGGGCGGGGTTGATTCGGCGGTTGCGGCGGTGCTGATCCATGAGGCGATCGGCGCGCAACTGACCTGTGTGTTCGTCGACCACGGCCTGATGCGGCTGGGCGAAGCCGAGCAAGTCGTCGGGCTGTTTCGCAACCACTACAACATCCCGCTGGTCCACCGCGACGTCGCCACGCTGTTCCTGGGCGGACTGGCCGGGATCATCGATCCCGAGGCCAAGCGCAAATTCATCGGCAAGACCTTTATCGACGTGTTCGAGGAAGAGGCTAAAAAGATCGGCGGCGCCCAGTTCCTCGCCCAGGGCACGCTCTATCCCGACGTCATCGAGAGCGTCTCGTTCACTGGCGGACCCTCGGTGACGATCAAGAGCCACCACAACGTCGGCGGCCTGCCCGAGCGGATGGACATGAAGCTGGTCGAGCCGCTGCGCGAACTGTTCAAGGACGAGGTCCGTGACCTCGGCCGCGAGCTGGGACTGCCGGACATCTTCGTTGGCCGCCATCCGTTCCCCGGCCCGGGTCTGGCCATCCGCATCCCCGGCGAAGTCACCCGCGCGGCCTGCGACACCCTGCGCAAGGCCGATGCGATCTACCTTGAGGAAATCCGCAACGCCGGGCTTTACGATGCGATCTGGCAGGCGTTCGCGGTGCTGCTCCCGGTGAAGACCGTGGGCGTGATGGGCGATGCCCGCACCTACGACAACGTCTGCGCCCTACGCGCGGTCACCAGCACCGACGGCATGACCGCCGACATCTACCCCTTCGACAGCGCCTTCCTGAGCCGCGTCGCCACGCGCATCATCAATGAGGTCAAGGGCATCAACCGGGTGGTCTACGACTACACCAGCAAGCCGCCGGGTACGATCGAGTGGGAATGAGGGTGCATGGACCCTCACGCTCGCTCTACGCTCTTACCCTACAACCCCGATCGAAGCACTCAATCCCGGCGAATCCGCTTGTACGGCACGAAATCGCTCAGCCCGACAAAGCCGCTGAACCAGAACCCGCTGCGATCGTGCATCCGCACAGTGTCGAGGCGGCACAGTTCAGAGCCGTGCAGTTCGGTGACCATGATGTCATCAGAATCGAGTGATTCGGGATAGCGTGGCTGGTTGACGTAGATCGTGTCGCCCGAGCCATAGACGATCGCGGTCTTGTCGATGATCTGTGAATCGCGGTTGGTGAACATCGAGATGCAGCTCACCGGCTTGCCGGCCACGCGGTCTTCGAGCAGTTTGGCCAGCTTTTGATCGCCGGTCAGATGCTCGCGCGCCTGGAGCGCGGGGCCGGACAACAGGGCGGTGGTGACGGCGAGGGCGAGAACGAACTTGCGCATGGCGGGTCTCCTGGAGAGCCTATAGGTATCACGTCCGGGGTGAACCGGCGCTGAAAATTCAGCCTGTCCCACCCACGGTCAGCCCCTCGACCAGCAGCGTTGGCTGGCCCACGCCCGCAGGCACGCTCTGTCCGCCCTTGCCGCACACGCCTACGCCTTCGTCGAGTGCCATGTCGTTGCCGATGCCCATCACCCGGGTCAGCACGCTCGGCCCGTCGCCGATCAGGGTCGCGCCCTTGATCGGGGCGCCGATCTTGCCGTTCTCGACCCGGTAGGCCTCGGTGCAACTGAATACGAACTTGCCCGAAACGATATCGACCTGCCCGCCGCCAAAGCTCTTGGCGAAGATCCCGGTCTTGACCCGCGACAAAAGCTCGGCCGGATCGTCATGGCCGTCGCGCATGAAGGTGTTGGTCATCCGCGGCATCGGCGCGTGAGCATAGCTTTCGCGCCGTCCGTTGCCGGTGGGGGCCACGCCCATCAACCGGGCGTTGAGGCGGTCCTGGATATAGCCCTTGAGAATGCCGTCCTCGATCAGCACGTTCTCTTGCGTGGGCGTGCCCTCGTCGTCGATCGACAGCGAGCCGCGCCGTCCCGACAAGCTGCCGTCATCCACCACCGTCACCCCCGGAGCCCCGACGCGCTCGCCGATGCGGCCCGAAAAGGCGCTGGTGCCCTTGCGGTTGAAATCGCCTTCCAGCCCATGCCCGACCGCCTCATGCAGCAGCACCCCGGGCCAGCCGGGGCCGAGCAGCACGGTCATCTCGCCAGCGGGAGCCGCCACGCTGTCGAGGTTGGTCAGCGCCTGTGCCAGCGCTTCGTCGATCGCCCGGTTCCAGCTCGCCTCCTCGAACAGCTTGTCATACAGCCAGCGCCCGCCCATTCCGAAGCTGCCTGTTTCGCGCCGTCCGTTGTGTTCGGCCACGATCGAGACGTTGAGGCGCACCAGGGGCCGCACGTCATGCCCGACGAAGCCATCGGCGCGCACGATCTCTACCACCGACCAGCTTGCCGACAGCGACGCGCTGACTTGCGCCACGCGCGGATCGCGCGCGCGGGCGGCGGCGTCGATCGTCTCGAGCAGCTTGACCTTGGCCGCAAACGGCACCGCGTCGAGCGGCGAGGCATCGGTATACAAGTGCCGGTTGTTCAGCCGCGGCGGGGCAGCAACAGGCCCGGTCGCGGGATCGAGCAGCGCCAGCGTCTCGCCCGCGCGGCGAATTGCGGCGACGGAGATATCGTTGGCATGGGCAAACCCGGTCATCTCGCCCGAAACCCCGCGCAAGCCAAACCCGGCATCGCGCGAATAGTCGGCCGTTTTCAGCCGCCCGTCATCGAACCCGAACGCCTCGGAGGCGATGAACTGCAGATACAACTCGCCATCATCACACGCCTTGAGCGTCTCGCGCGCCAGCTCCTGCGCCTCGTCTGGGGAGAGCTGGCCAGAGCGGTAGAGCAGCGCGCGAGGATCGGGGGTGAGGGTCATGGGGGGGATATAGGGGGGCAACAGGAGGTGCGCCAGAGTGCTGGCGCTGGCTGGTTGCGAGCCATTGCGGAAATTGACGGTGGGTGACCAAGCCACAACGCAGCGGGCAACGTTTAGAGTCGAATCCGGAAATGCGCCGTAAGGCCCTTTGGATCGTATTTGACGACGCTGTTCGATGGTCCGAAACTTCGCTCGATCAGGACACTGCCAAACCCGCGCCGAACCGGGGGCTTCGCGGGCGGTCCCCCGCTTTCAATCCAGTCAAGCAAGAGGTAGCGGACAGCGTCAATTTGCGCGGTCTTCCAGACCAACTTCACCGATCCGTCAACCTTACTCAACGCACCATATTTCACTGCATTGGTCGTCAATTCATGCAGCACCAGAGATATCGAGACAGCCGTTTCGGCAGGAATAGTCAGCGTTGGTCCACTGACGCAAATGCGGCTGCCGATATCGTTTTGGAACGGAGCCAGCTCTATGTCTACTAGCTCAATGAGCTGCGCTTCTCGTCCCGGTTTGAGTAACACCTCTTGAGTCCGCAAGAGTGAGCGAAGCCGGTCTTCAAGGACATCGCGGAATTCCTCAATTGTCGATACCGAACGCGCTGTCAGCGAGATTACCGAATTGACCACCGCGATGAGGTTGCTGAACCTGTGCGCCATTTCCGACCCAATCAGGTTGCGTTGTTCGTCGAGTGCCTTGCGGTAGCTCACATCCCGGATAATGACGGTAAGCAGCGTCTTCCCGCCAACAAAACGGCGGCTCAACATTGCCTCCGCCGGGAACTCGATGCCATTGCTCCGCAGTCCGAACACTTCGCGTTCGCTCGCCATCGCGCGAGCTTGGTTACTTGACGCAGAGCTAAAACCAGCAACATGACTAGCGTGGGCTTCCTGGAACCGAAGCGGGATCAAACGTTGAATGCTTGCGCCCAGCACCTCAGCAGCCGAATAGCCGAATAGCTTCTCGGCAGCGGGGTTAAACATCAAGATATTGCCCTCGACGTCGGTGCTAATTACCGCATCCGCGATGCACGACAATATTTCTTCAGCCGAAGGCCCTAGGAATTTAGTGTCCAGCCCGTCGGATTTAGGAAACTCAACCAAGTGGCACCCCCCAGGGCTGTTCAACGCTAATTACTTTATGAGTTGGATATCGTTGTCGGGTGCGGGTTTTGGGATTCCCAAGCGGCAATTTTTCTGAATCAAGGGAG
>JAYWBP010000186.1:0-2915 GCA_043781375.1 Novosphingobium sp.
ATTTGGTATGGGCGTGCGCGCCTGCTGCGAACGCGAGGGCGACGAGAACAGGTGCAGCGATGGTGAGGCGGAACTTGGACATGAACGATCTCCAATTTGGTGGTCATGTCAAATACGCAGCCCTGAAGCCTACCCCTCGAAAAATCCGCTCGCGGCAGATCAACCTGGTATTGAGGGATATTGTCTTGCTTTGCGTATAAGAAGCAACTCGGGAGATTTTGGCGATGAGCAACCTTGACGAAATGTTAGCCCGGCTTGGCGGTGCGCCGCTTCCTTCGCGTCTGGCGATGATGGATGAGGCCGTGTTTTCAGCATTGGCCGAGCATCAGAGATCGTCTGCAAGCAATTCGCTGCGCTCGCTGAGCATTGCCGCGCTTGCTGCCCTCGCGCTCGGCATCGTCAGCACGGGATTTTCCGGTGGCCCCGCATTGGCCGCGTCATCAGTTTCGCCCTTTGGCGTCCCGCCCGCCCTGGCGCCGTCTTCGCTGCTGCTGGCCTCGAAGTGACCAATCAACGCCGCACGCTGCTGGCCGCCCTGATTGTATTCGCCGCGGCGATTGCCGGGGTTTGGGTTGGCCGGGCTGTGCTTGCGCCCAGACCTGCCGCTAACAGCGAGCTGCATGCGCTGCTGCACGACCAGCTCAATCTCGATGCCGCTCAGCATGCCCGCCTGGATGCGCTTGAGGCGCAGTTTGCGGCGCGGCGCAAGGCGCTTGAACTCGAGATGCGGGCCGACAATGCCAAACTGGCAGCCGCGATTGAGACCGAGCATGGTTATGGCCCGCAGGTCTCCAGCGCTATCGACCAATCGCATATGGCGATGGGGCAGCTCCAGAAGGAAACGCTCGAGCATGTCTTTGCGATGCGCGCGCTGCTCAGGCCAGATCAGACCGCGAAATTCGATGAGGCCGTGGTCAAGGCGCTGACTGCCGATCAGAAATGACGCTGGCGCTGGGCGAGTGTTCCGACGGTGAGTTGGCTGCCCTTGCCCTTGCCGGACGACAAGCCGCTTACCGCGAGCTGCTCGGACGCTACCGCGAGCCAGTCTTTCGCTTGGTGCGCGGGTCAATTGGCGACAGCGATGCCGCACTAGACGTCACGCAGGAGGCATTTATCGCCGCCTTCGCCGCGCTCAAAAGCTATGATGGCACCCGGCCTTTCAGGACCTGGGTATCGCGGATCGCGATCAACAAGTGCCGCGATTGGGCGCGGCGGCGGGCAGTGCGGCGGTTCTTTTCGTTCGCTTTGCCGATCGAGGCGGCAGCGACGATTGCCGACGAAAGTATTCCCGCCGACCAGCAGCTTGCCGACCGGATCGAACTTGCCCGCGTCCGCGAAGCGATAGCCAAATTGCCGCCCGCAATTCGCGAACCCTTGATTCTGCACACCATTGAAGGACTGACGCAGGCCGAAACCGCCGAGATTCTGGGCATCAGCGGAAAGGCGGTCGAAACTCGAATATATCGTGCGCGCAAGGCGCTCCAAGCCGACCCCTAATCGGAATGGACGCTCGCGCCCGTTTTTTTGAGGGACCGGCTCACGCGTTGCGTATGGATCAATAGCGTTCACCGAAAATACAGCGATGAGGACTTGCGACATGGCAGGAGAGCACGAGCAGCATGGTGCGGGCCAATCCTCCAAGCGCGGCGCGCCGATCCATGTCAGCGGAGCAACGAAGGCTGAGGCGAAAGAAGGGATGAGTCACGCTGCCCACGCTGACCATGCACTCCATCCTTATCGGAGGTTATTTGCCGAGCTCGCGCTTGATTTCGTGATCATGTTCTTCGTGATGTACTCGATGATCGCGACCGCGAGGCATCTCTATCTCAACCTCGGCAACGTCTACATGACCCTGATGATGGTCGCACCGATGATGGCGCTGATGATTTTCTTCATGGGCAAAATGTACCCCTCCCCCTCATTCAATCGTCTGATGGTGGGGCTTGCCGGGCTCATTTTCGCCGTCGGCTGGTTTGGTATGCGCGAACAGGTGGGCGTGGATAATGCCCAGTTCTTGCGCTCAATGATCCCGCATCACAGCGGGGCCATTCTGATGTGCGAAAAGGCAAAATTGACAGACCCAGAAGTGGTGCAGCTTTGTCAAAATATTGTCGCTGCACAAAACCGCGAAATCGTGCAGATGCAGGCGATTTTGCAAAGAATTGAAAGATAATTTTATGACGCCATCCCTCAGCCGCCGCCAAATTTTGCGGGGTGCGGCAATGACCGGCGGCTCGCTCGCGATGAGTTCACTTTTCCCGGCATGGGCAGTAAGCGGAACCGCTGGACTCAATCCGGCTACGGAGACCGTTTCCGGAACCGACATTGCGCTTTCAATCGGCCATGCGCCCTTCAGCGTGGGCGGAAAGATGGGCCATGCCTGCACCGTTAACGGCACCGTGCCGGGCCCGATAATCCGGTTGAAAGAAGGCCAAATGGTTCGCCTTGCCGTCACCAATACTCTCAAGGAAGACTCTTCGATTCATTGGCATGGCATATTGCTGCCTTTCCAGATGGACGGCGTCCCCGGCGTCAGCTTTCCCGGGATCAAGCCTGGCGAGACCTACAATTACGAATTCGACGTCAAACAATCCGGCACATATTGGTATCACAGCCATTCGGGGATGCAGGAAGCGATGGGCCAGTATGGCGCTATCGTCATCGACCCCGCCGGTCCCGATCCGGTCGCCTACGACCGCGAGCATATCGTTGTCCTGTCTGACTGGAGCTTCATGGACCCGATGGAGCAGCTCCGGAAATTGAAGGCGATGGGCGGCTATTTCAATCACAACAGGCAGACACTCGCGGGGTTGGCTCAAGGTAAGGATCAGTCGCAAGCCGACCGCGCGATGTGGGGCAAAATGCGGATGGATCCGACTGACATTTCTGACGTCAATGGCTCGACTTACAGTTAT
>JAYWBP010000187.1:0-2905 GCA_043781375.1 Novosphingobium sp.
AAAGTCGCGCGCTTCGGTGGGGAAGCCGAGGCGGTTGTTCGCATCGACCGTGTCAAAGCCCTGGTCCTGCAGGGCATAGGCGCGCAGTTTGTTGATCAGGCCGATGCCGCGGCCTTCCTGGCGCAGGTATAGCAGCACACCCCAGCCGCCGCGTGCAGCCTCGTCGGCCATGGCCGCCAGCGCGGTATCGAGCTGTGGCCCACAATCGCATTTGCGGCTGCCGAGTACGTCGCCGGTCAGGCATTCGGAGTGGAGCCGGACCAGTGGCGCGCGATCGCCGTTCTGTTCGCCAATCACGAGGGCGACATGCTCACGCAGGTCATCGGCGGAGCGGAAAGCGATGATCTCGGCGGTCTCGTTGGCGCTGATCGGCAAGTGCGCGCGGGCGGCGACAACCAGGCTGTCAGTCGCGCGCCACGCGGCCAGATCGCTGCTCGCCAGGGCGTGCGCTTCTCCCGCCGGATCGGGATCGACCAGGAATGCGGGCAGCACCCCGGCCAGCCGGGCCAGCTCCATCGCCGCTTCGGCTGCGGGGCGATGCTCAAGCGGCTCGGCCAGGAACGGCCCGCGCAAGGGATAGCGCAAGTCGAGCGCCGGGTCGGCAATCGCCCGCGCCATCGCCAGGTCGAACGGTTCGACGCCGCGGATCAGCACCGGCGCCTGGGGCACCGCCGCCTCGCGCTGGTTGGCCAGCTTGAGCGTTGCCGCGCGGGCCGCCGAGATCAGCAGCCGCCGCGCCGATGCGCCGGGGGCGAACCCGGTCTCCGCCGGGAGCAGGGTCAGCGCCTCGTCAATTCGCAGCGGCCAGCCATGGCGTAGCGCGTCGAGCGCCAGCGCGACGTTGCGCGCAGGGCTCATCACAGATCGAACTCGGTGATCAGCGGGACATGGTCCGAGCATTGCGCCCAGCTGCGGGTTTCCTCGACCACGCGGTGGCTCCGCGATTGCGCGGCCAGCTCGGGCGAGGCCCACATGTGATCGAGCCGCCGCCCACGGTCCTTGGCCTGCCAATAGGTGCGGTACGACCACCACGACCAGTTCCGCTCGGGCGCGGGGATGTGCTTGCGGCCCAGGTCGACCCAGCCGTGAGCGTCTTGCAGCCGGGCCAGCGTTTCGACCTCGTAGGGGGTGTGGCTGACCACCTTGAGCAACGCCTTGTGATCGTAAACGTCACATTCCAGCGGGGCGACGTTGAAATCGCCGAGCAGCAAGGTCGGGCGGTCGATCGCTTCGGCCCAGCGGGTCATGCGTTCGAAGAAGTCGAGCTTCTGGCCGAACTTGCAGTTTACGACGCGGTCAGGAACATCGCCGCCTGCAGGAATGTAGACGTTCTCGACAATCATTCCCTGGCCCGGCCCGAGCAGCTCCACTCCGACATGGCGCGCCTCACCGTTGTCCTGCCAGTCGTGTCGGCTGAATTCACGGAACGGGATCCGGCTGACCGTGGCGACGCCGTGGTAGCCCTTCTGGCCGTGGACGGCGCGATGGGTGTAGCCAAGCTGGTCGAACGCTTCGTGCGGGAAGAACGTTTCGAGCGTCTTGATTTCTTGCAGGCACAGCACGTCGGGCGCCTGTTCGGTCAGCAGCCGCGCAACCTGATCGATCCGCAGGCGGACCGAGTTGATGTTCCAGGTGGCGATGCTGACCATGCCGGTGCCATATGGGGAGCAAGGCCCGGGGTCTAGAGTGCGTGGTCGGGGCCGACTACGTCAGTCCCTCGCGCGGGCTGATGCCGCTTCTCGCCACGAGGCGGAAAAAGCCCACAAAAAACCCCCGTCCCGGGGGCATTGGGACGGGGGTTCCGTTTGCGTTCGTCACGCTGACTTGGCGGCCAACCAGGAGGTTCGGGCAACAGGGGGGAAACCCGCCTCAGGACCGTTTCGTCACTCCCTATGTAGGACATTTGTCATTGCTGCCAAGTGAACGAGCACCAAGGGTTTGTCGCATTTTGTCGCATGGACAGCACGGCACGCGGTCAACCGTGGCCTCCTAACGATGAGACGGGCCGCGCGGGTCATTGTACCTGAACATGTTGTCAGCCACGGCCACGCCGTATTGCTGGTTCGACAGGCGGATGGTGGTGCGACGGTTCTGCGAATCGAGCGCGACCCAGTTGACCAGCTCCATCCCGCCGGGCGCGGACGCCTTGCGCAGGAAGATTAAGGTCATCACGCCGTATTCGGGATGACGTCCGTCGCGCACCTCGATGCTGACCACATTGGGGTCGATCGTTTGCTGGAGCTTGCCGAACCGGGTCACATCGCGGCTGGGATCGAGCAAGGCGCCGAGCGGGCTGTTCTTGATCGGCCAGCGCTGGACCTGCCGGACCTCGTAATCGACCATGGTCAGGGCCGCGCCGTCAGAGACGATCAGCAGGGGAACGCCGGGAGCATACTGGAAGCGGATCCGACCGGGGCGCTTGAGCGTCAGGACGCCGTTGACCCGCTGACCGTTGCGGTCGGTCTGGGTAAAGTCAGCGCGCATCGTGGAGATCGCCCGGAGCGCGCCGACCGCGCGCTCAAGATCGGGCGCTGGAGCTACCGCAGCGGGAGCAGCCTGCGCCGTCTGGCCAGGCGAGGAGACAGTCAGCAGCGATACGGCCAGAAGGCTGGCACTCGCTGTGCGGAGTTGGGAAATCAGGCGGTTCATGGGGCCAGGCACTAGGAGCGCGGGCTTGAACTCGCGCTGAACCTTACTTGATCTTGGCTTCTTTGAACTCGACGTGCTTGCGGACGACCGGATCATACTTGCGGAAGGTCATCTTCTCGGTCGTGTTGCGCGGATTCTTCTTGGTGACGTAGAAAAAGCCGGTGTCGGCGGTGGAAACCAGCCGGATCTTGACGGTTGCGGACTTCGCCATCGAAAGTTCCTAAAATCCTGAAGAGCCTGCCCGGAACGTCCGGGG
>JAYWBP010000188.1:0-8759 GCA_043781375.1 Novosphingobium sp.
TTCGCGGCTGGAACTCGCTCAAGACGCGCCACCTCAACATGTTCACGCTGATCTCGATCGGTGTCGGTGCAGCGTTCCTTTACAGTCTTGTCGCGACACTCTTCCCCGGCATTTTTCCCGACACGTTCAAGATGCACGGGATGGTCCCGGTCTATTATGAGGCGGCGGGTGTCGTCGTTGCGTTGGTGCTGCTTGGCCAGGTGCTCGAACTTCGCGCGCGTGCTTCGACCGGTAAAGCAATTCGTGCGCTCCTGAACCTTGCGCCAAAGACCGCGCGGAAGATTGCCCATGACGGCGCGGAAACCGAAGTACCGCTCGCCGAAATCGTCGCAGGCGACCGGCTCCGCGTCCGTCCCGGTGAGGCCGTGCCCGTCGATGGCATTGTCGTCGACGGCAAATCTTCGGTCGATGAGTCGATGCTGACCGGCGAACCGCTTCCGGTCGCAAAAGAAGCAACGAGCGCGCTGACAGGCGGGACGGTCAATGGCACCGGCAGCCTTGTCATGGAAGCACAGGCGGTCGGCAGCGACACGATGCTCGCGCGCATCGTCAAGATGGTTGCCGAGGCGCAGCGCAGCCGGGCGCCGATCCAAGCGGTCGCTGACCGTATTTCTGGATGGTTCGTGCCGCTGGTGATCGCGATCGCAGTCGTCACGTTCATCGTCTGGAGCCTCGTAGGCCCGGAACCCCGCATCGGCCATGCGCTTCTGAATGCGATTGCGGTGCTCATCATTGCTTGCCCCTGTGCACTCGGGCTCGCCACGCCAATGTCGATCATGGTCGGAACGGGACGCGGAGCACAGGCGGGCGTTCTCGTCAAAAGTGCCGAGGCACTCCAGGGCTTCGAACAGGTCGACACCCTACTGATCGACAAGACCGGCACGCTGACGGAGGGCAAGCCAAAGCTCGTTGGGATAGAGACAGTCGGCGAACTTGCCCAAGACGATCTGCTGCGGTTCGTCGCTTCGGTTGAGGCCCGATCCGAGCATCCGCTAGCCCATGCGATTGTGACGGCAGCCAAGGAGCGCAACCTGGCGCTCTCCGAACCCGAGGGCTTCGAAGTTCAGGTTGGCGCCGGTATCAGCGCCAAAGTCGACGGGCACGCTGTCGTGGTTGGCAACACCGCGCAAATGCAGAGAATCGGTGTCGATGCACAGCCGCTCCTCGCGGCAACCGAGGCCAAGCGTCGCGAAGGTGCGGGCATTATGCTTGTCGCTGTCGATGGCGCGCTTGCCGGGTTCATCGCGGTTGCTGACCCGATCCGTCCGAATGCCAGGGACTCAATTTCCGCTCTGCGCAAACAGGGGCTGCGCGTCATCATGCTCACCGGCGATAATCCGACGACGGCGCAGATCGTTGCCGATGCGGTCGGCGGCCTCGACGAGGTTCACGCCGAACTCAAGCCCGAAGATAAAGCGCGCATCGTTAGTGAACTAAAGGCGAAGGGCGCGAAGGTCGCGATGGCAGGCGACGGTATCAACGATGCGCCCGCACTCGCTGCTGCCGATGTGGGGCTGGCGATGGGCACCGGCACCGATGTCGCCATCAAAAGCGCCGGGATCACCCTCACCAAGGGCGATCTCGCTGCGGTCGTGCGCGCCCGCGTGCTTGCTAAAGCGACGATGGCCAACATTCGTCAGAACCTGTTCTTCTCGTTCGTTTTTAACGGCATCGGCGTGCCGATCGCAGCGGGCGTGCTCTATCCGGTCACAGGCCTGTTGATGTCACCTATGTTCGCCGGTGCCGCTATGGCGATGTCGTCATTTACTGTGGTGGTGAATGCGCTGCGATTAGGCCGCGTAAAGCTTTAGCTCCCGTCAATGGTTACTTTCTGAACTTTCACGTCAAGAGAGGTCAGTCAGCCTTCGACCAGAGCAGGTCATTCGATCCGGTTCTGTGGGCGTCTGGTTCTGACGGAAGCTGCCATTCGCGCTGGGCGAAGCAGTCCATTTGCAACGCGCACTTATGGTCGCCGCAGCCCTTTCAGTTATTCCCTAAAACCGGCCAGTGTCGATCGGTGGTCGTGAGTCGGCGCCCAACTGGTCCCAAGAGAATTCCATCACCATCTGAATTTATGCACCAACCTATGCCCGGCGGCGGGTCCCGATCGGCACCGGTCGAGACCCCTCCGTAGCATCTTGCTTTGCAAATCATCCAGATACTTAACTCTGCTTAGGGATCGCGCTTCGCTCCCGATTTGCAGGCAGAAACATTCTGGTGCACGCCGCCGGCAATCGACCACACTTCCTACCGGCTTCAGCCTCAGTATGCCGGGGTTTACTGCAATACTATTGACGCGGACCTGACCCATTGAAGTGCCCGCCAAACCGCTCCCTATCTGGGATCAGATCGGCGACGGAGAATTGATCCAGATGCCGGGCGAATGACTCCACAGCGCCTACCAAAACATGCCGCAAACCGCAATTTGGGGTTACGACGCAGGTGTTGGTTGCAGCGTCAAAGCACTCAACGAACGTCCCTGTATCTTCCATGGTCCGGACGATGGCGCCCACGTTCAGTTGGGCAGGTGGGAGCGCAAGCTTCAGGCCGCCGCTGCGCCCCCGCACGCTTTCGACAAATCCTTCGGCGGTGAGCCGCTGCGCTACCTTCATCAGGTGGTTCTTCGAAATGCCATAGGCGCTGGCAATGTCGGCGATGGAATGATGGCCGTCTTTCACCGCCAGAAACATCAGCGTGCGCAGGGCATAGTCGGTTTGAAGCGAGAGTCTCATAAAAGATGCATATCAGATATTGCATTTAACCGCCAACCGCCTAAACGATGCATATGAAATACCTCTTAATCGAGTCGAGACAGTGACCGCATCGGATCATGTCGCGCAGGCACGCGCCCGCAAGATGGCCGATGCCTTGGCCTGCGGGATCGACGATGCCTTCATTTCCAAGCTCGTGGAGCAGTTTTACGAGGCCATTCGGGCTGATGACATGCTCGGCCCGATATTTGGCGCAAAGGTCAGCGACTGGCCGCATCATCTGGCGCGGATGAAGGATTTCTGGGCCTCGATCATGCTGGAATCGGGACGCTTCAGTGGCAATCCCATGCGCAAGCACATGGCGATCGGCGGGCTTGATGCGGCGCATTTTGCCCAGTGGCAGGCAGTGTGGGACGCGACCCTCACCCGGATCGCGCCAAACGAGCAGGTGGCGAACCGCTTTCGGGAGGCGGCGCGGCGCATTGGCGAAAGCCTGCTGACCGGCATTCTGATTGATCGCGGCGGGCTGGCCGCAATTCGCGCAAAGGTGCTTGCCTGATGTCTGAACCTTATGCCTCATCCCCCATCTTCGACGAGCAGACTTTGCCCGATGCGCTGCGCAACGATCATCGCACCAAAACCGGGACGTGGGGCCTGCTGCGCGTCCTGGAAGGCGAAGTCCGGCTGATCTTCACCGAGCCGCTTACGGAACACCGTGTCACGCCGGATAGTCCCGCGATCATCCCGCCACAGGCGACGCATTACGTCGTGCCCGTCGGGGCGATGCGCATGCAGGTTGAGTTCTGGCGCGAACGCCCTGATCTGGGCGAAGGACCGGTCGATGGATGACCTTGCTCTGGCGCGCGCAGTCCATGTGATTGCTGTGATGTTCTGGATCGGCGGGGTCGGATTTGTCACCTGGGTGGTCATGCCTGCGCTGCGAGCCAGCGAACGCCCCGCAGACCGCCTGGCCCGGTTTCATCAGATCGAGGGCCATTTTGCATGGCAGGCACGCATCTGGGTCGCGCTGGCCGGTGCAAGCGGGCTGTGGCTGATCACCCGCGCCGATATGTGGAGCCGGTTTGCCGATCTTGGCTTCTGGTGGATGCATCTGATGGTCGCGCTGTGGGCCGTGTTTGCGCTGATGCTGTTCGTGCTGGAGCCCTTGGTGCTGCACCGCCGCATGGCGCACTCGGCCACGCCGGAAGCGGATTTCGCGCGCATGATGCGCTTGCATCAGGTGCTGAGTGGGTTGGGCGTGGTGACCGTGTTTGGTGCGGTCGGCGGCAGCCACGGCCTTTTCTGAACTTCGGGGGGACGACCATGGAAAGCTATGGAACGACATTCAGTATCAAACGGCTCTGGACGATCCTGGTCGTTGGCATGGTTGTCATGTTCGGCATCCTGCTGCTGCTTGGGCAGCAAATCTATCAGCAAGCACCGCCCATTCCCGCAGCGGTAAAATCTGCGAGCGGGGAAACCCTGTTCAGCCGCGCCGATATCGAGACCGGGCAGAATGTCTGGCAGTCGATCGGCGGCATGGAGCAAGGCTCGATCTGGGGCCACGGCAGCTATCTCGCACCAGACTGGAGTGCGGACTGGCTGCACCGGGAAGCAGAAGCACTGCTGGCCTTGTCTTCAGCAAAGCTGCTCCCGGGGCTGACAGCGGCGCAGGCAGATGCCGTCCACAAGGCCGCGCTGCGCGATGAAATGCGCACCAACAGCTATGATCCGGCAACCGGGGTCATTACCGTCAGCGACACCCGTGCTGCGGCCATCAAACAAGTGCAGACGCATTTTGTCAGCATGTACGACGGTCAAGATGCCGCCGCGCTGGCGCTGCGCAAAGCCTATGCCTTTCCGGCTTTTGGACAGCTATCGCCTGAAGAGGCGCGGCAGGTTTCAGCCTTTTATTTCTGGACGGCCTGGGGCGCGACCACCAACCGCCCCGGCGACACCATCACCTATACCAGCAACTGGCCGCATGAACCATTGGTCGGCAATGCGCCGACAACCGGCACGTTGCTGTGGAGCCTGGCCTCGGTCATTCTGCTGCTGGCGGCAGCGGGCGCGCTGATTGCCTATTATGCCAAGCAGTTCGACGTCTGGCGCACCGACATCTTGCCCGAACAAGGCATGGCGGCTTCCGATGTGCTGAGCGGGGCAGTGATCACTCCGTCGATGCGTGCGACGGCCAAATACTTCTGGGTGGTGTGCGCGCTGTTCGTCACGCAAGTGCTTCTTGGGATCGTCACGGCCCATTACGCGGTCGAAGGGCAGGGGCTGTATGGCCTGCCTTTGGTCGAATACCTGCCATATACAATAACGCGCACCTGGCACACGCAGCTGGCGGTCCTGTGGATCGCCACGGCATGGCTCGCCACTGGGCTCTATGTCGCGCCGATGCTTGCCGGGCGCGATCCCAAATTTCAGCGGTTCGGGGTCAATTTCCTGTTCGTCAGCCTTCTGATCATCGTCATCGGCTCGTTTGCCGGGCAATGGGCGGCAGTCCACCGTTTCTTCCATGATCTGACCGCCAATTTCTGGTTTGGCCATCAGGGCTATGAATATGTCGACCTTGGCCGATTCTGGCAGATCTACCTGCTGATCGGACTGCTCTTGTGGGTTGCACTGGTCGTGCGAGCGCTGTGGCCCGTGCTGCAGGAGAAGGGCAGCAAATCGCTGATCTATCTCGTGCTCGTATCGGCGCTGGCGATCGGCCTGCTCTACGGCGCCGGGCTGATGTGGGGCCAGCATACCAATATCGCAGTCATGGAATATTGGCGCTGGTGGGTCGTGCATCTGTGGGTCGAGGGCATTTTCGAGGTCTTCGCCACCGCCATCATTTCGCTGCTGTTCGTCCGCATGGGCATCCTGCGGATATCCACTGCGACCGTGATGGTGCTGTTTGCCACGATCATCTTCTTGTTCGGCGGGGTGCTCGGCACTTTCCATCACCTGTATTTCAGCGGAACGCCAACCTCGGTGATCGCGGTCGGGGCGATGGCCTCTGCGCTCGAAGTCGTGCCGCTGCTGGTTGTCGGCTTTGAGGCCTATACGCGCCACAAGGTTGAGCATGAGGCCGAGTGGGAGCGGACGTATCACTGGCCGTTCATGTTCTTCTCGGCCGTCCTGTTCTGGAATCTGGTCGGTGCCGGGCTGTTCGGGTTCCTGATCAATCCGCCCATCGCGCTCTATTACATGCAGGGCCTGAACACGACCGCCAACCATGCCCATGCCTCGCTGTTCGGCGTGTATGGGATGCTGGGGCTGGGCCTGACGCTCTACTGCATGCGCGGGCTGACCGACGTTGCGACCTGGAACCAGAAGTCGATCAAGCTTGCCTTCTGGTCGCTCAACATCGGCATTGCGATGATGACGTTCCTGTCGCTGCTGCCGCAAGGCATCCTGCAAACGTATGCCAGTGTCGAGCATGGCTATGCCTATGCGCGTTCGGCGGAATTCATCCATAGCCCGATCATGCAGGCGCTGGTCTGGCTGCGGGTGCCAGGCGATGTCGTTTTCAGCGTGGGTGTCTTCGCGTTCGCCTGGTTCATGTTCCGGGCGTTCGTGCCGGGCCATCGGCAAGGCCGCACCTGAGCGCCCCGACTAATTCATTCCCGATTTTCTCAATCCAAAACTCCGAAAGGAATTTCTATGAGCAAGCCACTGAGTGCCGAAACCAAAGCCATCGTAAAATCGACCGCGCCTGCATTGCAGCAGCACGGCCTTGCCATCACGACGCGCATGTATGAGCGGCTGTTCGCCGATCCCGACGTGAAGGCCATGTTCGACCAGGCCGCGCAGGAAAGCGGCGAACAGCCGAAGCGTCTGGCTGGCGCCATCCTGGCCTATGCGCAGAACATCGACAAGCTGGAGGCTTTGACGGCACCAGTGATGCGCATGGCTGCACGGCACGTTGAAACCGGCGTAAAGGCCGAACATTACCCTCTGGTGGCCAATGCCCTGCTGCCCGCGATCCGCGATGTTCTGGGCGAAGCTGCAACCGACGAGGTGTTGGGCGCCTGGGGTGAGGCCTATTGGGCGCTTGCGGATATTCTGATCGGCAAGGAAGCGGTGCTCTACGCAGAAGTCGATGGCAATGGGCAGCCGGAGACAATAAGCCCTGCCTGATCGGATGGATAAAATTACCGAATTGAGCCCGGACCCTGCTCCGCGATTGATCTGGAGCCGCTACTACAGCACGTATGTAGCGGCTCCGCCCGGCCCTGGCGCGCGTGAGCGGTTGATTGCGGTTGCAGGTGCCATTGTCGGCATTGTGGCGACTGGACTGCTGTGCGGCGTGCTGGCTGGTACGGGCGCTGCGCACCCTCTGCTCGTGGCACCGATGGGAGCCTCGGCGGTTTTGCTGTTTGCCGTTCCGGCAAGCCCTCTGGCACAGCCATGGTCGATCCTGGGCGGTAACATGCTGTCAGCCCTGGTCGGCATTGCAGTGGCCTTGGCTGTTCCCAACAGTACCGTAGCAGCGGGGCTTGGTGTCGGCATGGCAATTGCGGTCATGTCGCTGGCGCGCTGCCTGCATCCGCCGGGCGGCGCGGTCGCCTTGTCAGCCGTGCTAGGCGGGGCCGCCGGAAGCGCGCATCCGTTCATGTTCGCGCTTTACCCCGTGGGCTTGAACTCGCTGCTGCTGATCCTCGCGGGCTTGGCATTCCATCGCTTGTCAGGCCACACTTACCCGCATCGGGCGAAGTTGGCCGCAAGCACGCACGGCACGCAGGATTCTGCACCACTCAGCAGAAGTGGGGTGAGGCCGAACGACATTGATGCAGCGCTGGAAAGCTTTGGCGATACGCTCGACATCAATCGCGACGATCTTTTGCAACTTTTCGAATTGGCGGGTCTCAGCGCGGCAAAGCGAAGGGTTAGACACCTGACCTGCAACGACATCATGTCGCGCGACGTCATCACGATTGCGGGAACTGCCACGGCGGAAGAGGCGCATCTGCTGCTTCGGGCCAGACGACTGCGCGCACTGCCGGTCGAGAATGATTCGGGCCAACTCATCGGAGTGATCACATGGCCAGAGCTGGACAAGCATGGGGTGTTGGCGGCGGACATCATGGAATCGGCAGAAACGGCCCATTTTGACGCGCCCGCCGCATCTCTGCTCGCCCGGCTAGCGAATGGGCACGGTCACGAGGTCATGATCGTGGACGATGATATGCGGTTGCAAGGCATCGTCACCCAAACAGACATCGTAGCCGGCCTGGCTACAGGCGCCATTGCGCAAAATTTCAATTAGGCTTCACGGGTTCACGGCTCATTTGACCTGTGTCTTCATCGGCAGGTTTTGAGTTACCTCGGCAAGGCTAGGAACGACCTGAATTTCAGCAAAAGCAGCCTGCATGATGGTGGCGAGGCGAACGGCCCAGACTTACTCGTTCCCGGGCCTATTGGCCGCGCATCGCAAACGGTAGGTTCATCCGAAAGCCGCCGATCACGATTTTAAGTGCGAAGGCAGCTTTGTCCCAGACTCGGTCATTCCTGTTCGAACCTTCGCGGCCAACGTACGACCTCTTGTAACGAGCCGATTTGAAGCCAGGAGTGGTCAAGCTTTTGGGACGGCATCGGTCGGTTTGCCTACATTTTAAGGGGCGCTTGCACCGGATCAGAGTTCGTGAAGCCGCAATAAGCTGCCCACGCAGCCATCAGCTCCCGTCGTTTTTCCAATGCCTTGCCCCGACGATATGCTCGCTCGGTCGATGATTCCATCGTGTGCGCGAGAGCCATTTCGATATCTTCGCGGGTAAATGCCGTTGCATCCCCCGCCCAGTCCCTGAAGGACGAGCGAAAGCCGTGAACGGTGATGTCGCCCCGCTTCATCCGCTTCAGCAGCTGGGACATGGCCATATCGGACAATTGCCCCCCACGGGGCGCTGGGAACACAAGTTCGTCGCCATCGGGCTCGACGGGCATCAACCCCTGCATAATCGACTTAGCAGCAAGGCTAAGCGGTACCTGGTGGGTTGCGCCTGCCTTCATTCGTTCGCCTGGTATTGTCCAAACGTTGGCGTCGAGGTCGACTTC
>JAYWBP010000189.1:0-8744 GCA_043781375.1 Novosphingobium sp.
ACGCCGATCACAACCATGCCTCCGTCGAGGCTTTTTGTTTGCAACGACTGGCCCATCTTTAAACCGGGGAATGGCCCCTTTTTATCCCGCGCTTTACAACGTTTCGCGCGTTGGTTCGAATGTGCCCCTCCACGACGCGGGCGAAACGGCGAGCTCCTTCCCCTTCCATCATCCGCGGTTGAAAATAGATCGATCTCTTCGGTTGGGCGTGAACCAAGCGGGCCTACCGATGCCCGAACGGCCATGACAAATGCACCGGCGAGACTGGAGTGCGGTCCGGTCTCGGTACATTGAAGACGTCTTTGCTTTGGTTAGGGCAAGTCCCCTGACCATAACCCACGCGCACCGAGGAGTGCCGGCACCCACGCTGCAGCAGAGGCGCGCCGACTGATGCAATTCTTGGAGAGGGCGCGGGATGTGAATTGCAGGAGCAGCCCCTGATCATACGCCTTGGCGAGAAAAAACACCTGCGCATCTGCTCGTCGCCGTGATGATAGGCATTGGTCCGACCCGCCACTTGCCTAGTCCCACTCGCTCATCGCCGCTTCACCGTCCCGCACCAGGCGCCATAGTCGCTTGGTTTCCTGGAGCAGCGGTTGGTGCATCGCCAGCCTCGGTTCTCCTAGCTTGGTGCTCACCGCGCCAACGTTTTTGAAGGCGTAGTCGACCCACTCGGGATTGAAGACCGCTTTGTATGGCTTACGCGTCCATAGGTTCCGGGATTGGTCGGTGCCGGTAGACTTCGCCACGCGTGGTTCTTGCCCACCCGCCGCCGCATTGAGCGCTGCCTTAATAAGTAGCTTCCCCGCTTCGAGCTCTGCGCGCTTCCGATCGGTCTGCGCCAAGCGAGCGAGCTTTCGGCTTCCCTTCCCTCTCGTCGGTATCGGACTAGGTCGGACCTCGATCGATCCATGAGCATGAACTCGCGTAGGAAGGCTTGCGACGGTGAGATCCTCCATGACGAAAAAGAACCACGGGGGACGCTGGGTCCCGAACCTCCGCTTGAGATGCCGGCTGAAGTCGTTGCGCAATTCATCCTTTAGAACCTTACCAGCCGCCAGCAACCGTTCCCTGTGATCATCGTGCATATGGACTCGGAACTGTATGTATTCTCTTTCAGCCAAAACCAATGTGCTAACCTGAACCTTCATCCATGGACTCAAGAGTTTCCAGGGAGGGAGCTTAACATGGTTCGGAATCCGAAGAGGGAAACCATTTCCCCGGTATTTGGTATATAGTGTTGGGTGTTTTCCGCCATTGTGCCGAAGCATGGGCCTGAGCATCAATTGACGCACCCTGTCGCGCAGAATTCCAAGGATTTGAGCCTCGCGCGCGATCCCTGGATGCTTAAGGATCAGGTCGGTAAGCGCGTCAACTTTTTGCACGTTTGGACTGGGTCGCTCGCTTGCTCAGGGTGGCCGTCGGATAAGGGGCAACTTCCGAGTCGTCATCGAAAATCGTTACAAGATTTCAAACTTGGCTGGGCCCATTCACCAAACTCCAGTTGTTACGGGTGCGCTATCAGGAACGATCGTCGGGCTGTCACCAGCTGTGATACAAAGGTGTGTTACATCCCAAAAAATTGACTAATAACTCATTGTTTTTAAAAAGGTGGTGAGCCCTGCTGGGTTCGAACCAGCGACCTACTGATTAAAAGTCAGTTGCTCTACCGACTGAGCTAAGGGCCCTTCCACCCGGCGCGGATAGGGAGCGGGCGGGGCTGGGTCAAGCGGGTGAGGAGCTGGCGCAAGGTCAGGCCGGTAACTAGATCGCGCCACCGGGGGGCGAGGACGGTCGCAGGGCGCAGAACGAAGAGACGCTCACGGAAGGGCAGGTGCGGCACGATAAGTCCGGGCGAGGCCCAGCTGCCGCCCGACCACAAGACGATGTCGAGATCGAGCACGCGCGCGGCCCAGCGCTGCCCTCCGGGGCGACGACCGAAGTGGCGCTCGATTGCCTGGAGGCGCTCCAGCAGTGCGGCTGGATCGAGCTTTGTGCGGATCACGGCGGCGGTGTTGGCATAAGTCCGCTGTGAGGGACCGAGCGGGCGGGAGTCGATTATCGGCGCTGCGCTTAAGAGTTTCAGCTTGCCCTGGTCGAGGCGTTTGAGCGCGACCGACAGCACCTGCCGCGGGCGCCCATGGCGGTAGTGGCGCTGGTTGGAGCCGAGCGCGATCAGATAGCGGTGCTTCAGATATCCTCGCAGATGCGGCTGTAGAGCCCTGGGCGGCGATCGCGGAAGAAGCCCATGCCGGCGCGGTGCTTCGCGGCGCGGGCAAGGTCGAGCGTGGCGGTCAGCACGCCGCTTTCCGCTGCGCCGAATTCACGGACATAATCGCCCCATTCGTCGGCGATGAAGCTGTGGCCGTAGAAGCGCTGGCTTTCCTCGCTTCCGATGCGGTTGGCGGCGATCACTGGCATGCAATTGGCCACGGCATGACCTTGCATCGCCCGGCGCCAGATCCGGCTGGTGTCGAAATCGGGATCGTAGGGCTCGGAGCCGATCGCGGTTGGGTAGAGCAGCACTTCGGCGCCCATCAAGGCCATCACCCGCGCGCATTCCGGGTACCACTGGTCCCAGCAGATACCCACGCCGATGCGGGTTCCGGCAAGGTCCCACACCTTGAAACCGGTGTTGCCGGGGCGGAAATAGTACTTCTCCTCATAGCCCGGCCCGTCGGGAATGTGGCTCTTGCGATAGGTGCCGAGGATTTCCCCCTGCGCATCGATCATCGCCAGGGTGTTGTAATAGTGGTGCCCGTCGCGCTCAAAAAAGCTGGTCGGGATCGCCACCTTTAGTCGGTTCGCCAGCGACTGCATCGCAATGACCGAAGGGTGTTCGCGGGTCGGCCGGGCAAGGGCGAAGCAGGCCTCGTCCTCGTGCTTGCAGAAATAGGCGCCGGAAAACAGCTCGGGCGGCAGTACGATTTGCGCGCCCTCATGCGCCGCCTGCTCGACCAGGGCCGAGACGGCGGCGATGTTGTCGGCCTCGTCGGGCGCGTGGAGCGCAAGTTGCAGCGCGGAGATGGTGACCAGGGACATTGGCCGCGGCTTATTTCGTGCGGCTCGCGAAGTCCATTGCGGTGACAACAGCGGGCGGCGTTCCTATCTTGGCAATCAGTATTCAGTGGAAGGATTTCAAGTGGCGCAGGCGATCGTGGCGGGGGGGTGCTTTTGGTGCACCGAGGCGGTGTTCCGCGACGTTATCGGGGTGAGCGAGGTCGAGAGCGGCTATATCGGCGGGACGGTGCCAGATCCCAGCTACAAGGCTGTATGCTCGGGCAGCACCGGTCATGCCGAGGCGATCCGGGTGACTTTCGATCCGGCGCAGCTGGCCTATGGTGACCTGCTAGACATATTTTTCGCCACGCACGATCCAACCCAGCTCAACCGCCAGGGTAATGACGTGGGCACGCAATACCGCTCGGCGATTTTTCCTGTGGACGATACCCAGAAGGCGGAAGCTGAGGCCGGGATCGCGCGGGCCCAGGCGGATCATGGCGGGCGGGTCGTTACGAGTATCGAGGGCCCGGCGGTGTGGTATCCGGCGGAAGAATACCATCAGGAATACTGGGACGGCGAAGGCCAGCGCAATCCCTACTGCATCGCGCTCATCCCGCCCAAGCTACAGAAACTGCGCAAGAGTTTTGCGGGGAAGGTGAAGGCTTAGGCGGAGAGCTACCTTCGCCACCGCGCGATGAAGAATCCGTCGAGGCCACCGGCTTCAGCCAGCATTGCCGGATCGGTACGCAGCCAGCCTTCGGGGCTTGGTGCCAGCCCGGCGGGAAGCTCGTCCTCCCGGATCGGATCAACCGGCAGGGTTACGCCTGCCGCTAGATCCTCGCCTTCCGCACGCTCGAGCGAACAGACGGCGTAGATCAGCCTGCCGTCGGGACCCAGCCAGCCAGTGGCCCGCTCCAGCAGCGCGGCCTGCGTCTCGACCATGCCGTTGATCTGCGTCGCCGTGATCCGGTGGAGCACATCCGGATGCCGACGGCAGGTGCCGGTGGCGGTGCAGGGGGCGTCGAGCAGGACGGCGTCGAAGTGTTCGGTGGAGTCCCAGGTCAGGGCATCGGCGTGGACCACGTCAGGCGTCAGCCCGGTCCGTTCGAAATTGGCCTGCATCCGCTCGATCCGTTTGGCGCTAGAGTCGAGCGCGGTCACCACCCAGCCTTGCGCGGCAAGCTGGAGCGACTTGCCCCCTGGCGCTGCGCACAGGTCGAGCGCACGGCGACCGGCACCGCGTCCGAGTAACCGGGCAGGCAGGCTTGCGGCGAGGTCCTGGACCCACCACGCACCCTGCTTGAACCCCGCCAGGTTTTCCACGCGCTCGCCTCGGGAGAGCCGGATGTGGCCGGGCATAAGTGACACCCCGCCCAGCTCCTCCACCCAGCGCGCGGTCTCCCCCGCATCGCGCAGGGTCAGGTCAAGCGGCGGGGGCAGCGTCAGAGCTGCGGCGATAACCGGACCCCGCTCACCCCAGCGTTCGGCTACAGCCGCGGGCAGCGTCGGAACCGGGGGCAGCCTGGCCTCGCGCCGGGTTAGAGCGGCAAACACGCCGTGCGCCAGGCGCCTGGGGCCGCCCACCAGCAGCGCCAGGCCCGTCGCCACTACCGCGTGCGGCGGGGTCTCCAGCCGCAGCCACTGCGCCAGCATCAGCCGCAGCACGCTGCGCGCCTTGGCATCGTCGGGCAGTGGGCGTGGCGTTGCACTGTCGATCAGCGCGTCGAGGTCGGTCATCCAGCGCAATACCTCACCAGCGATCGCCCGGGCCAGCGCGCGGTCGGCGTCGCTGCGGATGCCCTGGAGCGCGCCTGGCCCGGCCTGGTCAAGCGTTTCGCCCCGGCGCAGCACAGCATCGATCAGGCGCAGAGCGGCCAGGCGCGCGGGAAGTCCGGGAATATCCATCGCCCGCCCCTATCCGCGATTGCATTGCGCCGCCAGCGTGGGTATTTTGCGTAGCCATGAAACGCGCCACCCAACGCCCAGCACTTTTCACCAAGCCCACGCACTGGAGCAACGATCCGCCGCCCGCTCCGGCTCCGCCAGTGCCCGGTCCCGAAGGTGAACGACTCGATCCCACGCGCTATGGCGACTGGGAAAAGAACGGCATCGCCATCGATTTCTGATCTACGAATTTTAAGGTGTGGATGACCGCTAACGACTCTGGTGCCAAGCCGACTTGCCGCATGGCTTCCGGCCCAGGGGTAAGGGGGCTGTCGATCATGCTGCATATATCCGCGCCGCGCTGTTTGTTTCAGTGAGCTGCTTCCTGCTACTGACCACCGCATTGACCTCCGATTGCGGCCTAGCATCGTCTGGCGCTGCAGGCGGGGGAGGGCGTGATCGTCGATCTGGCTGACTTGAGCCCGCCCTCCGTTGCACCGTCCGACGAGCCTTGCGCGCCGGTGCGACGATTGCTGTCAAGCTCGCCAATGGCGGCGACGTGCGGATGGACACTTTGCCGGTGCTGGCGGGTCATAGCTATCGGCTGGAAGCTGCTGCCCCAGCCTATGACATCGCAGTAGCCATCGGCCTGCCCAATCCGGTCAAGCCCGACGACGCGAAATTTCGGGCAGTTGCTGGTCAAGATCAAGTCGGGTCAGCCGTCGGGATGACGGCTACTCAATTATACACGCACCCATCCAGCGCGCTTACCCGCACCACCCGGCTGCGCGCCGCGATCGAGTTACCGTGGCGCAGGGTGAAGCCGCTGGCGTCGACTACCGCGCGCTTTTTCGGACTGGGCAAAGCGGCGGCGATGCGGGCAGCTTCGACCGGGTTCAGCCGCGCGGCGGAGTGGTGGTAATAACGCTGTGCGCCGGCCTCGACACCATAAGTCCCAATCCCGGTCTCGGCGACATTGAGATAGATCTCCATGATCCGCCGCTTGCCCCAGATGTTCTCGATCAGGAACGTGAACCAGGCCTCCAGCGCCTTGCGCGCATAGCGGGTCCAACCGGTGCCCTGCCACAGGAAGGCGTTCTTCGCGGTCTGCTGGCTGATCGTCGATCCGCCGCGCAGGCGCGTGCTTTGGGCATTGCGCTGGATCGCCCGCTCAATCGCGCTCCGGTCAAAGCCGTTATGCGCGCAGAACCGCCCGTCCTCGCCCGCGATCACGGCGGCGACCATGTTGCGGTCGATCCGGCTCAACGGCTCCCACTGCTTGGAAAAACCGTTGCGGTCGATCAGCATGGTGATGGTCAGCGGCGGGGGCACGAATTTGTAAAGCAAGGTCATCAGCACGCTGCCGACCACGAAAGCGACGATCGCGCGGCCGATCCACCAGCCCAGGCGATAGGCAAAGCCGTGCTGGCGTGACGGACGCGAGGGCTTTAGCCAGTTGCGCATTAGCCGCAGTCGCTGCAAAAATGGCATGGTCGTAACGGCATCGCGAATATTGCGGGCATCTTGAGCGTTTTTCCGTCAAACAGCCTGGACATGGCTTCTGGGGTTAAAGAGGATTGGGATCGATGCAAGCTTTGACACCCAGGATCGCAGCCGCAGCGCTTGCTCTGATCGTGTTTCCTGCCGTCGCCCACGCCGAGGATCGAGACTTCTGCGCCGATCGTCCCGGGCGCGGAACACCCGCTTGCACGCTCGCGCCGGGCCAGGCCATGGTGGAAGTCGGCATCGCCGGCTGGGACCATTCGGCTGACACGCAGAGTATCGACGATTCTTTCAACCTTGCCGATACCGTGCTGCGCGTCGGCGTGACCGACAAGATCGAGGTGCAAATCGGCGTCACCGGTTACACCCGCGCCCGCTCGCGCGACCGGGCCAGCGGAATGGTCGATGTCCAGAGCGGAGTTGGTGACGGCTATCTTGCGCTGCGCCGGGGTCTTGCCGGCAACAATGGCCCGGCCGCGGTGGAGGTCTTCCTGACCTTGCCGCTGGGCAAGCCTCCGGGCGGAGCGGGTGACTGGGGCGCGGGTGTGCTGGTACCGTTCAACCTGGGTTTACTGCATGGCTTCCAGCTTGCGCTTACCCCGGAAGTCGACGTCGCAGTCAACGCCAGCGGTCAGGGTCGGCACCTGGCCTATGGCGGGGTCGCCGGGCTGTCTCACGATCTGGGCAAGAAACTATCTCTGACCGGCGAAGTGGCCGCATTCCGCGACGACGATCCCGACGGACACGCCACCGACGCGCGGCTGGCGGGCTCGCTCGCGTGGCAGGTCGGGCGCAACTTCCAACTTGATTTCGAGGCAGATGTCGGGGTCACGCACGCCGCGCCCAAGCGCAGCTTCATGATCGGTTTTGCCCACCGGATCGGGTAATCTGGCCCGGCTGAAAGACGAGCTATTTCGACTTCCTGGCGCAATTGGGCAGAAGATCTCGATCCGGCCCTGTCGCCGACTGGAAAAAGCTGTGCGCTGTGGCCGGGTTGACCGGATCGTGCCTGAACCGCGATCAGGGGACGCGGCAGGATCGAGGGAGAAATCTTTCCCCATTGATAGGGCAAGGATACGCGGCTTTGCTGAGCGTGAGCGAAGCTAGGCGCAGTTTCATGGAGCGTGCTTGCCTCATTGGGCAACCCCCAGCCGCAGACTCCCCCTGCCAACTCCAGCTAGGCAAAACCCTGACAATTCTGCGTATCCGTCCCCCATCAAGGGGGACGGATCAGCGCAGTCAGATGAGTACTCGCTAACTTAACCCGCCGGCAGCAGCCGCTTTTCCCCGGCGATCCGCTGCATCGCCTTCTGCACTTTCTCAAACGCGCGCACCTCGATCTGGCGGACGCGTTCGCGGCTGACGTGGTAGACCTGGCTGAGTTCTTCCAGCGTCTTGGGATCGTCGCTCAGGCGGCGATCGACCAGAATGTGGCGCTCGCGCTCGTTGAGGCCTTCCATGGCCTCGCCGAGCATGGCGTGGCGCATTCCGGCTTCCTCGGCGTCGGCGACAGTCTCGTCCTGGAGGGGGCGATCGTCCGCCAGCCAATCCTGCCACTGGCCTTCGCCATCATCGCGCATCGAGATGTTGAGCGAGGCATCGCCGCCCATCATCATCCGCCGGTTCATGTTGACGACTTCAGTCTCGGACACGCCCAGCGTAGTCGCAATCGTTTTAACGTCATTGGGATGGAGGTCAGAATCCTCGTAGGCGTCGAGGTTCTTCTTCATCCGCCTCAGGTTGAAGAACAGCTTTTTCTGCGCAGCGGTGGTGCCCATCTTGACCAGCGACCAGCTGCGCAGGATGAACTCTTGAATCGAGGCCTTGATCCACCACATAGCATATGTGGCAAGGCGGAAGCCGCGATCGGGTTCGAACTTCTTGACGCCCTGCATCAGGCCGATGTTGCCTTCGGAGATCAGCTCGCTGACCGGCAGGCCATAGCCGCGATAGCCCATCGCGATCTTGGCGACGAGCCGCAGGTGGCTGGTGACCAGCTGTGCGGCCGCATCCGGATCCTGATGCTCCTGAAAGCGCTTGGCCAGCATGTATTCGGTTTCCGGGCTCAGTACCGGAAATTTCTTGATTTCAGCCAGGTAGCGGTTGAGGCTCTGCTCTGGGCCCAAGCTGGGCATCGCGCTGGCACTACGTACGGGGGTGGTGCGCGCGGGCAGGTTCTTTTCGGCTTCGGACATGATCTTGATTCGCCCTTTCATCGTCGGCGTACTCTTAAGGGACCCTTTAGAGGCATCCCTCGGTGGCAGCCACATGGGAAATATTTATAACACAATCGATCAGCTATTGTTCCTCAAATCGACCAACAGCCCTGCCATATCGGCAGGTAGCGGAGACTC
>JAYWBP010000190.1:0-2857 GCA_043781375.1 Novosphingobium sp.
GAGCTGATCAGGCACCATCGACAGGCCGCATGCGCCTTTGGCCTTGCTGTTGCCTTGCTGGCGACAGCTGCCCGTGCCGGCCCGCCATTCCTTACCGACGACCCTGAGCCGTCCGAAACCGGGCACTGGGAGATCTATGCACCGTTGTTCGAGGCCGAAGGCAGCGGACAGGACTTCCAGGGCTCGTTCGGGGCGGAGATAAATTACGGCCCGGTGAAGGACGCGCAGCTGACATTTGGTCTGCCTTTAGCTTATACCCATGATGCTTCCGGTTGGACTTTCCGCTCGATGCGGTCCGCGAGCTGCTCACACTTGCCGACTACGCCAATCAGACTTGCGAGGCGGTTGACCGTATCGCCCGTGTCCACTTTGCCGAGATCGTCCGAAAGATCGCGGACTTGTCTGCACTGCGCAAAGAGCTTGCGCGCCTGATCGGACATACACTCACGGTACTGTGACCGATTGCAAAACCATCTAGACTTTGGGCCCGCGGGCAGACCCTACGCGCCGTGTTCGTCTGGCATCATCTTGGGCGAAGTACCGCAAAGGCACACTGCCCAGGAAATCAAAAGCCATAATGCAAAACGAAACGACGGGCTGATCTTCGACGTCACTTCTGGTTCATTATCCCGTCAGCGGCATAGACATTGGCCGCAAAGCCCTCGACTGCCCGGGTGCAGGCTGCAAGTTCTTCCTGCGCGGTTGTGCGCGCTGTACCAGCAAAAAAATCACGCGCACTGATCTTGCCAAGCCAGACTTCGAGCTTTCTCAGATCGTCCTCCACCTCCTCCAGCTCGGCAAAGGTGAACTTCTCGGCGGCGACCTCCTTCGCCACTTCGTCGAGCAAGCCGTGGGCGCGAGTTGCAAATTCCTGATATTCGCGTTGCCGGTCGCTGACGAACCGCGCGGTCATTTCCTTATCATCAGCCACAGCGGTTGCCTTGAACAGACTGGCGCTGCCGCCTTGCGCCTCCACGGTTTTGGCTAATTCGTTCAAAAGAGTTTGATGCGCTTCGGTCGCTGGCAACATCCACGCCCCATGTTCAACGCTGGTTGCGCCTACCGCGCGCAATCGCCGCCAAAGTGCCACCCGCGCGCTCGACGCCGAGGCCGGTATCTGAGTCAGCAAGAGGAGCCATCTCAGCTTGGTCATTTCAGGGACAATTGTAATAGCTGTTGCATCGCGTATGAGGAAGCCTAAAAAGTAACAGCTATTACATTAGGACGCTTGCCGCCGATGACCAATCGCAAAATTCACCGCTGGCTGAGCGTTATCGGCATCGTCTTTTTCCTCTCTGTCGCCGCGACGGGCATATGGCTGCAAATCGAAGCGATCTTCGGCGAGGATGAAGCCGCGAAGGAAGCGATGGCCGAAATCGTATCGCCTGCATCCCTGTCAGCCCCACTGCCGACAACCGCTGCAACACTCGACAAAGCGCGCACGGTCATACTCGCGCGCTATGGCAACCGCCCCGTCGCTTCGATCGATTGGATCATAAAGGCTCCGGTTCCGGCGTATGTGTTTCATCTCGACGGAGCGGAGCCGGTCAAGGTTACGGTCAACGCTGCGACGGCCTCAATCATCAAGTCCGAACCCGACGGTGAGGATTGGGTGGTGCGTCTGCATACCGGCGAGATATTAGGCGATGGCGGCAAGTTCCTCGGGCTGGCTTGGGGTCTGGCGCTGATCGCTATGAGCATTACCGGAATCATCCTCTATCTGAAAATGCTGCGCGCGCGTCGCACCGGCTCTGCGGGCAAAGTGCGCGGATGGCGGCGGTATTTCTGGTGAGGGCTTCGATTTCAACTGCGGCTGGCGCATTGCTGGCGGTCACGGCAACGCCCGCCTTGGCGCAATCGGCTCCATCAACCGATGCCCCTCCGGTTCTATCGTTCAATCCAGACGCGGGCGTTGTGGTGCAGTCGGACGACTTCCGCATTACTGCTTGGGGCTTTGCCGAGCGGTTGATTGATCCCGACGGCAAGGATGGCTGGCGGCGGGTGCGCCAAGGGGCCGAGTTTGATCTGCCGCGCCTGTCGCCGCATTTGCGCGCTGCGGTGGTCTATGAGGTCGATCTGACCAACAGCGATTTCCTCCGAAGTGGCCCGTTCCGCCGCAACTTTGAAAACCTGTTCGTCTCGCTCCAGGACGCCGATGATCCGGGCAAGTTCCGGCTGCTGTTCGGGCATAACACCCATATCCTGTCGCGCGACGATAACCTGTCCTCGGGCAATCTGCCGACGATCAACCGTTCGCTGGTTCTGGAAGAGCATGGCTCGGTCAACGCTTTCGGCGCGCAAATTGGATTTCAGGTGCAAAAAGCGCTGTCGCCTGTTGCGACCGTCCAGTTTTCGGTGGGCGACAATCGGGGTTCGCTCAATGCCGCCGATGTGCGGAGCAGCATGGGTCGGTCGGTAGCGGGCAAGCTGCTGCTTACCCCCATCAATGACAGCGAAAATGGCCGCAAGCTGACGCTGGGCTTTGCCAGCGATTATACAAGCGGCATTACCAATCGCAGCTTCACGCTGGGAACGGCGATCTCAGCAGCACCGCTGGGGAGCATTCCGGCAACCGGCGGCAAGCTGACGTTCGAGGCCGATGCGGCATATACTTTCCGGCTCGCTGGCCGTCCTGCGACGATTGAGGGTGAGGTGATCCGCTCGCGTTTCTCGGGCAGCCGGAGCGGCGTGTTTGGTGGCTATGCGATGGGTCAAGTCTCGCTGTTCGATACACGCGAGGCGGGCGAACTCGACCTGTTCCTGCGCTATGATTTTGTCAGCCTCGGGCAAGATTCAATCGCTGGCCGCGCGCGGCAAAGCGCAATTCGCACCGGATTCAATTACAATCTGCCCTACA